>JBIIRD010000154.1:0-3970 GCA_044341745.1 Prosthecobacter sp. | reverse complement strand
TACTCCTCCAGCTTCGGCAAGGCCAGCCCCGAGGCCTACGAGCGCCTCCTGCTCGACGCCATGGCGGGCGACGCCACCCTCTTCGCCAGGCGCGACGAGGTGGAGACCGCCTGGAAGTTCATCGACGAGATTGAGCACGCCTGGCACAAGGCCGCCACCCCGCCGCCCATGTGCGAATACCCCGCCGGCAGCTGGGGTCCGAAGGAGGCCGACGACCTGCTCCGCGAAAACGGCCACGAATGGCGGCTGCTGTAGGGGCGGGCAGATTTCATCGCAGCAAAGGCAGCCCCGGCCGGCGGCTGGCGGTTCAGGATCCCCGGTGCTCCCGACCTAGGAAACACGGGGCGATGGAAGCCGTCGGCCAGCTGCGAAGAAGGCATGGGCCTCACGCCTTCACATACACCCGGGCGCCTTGGACCTGGGCAACCCGGTCCGCCTGCCGCTTCAGCTCCTTTTCACGGATGAAGACAATGCAGGAACCTTCGATCTGAAGCTTGTCCAGCACACGCTGCACGAGCCTGCCGTTCGCACCATCGCTGCGGAACTTCCACCATGGTACCTTGATGCGCAGGGTGATCAGGTGCATCGGCACATGCTGCAGGTGCTTTGTGACCTTGCGGACGCACCAGGCCTCCGCCACGGCCTTTTCCGCCCCCAGAATTTCCCTGAGCTGCCTGAGGACAGGCTCGCCCAGCGTGTGAGGTTCATATTCATCGGTGGGCAGAAGGACATCCCTCTCGCGATGGGCCTCCGCCATCCTTTCTTCATAAGCCTCCCAGCGCTGCTGAAGAGCCGCTAGCGGCTCCTTGTTGCCGTGACGATGATGATAGCCGCCGATCAGCTGCAGGGCGGACTCCTCCCAGCTGCTGTCAACCGAAAGCGCCTTTTCAAGGTCATCCAACCCCCCGGCCTCGTCCTGGCTGACACGATGGGCGCCCCGGGCAAACAGCGCCCCGGCATGCGCAGGATCCAAGGCCAGGATCTCATGGATCAAGGGCTGCGCCGCAGCCGCCCCCTCCAAGCCGGCCACGGCTTCGGCACGCTTCCAGAGCTCCGACACCTGATCAGCGGCCCTGCCATCCTCCATGGAGGTCGAAGGGGCTTCAATCACTGCGGCTAGCTTTTTCGCCTCTGCATGACGTTCCATCCATCGTTCGCGGGCGTCGACGGCCCATTCGCGCCCCAGCGAGGCGGACAAGGCCTCTTCCTGCGCTCCCAGATAACGCTCGGCGGCGGTTTCACCCGAAAGCCGCGGCATGTTCCCCCGCTGCTCCTCGGCAGGCAGTTCGCCAAGCGCATCCAGACGCTCTCGAAGACAGGGGTGCGTGTCCGCCGTCGTCGTGTTCATCAGGTAGGACTGGCGCATCCATTTCTCAGCCTGCCCTGCATCCGGGCCACGACGCAGGTGATCCGGCAGTTCGCTGTAGATGTTTGCCGGCGGCTCGGGCTCCCGGGCGGCACGCAGATACACATCGTGCCAGAAGGATTCGTCCAGGTGCCTGCTGTAGACAGAAATCCGCTTGAGCGCCGAAGCAATGTTGGAATGGCCCGCCACACGGGCCGCCAGGGCGTCGGCAGCATATTCATTGGCCCGCGAGAGCACAAAAGCACGGGCATTGAAACGCGGCCAGAACCAGCCGATGAACAGGGTGAGCATCTTCATGCCTCCCGTCTGCTGCCTCGCCAGATGCTCAAAAAGCCGTTCCCAGGACTGACGAAGCCGGTAAAGCCAGTTCCCAAAACGCCCGTGCCCGCCGGCCAGGTGGGCGAATTCATGGGCCAGCACGGCTTCAAATTCAGCCGGTGTCATGCTCTGCATCAAGGGCAGGCCGACGATGAGAAAGTTCTTGTGCCAGCCAAACATTCCCAGCCTGGGATGCTGGACCACCGCCGCATTGTACTCCCCCGTCAGAAGAACCTTGTGAAAACGTGTCGAGCCTATCCGGTTCCTGAGCTGATCAATCAAGGTCATCAGCCCGGGGGCGCTGGACCGGCTGAGCTCCAGCCCGTCAGGAGCACGCATTCGGATGCAGAGCGCCCGTAGGATCGCCAGCGCCATGCCGCCAAACAGCACCCCCAGAACCAGCGCCAGCTTGATGGTCGCGGCATTTGGATGGGCGATCAGCAGCACCACGACTCCCACGGTCAGCAGCAGTGACAGCAGCAGGACGGCCGTGAGGTAGGCGAAGCCCAGGCAGGCAAAGATTCCCGTGCCCCACACAAAGCGTTTCGGGTTCTTCTGCTCGGCTGCCTCCAGCCTTCGCACCAGCTCTTCAAATTTTTCCGATGTCATCCGGTCGGCTGATACAGGAAACCATGATGACGGTCATCCAAAAATCACTCACCGGCCTTGATGTTCCCGAACCCGCGGCATCATGCTGCCGTGCAGCCCCCCTCACACCTCCGGCAGCTCGAACCCGGCGGCGTATTCTTCCTTGCAGAGCTTGTTGGCCTCGGCGGCAAAGGGGCCGGTGAAGCGGTTGGCCGCAGGGTCGTAGTCGAGCCAGGGTCCGGCGATGATCGGCTGGGCCGTCGGGTCGATGCCGTTGGCGGCGAGGTTCTTGAGAAACTCGGCAAACAGCTCCTGCCCCGTCTTGTCACCCTGCAGACGCTCCTGAAGCTCGGCGGGCTTCATCGCCCGGCCCAGGCGGTAGGAGATATTGGCCAGGTGCGACAGGCAGGCGGCATGATGCCCGTGCCGGATGTGCAGCACGTCCTTCGTGTACTTCCCGGCACGCACGCTTTCGATGAAGTTCTTCATGTGGTCCGGGCCGTTCTGGAAGTTGTCGAACTTGGTGATGGCCTTGCCCTCGTTGTCGTAGGCCTTCGACTCCGCCACATAACCGCCTTCACAATGGATGATGTTGCCGGTGCGAATGCCCTTGTAGGGCGGCTCGCCGCTCTTTGGATCCAGGTTCTTCGCCGGCAGGCCGAACTTGTCCATGATCAGCGGCACGGGCTCATACGGGTGGAAGGCGATCTGGCAGTTGGCGCTCTGGCCGTCATCGACATAGCCCCAGCGGTTGCCAAAGCTCATGACGCGAGAGGGCAGCGTGTCCGGATCGCCCAGGGCCCAGCGTGCCACGTCATACTGATGCGGCCCCTGATTGCCGATGTCACCGCCGCCATACGGCCACTGCCAGTGCCAGTCATAATGGAACTGTTTGCGCAGGATGGGCAGCTCGGGACGCGGGGCGGACCAGAGCTTGTAATCCACGCTCGCCGGAGGCTGCTGAGGACCATCCACCTTGTCGATGCTCGGGCGCAGGCCGTGCACCAGCGCGTGGGAAAGCTTCGGCCTGCCGATGTGGCCCTCCTTCACCCACTGCATCGCGGCCGCCCAGCCCAGGTCGGACCGGCGCTGCATGCCATGCTGGACGACGAGCCCCTTCGCCGCCGCCCGGCCCGCCGCTGCCATGAGCTTCGCGCTCTCGATCAGGTTATGGCTCACCGGCTTCTCCACATACACATGCTTGCCGTGCTGGAGCGCCGTCAGGGCGATGAGCACATGGCTGTGGTTGGGCGTGGCGATCGTCACCGCGTCCACCTCCTTGTCCGCGCAGCACTCGCGGAAATCGCGGTAGGTTCTCGGCTTGATGCCCTGCTTCGCCAGCTCGCCCACCTGCTTGTCGATGACCGCCTGGTCCACATCACACAGGGCCACAAGCCGCACGCCTTTCTGCGCCAGCAGTTCCTTGATATGACCTCGGCCTCGGCCTCGGAAGCCGATCACGGCAACCCGGACATCCCCGTTCGCCCCCAGCGGTGCGGCCCAGGCAGGCAGGACACCGGCGCAGGCAAGGGAGGTGGCAAGGAAACGACGGCGCGAGGTGGTGGCGGTGTTCATGGTGCAGGGAATACGCCGCCACCCACCCATGACATTTCGGCCGACACGCAGGTCGGCCCTACCATCGGGGTAGGGCCCCGCTGCGTCGGGGCCGAAGATTCAGGGGGGACGGTGGCGGTGCGG
>JBIIRD010000056.1:0-35710 GCA_044341745.1 Prosthecobacter sp. | reverse complement strand
GGAATTTCCAACCTCCATCGACCAAGGCACAAGGCGCAGCACAACACCGCACGACTCCCGCCTTGGCTCATTCGTCACTTGGGTCCTTCCTTGGTCATTGGTCCCTGCTCATTGGGCATTCCACTTCCGCCCTGACAATGACCAAGGACCAAGCCTGCCAATGACCAGGGATTTTCCAACCACCATCGACCAAGGCACAAGGCGCAGCACAACACCGCACAACTCCCACCTTGGCTCATTCGTCACTTGGGTCCTTCCTTGGTCATTGGTCCCTGCTCATTGGGCATTCCACTTCCGCCCTGACAATGACCAAGGCCCAGGCCTGCCAATGACCAGGGAATTTCCAACCACCAGGGCCCAATGCCGGCCCTTCACAAACCACAGCTTCCCCCAGGCATTGAACCTTTTATGAGCGCTCTCCTCCCACCTCCTGCCGCCAGTGCCGTGCCCGAAGGCTTCTCTCCGGAGCAGCAACGATACCTGGAAGGTTTCTTCGCAGGCATCGCCGCAGGCGGGGTCAGCTTTGGTGACCTCGCCCCCACACCGGCTGCGCCTGCGGGACCTTCCCTGGACGACCTGGCCAAGGAGGAGCGCATCAAGCGCGAACTGCATCCCTTCGACGCCATCGAAAACCTGGTGATGGATGCGCGCTGGAACGCAAAGCCGGAGCCTGAGAACGCCTTCCGTTACAAGTGGAACGGACTCTTCTGGCTGAATCCGGTCAAGGACGGCTACATGTGCCGCCTCCGCATTCCGGGTGGCGTGGTGAAGAGCCATCAGCTTCGCGATCTCGCCGCGATCTCGAACGAGCTCACCACCGGCTACATCCAGATCACCACCCGCAACAACTTCCAGATCCGCCTCATCGAGCCGAAGAACTGCCCCGAGGTGCTCCGCCGCATCCAGGGCTGCGGCCTTCACTCCAAGGGTGCCGGCGCGGACAACATCCGCAACATCACGATGAACCCCTGCGCGGGTTACGACCCTCATGAGCTCATCGATGTCCGCCCCCTGGTCAACGAGCTCGCCACGCTCATCATCGGCTCCAAGGAGTTCTACGACCTGCCCAGAAAGTTTAACATCGCGTATGACGGCGGCGGCCTCATCTCCTCGGTCGAGGACACCAACGACATCGGCGCCAGCGCGGTGAGGATTGTTGAAAACAGCGAGGGCATCGAGCCCGGTGTTCACTTCCGCATCGCCCTTGGCGGCGTCACGGGCCATCAGACCTTCGCCAACGACTGGGGCGTCATCGTGAAGCCCGAGCAGCTCAACGAAGTCATCATCGCCCTGCTGCGCGTCTTCATCCAGTTTGGCGACCGCACCAACCGCAAGAAGGCCCGGTTCAAGTATGTCGTCGAGGACAAGGGCCTCGACGGCGTGCTCGTGGAGGCGGAAAAGCATCTCAAGTTCAAGCTCGCCCGACTTGCCCCGGACTCTCCTCTCCAGGCGGCGCGCGAATTTTCCCAGCAGGGCCATTCGCATGTCGGCATCCACCCGCAGAAGCAGGAGGGCCTGGTCTATGTCGGCGCCAGCGTGCCAGTCGGGCAGCTCACGGCAAAGCAGATGGAGCGGGTTGCCGACCTCGCCGAGAGCTATGGCAGCGGCGAGGTGCGTCTCACGGTCTGGCAGAACCTCATCATCCCGAACGTCAGGTCCGCCTATGCCGCCACGCTGGCCAAGTCGCTCAGAAAGATCGGCCTTCCCTGCGAGCAGTCCAACCTCAGGAGCGGGTTCGTGGCCTGCACCGGCAACAAATATTGCAAATACGCCGCCAGTGACACCAAGGGCCATGCCACCGCCATGATGGAGCACCTCGACAGGCGGCTGAAGCTCGACAGGCCCGTCAACATCCACTTCACCGGCTGCCCGCATTCCTGCGCCCAGCATTTCATGGGCGACATCGGCCTGCTCGGCACCAAGGTGAAGTCGGAGAGCGGCGAGGGCTATCACATCACCGTCGGCGGCGGCTTCGGGGAAAACCGCAAGATCGGCCGCCAGGTGTTCAGCGGCGTTCCCTTTGAAAACCTGGGTGAAACCCTGGAGGCGATGCTGAGGGGCTACCTCGGCAGGCGTGAAGGGGATGAAACCTTCCACACCTTCTGCAACCGGCACAGCGTCGGCCAGCTCCAGGAGATCTTCAGCCTTTGAGCCATGGTCCGCGACATGGAGCGTTCGACATCCACCGGGGCAGGCTCCGGAGTCGGCATCCTTGAGGCCGCCCTTCGCGAACAGCAGACGCTTCGCACGCCAGTCGCCCTGTTTTCCGACGAGTACGACTCCAGGTCCGTCCGCGAACGCTTCACGCACCTCATTCCGCTCTCCAGGCCGGATCCAGGCGGCCAGTACGCCTTTGAGGTGAACCTCGACGCCTGCACCGGATGCAAGGCCTGCGTCGCCGCCTGCCACTCGCTCAACGGCCTTGACGAGGGGGAAAGCTGGCGTGACATCGGCCTGCTTGTCGGCACACGCAGGCAGCCCTATCTGCAGACCGTCACCACGGCCTGCCATCATTGTGTTGACCCGGCGTGTGCCAACGGCTGCCCCGTGCTGGCTTACGACAAGGATGCCGTCACCGGCATCGTGCGTCATCTCGACGACCAGTGCATCGGCTGCTCCTACTGCATCCTGAAATGCCCCTACGACGTGCCCAAGTTCAATCTCCGGCGCGGCATTGTACGCAAGTGCGACATGTGCCAGGGGCGCCTTGCGGAAGGCGAGGCGCCGGCCTGCGTCCAGGCCTGTCCGAACGAGGCCATCCGGATCAAGGTCGTGAAGACAGATGAGGTGCCGGATCTCGGACGCATGATCCCCGGCGCTCATGATTCCAGCTACACCCGGCCCACCACGACTTATGTTTCCTCCAAGCCCGTCCCCGAAAGCGCCACCGCCGCTGACGAGGGTCGCCTCGAAAGAGATCACGGACATCCTCCGCTGGCCTGGATGCTCGTGCTCACCCAGATGTGCGCCGGTGGTCTAACCGGCGCGGCCCTGGCGCCTCTGACTCCGGATCAGGCCGCCCTCACCAGCGCCGCCGCCCTGGTCTTCGGCTTCATCGGCATCGCCCTCAGCATCCTGCATCTCGGCCAGCCCTTGAAGGCCTGGCGCGCCTTTCTGGGCTGGAGAAGATCCTGGCTGTCGCGCGAGATCCTCGCCTTCGGCGCCCTGCCAGCCGGCGCAACCGCCATCGCCGCAGCCTGGTGGTTTGAAGAGCACGCCATGCTCAGGCCTGCCATCAGCGGCACCGCACTCGCCGCGCTTGGCGCCGTCGCCTGTTCGGTGATGGTTTACGCCGACACCCACAGGCCGTTCTGGTCGATGCCGATGACCGCCGGCAAGTTCTTCGGAACCACCGCGCTGCTTGGAGCCTGTCTTTGCGCCATGGTCTGGAGCTGCATCGAGGCTCCGCCGCTTCCCTGGGCCATCGCGCTCGCCATCACCTTCCGCTGGCTGCTCTCGCTCTGGGAGATTTCGCGACACAGGGCGGCCCTGGAGCACGAAACCTGTCCCTGGCACAGGTCCGCGCGCATTCTTCAGAAACATCTGGGCCACCACCAGGAACTGCGCGGCCTGCTGCTTGTCATGACAGGCCTTGTCATCCCCGCGGTCCTCGCGGCAGAAGCTTCCAAACCCTGGATGCTCGGCCTGTCTCTGATTCTCACCTTCACCAGCCAGCTTGTTGAGCGCCTGTTTTTCTTCACCGCCGCAGCCGGACCGAAGATGCCCGGAAACTAAGGAATGACCAAGGATCAAATGCCAATGACCAGGGAATTTCCAACCTCCATCGACCAAAGCTCAAAACGCCATTCAAGGCTGCACGACGCCAGCATTGGCTCATTCGGCCCTTGGGACCTTCCTTGGTCATTGGTCCCTGCTCATTGGGCATTCCACTTCCGCCCTGACAATGACCAAGGCTCAGGCATGCCAATGACCAAGGAAGTTCCAATCACCACAGACCAAGGCAAAAGACACAGCACAACACCGCATGATGCCCGCATTGGCTCATTCGGCCCTTGGGACCTTCCCTGGTCATTGCCCCCTGCTCATTGGGCATTCCACTTCTGCCCTGACAATGACCAAGGCCCAGGCATGCCAATGACCAGGGAATTTCCAACCTCCATCGCCCAAGGCACAAAGCGCAGCACAACACCGCACGACTCCCGCCTTGGCTCATTCGTCACTTTGGTCCTTCCTTGGTCATTGGTCCCTGCTCATTGGGCATTCCACTTCCGCCCTGAGAATGACCAAGGACCAACCCTGCCAATGACCAGGGAATTCCCAACCACCATCGCCCAAGGCACAAGGCGCAGCACAACTCCGCTCGGCGCCCACATTGGCTCATTCGGCCCTTGGGACCTTCCTTGGTCATTGGTCCCTGCTCATTGGGCATTCCACTTCCGCCCTGAGAAGGACCAAATCCCAAGCCTGCCAACGACCAGGGAATTCCCAACCACCATCGCCCAAGGCACAAAGCGCAGCACAACACCTCTCGGTGCCCACATTGGCTCATTCGGCCCTTGGGACCTTCCTTGGTCATTGGTCCCTGCTCATTGGGCATTCCTCCTCAGCCCTTGCATGACAATGGCCCCAGGGTCACAAGTCCGACGCGCTTCCCTGTCATGATAACTCCGCCCGCCATGACCTTCCGAGAATGGACCGGCCCGCTCACCGCCGACCTGGTCCGGGAGCCCGCGAAGTTCGGGCTTGGCCAGGTGCCTGCAAGGCTGCTGCCGGATGCGACAACCCAGGCGGTGTGCGGATTCTGCTCCACCGGCTGCGGACTGAAGATCCATCTCAAGGATGGCGAGGCGGTCAATCTCACGCCCGACCCCGATTATCCCGTCAACCTGGGCACCGCCTGCCCGAAGGGCTGGGAGGCCCTCGGCGTGCTGGATGCCGCCGACCGGGCCAGGATGCCGCTGCTGCATGGCCGTGAAGTGGACTGGGACACGGCGCTGCGCTTCTTCTGCGACCAGATGAAATCGATCCTGGAACGGCATGGCCCGGAGTCGGCGGCCTTTCTGAGCACGGGTCAGATCATGCTTGAGGAGATGGCCTTTCTGGGCGCCCTGGCCAAGTTCGGCATGGGCATGATCCATGGCGACGGCAACACGCGCCAGTGCATGGCCACCGCCGTCGCCGCCTACAAGGAGAGCTTTGGCTTTGACGCGCCGCCCTTCACCTATGCCGACTTTGAAGAAAGCGACGTCCTGGTCTTCATCGGCGCGAATCCCTGCATCGCGCACCCCATCATGTGGCAGCGCGTGCTGCGCAATCCGCGCAGGCCCGAGATCATTGTCGTGGATCCGCGCACGACGGAGACCGCCATGGCGGCGACCCGGCATCACGCCATCCGGCCGAAGAGCGACCTGACGCTCCTCTACGGGCTCGCCCATCTGATCATCCGTGAAAGCCGCACGGACGCAGGTTTCATCGAGGCCAGCACGCAGGGCTTTGAGGCATTTGCAAAGTTTGTTGCCGACTTCACGCCGGACCGTGTCTGCGCGGAGACCGGGCTGTCATCGGAGCAGCTCCACGGCTTTGCGCAGGCCATCTCATGCGGGAACGGACGGCAGAGACCGCGCGTCTCCTTCTGGTGGACGATGGGCGTCAACCAGGGCCACCAGGCCACGCGCACCGCCCAGGCAATCATCAACCTGGCCCTCATGACCGGCAACATCGGCAGGCCGGGAACCGGGGCGAACTCCATCACCGGCCAGTGCAACGCGATGGGCTCACGCCTCTTCTCCAACACCACCAACCTGCTCGGCGGCCACGACTTCCGAAATCCACGCCACCGGGAAAAGGTCGCCCGGGCCGCAGGCATCCCCGTGGAACGCATCCCGGACAGGCCGAGCCGAGCCTACGACCAGATCCTGAAGGCGGCGGATGACGGCACGGTGAAGGCCCTGTGGTTCGTCGCCACCAACCCGAGCCATTCGTGGATCGACCAGAACCAGTTCAACCGCATCCTCGACAAGCTGGACCTCATCGTTGTCCAGGACATGTACTGCAGCACGGAGACCGCCCGGCGCGCCCACCTCGTGCTTCCGGCCGCAGGCTGGGGCGAGAAGGAGGGCTGCTTCATCAACTCGGAGCGCAGGATCGGCCATTCGCCCAGGGTCCTCCGGGCGCCCGGTCAGGCGCTGTCCGATTTTCACATCTTCCGGCTCATCGCCCACTACTGGGGCTGCGGCGACCTGTTCAGAGGCTGGCAGACGCCCGAGTCCGTCTTCCGAACCCTCCAGCGCTGCACGGAAGACCAGCCCTGTGACATCACCGGCATCGATGGTTATGCCATGATTCGCAGAAGCGGCGGCGTCCAATGGCCGCTCAACCGCGACCAGGCCGACGGCCTGAAAGGCGCGCCCGGCTTCCGTGAACGGCGGCTGTTTGAGGACGGCAGGTTCTTCACGCCCGATGCACGCGCCAGGTTCTGCTTTGAGGAACCCGCGCCGGTGCCCGAACCCAAAAGCCCGGAATTTCCGCTCATCCTGATGACGGGACGAGGCACAAGCGCCCAGTGGCACACGGAGACCCGCACGGGCAAGTCGGCGATCCTCTCCAAAATGGCGCCCGGCGAACTGGTACTGGATCTGAACGAGCAGGACGCAGCCGCCCTCGGCGTGCAGGATGGCGACCTGGTGAACGTCGTTTCAAGACGGGCAGGGCTGACGGCCAGGGCCAGGCTGACCCAGTGCGTGAAGCCCGGCGAGGCCTACCTGCCGATGCATGACAGCCGCGTGAACCAGCTCACGCATGCCTCCTTTGACCCGCACAGCCGCCAGCCCAGCTACAAGCATTCGGCGGTCAGGGTGGAAAAGGCCTGAAACCTCCCCCCGCAAGAACAGGGCGAGCGCTGCCTGCGGTGCCTCGTTCATCCACCCAGGCTTCATGCGGCAGCCTGCTTTTGGGCCGCCCATTGGCGGGTTCGGTGATGACGATATTGAAACAGCAGGGACAGGTAGGGCATCACAAGGGTCGCTGAAATCAGCCGAAGCCACCAGGAGCGTCCCAAAAGAAAGGTCACCGTGTCATGCAGAATGCAGGCGTCCTGACCGTCTTCTTCAAAGCGGTGTTCATGCACAAAGACCGCAAACGGCCCCTTGACCATTTCATCGACCAGCACCCGCGGCCTTTGCACGACCTTCCAACGGCAGGTCAGATGAAGGGGCAGCAGCCACCCCTCGCGGCAATGCAGTTCAATCAGCCGCCCCTCCTCAGCCGGCCCGTCCGTCTTCAGGGAGACCAGCTTCAAAGTGGGGGGCATCACCTTGGGCAGGTTGTGCGGGTCGGCATGAAATTCGAACAGGTCCCCGGCGCTCGCAGGAACCCGTGTGCTGGCGTGAAAGCGAAGAGTGCCGTCCATGATTCCCGGGCATGAGGAGCTCACTGCTGTTTGGCAGGAGCCTTGGAATCCATCGCGGCATCCTTGGCTGACAGACCTGCGGAGCTCTTCACGACAGGCACCAGCGCCTCGTTGCGCCTCAGGGAACCCGGCATCCAAGGCGGGTCATAGTAGGCCATGAAAGGAGCGCCCGCCTCCTGAATGCTGCGGTCTTTCAACATGGATCTCAGCCTGCCGAGCGCCTCCTGCTCCGACTTTGCGGAACGCCTGCCGCTGAAGCGCAGCACCGCCACGGTCGCGGCCTGAAGCCTCTCCAGCTTCACCTTGTCGGAGGCTGGCGAGGGAGCGCGTGCTGCGGCCTTGGAGGGAAGCACGAACGCCATGCGCCCTTCCTTCATGATCACCGGCGTCGTCATGGCAACCTTCTGTTTTTCACGGTTGCCGCCGCTGATGTAGCCAAAGAGCCTCATGAAGCTGGCATCATCACCGTTCATCTCCGTGGAGACGACCGGCAGGTCGGGATACTCACGCAGCTCAAAGGCTCCCTCCTTGAGAACGGTTTTGAAAGGAGCGCTTTCATAGCCGGCCCGGGTGAAGGCGCAGGCGGCAAGGACTGCGAGACACAGAAACGCGGCGGGAAGGATGACGGCAAGGGATCCAGGCTTCATTTGTTAGGCACAACGATCCAGGACATGAGTCGGGTGCATCAATCCCCGGAACTGCGGCCTCTTGATCAGTGAGGCCCGGATCACCATCTCATGCCTTTCCCTTGCAGAGGCCTGTGCCACCCTGCCCGGATGAAAATGCTTCACGTTCTCGCCCTGTTGAATGCGCTGACCAGCCTGCTGGCCTCCGTGGCATTGTCCGCCATGACCCTGCCGCCCTCCCCGGATGCCTACAGAGCCGTGGCTGCCTTGACGTATGTCATGATCGGTTTTCTGTTCGTTTGGCTCGGTTTTGCCCTGTGGCTGAAAAGCCCGGGCCGTGACGCTTCCCATCTGGGCAGGTCACCCCGGCTGCGTCGATTCTGCGTGGCCGTCAGCGTGCTTTACCTGCTTGCGACACTGATGCTTCTGGTCGGCTGAGGCTGGAACCGGCGTTCGCTTCCCAAATGGGTTCCTGAAACCCGCTTCGGCACGCGGTCAAACCCCGACCAAAGCCTGCGCCCGCAATTCATCCATGGCCTCCAGGATCAGGTGGCGGTCCATTTCGTGAACTTCAAGCTTCTGGCCGATGCGCGGAACCAGGGTCACAGTGAGCTCGCCGCCCAGATGTTCACGGAACTCCTCCAGGCCTTCCAGAATGACCGGCTCACCGCTGCGGCCCTCGGCCAGCAGCCCCGGATGGAAGATGTCGAATCCGATGCGCCGGATCAGGGCGATGACCCGCCGCGCCGTGGCCTCGTCGAGGAGGCCTTTGCGGACGGAATAAACCAGGTCCACCGCCATGCCGATGGCCACGGCCTCGCCATGCGTCACCTCGAAATGAGTGATCTGCTCCAGCTTGTGCGCGGCCCAGTGGCCGAAGTCCAGCGGCCTGGCGCTGCCCAGTTCAAAAGGATCGCCGCCCGTGGCAATGTGCTCGACGTGAAGTTCAGCGCTGCGCTGCACCACCCTCTCCAGGGCGGACTGCTCCAGGCGGGCCAGGTGGTCCGCCATGGACTCGATCTCCTCAAAAAAGGCACGGTCACGGATGAGGGAAACCTTGATCGCCTCGATGATGCCGTTGCGGCGTCCGCGTTCCGGCAGGCTTTCCAGGAAGGCGAAATCATTCACGACGGCATAGGGCACGGCAAAGCTGCCGACCCAGTTCTTCTTGCCGAAGTAGTTCACCCCGTTCTTCACGCCCACGCCGCCGTCGCCCTGGCTGAGGGTCGTGGTCGGGAACCGCACATGGCGGATGCCGCGATGCGCGGTGGCAGCCGCAAAGCAGACTAGGTCAAGAACCGCTCCACCGCCGATGACAAACACATAGCTGTGGCGGTCCAGCATGGCGTCGTTGATCGCCTCCCAGCATCTCTGCACCAGGCCGAAGTCGTTTTTGCTGGGCTCACCGCCCGGCAGCACCACCAGATCACCCGCCAGGTCGATGACCTCCGCATGAGCCCTGGCATAACCCCGGACAGCATCCGCAAGACCCGGGTTGGCGGCCACGACATGCTCGTCGGCGAAAACCAGCACCCTGGGCACCTTGGTCGGGCGGTCCAGCATCAACAGGTCGCGAATCGTCATGTTCGCAGGGGCAAACACCTCGCGGGTAAATAAAATGCGGTGCGAGTGTTCGAGCCTGATCTTCTTCTCCAGCATGGGGGGTCGGTGTCATCCCTCTACTCCCGTCAGGACCGGAGGGAAAGTTCAAACGCGGCCAACGGGCCATTTCTAGCGTCCCGCCCCCTTCCCTGACCACCCCTTTCCTGCGCCGGGGTATGGATTTTCCTGACAAAGCCTCTGGTTAGGCAAGAACATGCCCGGCTGGGCGTAAATGGCGGGAGTTTATTCCGGGATTGCGTTTTGAGTTCAAAACGGATTTCCTGAAACCCTTCACCCCATCCTCCCATGTTCCGCATCCCTGGCGCCCTCGGCAAAGATCTCTGCGACAAAGACCTCGGCATGACCCGGCGCGACATCCTGCGCGTCGGCGGGGCCTCCATGATGGGCCTCACCCTCAACGGGCTTTTCCGCGCCCAGGCCGCCTCCGCCAACTCCGCCTCCGCCGGCCGTGCGGGCTGGGGCAAGGCCAAGCACGTCCTGATGATCTACCTCCAGGGCGGCCCCAGCCATCTCGACCTCTGGGATCCCAAGGAAAACGTGCCGGACAAGGTGCGCTCCGCATTCAAGACCATCCCCACCAAGGTGCCTGGCCATCATTTCACCGAGATCCTGCCCCAGCTGGCGAAGGTGAACGACAAGTTCACCATGATCAACTCGATGAGCTACACGCCCAACGGGTTGTTCAACCACACCGCCGCCATCTACCAGATCATGACCGGCTACACGACCGACAAGGTCAGCCCGTCCGGCCAGCTCGAGCCTCCCAACGCCAAGGACTTCCCGAACTTCGGCAGCAACATCATCCGCCTGAAGCCGATGGAGGAGCCCATGCTGCCATTCGTCATGCTGCCGCGCCCGCTGCAGGAGTCCAACGTCGTCGGCAAGGGCGGCACCGCCGGCTTCCTTGGCAAGGCCTACGACCCCTACACCCTCTATCCGGACGGCGACGACCTGGACATGGGCAAGATGGACCGCATCAAGATCGAGGACCTCCAGCTCCGCCCCGACCTGTTCAGCGTCCGCCTTCAGCGCCGCGCCAGGCTGCGCGACGCCATCAACGACCAGATGCCAACCATCGAGGCCGCCGTGAAGGACATGAGCCTCGACAGCTACTACAACCAGGCCCTCAACCTCATCGCCAGCGGCCGCGCCCGCGACGCCTTCGCGCTCGACCGCGAGCCTAACAAGCTGCGTGACCGCTACGGCCGCAACACCTTCGGCCAGAGCTGCCTGCTCGCCCGCCGCCTGCTCGAGGCCGGCACCCGGGTCGTCGAGCTCATCTGGCCCAAGGTCGCCAACTCCGACAACCACAGCTGGGACCACCATGTCGGTCTCACCCAGCGCATGAAGAACCAGAGCGGCCCCATGCTCGACCAGGGGCTCAGCGCCCTCTTTGAAGACCTGGACGCCTCCGGCCTCCTGGATGAAACCCTCGTCGTCGCCCTCGGCGAGTTCGGCCGCAGCCCCGAGAAGGGCGTGTCCACCTCCGGCAACGGCAACAGCGCGGACGGCCGTGACCACTGGCCCTACTGCTACACCGCCGTCATCGGCGGCGCCGGCATCAAGCGCGGCTACATCCACGGCAAGTCCGACAAGACCGGCTCCGCCCCGGCCGAGGATCCCGTGCATCCGATGGAGCTGCTCGCCACGATCTACCACAGCGTCGGCATCGACCCCGAGACCATCGTTTACAACCACCTCAACCAGCCGCGCGAGCTGGTGAAGGCGAAGCCGGTGACCAAGCTCTTTGCCTGAGCCTTTGGGACAGGTTTCAAGAATCAGGGCAGGCCTGCAAAGCCTGCCCTTTTTCATGCTCAAGTGCAGCACGGACAGGGCTGCACCCAGTGGCCCGGAGCCACCTCCTTCAGGCTTAAATCCGCATGAATGCTCTGCTCCCAGTTCGGGTGCCTCATGCGGTGGCCGAAGGCGCAGCCGGGCGGCGGATTGATCGGCGAAGGCACGTCCCCTTGCAGCAATTTTCGTTCGCGGCGCCCCTTCGGGTCCGGCACGGGGATCGCGTCCAGCAGAGCCCTGGTGTAGGCATGGCGCGGGTTCCGGTAAAGCTCCTCCGCCGGGGCCATCTCGACGATCTTGCCGAGGTACATCACCGCCACGCGGTCGCTCATGTGCTTCACCACGCCAAGGCCGTGGGCGATGAACAGGTAGCTCAGGCCCATTTCACGCTGAAGGTCGAGGAGCAGGTTCAGCACCTGGCTCTGCACGGAGACGTCGAGCGCCGACACCGGCTCGTCACAGACGATGAGCTTCGGCTTGAGCGCGATCGCCCGGGCGATGCCGATGCGCTGGCGCTGGCCGCCGCTGAATTCGAAGGGGAAACGGTCCGCGGCGCCGGAGGGCAGGCCGACCTTGTCGAGCAGGTCGAGCACCCAGGCCCGTCGCTCCTCCTTGCCCCCCATCTTCTGAATGATGAACGGCTCCTCCAGGATGTCGCGGACGGTGTGACGAGGGTTGAGCGACTCCGCAGGATCCTGGAAGATCATCTGCATGTGGCGGCGCAGCGGCCGCATTTCACCCATGCCGGCATGGGTGATGTCATGCCCCATGAAGTCGATCCGCCCGCCCGTCGGTTTCAGCAGGCGCACGATGGCCTTGCCAAGCGTGGTCTTGCCGCAGCCCGACTCGCCGACGAGGCCGAGCGTCTCGCCCTCGGCCAGGGAGAAGCTGACGCCGTCAACAGCCTTGCAGGCTCCGAGGGCACGGCGCAGCACGCCGCCCCGGACGGGGAAATGCTGCTGGAGGTTCTGGACGTTCAAAAGGCTCATGCGACGCAGACAGGACAGTTTTCCACCCAGTGCCCGGGCGTGATTTCGACAAACGGGGCGCGGGTGCTGAGATGATTTTCAGAATGTTCACGGCCGCTGCGGGCGGCGAAGCGGCAGCCCGGGCGGAAGTCGGCGATGCCGGGCACGTTGCCAGGAATGGCCTTCAGCCTTGTCTTGGGCGTGCTGTCCAGACGCGGGATGCTGTCGAGCAGTCCCCGGGTGTAGGCGTGACGCGGACGCTCAAAGAGCTCAAACACCCCCGCCCTCTCAACGATGCGTCCGGCGTACATCACGGCAACTTCATCACAGACCTCGGCGATGACGCCCAGGTCGTGGGTGATCAGGATGACGCTCATGCCCATCTCCTTCTGCAGGTCCGCGATCAGCTCCAGGATCTGCGCCTGCACGGTCACGTCGAGGGCCGTGGTCGGCTCGTCGGCGATGAGCAGCTTCGGCCTGTTGATCAGCGCCATGGCGATCATCACGCGCTGCCTCATGCCGCCGCTGAGCTGGTGCGGGTATTCATTCAGCCGCTGTTCAGGGGCCGGGATGCGCACCTTCTTCATCATGTCGATGCTGCGCGCCAGCACCTCGGCCCTCGGACAGTTCTCATGCAGCAGGATGGCCTCGGCCAGCTGACGCCCCACCGTCTGCACCGGATTCAGCGCGGTCATCGGCTCCTGGAAGATCATGCTGATCTCGCTGCCGCGAATCTGCTGCATCTCATCCAGCGGCAGCGTGACGAGGTCACGCCCTTCAAAGAGGATGCGGCCGTCCAGGATCCGGCCATGAGGCTGGGGCAGCAGGCGGGTGATGGAAAAGGCGGTGACGCTCTTGCCGCAGCCGGACTCGCCGACGATGCCCAGGGTCTTTCCGCGCGGCACCTCCAGGCTCACGCCGTCCACGGCGGTCATGCGTCCGGCGTCCGTGTCGAAGGCGGTGACGAGGTCGCGGACCTCCAGGATGAAAGGATGGGATGAAGGGCTGCTCATTTCGCTTTGTAGGCATCAAAGACCCGCAGGGTTTCACCAAAGTCCCGTCCCTCGCGCATGGCCTCCCGGGTTTCTCGCTTCATGTCCTCGTCAATCCAGTACATGTGCGCGTCCAGCGGTTCCCGGCTCTTGCGGGCGTTGCCCTTGGCGGGCCAGCGCAGCCAGCGCCAGCTCAGGTAGCGGTAGAAGGGCGACTCCCAGGCCGGGATGGTGCAGGCGCGCTCCTCAATCAGCTTGGCGAGCTTCCAGGACAGCTCCTTCACCTCCTCCTCAGTCCTGGCCTGGCGGTGCTGGTCAATGATCGGATCCAGGACGGGGTCGGCGGTCTGGGTGATGTTGTTGGTGTCGGTCACCACCTCCCGCTTGCCATCCTTGCCGGCCTTGAAGGCATTGTCGCTGTGATAGTCATCCCAGAAGCGCGGGTAAGGCGGCTGGGCGCCGAATCCCGCAAAGCCGAGCTCATGGTTTTTCTGGTCGAGCTTTTTATACATCTGGGTGGGATCCAGGCCTTCAACATTGATCTCCAGCCCCGCCTTCCTGGCCTCCTCCTTCAGGCGCAGCATGATCGGTGTGATCGTCCCGGAATTGAAGGTGGTCAGGGTGAACGACAGCCGCCTGCCCTCGGCGTTCATCAGGATGCCGTCCGGTCCCGCCTTGGTGAAGCCGGCCCTGGCAAAGTGTTCGCGTGCCTTCACCGGATCAAAGGGCCGCGCCCGCAGCTCGGGATTGGTGAACTTGCCGAATCCGGCGAACGTGCTCTGCATGCGCGTCTTGTCACCGCGGAAGTCCACCTCGATGACCTTTTCAAAGTTCATGGCATGGTGGATGCCCACGCGGATGTCGAGATTGTCGAGCAGGGGCTTGCTTTCATTGATCCGGATGCCCCAGGTGACCTGCGGGTATTCATTGTAGAACATGTGCCGCTCGACGTAGCCCCTGTAGATCTCCGGGATCTCGGCCTTGTCATACCAATAGCGGGGCAGGCCGGCCAGGAAGTAGTCAAACTGCCCCTGACGGAACATCTCAAAGGCCTTGTCCTGGCTGGCGATGATCTTGAACTCGATGAAGTCACAGTTGTAGACGTAGCGGAAGTGCTTCATGTCACGCGCCCACCAGTCCTTGACGCGCCTGAGGGTGATGGACCGTCCGCGCTTGAGAAGCCCCGGATCAATCACATAGGCGCCTGTCACCGGGCAGATGCGCCATTGGTACCGGGCGGGATAGTCGGGACCGAACTCACGGTAAAAATGCCTCGGGCTGGGCGGCAGCATCGCATACCAGACCGGGTCCGGCTTGGGCTGCGGAATGCTGACGGAGAAGGTGCGTTCATCATATTTGACGATGGCCGTGTATTCCTTGGTGTACCAGTCATTGTACCAGGGATCCTTCAGGTGGGGGCTGGTCATGACATAGAAGGTCATGAAGAAGTCCTCGACCTCGACCGGCACGCCGTCGGAGTAGGTCAGCCGGTCCTGAAGACGGAAATACACCGTCTTCCGGTCCTCGGACACCGCCCACTCCCTGGCAAGGCCGGGGATCCACACATCCTCGTCCGGATGACGCGTGACCAGGCTGATCTCGATGTTGTCGTGATGCTCGCCACGGAAGGTGTTGTTCGCGTCCGGCCCCACCTTGCGGAACGTGGGCGGATAGGTCGGATGCCAGTCATGAAAGGTGCCGCCCTTCTTCGCGCGCGGATCACCAAATTCGGGAACTCCCTCGCCGTTCTGCCAGGCCAGCCCGGCGGGCAGGTCGGCGGCCGTCTTCCATTGGAAAAAATCCGGCTTCGACTTCCAGTGGGCCTTCACGTCCTCCGTGTTGTCATAGGGCGGGAAGCGCATGTCGTCCTTCTTTGAGCAGGCCGCCATGGCAAGCGCCATCAGGCCGGCCAGGATGAACCGGGCGGCGCCCGCCCTTGCAGAAATCGCGGCGACGCCCCCATGGCACAAGCATGAGATGGAAGCTGGAACGGTGGAACGCCTCATCGGTAGGTGGTGAACTTCTTGGGATCAAAGGCCTCGCGGACGGCTTCGCCCACAAAGGTGACAAGCACCAGAACCGTGGTCATCGCCACGAAGGCGCTGCTGACAATCCAGGGGTAGTTGAAGTTCTCCGTGCCCTCATGAAGCAGCCGTCCCCAGCTCGGCTCCTCCGGCGGCAGGCCGAAGCCCAGGTAGTCCAGCGCCGCCAGCGAGGTGATGATGGCCGAGACCTCAAAAGGCGCCAGAGTGACCAGGATGGCGATGCTGTTGGGCAGGATGTGACGGAAGATGATCCGGCCGGTGCCCGCCCCCAGAAGACGGGCCGCCGCGACATAATCCCGCGCCTTTTCCTTCATGGCCGCCGTTCGAATGTAGATCGTCGTCCCCATCCAGCTGAACAGCGCGATGATGACGACCAGCAGGAAAAGGTTCGGGCTGACGATCGAGCTGACGATCATCACGATGAACAGGAACGGCAGCACGGACCAGATCTCCATCAGCCGCATGCCGACAAGGTCGGCCAGCCCGCTGAAGTATCCGAGCAGACCGCCGGCGGCGACCCCGACGACGAAGACAAAGGTGACGAAGAGCACGGAGGCGATGATGGCCTGCTGCCAGCCGCCAAAAAGGATCGCCAGCACATCCCCGCCCATCGAGGTGGTGCCGAGAAAATGGCGCTGCGACCAGGACGGTGCCGAAGGTGGATAGACGACGGTGTGAAGCCTGTCGCCCGCCTCCGCCTCAAGGGCAGCCGCCTTGCCATCCGTGAAGTCCACATGCGAAACGCGCCTGCCCTCCACATAAGACGCCTTCTCCACCTGCTCATTGTTCCGGTCCCAGCCGAGCATCTCCCCATGCTTTTTGCCATGGCGGAAAACCCACTCCTGACGCTTCTGCCCTGGCTTGTCCTTGAACAGCGTATAGGCACGGCCGTCGAAGGGCCTGGAGTCGCCGGCCCTGAAGGCGATGCCATCGCGAACCAGCACCTCCTCGATGACTTCCGGCGTGTCGAGCTTGGCATCATAAGGAACCAGGGGCATGAGCACCCAGCTCGACGAGCCCGATTCCCGGAACCGTTTCTGCAGCGCCCGGTAATCCGTCTCCGCCTCGTCCTTCAATCCGAAGGTCGTCCCCGGGATCACCTGGGTGGCAAAGGGAAAGTAAAAACGTCCCTCATGGCGGACGACCAGGGCGCGCTTGCCGACAATCAGGCCGTCCAGGGAGGCGACCCCGACGAGGCCGAGCAGCACCAGGAAGGAGAGATAGCCTCGGCGGATTTCACGAAAGCGGCGGAACTGCTTCAAGGTCAGCGGGCTCCAATGCCACTGATCCTGCCCCCGGATGAGCAGCCAAACCCCGCCAAGCCCAACCAGCCCAACCAGGAACCAGCCCAGCCAGGACCCGCCGAGGAACGGCACCTTGAAGACCGGCAGTGACAGAGACAACGTCCGGAGGAGCGCTGACAACACTGCGCAGGCCAGGAGAAGGACGCCGGTGGTTCGGGGTGACATGTGGGATTACTCGAAACGGATGCGTGGGTCGGTCAGCGCCACAAAGAAATCGGACAGAATGTTTCCCAGCATCAGCAGCACGACCTGGATGACCAGAATGCCCATGACCAGAGGATAGTCGCGGTCCAGCACGCTGTAGTAGCCGAGCAGGCCGAAGCCGTTGATTTCAAAGATCAGCTCAATGAGCACCGATCCGGCGACAAAGATGGAGACCACATGGCCAAGGGTGGTGGCCAGGGGGATCAGCGAGTTCCGCAGTGCATGTCCAAGCACCGCCCGCTTGAACCCGGCCCCCTTGGCGACCGCCGTGCGGACATAGTCGGCGGCGAGGTTGTCCATGAGATTGTTCTTCACCAGCAGCGTCATGAAGGCGAAGCTGCCGACCATGTAACAGACCAGGGGCAGCACGGCGTGATGCACGATGTCCCAGGCCTTGCCGACAGCCGACAACGAGCCAAAATCCTCGCTGACAAAGCCGCCGGTGGGGAACCAGCCCAGCCTCGCCGCGAGATAGACGACCAGCACGCTGGCCAGCACGAACCCCGGAATGGCGTAACCCACGAAGATCAGGATGGAGCTGGCGTTGTCGATCACCGTGCGGTGCTTGATCGCCTTCAGGATACCGAGCGGAATGCACACCAGGTAGCTGATGACGAAGGTCACCAGTCCGTAGAAGATCGAAACCGGCATGCGCTCACGGATCATCCCCCAGACGGGCTCGTTGTAACGCGTGGACATGCCCAGGTTGCCCTGAAGGAGCCCGTCGAACTGCGGGCGAAAAACCTGCACGCGCTCCTTTTTCATCTCCACCCGGGTTCGCCAGCTTTTCAAGGCTGCGGCATCCTCCGCGGCAAGCACGCCGTCACGGCTGACCCTGGCCTGGGTGGTCCGGTAGGCGTTTCCAGGCTTCCACTGGCTCCTTGGCAGAAGCTCCTGCAGCGTCACAGGCATCTCCTTCTTGTCCTTCTCAAACTTGATGAACTGCTTGTCGCCCTCCTTCGGCAGCAGCCCCAGCCAGGCCAGGTAGGCCGGGAAAAACGCACGGTCGAAACCATAGTAGGCCGCCATCTCCTCCTTCTGCTCCTCACTCAGGGACGCGCCGGCGTCCTTCATGCCGCGATCCCCCTGCTGCTGGGCCGCCTGACGCAGCGCGGCCTCCAGGGGGCCGCCAGGCGTGATGCGGGTGATGAAAAACACCACCATCGTCGCTCCGATCAGCGTCGGCAGAATGAGCAGGAAGCGGCGGATGAAGTAGTCGCGCATGAGGCGTTTTTAGAAAGGCGTGAACTCTCAGACATACGCGCCCTGGAGACAAGGATTTGTGTCTTTTTCACCCGGGAAAAACAACGGTGCCTCCAGGCAGGCCCGGCCGCCTGTCAACAGGCGCCCGTCATCGCCCTCCAGAATCACCAGCGCCACAGACAATAGTTGATTCATGGAATTGTATTCCTTGCCGGCCTGCCTATAAGAAAAAGGATGATCCCGCGCCTGCCGCCTTCGGCGGCTTTTTTTCTGGCATTCACGACTGCCATTGCCAGTGCCGCTACCGGCGGCCTTGATCCGACCTTCGGCACCGCTGGCATCACCACCGTGGCCCGGGGACAGGGCTGCACGGTCACCGATGCCGGGTTTCAATCCGGCGGCAGGCTGGTTGCAGCCGGCTACATCCAGGCCGGTGGCAACGCTGGCCGCGATGGCTGCCTGATGCGCCTGGACGCAACCGGTCGGCTGGACTCCACCTTTGGCAGCCAGGGCATCGTCCAGATGGATTTTGGCACCAAGGGAGACTGGCTGAACAGCCTGCTCATCCTGGAGGATGACCGGATCCTCGCCGCAGGATTCACCGGCGAATCGGGAGCCCAGCGCTCCCCGGTCGTGATCCGCTGCCTTGAAGATGGGTCGCCAGACCCGGCCTTCGGCAACGGCGGCAGGCAGATCGTCACCCAGCTCGCCGGCCAGTTTGGCTCGACCCTGCTCCCCGCCGCCGACGGCGGATTCTACCTGGGCACCCAGGCAGGCTACGTCATGAAGTTCAAGGCCGATGGAGGCGTGGATGCAGGCTATGGCTCGAACGGCAGTGTGAACACCGGCCTGACGGCCAGCAGCGCCAGGGGATGTTATGCCCTTGGTCCCGACAACACCCTGTTGGTGGGCGGCACCCTTCGTGTCGGAAACGACAATCGCAGCGCCCTGGCCCGGCTGACCCCCGGAGGCCGGCTGGACACCACCTTTGGCACAGCCGGTGTCGTCACCCACAACGCCAGCCCCGACCGCTACGACTCCTACGACGTGGTCGAATACGACCCGGACACCCGAACCATCCTGGTCCTCGGCGGCATCAACGGCGGCAACGCCAGCTCGCTCTACAAGGTCTTTGTCTCCCGCTTCAAGACCGACGGGCAGCCTGATCCACAGATGGGTTCCGGAGGCACGGCCATCATGGACTTCGGCCCCATCAGCAGCCTTGCCCACGACTTCACAAGGCTTCCTGACGGACGCCTGCTGATCTGCGCCAGCTACAACGAGGGCGGCGTCAGCACCTGCATCCTGGCCCGATGCCTGGCAGACGGCACGCCTGACCGATCCTTTCAAGCCACGGGCGCAGCCCGGCTTTCCTTCGGCTCCAGCTCACAGGCGCCTTCCGTCATGCTCGTTCAGCCTGACCAAAAGGTTGTCATGGCAGGCTATGCCTATGTTGGAGGCGCCCAGAACGCAGCCTTCATGAGGGTCGAACATGAGCCCGTCTCCTCCGGCGGCCTGCATGTGCTGCTGAACGGCACCAGGCTGTACGCGGACAGGAGCTCCCCCCTTGATTTTGGGATCGCCCTCAGTGACGAGGTCCCCGTCACCCTGGGCCTGACACTGAAAAACATGGGCGGCACCAGCCTGACGGGCATCAGCGCCATCATCACCCAGGGCGGCTCTGCCTTCAGCACCAGCCAGACCGCCGGACTGTCATGGAACCTCGCCGCCGGCGAGTCCAGGAATCTCGACATCACGTTCACCGGCGGCGGCCTGGGCGGCCACTCCGGGCTCCTGCAGATTGTCAGTGAATCAGAACCCGGGTCACCTGTGGAAATTCCGCTCAGCGCAAGGCTTCACACCCCCGGATTGCCGGTCATCCATGCTCAGCCGAGGTCCTGCGTGATCCAGGACACCGGCAGCATTTATCCCATCCCGTTTTATCAGGCGGTCGTCAGTGTTTCCGCCAGCAACAGCCTCTCCCTGCCCCAGACCTATCAATGGTACGTCGATGACGTTCCTGTCCCGGATGCCACTGGATACCAGATGTTCCTCACACGCGACAGCCAGGCAGGCACTTACACCGTCAGGATCTCCACAAGCGCAGGCACCATCACCTCCAGCCCCGCCAGTGTTGCCGCCGTCCTGCATGGCCCCGAGGTCGTCACGGACACGGATGGAAGCAAGTTCCTGCCCGCCTATCAGGGAAACCCGGCCTCCATCCCGATTGATGTCAGGCTGCCTGCCGGCACCCGGATGGAGTTTGCCTGGGTGGACAGCCAGGGCACGCCGTTGAACGGCGGCGATCACACCGGCTACTCCACCCCCACCCTGGGGATCAACTCCGCCGGGTTCGCCCGCAACGCCTGGTATTACTGCTTCGTCACGTTGAAGGACGCGGCCGGCGTCCTCCTGGACTCCACCTCCTACAACGCAAGGGTGAAGGTCCTCGGCCCCCCGCAGGTCTTCACCAGCCGTGCGGAGTTTGAAATGGAGCCCGGCGGCACCTATGAGATCACCCAGGAAACGCTGGGGGCCGAGGTCTGGAATCGCCCAACCAGATATGATATCAGCGGACTCCCCCCCGGGATCCGGGTTGCCAGCACCGGACCCACCTCGTTTGCCTTCACCGGAACCCTGGCCTCCGAATCCGTCCCAGGAGAAACCTACCCCGTGACCATCGGGGTCTTCAGCCCTGCCGGATACAATCAGCTAACCATCCTCTTTGTCGTCAAAGCCCCCACCACCTCCGGCCTTTACCTCGGCCTGGCCAGCCCTGCCGGGCTGGAGTCCACGCGGCCGGAATACAACTCCGCCGCGATTCAGTTCATGACAACCCAGGAAGGGATGGTCAGCGGTTTCTTCTCGCAGTCCGGCGTTCGCCGTGCCTTCCAAGGGCCTTCCGCGGCCAGGGGCCTGCCCATGACCTTTTTCCTTCCCGCCCAAAGAAACCTGCCTGAGGCAACCCTGGAGCTGATGTTTCATCGTTCTGGATCCACGGGTGAAGGCGCCCTTTACCAGGGCCGGGGAACTCAATCAGAGCCCTCCCACGGCCTGTTGTTCGACCGTTCATCCTTTGCACGCTGGAACCCCCTCAAAAAGGCGGTCCTGCCCGGACGGCACAACGTGGTCCTCGAAACATGGCCGCCTGAGACGCCGCCATCCTCTCTGCCTCAGGGACACGGCATCCTGAGCGTCGTGGTCAGCCGCTCAGGCATGGCCCTCTGGTCAGGACGCCTGCCCGACGGACAAGCCATTCTCGGCAGCTCTCCCGTGCTTGGGCAGTGGGTTCCCAAAATCCACCTTCACCAGTCGCTCTATGAAAACGCCGGCAGCTTTGGCGCAAGCCTGGCCTGGGACGAGGACTTCGAGCAGGATGCTCAAAAACCCGTCACCGGCGATGGTGCCTGGCTGAGGCCGGCCAGGAAAAACACCCCGGGCCGGGAGCAAGGTTTCCTCACCAGGATGCAGATGCAGGGAATGGCTTATGACCCGCCCGGCAAAGGCCGCACCTACATGAACCTCAGGCCTGCTCCACCTGCCGGCTCCAATGCCGAACTCTCCATCCAGCTTGAAGATGCCGGTGAAATCCTTGCGCCCGTCCGGTTCACCGGCCCCGGCAGCGCCGACATGGTCCTCAACGGCATGCGCCTGATGCTGTCTCCTTCCGGAAGCACCGGCCTGATCCAGGGCAGCATCTTTTTCCGCCAGCAAGACCCTGTGAACCCGCGCAAGTTTCATCAGCGCGCCGGCTTCATCTACGGCATCGCCGTTCCAGACCCATCCATGAGCGTTTACGGCCACCTGCTCATCCACGCCCTGCCGGAGCCTGGGAAGCCGGCACGCTGGATCTCCGGTGCCGTGCGCATCATGCGCAGCCGCGCCGATGATTGACCTAACGGTGGGCCAAGCTGGCGTCACCCCATCAGGCCCTGGATGTCGATCAGGTGAAGCTGCCTGCCGTTCGAACCGTCCGGTGCGTCCACGCAGACCCAGCGCTCGTCACGGCTGCTGCGCGGATGGCAGTCCACCCGCCACTCGCCCTTGTATTCCGGCGGCTGGACAAAATGTCCCAGGTCGATGCGCTTCTTGGATGCGATGTGATAAAGATGCGGTGTCTGGATGCGCCTCACGCCCTGCGGATAGGTGTCGTTGAGAATCCACTCGTTGTTATGCAGGTAGGTGAGATGTCCCGACTTGTCGAGGACGCCATGCCCCACCTCCTCGACGATGCCGCTGTCCTTGTCCTCGAAGAGGAAGTCGCCCCAGTCGTTGTTGCCCAGCCAGCCCTTCGCCTGGGAAAGGATGTGCGTGGCGTCCCTCCAGATGAAGTGCGAGGCGTAACCATTGGGAATGACAATGCGCAGGTCGCTGCCGTCCATGTTCGCCGTGATCAGGCGGGTGAGGTGCCCGCCCTTCGGCTGCGTCCAGCGGTGCAGCATGATGAAGCGCTTTCCATCCGGCCCCACCAGCAGGTGGTAGGCGTGATGCTTGGAGTCCGGGTGGTTCTCCATGACCTCGCCCGTCGCCGCCAGGGTCTTGTGGCTGACAATCAGCTTCTCGACGCCCGTCTCCAGGTTCACATGCGTCACGCCGCTGCCCGCAGGCGCCATCTCGTCAAAGAACCGGTCCCGGATGCCGGCATAACCATAGCCGGGACGGCAGTCCGCCACGCGCGCAAAATCACAGCTCACCCCTTCCCTGCCGTTGGGTGCAAGCGCGTAGACGGGAAAAGGCAGGGTCTGCTTCTCCATCGTCTTCACATCCAGGATGTGGCTCACAAAGCGGTCCTTCTCACGGTCGTTCCAGATCACCTTGGACTCGGTGCCGGGAATCCACTGCAGCATGCAGCCCTGCTGCCAGCACCAGGCGCTGGACTTGCCGAGCGGGATCCATTTGTCCCCGTCCTGAATGTCCACCATGCCGACCTCGATCACGTCATCCCCCGTCGGTGAACGATGCTCAAAGGACACCTTGTGGCTGAGCACGAAACGGTTGTCCGGCGAGAACTGCAGCTTGTCGTAATAGGCGAACCAATGATAACCCGGCCCCTTCGTGATGACGCGCGTCGGCGGAAACTTCGGCGCCTCCTGAGCGCGCACGGCAAGGGGTGAAAGGGCGAGGGTCGATAAAAAACGGCGGCGGCTGGTCATGAAGCAGAAAACGGTTCCTGGAAGGAAGATCGTTCAGGCTGAGATTTCGTCCGCCCGATTTCGTATGTGATGACATGCAGCGCGTTCTTCTTTCCACCACCCTTCTCCTTTTTTCCGCCCTGCCGGCGTTCCCGGAGGACTGGCCCCAGTTCATGTTCAACGCCGCGCACAGCGGCAACGCCGCCTCCGTCGACCTGGATGCCAGCCGCCTTGTGCTCCAGGGCAAGGTGGCCATGACCGACGGCATCTACACCTCGCCCGTCGTCGCCGACGGAAGGGTCTATGTCGTGGACGGATCCGGTTGCGCGGCCTGCTTCGATGCCGCGACCCTGAAGGAAATCTGGCGCTTTCAAAGCAAGGGCGGCAGCCAGAACGTCAACAACGTCTCCTCGCCCGCCATTGCGGGAAACCACCTCCACTTCGGCACCTCTTCAGGCTTCCATTATGTGCTCGACCGCAGCAACGGCAGCGTGGCGGCGGAGATTGACTGTGGCGAACCCATCTTCAGCACGCCCGTTGTGGCGAAGGATCGGGTCTATGTCGCCACCCTCGGTGCCCAGGTGCTGGCGATGACTTTTGAAGGCAAACCCGTTTGGAAATGGGATTTTGTCAAAGAGGTGGTCGGCTTCGACGGCAACCGCTGGAGCGGCGAATCCTGGGCCGCCTTCTGTGAAAAGCGCATGCTTGCCTCCCTGAAGCCCGGCACCCAGCCCACCTCCAGCGACGGACGTGTGACCTGGAAGGATCACTTTGTCTGCTCCCGCGACATCTGCCTCATCAAGGATCGCATCATCGTTATACCTGCCGGCGGACGCACGCTTTTCCTCGAAGACACCGGTGATGCACCGAGGCTCAAGGCCACCGGCGAAATCCCTGAATGGTCCGGCAGGGAGTTCCCCGCCACCTTCGGCCAGAGCGCCGATGACAACGGCAATGTCTATGTGCAGTGGCATCGCCGCGACAATGCGGGCCGCGTGGACATCATGCGGCTGGAGGGCGACACGCTGAAGACCGGCGACTTCGTGCCAGGCACCGACACCAACATCCGCATGGACGGCCTGCTCAGCTTCTCGCCCGTGGCGATTCGTGGGAACGAGGTGTTTCGCGTCAAGCCGGAGACAGGCCGCGGCTTGATCCGCCATGACATGATCAGCAAGGAGCTCAAGACGCTGAGCGAGGCCGGGGCCATCGCCCCGCCCGTGCTGACCCAACAGCATGTCCTGTTCGGCGACCTGAACGGCAGCCTTCATGTCGTCTCACTCCAAGACGGCAGCTCGAAAGTGCTCACCGGCAACACCGGAAAAAAATCCTCCGGACATCCCATCACCGCTCCTGTGGCCGTCGCAGACCAGCGCATCTATGTGCCGACCGAGGGCGGCGAACTGCTGGTTTTTGGCAGTCATCAGCCCGCTCAGCCCGTGGCGTCGAGCTCCCAAGACACCTTCAAAATCCGCTCACCTCTCATCGGCCCGCGTGCCGACGCCAAGTTCGACTGGTACACCAACTACGGCAATTTCGCCGGCCAGAACTCCAACAATCAGGATCTGAAGCCGCCGCTGCGCATGCGCTGGGCCCGCCGCCTGGAAGGCACGGTGAAACACCTGCCCGTCTGCGGCGGAGGACGTCTCTACACCCACACGGCCGAGGGCCAGGTCATCGCCTGCGAGCAGGACACCGGACGGCTCCTATGGCGCCGCTGGTGGCCCGATGTCTATCTGAGCTTCACCTCGCCGCTTTACATCGACGGCAAGCTGCTCGTCCCGCAGGCGGGCATGAAAAAATCCTTCGTGCGCTGCCTCGACGCCGCCACCGGCAACCTGCTCTGGGAGGCGCCCTTCACCGGCAGCCCGAGCTGGAGCCGCCAGTTCCCGCCCGTGGTCGCCGGCAAGGTGGCCATCTACGCCAGCGGCAGCGGCGACTACGCCCCGCAGGGCAGCGAGAAGCCCTACACCTTTGGCGGCGCGCCCGTGGTTCCGCCGGACGGCGCAGAGGTGATGAGCTTCATCTACTCCAACGACAACCCCTACTACCCCAAGAATCATCATCCGCGCATCTGGGCCTGGGACCTGGACACGGGCAGGGTTGTCTGGGAGAAGGATTTCTTTGACCTGGGTCGCGGCGGCAATGACTGCGGCATCTGCGTGCTTGATGGAAAGCTCTACTACAGCGTCTTCTTCGGCTACGACGCCGAGACCAAGCGCCGGCGCGGCCTGCCGGTGGAAAACAACGGCCTGACCTGCTGCATCGACCCGAAGACCGGGCGGATCCTCTGGCAGACGAACCAATATTACGTCACCTCCAAGTGCACGCTCAGCGCCAGGGACGGACGTCTCTACATCGGCGGCTACAACAAGGCGAACGCCGGCACCGACGACCGCTTTGTCTGGTGCCTCGACGCCGGCACGGGCAAGCTGGTCTGGAAAAGCGACGCCGTGACCTCCGCGCTGAACGTGGTCAGCGTTGGCGAGCGCTTCATGTTCTCCAACGCCCTGCGCGGCAAGGGCAACGTCTTCGACAGCACCACCGGCAAGGTTGTTTACAGCATCCAGACCAACTATGCCTGCTGCCGCTTCACGCTGAGCGAACCCTACGTCCTCGGCGCGAACATGGACATGATCGACCTCTCCCAGAACGGCAGGCTCGTCTCCACCGGCCCCGCCATCGACTCCCGCGAATGCCTTGGCGCCGTGGTCAGCAACGGACGCATCTTCTACACCTCGCAGGCCAGCGGCTTCGTCGTCTCCCAGACCTACGGGCCGGAGTCGAAGGCCCTGCCTCCGGCCTGGGATGCACGGTAAAAGCCAACCAGGGGGTCAACTGCCCAGCACCTGCGCCTCGATGTCCAGCCCGGCAAGATCGCTCCAGGCTGACAGCATTTTCCTGAACCAAGGACCGGGCCTGCCATCCCCGATGGCTATGCCGTTGATGCGTGTGCAGGGCGCCATGCAGTAGGGCGTGGTGGTCAGCCAGGCCTCGTCCGCGTTCACCACGTCATAAGGCTGAAAGTCACGTTCGACGAAGTCCATGCCGATCTCCTGCGCCAGCTCACGCACGGTCTGCAGGCTCACGCCGCCCAGGATGTTGCGGGGCGTGGGCGAAAGGATCGTCCTGCCCTTCACGATGACAAAATTGGATCCGGCGCACTCGGTGACATTGCCGTCCAGGTCGAGCAGCAGGCTGATCGCACGGGGATCGACGGCCTGCGACTGCTTGTCGGCCAGCCACCAGTGCAGACGGCTGCGATTCTTCATCTTCGGATCAACGCACTGTGGCGGGATGTGCCTAACCGAAGGCGTGACCACATGCGCACCCTCCGTGAACAGATGCCGCCACATCTCAAAGCGCAGTGGGAAGCTGTGAATGCAGATCGTCGGTCTCAGCGGCCCCGCCGCTCCTGCGCTGCCGGCATAAAGGGCGTTTTCACCGGGCGTCACAAAATGCACGATGCCGATGTCTTCCCCAGCCCCGATCAGACGACAGTTCGCCTCCGCCAGCTCATGGGTCCGCGCCAGCATCTCCTGCGGAGAAAGCGGCACCGTGATGCCGGAGAACTTCAGCGACCGGTACAGCCTGGCCACATGATCCTCCGCCCGGAAAGGCCGGTGCCGGAACGTGCGCGTCATCTCCGTCAGCGTCGCCCCGAGCACGATGCCCAGGTCATAGATGTTCAACTTGGCCTGCGAGGCGGGCAGGAAGCGGTCGTTCAGGAAGACAAGGGGCTCGCTCATCGTGAAAGCTCATTGGGTTTCGACCACAGGATCCGCGCCACAAACGTCGCGCCCTCGGCGCCACGCGCCTTGGAGTCCTTCATGAACATGCCCTCGGACACGGTCACCCAGGACTCACGGTCGTTGATGCGCGCGCAGCCAAAATTGCCCAGCTCGGCACCGCGTTCGGGAACGACCACCTTTTCACTGGCCCGGATGACCTGAAGCTTCTGCGGATCGACCCGGGCCATGAAGAGCGGGGCACGATGACGCACGATGTGGTCATTGTTCGCGCCACGCCGGGTGTAGACGAGAAAAAGCCCGTCGCGATGCGCCAGCCAGTGCTGCTGCGTGTTGTAGCTTCCAAGCTCCGCGCCGTCATCAAAGGTCCAGGGCTTCGGGCTGCCGAAGTTCAACCCGTCGTCGCTCACGCTGACATAACCACGAATGTCGTTTCGAAGCGTGAGGAAGTAGCGACCTGAGAAGGTGGCGAGCGAGGGTTCGTAAAGGCCGCGCGCCTCGTCCAGGCGCAGAACATTGCCATTCCGCTCAAACACCAGCTTCTCGCCGTCGAACCGGCATTCAGCCACGGTCGTGCTGTACCGGTCCTTGGCGCTTTTGCCGATGTAGAGCGGCACGAGCAGCCTGCCGTCCTCCTTCACCAGCCACTGGGCGCAGGCGTTGCGGGCGAAGTTGAACTGCTCGTCCCCGGGCATTTCCAGAACCTGCCAGGGCGTCCACTTCGACGTCTTGGGATCAAAGATCGCATACACCGTCTGATGGGCGCGCTTCACATCGTCGAGCTGCCTGCCCTTCAGGCTGTAGCGCACGCGGCAGCCGATGGCGATGAGCTTGCCCGTCTTTTCATGCCACCCCGGCGTCACATCCGCCACACTCAGCGTCACCCCGTCCGCCTGCGGCTGCCAGTCGGTCTCCGGAGGCAGCACTGGCCCGGTCCATGGGCCATCCAGGCCTTCGCGCCGCATGAAATGCAGCCCGGAGTAATAGTCGGAGATCTTGAGATGCTTCTGGATCGTCATGACCACCCCGCCGGGCACCGGCGCCGCCCGCGGATGAAACCACAAAAACTTGCCATCATCGTGTTTCATCACCGTCTCGAGCTTCACCGTGAAGTCCACGGACTCGGCCGCATGAAGGACGCATGCCAGACAGGCATTCATGAGGATGACGGTCAGAAGAAGACGGCGCATCCGTCTCTTACGCCACCCGCCGATGAACTATTGCTGCTCCGCCGTGACACGCAGCCGAAGAAAACGTCGTGCAGCGGAGCCAAGGGGCACGCTGTCACGAACGCTGAAGCTGCTGCCGTTGTCCGTGAGGGTCACGGTTTGATCCGGATGCCAGATGAGCAGATCACCGCTCGACTCGGCGCTCCAGGTGACTCCGGAGGCGCTTGCGCCCTTGGCGACGCTGAGCCCCAGATAACCTGCGAAATTGCCGGAGGTCCAGGGCGGGGCTGATGACTGTGTCGGCAGGGTGCCGAGCGCGTATTCGAGAAGGTTCGCAAGGCCGTCCCCGTCGGGATCAGCGTCATCAGCGGCGGCGGCCGTTCCGGCAACGGTGCCGAAATGCTGGTAGCGCCAGGCCTGGCGGGCCGGCGGTGTCCATTGCAGGAAGGTCATCGAGAAAGGCGGCAGCGGGAGCGGCTGCGCAGGATCAAAGTCGGCGATCATCTCCGTGGTCGGCGCAACCACGACGGCGGCCTCGTTGTTGTCGGTGATGCTGGCCGAGGTGAGGCGGCGCAGGCTGAGCGTGCCCGCAGGGGCGTTCGGTCCGGTGAATCGGACATCGAGCGCGTCCGTGCGATGAAGGTTGAAGAGGATGAGTCCGCGCTGAGTGCCGTTCTTGAAGGCGAAGCTCTGCAGATGGTGCGCCCCGGCGAAGGTGACACGGTTCATGCCGCTGACGCTCCAGGTGGGATTGTCACCGCTGTGCGTGGTGCGCAGCATGTCTCCGCCAAGGGTGTCGTTCAGCAGGCTGAGGGCATGAAAGGTGGGACGCCGCCGGTGGGTCTTGTCCATGTCGAGCGTGACGCCCCACAACGCGGCGCTCCTGCCCGAGGCATCCGGCCAGGTGTAACGATGTCCGGCAAGTGACATCATGCACTGGTCCCGGGCCCCCAGCTCACGCAGCATGACAAGCATGTGGTCCGCCACGGCCACCGCCGCGCCAACGGAGGGCGTGTAGCTGTCGAGCGCGGCCTGGCTGATGCCGCCGTTTGTCGTGTGCAGGTTCACCTCATAAATGCTGAGCGGCACGGGACGGGCCGAGGCCTGCACCTGGTCATGGGCGTAGCGCATGAGGCCGCTCGAGGCGGAGGGATTGAAGCTCCACCACTCCGGTTCCGCAAACAGCGGGCCGAACAGCTCCTCCGTGGTCGCGAAGGAGTCCACCCGCCCGCTCATGTAAGGGGCGAACGTGAAGGTGTCATGCAGTGACGAGGCATTGTGAAACTGCAGCGCCGCACCGGGATTGCCGGACTGCCCCCCCAGGATGCAGTTCACCTGCGCGGCCGCATAGTGGGGCGAGGCCTTGATTGCGGCGAAGAGCTCGTCGGAACGTGCGCCACAGGGCGCTGCGGCCGAGATCACGCCCCCTCGGAAGGCGGTGTTGTTCCAATGCTCGTTGCCAAACTCAAGATGGATGCGGCTGAAGACGCCGGTCCAAGGTGCCGCGTGGCCGCGGGCGGCGCGCAGCTGTCCGTAAGGCGTGCCCGTGGCTCCGCCGAGATATTCCATCAGGTTCGTCATCTCCTGCGGCGAGGAGGTGGCGGGCACCGACATCCAGGGATCGGCCCCGACATGCTCGCAGAGCACCAGAAACTCGTGCAGGCCGGGCAGCATGTTGTTTTCACCCGTGCCATAGACGGAGTAACCGGAACGCCTGCGCGCAAACACAGGCGCAAGGTCGTTGTCGAGCGAATTGCCAAGCATCTGCCAGTTGGGATAGCGCAGGATGCCGGGCTTCAGCTCGCGCAACGCAGCGACGACGCCGTCACGGAACTCGGTGGGGTTGCCTGCATCACTGTTGGTTTGGCGCAAGCTCACGTCGTCAAGCAGCAGGGCGCTCTGGCCGGTGGCCGAAAACTCCACGGACACCGTGCCGGACACGGTGTCGGACTCCGCCGCCGTGAAGGGCAGCTCATAGTCCGCCCATTCGCCGGTGAGCTGGACCGTCTGGCTGAGATGCTGACTGCCGCCACGACGCACGGTGACAAAGACGCGGTTCGCGCCGCCAGCGCCCTTGGCCTTGAAGGCGAGCCTGAACTGCCCGTTCAGCCGAACAAAACCCTGCAGCGTGTCAAAGCGGCCGCTGATCGTCGCCTGCTGGCCGCTAGAGAGGGCCGCCAGACGCACGCACTGCTGGCCGGTGGTTGCGGGTGGAAGGTCGCCCGTTTCACTCGTAACGGCGCCGCCTCCCTGCGTGCTGACGTCCCAGCTGCCCGTGGCTGCGCCGCCTCCAAATCCGGTGATCACCTGTCTCAGCAGGAGGTAATCGCCATTCGCGGGCACCTCTCCGGTCGGGGGATCCAGGAGATACGTCGTGCCCTGACTGCTGCCGCTGGGATCGTTCGGCGGATTCGCCCGGTTCGGGGCGATGCTGTTCGTCACCGTGCCCGAACGGCCTTTCGCCCCGCCTGAGGACCAGATGATCTCGAACTGCGCCCCCGCCCAGAAGCCTGTCGGCCACTGGCCTAACGCCTGGTCCTCGATGACGCTGCCCGACGTGCCGCCGGGGCCGAGACGCACGATGGACTGATATAGCAGCCCCTCGAAGCCAGGATTGCGAAAGAGCAGCTCCTTCATCATCTGATGGGAGTCGTAGTAGTTGTGCTGCGCCAGGCAGATGCCGAAACGACGCGTGTCCGCGCGCAGCACGGTGTCATCCACATGAATGACGGTGTCCGCCCGCGACAACGCCGCAAGCGCAAGAAGGGTGGTAAGAACTGATGTTTTCATGATGCAGTCAGGGTTGATGGAAGTGCTGGCGAAGACGTGCACGAGCTCGGTGCAGCGCCACGCGCTGTGCACCTGTCAGAACCGTTGAACCGCCTTCGAGCAGCAGGCGGTCACGCTCGGACAGCCGGCTCAGGGCCTGCCTGAGCAGGGCCAGCTGCTCCTTGTGAACGAGCTGATCATCCGGCGCCTCCTGGCGGCAGGCGGCCTCGTCGTCCAGCACCCGGGCGCCGTCTTCAAAGCCGGCAAAAAGTCTGTGACGACAGCACCAGCGCCGGCGGAGCTTCGCGCAGGTGTTGCGGGCTACCACCGCCAGCCAGTGAGCGAAGGGCATGCGCGGCTCAAAGCGGTGCAACGCACGAAAGACCCGGAGAAAAACCTCCTGCACCACATCCTCCTCCATCCAGGCCGGAGCTCCCCAGGAACGGGCGGCGCGAAGGACTTGCGGGCGGTGCTCATTCACCAGCCAGGCCGCCGCGCTTTGATCACGGTGGTTGAGCCAGCACTGAATCGCGATGACAGGATCATCATACATGGCCGTGCTTTCCAGGTGTCTGCCGCTCAGTCCTTCCTGCGAGTCAGGACCATGAGGTAAGGACCTGAAGAACGTGTCTTGAACTCGCCCGGCCTCGGCCGGCCTCCGTTCGCACTGCACCAGCGCAGGGTGTCGCCCTCCAGCTTCCAGATGCCGAGCATCGTCTGCCCCATCGCCGGCCCGCTCACCCCCGTGGCGTCAATCGTCAGCACACCGCCCTGCTCGCCAAGCTTGTAGCTTCCTTCACCCAGGCTCCGCCCGTCACCATCGGTGGCGCGGATCCTGTCCAGGGTGATCGTCAGCTCACGGATCGTCGCACGACGCGCACCTGTCTCCTCATCACTCACCACGGCGCCCTCCCAGGTGCCCAGCAGCCGCTTTCGCCAGGCGGTGTCATCGGCATGAGCGAGGCAGAGCGTCGAAAGGATCGCTGCGCACAGAAGCCGCAGCCGGGCAGGAGGAAGGTTTGCTTTCATCACGCCCCGAGACTCGCCTCCGGCGCATGAAACGAAGATGAAAGGAAGATGAAAAGGCTTTCATCTTCACATGCCCATCCAGCTTGCATCCTGCGGGCGTTCAGAGGGGGAGGGCAGAAAGTTGCGGGGGGGAACGATCCTCATTCCCACCCGACTTTTTTCATCTCATGCCCTCCTGGATGGCCTGGGCCATCGGCAGTCTGATCGTGAACGACGTCCCCTGCCCCACCACGCTCGAAACGCTCACGGAGCCGCCATGCGCCTTCACCAGCGCCTCGACAATGGCGAGGCCGAGCCCGGCGCCGCCGTGCTCCCGGGAGCGCGCCTTGTCCACGCGATAGAAACGCTCAAACAGATGCGGCAGATGCTCCGGGCCGATTCCTGGGCCGGTGTCGGCCACGCTCAGGACCGCCTCTTCATCTTCAGCCACGGCGCGCAACATCACGCTTTCACCCGCGGGCGAGTAACGGATGGCGTTTTCGACAAGGTTCAGACACACGCGCTCCAACGCGCAGGCGTCGCCAATCACGAACACCGGTTCAGGGGCGTCCACGGCCAGGCGGATGCGTTTACCCTCCGCCGCCGCACCTGCCGATTCGCACACGCGCATGCACAGCGCCGCCAGATCAACGGCCTCGCGCGTCACCAGGCCCTCGCCGGCGTCCGAGCGTGCCAGCGACAGCAGGTTCTCCGTGAGCCGTGCCAGGCGTTCGATCTCCTCACGGCTGCTCTCCAGCACCTCGCGATACTCCTCCGCAGGCCGCTCACGCCGCAGCGCGACCTCGATCTCCCCACGAAGCACGGTCAGAGGGGTGCGCAGCTCGTGGGACGCGTCCGCCAGAAGGCGCTGCTGGGTTCCGTGGGCCGACTCAAGCTTGTCCAGCAGCTCGTTGAAGGCCCTCGCCAGCCGTGCGATCTCATCCTCGTCCCTCGGCACAAACAATCGCTCCCGCAACGTCCCGCCCGCCCCGATGCGATGCGCCGACTCCGCCGCCGCGTCCACGGAGCGCAGCCAGGCCTTCGTCAGGACATTCGCCAGCAGCCAGGCCGCCATCGCAGCCGCCATCACGGCAGCCATGAGCCGCATCAGCAGCGCGTCGAGCCTGGCATGCCGGACCGACTCGGGCAAGGCCGCCTGCGCGAAGCCAATCACGGTGTTCTGGCTGTCACGAAAAGTCGACACCGGCACGCTGGTGACCCTCAACGGTGTTCCATCGCTCATCATCAAGGTCTCCGTGAACGACGACATGTTGGTGATGGCGGCGTCACGCGCCTGCTGGGAAAGCGGAAGGGCTTCCGTCAGGTTGGCCGACTGCGTGAGCACCGCGCCAGCGGGATCGACCACCTGCACGCGCAAACCCGTCTTGTCCGTCTCCAAAAAGGCCTCCATCCAGGGCTGCAGCCGCATTGCCATCGGCGTCACCGATTTGGAAAGGACATAGGCGCGATCCCGCAGCAGACGATCCGTGTCGTCGCGCAGCATCTCGGCGGCCGACTGATAAACCCACGCCGCCACAAGCGCCGAAACCAGCGCGGTCAGCAGGGTGACGCCAAGGACGATTCTGGAGCGGAAGGACTTCATGCGGCTGGATTCTTCAGGACATACCCAACGCCCCGGACAGTGTGAATGAGCGGGCTGGAGAAGCCCCGGTCCACCTTCTCACGAAGATGATACAGCGTCACGTCGATCACGTTGGTCATCGAGTCAAAGTGCTGGTCCCACACCTGCTCGGACAGACGCGTTCGGGAGATCACCTCCCCCTGATGCCGCAGCAGATGCTCCAGGACCGCAAACTCCCGCGCACTCAGCGCCACAGGGCGCCCCGCACGGGTCACCTTGCGCGCCTTCACATCCAGGACAAGGTCAGCAAGGCGCAGAGTGACCGGCTCCGCCTCGCCCCCCCCGGAGCGCCTCAGCAGGGCACGCACGCGGGCGAGCAGCTCCGCAAACGCAAAGGGCTTCACCAGATAGTCATCCGCGCCGCCATCCAGCCCGCGCACCCGGTCCTGCACCGAATCACGCGCCGTGAGCATCAGCACCTTGCAAGGCCGTTTGGCGGCGCGCAGCGCCTCCAGCACATCAAAGCCGTCCATTTTCGGCAGCATCACATCAAGGATGACAAGATCATGCTCATGCACGAGCGCCAGGTCGAGCCCGGCCTCGCCGTTCACGGCCACATCCACGGCATACCCCTCCTCCCGCAGCCCGCGCTCGACAAAGCGGGCCACCTTCGGCTCATCCTCGACAATCAACAGGCGCATGGATCCACACTATTGAACCAAGGCCAGCCTGGCAAGCCTCACTCCATCCACCGGATGCACGAGGCCATGGGGACCTCAACCGGATCGCCCTTCGCCGTGATGGCGCCGCTGGCTGGATCGATTTCAAAAACGACGACGTTGCCTCCCGGCATGTTGGCGCAGAGCAGCCATCGGCCGTCGGGCGTGATGAGCAGGTTTTGCGGGCCTTTGCCGCCGCTCGGCTGGATGGCGAGCAGCGTCAGCGTTCCATCCCCGGCGATGCGGTAGCTGGCAAGGCTGTCGTGACCTCGATTGGTGCCATAGAGGTGCTTTCCGTCGGGCGTGATCTTCAGATCGGCGGTGTAGCTTTTTCCGGTGAAGTCTTTCGGCAGGGTGGCGATGGTTTGCTTCTCCTTCAGCGTGCCCTCGGCAGCGTTCCAGTCGAAGACGGTGATGGTGTTGGCCAGTTCGTTGATCACATAAACAAGCCTGCCGTTCGGATGGAAGGTGAGATGACGCGGACCGCTTCCAGGCGCGAGCTGCACGAAGGGCTGCGCGGCCTTCGGCGCGAGTTTCGCGGAGGTCGCATCCAGCGTGTAGATCATGACCTTGTCGATGCCAAGGTCGGCGGCGAGGGCGTGTCTGCCGTCGGGGCTGACCACGAAACAATGGGCGTTAGGCCCCTTCTGGCGCTCCGGATCGGCGCTCGAGCCGCTGTGCTGAAAAAAGGAGACGGCCTCGCCGAGCGAGCCGTCGCTCTTCACCGGAAACGAGCTCACATTGCCGCTGCTGTAGTTTGCAACGAGCACCGACTTTCCCGTCGGATCCACCTCCACAAAGCACGACGCGGTTCCTCGGGTGTCTTGGCGGTTCAGCGGGCGCAAATCGCCACCGCGGCCCTCAATCGCAAAGGCAGCAACGTAATTCTCCTTCCCACCGAACTCATCGATCGAATACAGGAACCGCCTGTCCGGCGAGAGCGCGATGAAAAACGGGCTCTGAACACCCGTGGCCCGTTTCAGGGGCTTCAGCACACCCTTTTCCAGATCGAAGCCAAAGGCATGAATCCCGGCCTTCTCGCCGGAAGCGAAGGCCGAGACGAAGACGACAGGTTCAGCGGCAAGAACTGGCACGGCGAGCAACGCGATGAAAAAGGAGCGCATGAAGTCCAAACGGACTTGAGCGGCTGGTTTTGCGGAAAGTCGTCAGACATGGATTGCTTCCGCTTTTCCGAGACAGCCATGCTGCCTCCGATGGTTCCTGGCGACTGAAAAGTTGGTACAGCTCTCGCCTGAACGGCAGCTGCAGAGATATGGAAATCCTTCCGGCATTCGACGGCCAGCAGGCTGGCCTCCAGAAAGCGGCAGCAGGGCTCTGAGCTTTACCCACAAGTCAGGAGATAGAGATTGTACGTTGTTTGCAGTGGCTATCTTCGTGCGGGTGTCCAACCAACCCCGCCGCCCTGTTCGCGCCATCCGTTCATCCACCGCCGC
>JBIIRD010000055.1:0-36284 GCA_044341745.1 Prosthecobacter sp. | reverse complement strand
CGAGGAGCCGACCCCGTCTTCAAGACAGAAACAACCCACCCAAGACGACAGCTGCGGCCTGTGGAGACCCCACAGGCCGCTTGATTTGAGGATGCGTTTCGGTGCCCGCGACAGCGCCGGGGAGCGGATTTCCAAATCCGCAGCAGGGTGGTTCGCCTCTGCGCACGAAACCTCCCTGCCGCCTGCTTCAAGCCGAAGAGGTGGCCGTTGGTTCGAAGCAGGCAGAAGGTTTGGTTCACGGCTTGCCCTCGTTCGCGCTGCTGCGGAATCGGAGTTCCGCGCGCCCTTGAAACAGCTGCGGAGTCGGAGGGCGTTTCGATGCCCGCGGTAGTGATCGATTGATCCTGGCAATGCATGGTTAAGAGCTTTTTGAAAGCTCCCTGGAATGGGCTGCGAGAAATTGCCGTTTGTTTGTCTGTCCATTCATGAATCATCGTTGGCTTCTTCTCTGCGTGCTTTGGGTCCAGTCACTTTTAGGCTCTGACTGGCCGCGTTGGCGTGGCCCTGATGGAGCAGGGAGCTGGAACCCTGGCGGAGTGCCTGCCGACTTTGCTTCAAGGGAGCCTGAACAACTTTGGAAGACCAGGCTGGGCGCGGGATTTGGCGGGGTGACGATGAGCGACAACCGGGTGTATGTTATGGACCGTCCAGGCAAAGGAGGTTCAGGAACCGAACGTGTGTTGTGCTTCAAGGCGGACTCCGGGGAACCGCTCTGGTTGCATGAATGGCCGGGGGATTATGGTGACATGGAGTATGGTACAGGTCCGCGGGCTTCGGTGACCGTGCATGATGGCAGGGCTTATGCGCTCGGGGCGGTTGGCATGGCGGCCTGCCTGGATGCAGAGACGGGAGCTTTGCTTTGGCAGGTGGACACGGTCAGGGAACTCGGGGCAAGGACGCCGACTTGGGGCTTTGCGGCATCGCCGGTCATCGACGGACCGCGCGTGCTGCTGCATGTGGGTGCTGGCGATGGCGGGTGTGTCCTGGCTCTGGACCGCATGACTGGAAAGCTGGTCTGGAGTGGTGGGCCCGACCCGGCGGGCTACTGCACCCCCGAAGTGATCGTTCATGAGGGGGGCAGGCGGCTCATTGCGTGGGGGCCGGAAAATGTGCTCTGCTTGGATCCTGAGTCCGGGGCGACCCTGTGGACCTGGCCCTACAAGGTGACCTACGGAGTGAGCATTGCCCAACCGCTCTACCGCGATGGACTCCTGCTGGTCTCTGGCTACTGGCATGGAACCAAGGTTTTGAGGCTTGGAAAATCACCTCAGGAAGTGTCGCTGGCCTGGGAGAACGAGACGGGCATGTGCGGGCTGATGTCGGCCCCCTTGTTCAAGGATGGGGTGGTCTTCCTTGTGGACAAGAACAGGGGGCTGCAGGGAATCGAGCTGACGACAGGCAGGCTGCTCTGGAGTGATGACAACACGCTTACTCCCAAGGACAGGAACCCTCAGATGTCGCTGGTCTGGCTGAGTGAATCCGATGGGTTGGCGAGCTTGCTGAATGCCAGTGGCGAGCTGGTGCATGTCCGGCTGGGGCGCAGGGGCGTTGAGGAGCTGGGGCGTCACCAGATCATTGGCAAAACCTGGGCGCACCCAGCTTTTTCGGGAAACCGGGTCTGGGCTCGCTCCGATTCGGAATTGGTGGCCTGGAAGCTGTGGTGAGTGTTGAACGAGTGTGGTCAATGGCATTAGCCGGACTCAGTCGAATTTTCAGAATTAAAGTTCGAGTAGGCGAAGAGTGAACAGTTGTGCCTAACTGATGGTTCGTTTATTTTAATAAATAATTACCAATGACCATTAGGCAGTGGTGATATTTTAAAAATAGCGACCGTGACCGCTTTTACCACCTATGTTTCTCTTTGAGGCAACACTTCCTGTCCGGCGTGAGCCACGTCTGCTGACGCAGTTTGATGCGCTTTTTCAGGACTTCATCGTCAGAGGGGGGCCTCTGCCGCGGGAATATGGGGTTTTGAACCGGGCGATCCGGCATCTTGGCGATGCGATTCGTGGAGGTTCGGTAAGCCAGGGCGACGTTTCGGTCTATGTGCAGGATGTCACCCGCAGGCATTTGACCGGCACCATGCAGGCCGAGGCGATCGACCGTCAGTTTGGCTACAGTGGTGATTTTCAGATCATTGATCACATTTACATGCGTCATGTCTGTCCTGATCCGGAAAAGCGCCAGTGGGACCTTTTTTTTCATGCGCAGGCAGCACCGGTGGCGGTGAGAAACCGGAAGGCCTATTTTCAGCAGCTTATGAACGACCGGCTTGCCGTGCAGCCTGGCCGTCTGGATCTGTTGAATGTGGCGAGCGGTCCGTGCCGTGATCTGCGTGAGTTCTTCCTCGACCAGCCTGACGCGCCCGTGTTTGCGGACTGCGTGGACATGGATGCGAGAGCGGTTGACTACGGCAGCCGACTATGTTCGCCATGGCTGGACCGTATTGCGTTTCACCATCGAAACATCCTGAAGCATGTGCCTGCGCGGGCCTATGACCTGGTCTGGTCGGCAGGATTGTTCGACTATTTGTCAGACCGGCTCTTTGTTCATCTTCTTGGGGTGCTGATCAAGGTGGTGAAGCCGGGTGGTGAGGTGGTGATCGGCAATTTTTCCGACTTCAACCCCAGCCGTGATTTCATGGAAATCTTCGGGCATTGGAGCCTGCGGCATCGCAGCCGTGAAACGCTGCTGTCGCTTGCCGTCCAGGCGGGGGTGCCGGAGAGCCGGGCCGAGGTGCGCTGGGAGCCGGAGGGAGTGAACTACTTCCTGCATCTCCGGTGTTGAGTCATCATCAGGCTGCTGCCGCCTCCGCCTGCTGGGCGAGCGTATGGGTGAAGGGGTTGCTGGCGGCCAGGTTGTATTGACGGATGGCGGTGGCCCAGAAGGGCGCCAGGTCGCTGTCGCGCGCCGACCAGAGGCGGTAATGCACGTCCGTCATGATCTCGGTGTCGTGAATCATCGCCTTCATCTCCTGGGGACTGAGGGCGTTGGGGCCCTGTTTGATCAGGCGGTCGGCGATCTGGTCCAGGTAGGTGCGTGAGACGTCGATGCTCTTGCGTCGGCGCAGCAGGGAGACATGCAGGCCGTTGACATAGGGGTCGAGGCAGACCTGGAGGAGGCCGTGGTGTTTTTCGAGCTCGGCGGGCAGGTGGATGCGCCCCTTGATCTCCGCGAGGTTGTTGTTCATGAGGTCGAGCACGGTGGGGGGCTCGGTTTCCTCGGAGGTCAGAAAGAGGCCGAAGCGGTGTCCGGAGCGTTTGCCGGAGACGAGGATGCCCATGGGGATGGCGAGGAGCAGGGCGGCGAGGATGGGGCTGATCCAGAGCAGGAAGCTGTGGGACACCATCCAGGCGATCACACCCCAGACGACGCCGATGATGGTGACCGGCCAGAGGTTGAAGAACACCTCGGCCCAGTCCACGCCGCCGTCGAGCCTGCGGCGCTGGGTGACCCAGCGGACGCCCTTGCCAAGGACGGTGTAGACGACGAACTGGGAGTGGAAGATCATCAGCACCGGGGCCATGAGGGTGAAGACGACGGTGTCCGCCATGCTGCTGATGTAGGTCAGGAGGCGTCCCTTGAAGGGTTTGTGAAGACGGCCGGTGATCATCTCGTCGAGCAGGATGGCGAACTTGGGCAGGAAGATGAGCATGGCGGTCATGCCGAGCAGGATGCGCATGGCCAGGGTGGCCTGGGGATTGACATGCTGGACGGGTGTGGCTGCGAGGAAGGTGGAGAAGACGAGGAAGAGCAGCCAGAGCAGGCTGCTGGCGTAGCTCAGGATGCCGTGGGCGAAGTTCAGGCGGCTCATGGGATGCCAGCCCTTGGCGAAAAGCAGCCAGAAGTGCTGCATGTTGCCCTGGCACCAGCGGCGGTCGCGCTTGAGCATGTCCACGAGCGTGGGCGGTCCTTCCTCGTAGCTGCCGCGGGTTGTGGGCAGCAAGCGCACGGCATAGCCCGCTTTGCGCATCAGGGCGGCCTCGACGAAGTCATGGCTGAGGATATGGCCGCCGAAGGGCTCCTTGCCCGGAAGCGGGGGCAGGGCGCAGTACTTGATGAAGGGCTCGAGGCGGATGATGGCGTTGTGGCCCCAGAAGTTGGCCTCGCCGCACTGCCAGTAGTCGAGGCCGTCCATGAAGGGCGGGCCGTAGAGGGCCTGGGCAAACTGCATGACGCGGCCGAGCAGTGTTTCGGCGCCGATCTGCTTGGGGAAGGTCTGGAGGATGCCGATGCCGGGGTTTTTCTCCATGATGCGCACCATGCTGGTGAGCAGGCCGCCTGACATCAGGCTGTCGGCGTCGAGGACGATCATGTAGCGGTATCGCTTGCCCCAGCGGCGGCAGAAGTCGGAGACATTGCCGCTCTTGCGGTTGATGGGCTTGCGGCGCTTGCGGTAGAAGATGCGTCCGAAGGCGTTTAGCTGGCGGCAGAGCTCGAGCCAGGCGGTCTCCTCCTCGATCCACTGGCTGGTCTGGTTGGAGTCGCTGAGGATGAAGATGTCGAAGTTCTTGGAGTGGCCGGTCTGCTCGAGGGAGAGGTAGATGGAGCGGAGGCCTTCGAAGACGCGGGTGACGTCCTCGTTGAAGACCGGCATGATGATGGCCGTGCTTGCGGTGATGTCCGCATCCCTGTCCTCAGGCTTGAGGGTGCGCCAGAGGTTCAGGGGGTCGTGCTTGGGCCGGTTCATCAGCCACAGGCCGAAGATGGCGGTCCAGAAGCCGACATTGAGCTGGTAGTAGAGGGGCAGGAAGGTGGCCAGCAGCAGCCATTCCGCCTTCCGCATTCCTTGTTCGGCCAGGTAGGTGTACATCAGCCAGGAGCCGACGAAGGTTCCAAGGCCGACGAAGGAGAAGAAGGTGGCGCGGCGCATCCGGGCGATGCGCGGCGGGGGCATCCCGGCGGTGGCGTTGATGTTGGCCGTCTGCGATCCGATGACGCTCATGCGAGGAGGTGGTAAAGGTAGCCCAGCACGCCGCCGACGATGCCGATGAGGATGGAGTAACGAAGGATGGGATGGCGGCCGAGGCGGTCGAAGGTGTCCTCGGCGACCTCGGAGACGATACCGAGGTCCATCTCACGGGGCGTCATTCGGCTGATGGTCATGCCGGGGCCGGAGGTGCGGATGGCGCTGCGCATGGCCTCCCGCATGTCCGGGGGGAGGTTTTCCTTGTCCAAAAAGAAGTTAGGCCAGCGCGAGGGGCCTCCGCTGAGGTGGAAGCCGAGCCTGCCCGCCGCCTCGATCTGGCTTTCCGTGAGGTTCATGTCGCTGTAGATCGCCGCCAGCCACTCCCGCATCATGAGGCGTGCATGCTCGATGCTGTGGGTGGTGGGGGTGCGCGACGGGTCCTTCTTGTGGGCGGCTGCGGCGCGGCGGAGAGTCTCCAGGATGAGCTGGGTGCGGCGGATGCGGTTGTGAAGCTGGTAGGAGCGGAAGTAGTCGGCGAGACGCGCGTACGCCTCGTTCCATTCTTCCTCGGTGCCAGTCTCGGGGGCGAACTGAATGTTGACGGCTTCCATGAAGGCTCGGGATGAGCGAGCGGAGGATGCGCGGAAACCGCCGAGGGGGAAGCAGAATTTCAGAATGGATCACATTTGAACGCAATTTTGCCTCACCGGGCGGGGCTGCCCGGGGTCGTCATCCTGCTCCACCATCGGGGCGGTTCCTCAGATGGCCCAGCCTTCGCGGTAGGTCTTGGTCAGCAGCTTGTCGGCGGCCGGGTTGTTCCTGAAGGCGAGGGCCCCGGCGTCCCACTCGAGGGTGGTGGGCTTGAGCGGCCGGCCGGTGCGCTGGTCGATTTCACCCACGGCGAGGCGTGTGGCGACGTTGCCAAGCTGGACGGTTTCCGCCAGGGGGCCGGCGTAATCAAACCCATCGCTGGTTTTTTCACCGCCCAGGCAGGCGTCCACCCAGCGGTGCCAGTGGCTCAGGCCTTTTTCCTTGGGATAGCTGAAGCCCTGGAACTTCTCCACGGGGTAAAGCCTCGGGCCGGCGACATGGGCGAGCACCATGTTGCCCTCCTCGCCGATGAAGAGCGAGCCGCTCCTGGGCAGATCGAGGTTGTCGGGCATGCGGGCCATCTTGCGGTCGGGGCGCAGGCCGCCGTCCATCCAGGTCACCTTGAGGGTCTTGCCGGCGGTGAGATCATTGCCGGGGAAGACGTACTCGATGGTTTCATGCGTCGGCCAGATCTGGTCGTTCACACCGCTGTTCTCCGCCGTGATGGTGAGCGGTGCGTTCAGTCCGAGGGCGGTGAAGACGGGGTCGAGGATGTGGCAGCCGAAGTCGCCCAGCGCCCCGCCGCCAAAGTCCTGCCAGTCACGCCATACAAAGGGATGATAGCAGGGGGCGTAGTCACGCATGGGGGCGACGCCGATCCAGAGGTCCCAGTTCACATGGGCGGGAACCGGCGCGCCCGCGGCGGGGGAGAGCCGTTTGTTGCGTTCGTTGCCGGTGACGGCCACCCAGGAGTAGACCTCCTTGACCTTGCCGATGGCGCCTTCCTTGATCAGGCGGGTGCCGAGGCGGTACTCAAGGTTGGAATGGATCTGGTTGCCCATCTGGGTCACCACTTTCGCCTTTGCGGCTTCAAGACGCATCTGGCGGGCCTCCCAGACCGTGTGGGCGAGCGGCTTCTGGCAGTAGACATGCTTGCCCATTCGGATGGCGTCGATGGCGACCTTGGCATGCATGTGGTCGGGAATGCCGACGTTCACGGCGTCGAACTTGTCACCCAGTTTGGCGAACATCTCGCGGAAGTCGGCGAAGTGGGCGACGCCCGGAAAATCGGCGTCCACCTTGTCAAAGCGGGTGCTGTCGATGTCGCAGAAGCCGACATATTGAACCTTCTCATGGCCGCCGATGTTCTTGATGTCGCTGAAGGCCATGCCGTTGGCGCCGACCGAAACCACCTGGAGCCTCGAGTTGGGGCTGGCCGACCTGACGACGGCGGGGAAGGCGACGGTGCTGGCTGCGAGGGAGGCGGACTTGAGGAAGGATCGGCGGTCGGTGGGCATGGTGACAGGACTACGCCGTGGAGGCGCTGATCTTGTCAGGGAACCTGCGCCTGGCCCGAGCGGCTGCGGTGTTCGCTGGGCCGCCAGCCGATCCATTTCTTGAAGGTGTTGCTGAAGACGAAGGGGTTCTGATAACCAACAGTGTGGGAAACGGTCTCAATCTTAAGGTTCGTCGTGCTAAGGAGCTCGCAGGCCTTTTTCATGCGCAGCCAGGTGACATGGTGCATGGGCGTGCGGCCCAGGGCCTTGCGGCAGAGTCGGCGCAGGTGCTCGGCGCTGACATGCGCCTGGTAGGCCAGTTCGTCCAGGGTCCAGTCATGGCCGACATCGGCGGCGACCCTCTCCCAGAGCCGCCAGAGGCGGTCGTCCTGCTGCCAGGGCTGGGCGAAGCGCTCGACATAGTTCTGGATCAGCTCGACCCAGTGGAACATGGCGGCGGGTTTCGATTCGTGGGCGGTCTCCTCGATCAGGCCCTCAATGGCGGCATAGAGCGCCTGGCCGTTGAAGGCTGCCATGAGCGGCGAGCTGCTGCTGAGAATGGGCTGCTGGCCCGGGATTTGTTCATAGCGCACCCAGCAGCAGCGCCAGGGCCTGCCCTTCACCGCTTCAAAGGCGTTGACCATGAAAGGCGGCAGGGCCACGGCCATGCCCGGCCCGCATTTCTGCCAGCGGCCGTCCACCAGCACGCGCCCCTCGCCGCTGAGGCAGGCGAGGAAGTACAGCCCGCCCTGGTGCATTCGCACAATTCGATAGGGGGCCATGGCGGTCATGACGCCGGCATGGCAGATGCGGTGGGTTTTCAGGGTTGCGCAGACTGGCGCGCCGCGGATCCAGGGGCGGTTGTCGTCCGCCCCGGCCCTGACCACGCGGTATTCCGTGTCACCTCCAAGGGTGTGGGTTTCGGATAGTTCCTGGATGGCGGCGGAGGGATGCACGGCAGGCGGTTTGAGGTTGTTTGCAGTTGCTGGCTCTGGTTTAACCTGGCCACGGCCAGCAACCGTCAATCATCGCCAACAACCGTCAACCTTTCACTGCCATGCCCAATCCCTGGACCGGAATCGGAAATCCCTACACGAAGCAGGAGGTCATCGACCGCCTGAAGGCGACGCTGGCGAAGGGCGAGCCCATCATCGCGGCCGGCGCCGGCACGGGCATCAGCGCCAAGTTCATCGAGAAGGGCGGCGCGGATCTGATCATCATCTACAACAGCGGCCGCTACCGCATGATGGGGCACGGCTCCACCTGCGGGCTCATGGCCTACGGCGATGCCAACGCCGTGGCGATGGAGATCGGCGAATACGAGGTGCTGCCGGTGGTGAAGGAGATTCCGGTGATCTGCGGCGTGCATGCCACCGACCCGCGTCGTCGCATGTGGCACTGGCTGGGCCGCGTGAAGGAGATGGGCTTCTCGGGAGTGAACAACTTCCCCACCCACACCATCGTGGACGGCCACTTCCGCGGCGTGCTGGAGGAGACCGGCATGAGCGTGAAGAAGGAGTTCGAAATGATCGGCCTTGCCTCGCGCATGGACCTTTTCTCCATCGTCTACGTGGCGACGCCCGAGGAGGCCGTCGAGATGGCGAAGAACGGCGCGGACGCCATCATCGCGCACGTCGGCACCACCGTCGGGGGAAGCATCGGCGTGGTTAACGCCGTGGTGGACTGGGACTTCACTGTGAACCGCACCCAGGAGATCATCGATGCGGCGAAGAGTGTGAAGAAGGACGTCTTCACCCTGACGCATGGCGGCCCCATCAACACGCCGAAGGATGTGGAATACATCCTCAGCAAGACCACGGCGGACGGCTTTGTCGGTGCGTCGAGCCTGGAGCGCATGGGTGTGGAGGACTCCCTGACGAACCTGACGCGCGAGTTCAAGAAGGTGCCGAAGCCCTGACGGGATGGATTGCCAGGACATGCGCCAGCCGTTAGACTGGGCGCATGTCCGATCTCCTGTCCCTTGCCCAGGCGGTGGCCGAGGCCGCCTATGCGCCCTATTCCGGCTTTCAGGTCGGCTGTGCGCTGGAAACCGCCTCCGGCCAGATCCACTCGGGCTGCAACGTGGAGAACGCCAGCCATGGCCTGACCATCTGTGCGGAACGCAGCGCGATCTTCAGGGCCGTGGCCGAGGAGGGGCCGGGCATGAAGGTGGTGCGCCTGGCCGTGGCCTGCCTGGGCCAGGAGTTTCCACCCTGCGGCGCCTGCAGACAGGTCATCGCCGAGTTTTCGCTTCCTGGCGGCGCCACGGAAGTGACCTTCCTGCGCCAGGGACGCCCGGTCACCCTGACGTTGGCCCAGCTTCTGCCGGAGGCCTTTTCACTGCGATGAAGACGCTACTCATGCTTCTTGCATCAGCCCTGGCGCCTGTCGGTGCCGCAGAATGGGTTCAGCATGCGGCCGCCCATCCAGACGGCCTGGCGGCTTGCAGCTTTGAGCATGCCGCCTATCAAAAAGACCTCGCCGGCCTGCCTGTGGGCGTGTTCGACTCCGGCATCGGAGGCCTGACGGTGCTGGAGGCCCTGCTCAGCCTGGATGTGTTTCACAATGACACCCTGCAACCGGGGGCCGACGGCCGGCCTGATTTCGCCGACGAGCGTTTTCAGTATTTCGGCGACCAGGCGAACATGCCTTATGGCAACTATCCCTCCGCAGGACGGACCGACTACCTGCGCGAGCTGACCGTGAAGGATGCCGTGTTCCTGCTTGGCCGGCGCTGGTTTGATCCGGCGACAAAAACCTTCCGGCATGACAAGCCGCCCGTGAAGGCCCTGGTCATCGCCTGCAACACGGCCACGGCCTACGGCATCGAGGACATCCGTGCGGCGTTGAAGGTCTGGAACCTTCCTGTCTTGGTCGTCGGCGTCGTGGAGGCCGGCGCGCGTGGCGTGCAGGCCGCGCATCGCGACGGGGCCGTGGGCGTGCTGGCCACCGTCGGCACCTGCACCAGCGGGGCCTATCCAAAAGTGATTCATCAAACGCTCGGGCTGGCTGGCCGCGCCGTGCCGGCGGTCACCCAGCAGGGCAGCGCGAACCTGGCGGGTGTCATCGAGGGCGATCCGTCGTTTCAGGAGACCGTGGCCGAACGCTGCCGGCTGGATGTCCGGGCCCTGGTCGAGGCGCATCGGAAAAGCGGGGTGACGGCGCCGCTGTCCACGCTGGTGCTGGGCTGCACGCACTTTCCGCTGGTGCAGCCGGACATTGACGCGGCCTTTCAGGCCCTGCGCCGTGAGCCGGCCCTCGCGGATGTCATCGCCCCGCGCATGGAGTATGTGAACCCTGCCGAGTGGACGGCCCGGGAGCTGTTTCGTGAACTGGCCAGGGCGGGGCTGCGGGGCGGTGCGGGAAACCGGATGAACGACAGTTTTTATCTTTCCATCCCGAACCCCCTGCGCATGGATCTGCCGCTGACTTCGGATGGAGGACTGGAGAAGGAGTTCAAGTATTCCCGGTCGCCGGGAGAGCTGGGGCGCGAGGATACCGTCAACGTGCCGATGACCCTGGAACGCATTCCGGCGACCACGCGCAAGCTGATTGAAAACCGGCTGCCGCAGGTGTGGGGGAGGTTGAAATTCGAAGCTCGAAATCCGAAATCCGAATGACGAAGCTCGAAATCCGAGAGACGGGCCTGCTGCATCGAGGATTGGATTTCGGGTTTCGAATTTCGAGCCTTGTGCAACCCAGCCGCATGCACCAACCGCCACCTGCTCGCGACCTTCCATGGCGCACCCCAGGTCCGGTGATGGTTAGGCCGCATGATCCGGTGGTTCTTGCTCGCCGAGCCTCGCTTCACCACCAGCTAAACTTCCCATGGGCATCCGGCTCGACCCGATGAATGCGGCATCATCATCGAATGCCGAATCCGGCGGTTTTCCGGGTGAAGTGAATGCGCTTTTCAGGTGCCGGATTAACAGCCGGCTTTTTTCTGACGGGCGCGGTCCGTGGCGGCTGAAGGCCGGCGGCGGACATGCTCCATCAGCGCCTTCACCGCCCGGCCCTGGAATCGTCCGGGATCCCACAGCATCGCCACGGTGCGGTGCGGCTTTTCGCCGGTGAAGGAGCGGTAGACACGGCTCTCGCTGGTGTCGATCCTTCGCGCCATCTCCGGGACGATGGAAATGCCATGGTTCAGCGAGACCAGCTCCTGCACGGTGGCCAGCTGGCTGGTGCGCTCGACGGTGATCGGCTGCACTGACTTGCGCCGGCAGAAGCTGGAGATGTTGTCGGAGAGGCAGTGCGCCTCGCTGAGCATGACAAACGGAAATCCCTCCACGGCCCTGATGGACGCTGTCTTGGACGACGCCAGCGGATGGCCGGCCGGCACGACCAGGAGCAGTTCTTCTTCGAAGAGCGGCTCCACTTCAAGGTTCCTGGCGATGACGGGCAGCGCGAGGATGGCAAGATCGAGCTCGCCATGGCCGCAGCGCCGGATCAGGTTCTCGGTCGTGTCCTCCTGCACGATCACCGAAACTTCAGGATGGCCGAGGGCGAAGCTGCTGAGCAGGCCGGGCAGAAAGTACGGGGCTATGGTGGGGATGGCGCCCAGCCTGATGCGGCCGCGGCTCCCGGCATCCGACAGTTCCGCAAAGGTGTTCTCCATCAGCTTCAGGATCTCACGGGCGCGTTCAAGCAGCAGCTCACCCAGGTCGGTGAGCACGACCTCGCGTGGTTTGCGCTCAAACAGCGGCTGGCCGAGCTGGTCCTCGAGCTTCTGGATGGCGCGGCTGAGCGCCGACTGGGAGAGATGCAGGTCCTCCGCCGCGCGGGTGAAGTTTTTCGTTCGTGCCAGGGCCACGAACTGTTCGAGCAGGTGGAGGTTGAGGTCGCTGCGCATGAGGAGGTGTAGCAATGCGTTATCTGCATGGCAAGCATGTAAACAATGCATTGGATGCATGACTTTTCCTCCGGCAGAAAGTGGCCCGTGAAGCTGCGGGCCAGTGCCCGCGTCACCGAACCCAAACCAACCTGACCCCATGAAGACATCCCAACTCAAGGCTGTGCTTGCCACGCTGATGCTGACTCCGGTGGTCTCGGCATCCGCCAAGCAGAAGCCCGCCCAAACCCACAACGACAAAGCCATGGAAAACACAGGCAAATGCCCTGTCATGGGCGCCCCGGCCGGCCCGGGCCGTCACACCGCCGCCAGCGCCATGTCCAACCGGGACTGGTGGCCGAACCAGCTGAACCTTTCCATCCTGCATCAGAACACGCCGAAGGGGAACCCCATGGGCGAGGGCTTCAACTATGTGGAGGAGTTCAAAAAGCTCGATTACCGCGCCTTGAAGAAAGACATCCAGGAGCTGTTGACCACCTCGCAGGACTGGTGGCCGGCAGACTACGGCAACTACGGCCCGTTCATGATCCGCATGGCCTGGCACAGCGCGGGTACGTATCGTGTGACCGATGGACGCGGCGGCGCGGGTTATGGCACGCAGCGTTTTGCCCCGCTGAACAGCTGGCCGGACAACGCGAACCTCGACAAGGCCCGCCGCCTGCTCTGGCCGATCAAGCAGAAGTATGGGAACAAGATCTCCTGGGCCGATCTGATGATCCTTGCCGGCAATGTCGCGCTGGAGTCGATGGGCTTTCAGACGCTCGGATTCGCCGGCGGCCGCGCGGATGTGTGGGAGCCGCAGGAGGACATCTACTGGGGCCCGGAGAGCACCTGGCTCGGTGACAAGCGCTACAAGGATGAGCGTAACCTCGAGAATCCTCTCGCCGCTGTGCAGATGGGCCTCATCTATGTGAATCCCGAAGGTCCGAACGGCAATCCCGACCCGCTCGCCGCCGCGAAGGACATCCGCGCAACCTTTGCGCGCATGGCGATGAATGACGAGGAAACTGTCGCGCTCATCGCCGGTGGTCACACCTTTGGCAAGGCGCACGGCGCAGGCGATGCGAAAAACGTCGGTCCCGAGCCCGAAGCCGCGCCGCTGGAGGAACAGGGCCTCGGTTGGAGGAACAAGTTCGGCAAAGGCAACGGCGCAGACACCATCACCAGCGGCCTCGAAGGCGCGTGGACCAGCGCTCCCGCCCGCTGGTCGCACATGTATCTCTCGAACCTCTACGCTTACGATTGGGAGCTGACCACCAGCCCCGCCGGAGCGAAGCAGTGGCGTCCGAAAGACGGCGCAGGCAAAGGCACCGTGCCCGATGCGCACGACAAGTCGAAGAGCCATGCGCCGATGATGTTCACCACCGACATCGCGCTGAAAACGGACCCCGCGTATGCAAAAATCACCAAACGCTTCCTCGAGAATCCCAAGGAGTTCGAAGACGCTTTCGCCAAAGCCTGGTTCAAGCTCACTCATCGCGACATGGGCCCGCTCGCCCGCTACCACGGCCCCGAAGTGCCGAAGCAGACCTTCGTCTGGCAGGACCCGGTGCCCGCCGTCGATCATGAGCTCGTCAGCGAGCAGGACATCGCCAAGCTGAAGATGCAGATCCTCGACTCCGGCCTCAGCACCTCGGAACTCGTCGCCACCGCCTGGGCCTCCGCGGCCACCTTCCGCGGCAGCGACAAGCGCGGCGGAGCCAACGGTGCCCGCATCCGCCTCGCGCCGATGAAGGACTGGGAGGTCAACAATCCCGCGCAACTCGCCAAAGTGCTCGCCGCTTTGGAGAAAGTGCAGGGCGACTTCAACAAGGGCGGCAAAAAGGTCTCGCTTGCCGATTTGATCGTGCTCGCCGGCAATGCCGCGGTGGAGGCGGCGGCGAAAAAGGCCGGCCGTGAGGTGAAGGTGCCCTTCACACCCGGCCGCACCGATGCCACGCAGGAGATGACCGATGTCGAATCCGTCGCCTTCCTCGAACCGAAGCACGACGGCTTCCGCAACTACCTCGGCCACGAGCTTGACCGCCCCGCGCCGGAGAACCTCGTCGATCGCGCCCAGCTCCTCACGCTCTCCGCACCGGAGATGACGGTGCTCGTCGGCGGCCTGCGCGTGCTCGGCGCCAACACCGGCCATCCCGACCTCGGCGTGCTCACGAAGAATCGCGGCGCTCTGACGAACGATTTCTTCGTCAACCTGCTCGACATGGACACCGAGTGGAAGGTCTCGCCCCGCTGCGAACACTTCTACGAAGGCACCGATCGCAAGAGCGGCCAGATGAAATGGATGGCCACCTCCGTCGATCTCGTCTTTGGCTCCAATTCCCAGCTTCGCGCCATTGCGGAGGTTTATGCCAGCCAGGACGGTGCCGACAAGTTTGTGAACGACTTCGTGGCCGCCTGGACCAAGGTCATGAACCTGGACCGCTTTGACATGAAGAAATGATCCGTGGCTTCATGCCCGCCGCAGCAATCCCCACCCTGGCCGGGCAGCCGGCCAGGGTGGTTTTTTAGCAGTCACCGGATTTTTTCTCCTGACATCTGCCTTTCCCAGAAGGCGATTTCCGTCGCCACCATCAGGCCCATGGCGCCGCCGCGGTCATCGCGGCCGAGGATGGCGGTGCGGTCAAGGTAGTCGCGCAGCGAGTTCATCTTGCCAGTGCCGGTGCAGACGTCCACCAGCCTGCCTTCGGGGCCGATGCGGCTCTTGATGGCCGTCCAGGCCTTGTTCACGACAGGCTGCCATGCTTCAGGTTCGAGCCAGCCCTGGCGCAGGCCGCGCACGATGGCGAAGGTGATCATGCAGGCGCTGGTGAACTCCCGATAGCTCTCCTCATGGTCGATCACCTGATGCCAGGCGCCTGTGGGGTCCTGGTGCTTCCTCAGCGCCTGAAGATGGTTTTGATACGCCTTCAGGAAGGTCGCATGCTCCATGGAGCCCCTGGGCAGGGCGCTCAGTGAAAGCGACAAGCCCAGGGCGGGGAAGCCGTTGCCGCGTCCCCAGGCGGATTCATCCAGAGGTGAATGGCGGTAGATGCCGTCGGCGCGGAGGCAGAGCTTCTCCATGAAGCGCAGGTGGCGGAGGCATTGCTCGAAGTATTTCCTGTCCCCGGTCAGTGCACCCGTCTCGGCAAGAATGGCGCAGCCCATGAAGACGGAGTCGCTCATTTCACTGTGAAAGGGCATGGACTCCCTGGGCTGGCCCTGGTTGTCGAATCCGTAATCGGCGGCCTTTCTGGCAAGCGCGGTCCAGGCGGCGTCGCCGCTGCGCCTGGCCAGTTCGGAAAAGACCAGGTGCCCTGAGATTGTGCTGCCGTTGCCGTTGGGCGGCATGGACTCCTTTTCGCCGCTGCGATAGGGGCCGCAGATGCGTTCGGCGTCGCGCAGGGCCGAATCATCGCCCTTCAATTCACCCAGTCGCATGCGTCCCACGATTGCCAGCGCCGGGATGTAAACCACGGGGTCGAGCTTGTGTCCGTAAACCTTGGCGAGTTCCTCCGCCACCTCGACGGCGCTGCGGTTCACGCGTCGCTGAAGCTCCTGCCTGGCTGCTGAAGGCTTGCCGGTGGCTGCTGCCGCCGCCAGTGCGTCGGTGGCATGGGCGGGGTCAATCACGGTGCAGGGGATGACGCCTATTTCACAGGGAGGCACCTCACCCAGCGCCCTGGCGAGGGATGTCGCCGAGGCGTCGCCTGCGGAGGCCACCAGGATGACCCTGTCCGGGGCCTGCATGCCAATCCAGCGCCACAGGTAATGCGCCACATCGTTTTCAGGCTGGTTGTAGGCATTGCCGGCAGGCGGGAACTGCATGGGCGACACCTCTTCGCCCGCCTGAAGGCCGGGCCGGACGTCAGGGACCAGCGAGATGAGCGCTGCTGCCTCCTGCTTGGGGCCTTGGTGGAAGGTTTCCACCGCGCGTGTCGCCGCCTCCACCGATTCCTTGCGACCATCCAATCCGCCTATCACGAGGATTCGCGGCTTCTTCAAGTTTGGATTCAGGTCATCGCTGTCAAGCTGGCAACGGATTGTCGCGCCGCTGCGGGTCACACCGATGGCGGAACGGATCAGGGTCCCGGGTTCCGCTGCGGGGGCGATGCAGGTGGCAATCCCGAAGACGACAAAGGCGGGCAGGCAGGCGGGTGCTTTCATAAGGCGGTTAGGTCGGTCGCGACTGCTTCTACCGGCCGTGTCACCGAGCGTCAAGCAACGCGGGACGCCAGGTTATTTGCCGGTCTCCCTTCCTCACGCGGAGGTTTGATCAAGTCAGTCGGAGGTTTCCGTACTGGATGTTCCCCGCCTGCCCATGAACACACCCGCCGACCCCGCTTCCGAATCCCCCGTGGCAGAACCCGTTCGCCTGGCTTCTCTCGATGCGCTGAGGGGCTTTGACATGTTCTGGATCCTCGGTGCGACGAGCATTGCCGGTGCCCTGCAGAAGATGCAGGCGAACGACTTCACCTCCCTGCTCACCACGCAGCTCACCCATGTGACCTGGGAAGGGTTTCGTTTTTATGACCTGATCTTCCCGCTGTTCCTCTTCATCGTCGGGGTGTCGATGGTCTTCTCGCTCGACAAGGCTCTGGCCAAGGGCGGCCCTGGCGCGGTGCTCTGGCGGGTTTTGCGCCGCAGTCTGCTGCTGTTTGCACTCGGGGTCTTCGCCTCGGGCGGGCTGTCGAAGCCGTGGCCGGATGTGGCCCTGGGCGGCGTGCTGCACCGCATTGCGGCCTGCTACCTGCTGGCCTCGTTGACGTATGTCCTGTTCAGGAGCGCCCGGGGTCTGGTTTATACCAGCGCGCTGCTGCTCGTGGGCTACTGGGCCTTGCTGACATTTGTGCCGGTGCCCGACTTCAAGCTCGACAAGCCCGTGGTGGACGAGATAGCCGCACGCATCGGCCGCGCGTCACCCAACGCCATCAGCGCCAGTGTGACAGCCCGTGTGACTGGTTCTTACGAGGAGGGGCGCAACCTGACGAATCATCTGGACTTCCGCTTCCTGCCCGGCAGGAAGGCTCAGGACTATTACATCAACGAGGGGCTGCTCTCGACACTTCCGGCCGTCGCCCTGTCGCTGTTCGGGGCCCTGGCGGGGCTGCTGTTTAAGAACAGGAGCCTCACGCCGTCGAAAAAGATGCTCTGGATGACAGCGGGCGGCCTGGCCTGCGTGGCTCTTGGCCTGCTCTGGTCAGTGCAGTTTCCGATGATCAAGCGCATCTGGACCTCCTCCTTCGTGCTGGTGGCGGGAGGCACGGCGGCCTGTCTGATGGCGCTGTTTTACGGGATTGTTGACGTCCTTGGCTGGCGCACCTGGTGCCGCCCGTTCATCTGGATCGGCTGCAACCCGCTCACCCTCTACATACTCAATCCGATTGTCGGCTTCCAGTCCCTTGCCGCACGCCTGGTCGGGGGCGACGTGAGGAGCTTCCTCGACGCCCGAGTCTCCTCCGGATTCGGCGGGCTGGTGGCGGCCATCACCGGCATGCTGCTGGTGGTGCTGCTCGCCCGCTTTCTTTTTCGGCGCGGCATCTTCCTGCGCGTGTGAAAGGACGTCCGGTCAGAGGCTGCGTTGGCACAGCCTAACGACCTCGCGTTTTCATCGACAGGATGCTGGTTCCATGCGTCACCAGGCCGCTGCCGCCTGTGATGATGCGACGGACGGGTTCGCCGGTCCGAGGGTCGGTCTTCAGCGCCGGGTCGCTCATTTTCTGCTGCACCTCAAAACGGCGCGGCTGCTCATCCGGATTCGCGGGAATGGTTTCGTAGACGTAGGTGGCCATGGCGATGTTAAGACGACAGGTTGGATCATGATTTCGTACTCAAGCCGGCTCATTTTTCAAGCGTCATGAAGTTCTGCAGGACGCTCGCACACGTGCCTGGGACCGGGATCGAGCCGGCCTGAGGTTTGATTCGTGCGGGCGGGATTGAAGCAGGTTCGACGAGCCGTTGAGCCGACTAGATCGCCAGCGCGTTCTCAGCGTCGCCGAAATGATGGGTCTTGACTCCCATGCGGTCCATGAGGGCGATGTGGAGCCGGCAGAGCTTGCGGTTCGGATCCTTGCTGAGGTCGTGGAAACGTCCGCCCTGGATGGTGCCGCCGCCGTTGCCGGCGAGGACCACGGGGAGCTGACGTGAATCGTGTGCGTTGCCATCCATGAGGCTGCTGGTGAGCAGGATCATGCTGTTTTCAAGCAGCGTGCGCTCGCCTTCGTTCGTGGCCTGCATCTTGGCGAGGAACTCGGCCCAGAGTTTGACCTGATGCTCATTGACGCGCTGATACAGGCTCAGGCGGTGTTCGTCGTTGGCGTGATGGGAAAGCTCATGGATGCCGCCACTGATGCCGTCGAGGCTGGGGAAGCGCATGTTCGACAGGTCGTTGTTCATCATGAAGGTGGCCACGCGCGTGCGGTCCATCTGGAAGGCCAGGAGCATGATGTCGAACATCAGGCGCAGATGATCCTCGCTGCTGGCGGGGATGCCGGAGGCGGGGCGGCCGAGGGTGACGGTCTTCACCGTTGGCTGCCAGCCGCTGCCGTTGGTTTCGGCCTGGCTTATTTTTTCGGCGAGCTCGACGCGCTGTTCGATTTCACGGACGGAGGTCAGGTATTCATCGAGCTTCTGCCTGTCGCGGCTGCTGAGCTTGGTCCGGAGGCTGCCTGCGTCCTGAAGCACCAGGTCGAGGATGCTCTTGTCCCGCTTGCGACGGCTGCCGTCGTCAAAGAGCTGGTCGAAGGCCTGCTGGGGGAAGATCTCCTTGGGAGCCGGCGTGGTGGGGGTGCTCCAGGAGATGTAGGCGGAGTAGATCGAGGTGAAGCCGCTGTCAGTGCTGTAGCTCGGGCGCTCGGTGCCAAGCACGACGCTGGGCACAGGGGTGAACCTGCCGGTGTGTTCGGCGATGATCTGATCCATCGTGGTGCCCACCTCGACGTCCGTGGTGGTCTTTTTCACCTTCAGGCCGCAGAGCACGTTCATCTTCGGGTAGTGGCCGCCCTCACCCTCGACCGTCGTCGGGTTCCACAGGCCGGTGAAGACGTTGACGTGTTTCTTCAGCCCTTCGAGCGGGGTGAGCGACTTTTTGAAGACCATGCCACCCGCGGTGGTTTCCGCGCCCCAGTGGTGCGGGTTCACGCCGTTGCCGGTGAAGCAGACCGCCAGGCGGCGCGGGGCGGTGTTGTTCTTGACGGATGTGGCTCCAAAAGCGCAGATGGATTCGAGCCAGGGCAGGCCAAGGGCGACACCGGTACCGCGAAGAAACTGACGACGAGAGGTATTCATTGGGGGGTGATAAAACTACGCAAAAGCGTCAGCACTGCTTACGCAAAAGCGGTGATTGTGCCAACTTTGCGCTCTGGACTGCCTGCCTTGCGATGGAGGGCTGCGGCGGCCGATCATTCGTCGGTCGATTTTTTCTTCTTCTTTTTGCCTTTCCCGGCACCCTTTTTCCTGGATTGGGCTTCTGCTTTGCCCGGCGTGTTCGCGGTGGGCATTCTGGCCCCCACTGCTTCGCGCCAGGCAACCATCTTTGCTTGCAACTCCGCCGCCTTTTCCGGCATCTTGGCGGCCAGATTCTGGGTTTCACCGATGTCGTTGTCCAGGTTGTAGAGCTCCAGGTGGTGGTCCTCGAAAAATTCCATGAGCTTCCAGGGACCGGACTGGATCAGACCGACGGGCGTGGTGCGCCAGGTGTCGGTTCCGGCTCCGAGGTAGCCGGGGAAGTGCTGGAAGATGGCGTCGCGCTTCAGACTTGCGCCAGCGTTGCGGAAGAGCGGAACCAGGCTTTCGCCGTCGAGCGGCTGGTTCTTCGGGGCGGGCGCACCGGCGGCTTCGAGGAAGGTCGGGTAGATGTCCACATGGATGGTTGGAACATTCGCGGAGCTTCCCGCCTGGGTGACGCCCGGCCAGCGGACGATGAAGGGAACCCGTGTGCCGCCTTCATAGAGGCTGCCTTTGCCGCTGCGCAGCGGCGCGTTGTCGGTGATGTCCCCGGCCTTTTTGATGCCCTCCCGGGAATAACCACCCACACCGCCGTTGTCGGAGGAAAAGATGAGCACGGTGTTGTCGGCGATGCCTTGCTTCTCCAGTTCCGCCATCACGCGGCCGACGCTTTCATCAACGCTGGCGATCATGGCTGCATAGGTGGGGTTGTTGTGCCCGCCGACTCCGGGTTTGTCCTTGAACCGGGCGATCAGCTCCGGCTTGGCCTGGTGTGGCGAGTGAACGCCGAAGTGTGGCAGATAGAGGAAGAACGGGCCGTCCTTGTGGCGCTGGATGAAGTCCACGGCCTTGTCCGTGAGGAAGTCGGCCAGATACTGGTCCTTGGGATGCTCGACCGGAGGATCGGTCTTGAACTTGAAATGAACCCCGGAGGATTCGATGGCCTCGTCAAAGCCGCGTTTGCCGGGGTGGAAGTCGCCGTTCTGACCCAGGTGCCATTTGCCGAACATGCCGGTGGCGTATCCGGCGTCCTTGAGGGCCTTGGCGATGATGACCTTTTCCAGGGGCAGGGTGGTGACGTTGTCGACGGGCCGCAGCGGACGCATGGACCAGTCGAAGCGGTCGATGCCGCCCACGGTGTAGATGCCGGTGCGCGGGGCATACTGGCCCGACATCAGGGCGGCGCGTGTGGGCTGGCAGTTTTGATGATGGTGGTGGCTGGTCAGCTTCATGCCCTGGGCGGCCAGGCGGTCGATGTTCGGCGTCTCGTAATACTTCGACCCGAAGCAGCCCACGTCCGTGTAGCCGAGGTCGTCGGCCAGGATGAAAACAAGGTTAGGCTTGTCCGACGCGGGGGCCTGGCAGGCCAGCAGGGCGATGAGGGGAAGAAGCAGGCGTTTCATGATGCGGGGCGCAGGCCGCCTGAAACGCCCAGGGCGCCGCCTTCTCTCTTCAAATCACGCCCCGCTCAGGGGGCGGAGAAGACGCGTGAAACGATCACCTCCTTCGTCCTGCGGTCGATGGAATAAAGAATGCCTGGCTGGCTGCGGTCCCAGGCAAAGGCCTGGCCGTGGGCGCTGATCGGGATGGCGGTCCGCCAGGTCCAGGTGTTGCCTTCAACCGGCAGGTCGAGGACATACAGCTCCTGGGCGTCGTGGCCGGTGATGAAGAGATGCCTGTCGGGGCCAAAGCTGCCGCCGGAGCTGCTGTTCTTGCCGAACTTCGCCACCATCTCGGCAGGGAAACGGACTTCGTCGGCGGGCTGCCAGTCCGAATCGAAGCGCACGACACGCGTGCGAGCGGGGTCGCCGGTCTTCGCGTACTGGGCGAAGCAGGCATACCACCAGCCGTCGCGACGATCCACCCAGGTAAGCGATCCGCCGACGCGGGTGAGGTCGATGCTTTTGAGGGGCTGCATCGTGGTGATGTCGAAGACCTCGACGGAGCTTTTCATCGGCATCTCCGGGTAGTTGGAGTGCGCACACCACAGCCTGCCATCGATGACGACTCCCGCATTGAGATGCTTGATGCGCCCGCTGGTGTCCTTCCAGCCTGCGACACGTTCGCCCGTGTCCTTGCGGTATTTGCCAATGCCTGCGTTGGTGATGGCATAGAAGTGCTGCGAATCCACAGCAACCCCCTGATGGGCCTCTTCCGCCTGGAAGCGCTTCAGCTCCGCGTGCTTCCAGACGCCCTTGTTCCCGGCAAGCATCTTGTTCAGGCGGTCCTGCTCCTTGCGCAGCGCATCTTCCGGAATGCGCATCGGGGTGATGTTCTCGCTTCGCAACTCCTCCGAGGCGTGGAGTGGCCGCCAGCGCAGGTTGCGGAACCACACATCGGCTCCGTGATCCTGGAGCGAAAGGTTCGCGCCGCGTTTTGTCAGGTCACCGCCACGAATGCGCAGCACTTCAAGCTCGTTGAACCAGCGTGGGTCGGCATGGTCGAAGTCGAGGACCTTTTCGCCGTTCAGCCAGTGCTGGATGACGGTGCCCTTGCAGATGATGCGGCCTTCGTTCCATTCGCCAAAGGGCTTCACGACATCCCTGGTCGGAGCCATGCCGAAGAACAGCGACGCGGCTGCCTGGCGCGGGTTTTCGCCGTAGGGGCTGTTGGCGTTGTCGAGAAGCTGATACTCATACTGGCCGGGACGGTAATACACGCCGCTGTTGCAGCCGCTGGCGACCTTCCATTCGAAGCGCAGCTCAAAGTCATCCGGCACCTTCGATTTCTGATACACGAGGGAGCCGCCCTTTTTCACCCGGGCAATCTCCCCGTTCACCACCGCCCAGTTGCCATCGTGCTTCCAGCCGTCGAGCGTCCTGCCGTCAAACAACGGCTCGAAACCGGGTTCCTGGGCCTGCGCGGATGCAGTGAGAAGGGTGATGATGACGGGTAGAAAAAGACGCATGAGACCATGACGAGGACAGTCCTGGGGATCTTCCGACTTCTCCGGTCGGAAAGCAGACGGCTGCTCGTTTTCCTGCCTGTCAGCTCGGCTCAGGCCTCGTCGTGAAAGAGCTCCGGCTGGATGCTAACCCGTGAACTGGGGTTCGAGTTCTCAAAGGTCGAGAATGGGTTGTCAGCCAGGTTCGCCAGGATGTTACAGTCGGTGAGCATAAGGAGGCAGTGTCGGTGTGTCGGCTCTCTGCTGCGATTCCATTTGGAATGAAAGAGGTTCCAAGCGATTTGAAAGGCGATGAAGGCCTTTGCGGCGCCCTCCGCCTGTCCAGCACCTTCGGCGAGGACTTTCGAGGCCGCCTTGGTCTCCATCAAGGCCCAGTCCACCTCCTTTGAGGACGGGTTCGATCAACTCGGCCCGGGTTTCGGCTCGTTCTTCATCACCATCCACGTCAACCCAGTCCCGGGCACCCAGCGTCATTCTGAGCACCCTCCCAGCAGAGCCTTTTAAGGCTGCACGGCCGCCGCGATGGCGTCCCAGAGCTGGAGGCGGGACTGCAGCGCTTCCACGGCGGCTTGGGTGGCCTCCTGCTCTCGGGTGGGGTCGCTCGCGCAAAGCAGATTGACCATTTGGCGGCCCATCTCCCCGTGCTCCTCCCCATCCAGTGCGATGTGGCGGTCAAGGTAATAGCGTAGGGTGGACAATTTGCCGGGGAACTGGCGCTCCAGTCCGTGCACCAGTTGCGTGAACATCTCCGGGATCAGGTCCTCCCGCCCGTAGGTGAAGGCGGCGGCGATCTCATGAACACGACCACGCTCGATGACCGCGAAGGTATGGCGCACAAAGGCGCCCACCGGAGCGGGCACGCAGGCCTGTTTGAGTGCTGCCTCCACTGTCAGCCCTTGCAGCAGGTGCTGGATGAAATGCTCCACCTGCGACGTGTCAGCACCCGCTTCCCGCATGGCCTGCAAATAAAGCTCGAAGTGGCTGGCCGCACCGCCTCCCGGCAGCACATCGCTTTCCTCGCCCAGGACGATTTCGTTCACCAGACGTCGTACCTGCGCATCCCCCTGCGGCACCCAGGGCACGCGGGCACAGGTCAGGCGCTCCTGCAGGGCCTTCAGCAGTGACATGAAATCCCAAACCGCAAACACATGGTATTTCATGAACAGTGCCAGATCCTCCAGTGTCCGCAGGTGGACATAGAGCCGGTGCTCCAGCAGCGCCTGGCGCTCATGTGCGATGGCCTGTGCTAGGTCAGCTGTAAAGGATGAGCACTGGGCGGTGTGGATCGGGGTTTCTGACATGGGTTCCTGTTACGTCCTTGAACGCGACTTGGATGAGCGCCTCCCCATCTCAGCGGCAAGAAACCTGCTGTGGATGTCCGCGGCTCAGGGCTTCAGGCAGATTCGATCCACCTGCCGGCGGAAGCCGTTGAGGCGCAGGGAGCCGTCGGCGTGGATGTCGAGAAGGGTGTAGCCGTTGTTCTCCGCGCCGCTGCCCTCGACCATGGCGACGAGGGTGGTGTAATGGATGCCGTTGATCTGCTGGTAGTCGTTCTTGTGCGAGTGACCCTGGAAGACGGCGAGCACCCTGCCGGACTTTTCCAGCAGCGCGCGCACGGCGGCCGCGTTTTGCACGGCGTGGGCCTTGTCGGCGTCGAGACGCTGATGCGCGAGCACGATGACGGGGCCGCCGGCCTTGTTCAGCTCGCTCTCGATCCAGGTGAGCTGGCCGGCGGGGATGTTGCTGTCCTGCCAGTTGAAGTTTTTTCGCGAGTAGGGCGTGCCATCGCCGCGGAAGCAGGCGTCAAGAATCAGGAAGGTCACACCCCCGGCCTCGAAGCTCTCATGGCTTCCGGAAGCCTGGGTGTGGGCGGCAAACTCCTGCTTGGTCAGCGTGCCGACACAGTGGTTGCCCAGCACGTAGTGCCTCGGCATCGAGAGCCGGGCGAAACGCGATTCCATGGTCTTCAGCCACTCGACCTCCTTTTCCACGGAGTCGGCCTGGTCGATGAAGTCGCCGAGCTCGACGACGAACGCCGGCTTCTCCCGGTTCATGACCTGCACGGCTTCATCGAGCTTGGTCAGCGCCTCGCGATAGAAGCGTGTGCGTGCGGGTTCCTTGTCCGCGTAATGCAGGTCGGTCATCAGGCCGACGCGCAGCAGCGGGGCGGCTGCGGCTTCTGCGGCGAGGAACGTGCCGCCGCCAAGGCCGGCGAGGCAGAGGCTGCTGTTCTGAAGGAAGGCGCGGCGGTTGTGCATCAAATCTGATAACGTCGCGGCTTCGGTGTTTCAGGCATTCAAAAGGCCCTGCACATGCTTCATCGAGCCTGCGAAGCATTGATGCACATAGGCCATGGCCTTCTTCACCTTCGCCCGGGCGGCGGCGTGGTCGGCGTCGATGGCGAAGAGGGTTTCGGCCATTTTTTCGACGGGTGTCTCGTCCATCTCGAGCAGCCATTCGGGCAGGCCGATGTCCTTGAACATCCAGCACTTGGGCGAGTGAAACTCGGAGTAGGTGTGGATGATCGGCGTGCCGTTGGCGAGTGCGATGATGGGGGAGTGCGGCTCATGGCAGACGACGGTGTGGGCGCGGGCGAAGACCGAGGTGGCCTCGTCGGCGTTCCAGAAGTACTCCAGGTTGACGACATGCCTGCGGATCTCCGGCGGCAGCGGGTCGTGGATGAGCCTTTTGTTATGCTCCATCTCCTTTTTCACCTCGGGGGCGATGAGCACCTTGTGGCCGGTCTTCTGAACCCAGAGGGTGACCAGCTCTCGGTACTTGGCCGCGCGGCGTTCGTCGTCGGCCTGCTGCTGCGGGGTGGGATGCAGGGGGTTGAGCTTGGGCGTGCGGGTGTCGTCAACGCCCGGCAGCTTGGCGGTGTTGGTGCGGAGCTGGAGGGTGATGAAACGGCGCTCCTCCAGGCCGAGCTTCTTCATCGTGGCGAGCCCGCGTTCGTCGTCGCGCACGTCGATGCCGAAGCAGCCGTCGGGGCCGAACTCGAGCACGGGCGTCTTCACGCCGCCGTTGCGCAGGATGTCGAGCGTCTTGGTTTCGCGGGTGTAGATGAAGGCGGCGTGGTTGAGCAGGTCCCGGCGTTCATCGGCGCCCTCGCCCTCGATCATGCTGGGGAAATAGGACTGGCCGAACAGGCCGTAGGGCCTGCCGTGCTTCCGGCAGAACTGCATGAAGGTGATGTCCTGGCCCATGCCGGAATTGCGGATAAAGAGGTCGCAGTTTTTCACGGCCTCCTGAAGCCTGCGGTCTTTTTCACCATCCTTGAACAGGTTGCCCTGGAGGATCTCCACCCTGGGGAAGCGACGCTGGAGCATGGTGGTGACGCGCTCGTCGAGCTTCATGGCCCAGAGAACCACCTTCAGGCCGGGCAGGTGCTCCTCAATGACCCGCAGGGTGCCCGGCGTATGTCCGATGTCGCCGATGTTGACGGTGTCCCAGGCGGACTGGAGGACCAGGGTCTTGGGCCTGCCGTCGGCGGCGTAAACGGATCCGCCGAGGGCGGTGAGGAGGGAGGTGATGAAATGTCTGCGGTTAGGCATGGAATGCCTGAACAAGAGCAGACCTGCGGGTTTTTGGACAGAAAATAGCGAGGTTCCTCACCGGCCTGAGATGACGGCGGCAGGTCCCAGTTCCCAGGCGGGACCGGCGGCGCGCACGGCGACGGCGGCGGCGCCCTTGGGCCAGAGGGTTTCGTGCTGGCTGTGAAAGGTGACTTCCTCCGTGCGCCACTTGCCTTCAACCAGGGCCTGCACCACCCACCAGCGGCAGGAGGCGTCCCAGCGCAGGTCGTCAAAGAACCAGCGCACCTTTTCGCCATTCGCGACACGTTCGACCCGCGGGGCTGGCAGGGAGAGGTTGCTGAGCCAGGGGCTGGCGGGAGGCAGGGTGTGGAGGCCGTAGGCGCGTTCGCGGGCCAGGGTGTTGATCTTGCCAAGGTTCTTGTCGAGCGCGCCGAAGTTCCAGTGAAAATGCCCGGGAGGCATCTGGGCCTGCCTGGAGCGGGTGATGCTGATCTGGGCGAGGATTTCACCAGCCCGACGGTCGTCGCCGATCTTGCTGGTGTTCATGCCGGGCCAGATGTGGCGGCCGAGCGTGTTTTCGCCCAGCCACCATTCGAAGTAGGTGGCAAAGCCGAGCTTGGGGCGGTCGATGGTCCAGTAGAGCTGCGGGGTAAGGTAATCGACCCAGCCTTTCTGAAGCCAGCCGCGGCTGTCAGCGCCCATGTGTTCATAGGGGTCGAGACCGCCGCCGGTGCCGGGTGGGAAATCGGGCCGCCACAGGCCGAAGGGGCTGATGCCGAACTTCACGGTGCGCCGGACGGACTTGATGCCTTCATAGATGGCGCGGACGGTTTGATCGACGTTTTCGCGCCGCCAGGCGGTGAGTTCCAAGGTGCCGCCGCCATTTCGATAGCGGGCGTAGGTGTCGTCATCGGGGAATGGGACCGGTTTGCCGTCACCCCCGTTCACCGGGTAGGGGTAGAAATAGTCATCGAGATGGATGCCATCGACATCGTAGCGGCGGGTGACATCGAGAATCACGTCGAGCACGCGCTGGCGCACCTGGGGCAGGCCGGGGTTGAGCCACCAGTCGCGGCCGTATTTGAGGGTCCATTCCGGATGTGCGCGGCGGACATGCCCGGCGCTCGGGGCAAAGCGATCGCCGGCCAGGGCGCGGTAGGGATTGAACCAGGCATGGAGTTCCATGCCTCGCTGGTGGGCTGCCTGGATGGCGAAGGCGAGAGGGTCCCAGCTGGGGGAGGGCGGCAGGCTCATCAGGCCGCTGAGGTAGCAGGACCAGGGTTCGATCTTGGATTCGTACATCGCCTCGCAGGCGGAACGAACCTGGAAGATGAGGCAGTTCAGGCCGCTGTCGTGGGCGCTCTGGATCAGGCGTTCCAGTTCGGCCTGCTGAGTTGCCACGGGCAGGCCTGGCTGGGAGGGCCAGTTGATGTTGTGCACGGTGGCGATCCAGGAGCCGCGCAGTTCACGGTGGGGCTGGGGCACGGAAAGCTGGGCCCGCAGACTGGTGCAGGCGGTCAGCAGGCAGGCCAGTTTCAGCAGGGCATTCATTCAGCTTCGGACGGGGCGGGCTCGGCCAGGATGTCAGCGGCGGGAGCGGCTGCCTTGCGCAGAAGGCGGGCGGCATAGAAGCCGTCGTGCCCGGTTTCGGCAGGATTCAACTTGAGCTCTTCCTCCAGCGTCCAGTTGTCGCCGTGGGCGTCGAGGAACTTCTGCACCTGCAGCTCGTTTTCGGAGGGCAGGATGGAACAGGTGGCGTAGACCATCTTGCCGCCCGGCTTCACCATGGCGCTGTAGCGGGTCAGGATGTCCTGCTGCTCGACGATCAGGCGGTCGATCTCCACCTCACTGAGCTTCCATTTGGCGTCCGGGTTTCTGCGCAGCACGCCGAGGCCTGAGCAAGGGACATCCAGAAGGAGACGGTCGGCATAGCCCGAGAGGCGCTTGAGGGTTTTGCTGCCCTCGATGAGGCGGGTTTCCGCGACGTCCACTCCGGCCCTGCCGCAGCGTTTGCGCAGTTCGTTGAGCTTCCACTGGTGCACATCGAGGGCGAGGATGCGGCCCTTGTTCTGCATGAGGGCGCCGAGGTGCAGGGTTTTGCCGCCGCCGCCGGCGCAGGCATCGATGACCTTCATGCCGGGCTCGACCTGGACAAACGGGGCGACGCGCTGGGAGGAGGCGTCCTGAACCTCGAAGAGGCCCTCCTTGAAGGCGGCCATGCTGAAGACGTTGTAGCGCTGCTGCATGACGAGCGCGGTGGGGATGGGCTTGAGGGCCTCGGTGATGAAGCCGTCCTGTCCCAGGCGCTCCTTGAGGCTGCGGCGGTCCGTTTTCAGGGTGTTGGTGCGCAGAAAAACCTCCGCAGGCTGGTTCAGGGTTTCGCGGATGGCGGGCCAGGTTTCCCCCAGCTCACGGCTGCAGCGGTCATCCAGCCAGTCGGGCAGGGAAAGCCGGACGATGGCAGGGACGTCATCCTTGGTCCTGGCGCGGATGTCCTGGGGGCGAATGCCGGCCAGTTCGTCGAAGGGCGGCAGGTCTTTGCCGCTGGTGATCCATTGGGCGGCCCAGACGCTCCAGAGCTGTTCATCGCCGATGCACTCCCTGCGTGCGTGATCCGCGTCCGGAAGTCCGGCCAGGTGCCAGAGCCAGCGCCAGTGGCGGACGCATTCGTAGACGGATTCGGCGAACAGCCTTCGGTCACGACTGCCCCATTTCGGGTGATGCTTGAAGGCGAACTCCACCGCCTTGTCGGAGTAGCGCCGCTCCACGAAGATGTCATGAAGCGTGCGGATGATCTGAGCGATGACGATGTGCGGGACTTTCACGCGGTTGAGATGGCGCGTGCCGGGCAGGGAAGCAAGAGCCCGGTGGGGCGGTGTCTGGGAACTTTAACTCCGTTGAAGAAAGACTTGTCTCTCCTCGGGTAAGATGGTTTGCTTCAAAACCCAGCCTGTATTCACACTGACCATACATTTCATGGAGGCCGCCACCGAGACCGAACCCCCCGTCAGCAGCAGTGCTGCGGAAGACCGGATACTTGTCGAGCGGGCGCAGGCGGGAGACACCCGGGCTTTTGACGAACTGGTGAGGAAATACACCCCCAAGCTCTACGGTCTGGTCTACAACATGACCTCCAACCGGGATGACACGGCGGACCTGCTTCAGGAGATTTTTGCCAAGGCCTACCGGTCGCTGAAGCGGTTCATGGGCAAATCGTCCTTCTACACCTGGATTTATTCAATCTCGGTGAATATGACGCTGAACTTCCTGAAAAAGAGAGGTCGCTACGCCAAGGTCAGTCTGGACGATGTGGACAGCGGGATTCAGAACGACCCTGATTTCATCAAAATCACCACGGCGAACCGGGACACGGTCCGGGAGGTGAATATTCACGAATTACAAAAAAGGTTGAACGAGGCTTTGATGAAGCTGTCAGAGGACCACCGCACAGTTGTCACGCTGTACGACGTCCAGGGGCTTCAGCACAATGAAATTGCCAAGATCCTGGGTGTCTCAGAGGGCACCGTGCGTTCCAGGCTTTTCTATGCGCACCGTCTGCTGCAGAGTTACCTGGAGGATTTGGTCAAATAAATGCTTTGTTCCCGTCGCTGAGCACGTTAAAACGCATAACTATCATCCCCTATACTCATGAGCGAATTCGACAATCTGCAGCGAATCATTCGGCTGAAGAGGTTTGAAACCCCTGGAGAGGACTTTGTGGAGGACTTTGTGGCACGCTTTCGTGAGCGCCAGCGCTCGGAACTCCTGCGTCAATCGGCGCGCGGTCTGCTCTGGGAGCGCATGGTGACCTTCTGGGAGGACCTGGTTTCCCCTCGTTGGACGATGGCTGTGGCGACCACTTGTGTGGCCCTGGTGGCGACCTGGGGAGCCTTGAAAATCAATGGTTCCCATCAGGATGCCTCGATTCCGAACGTCCTGGCGGTTTCCGAGCCTGTGCCTGCGGCGCTGTCCAGCCAGCCTTCCCTTGCGGTTCAGAGTGAACTGATTCGTGAGGTGGAGCACGGCAGGCAGCTTGAAATCGAGGGCATCCTGCTCAGCCGCCATTTTGAGGGGCATGAGGCCCCGGTGGCAGCGGCTGAAAGCGTTGTGGGTGTTTCTGGCGATGCCCTGCCTGTTTCCGTGGAGCTACTGCCGATTGACGGCCTTATTCGCTAAGGCGCCCGATCACCGAAAAATCCTGGTCGCCCAGACCTGCTTCGACACCCGCGCGCATGGCTTCCGCCGTGCAATCCAGCGCGGGTGTTTTGCTGCCTGAACGGGCCGCGAGCTGGCGGGCGAAGTCGGCATCTTTCAACATGTTGATCAGGGAGAAGTGCGGTTCGAAGTCTTGCTGGATCAGGGCGGGCAGCTTCATGCCGATCAAGGTGCTGTAGTTGGCGTTTGACTCCAGGGCGGTTTTGAGGGCCTCCAAGGGGACGCCCTCGGCCCGGGTGATCGCGGCAGCCTCGACCAGGGCCTGGACGGTCACGCCGGTGATCAGATTGGTGACGATCTTCAGCACCATGGCGTCGCCGACGCCGCCCAGGTGAAGGATCTTCGCCGCGCTGGCCTCCAGGATCGGGCGCACCCTGTCGAGGATCTCGGCCGGCCCGCCGATGTAGTAGCAAAGCTTGCCGTTCTGGGCGGCCATCTTGCTGCCTGTGAACGGGGCGTCGAGAAAGGCTGCGCCTGCTTCGCCACACAGACGGGCGGCCTCCAGGGTGGCGTCCTTGCTGACCGTGGCATGATTCATGACCACATGACCGGGCGTCAGGGAGGGGAGCATTTTTCTCAGCGCCTCCAGCAGGGCTGCGTCATCCCTGACAAAGATCTGGATGACCTGGGCGGCCCGGGCCACCTCGGCCGGGGTGGAGAGGGTTCCGGTGGCCTTCCTGCCGGTGCGGCTCCAGACGGAAACCTGGAATCCTGCCTTGGCGAGGTTTTCTGCCACGCGGCTGCCGATGATGCCGAGGCCGAGGAGACCGACATGGGTAACAGGGATGTTCATGACCTGAAAAGAGTCGGGATGCCCGGGCTGGCAAGTGCCCTGTGCTTTCCTTTGCACGGAAGGGGCAGCCGTTTATGCATGCGCGCGCCCGCATCCCATGTCCACCTTCAGCACTCTTTTCGGCCAGCTCAAAACGGAACTCCAAAAGGCCGTGGTGGGATATGATCAACTGCTCACCGACGTGCTGATCGCCGTCTTTGCCGGCGGCCATGTCCTGCTGGAAGGCGTGCCCGGTCTGGGTAAAACCTTTCTGGTGCGCACGCTGTCCCAGGTGGTCGGCCTGGAGCCCGGGCGTGTGCAGTGCACGCCGGACCTGATGCCTGCGGACATCCTGGGCACTCACATCGTCAATGAAAACGAGCACGGGCGCCGGGTGATGTTCTTTGAGAAGGGGCCGGTCTTCAAGAACCTGCTGCTGGTGGATGAGATCAACCGCGCCACCCCCAAGACCCAGGCCGCCCTGCTGGAGGTGATGCAGGAGCACGCGGTGACGACCGGGGGCGAGCGTCACTCCCTGCCTGATCCCTTCTTTGTGCTTGCCACCCAGAACCCCATGGAGATGGAGGGCACCTACCCGCTCCCTGAAGCCCAGCTTGACCGCTTCATGTTCAAGATCCGCGTGCCGTTTCCCGACCTGGAGTCGCTGGTGGAGATCAGCCGCCGCACGACCGGTTTTGCCGAACCGAGGCTGGAGAGCCTGGTGACCGGCGCCGAACTCAAAGCATTTCAAAAGCAGCTCGCGGAGATGCCGGTGGCGGACCCGGTTGCGCGTTATGCCAGCCGGCTGGTGCTGGCCACCCATCCCGAACATTCCGGCGTGCTGCCGGAGGTGCAGCGCTTTGTCGCCTACGGCAGCAGCCCGCGCGGCCTGCAGAGCTTGATCCGCGGCGCGCGGGTGCTTGCCGCCGTCAACGGCGCCACGGCGGTCAGCACGGATGACATCCGCGCCATCGCCCACGTGGCCCTGCGCCATCGCATCATCCTGAACTTCGAGGGCGAGGCGCAGCAGGTGAAGGTGGATGACCTGATCAGCAGGATCCTGGATCAGGTGAAGACCCCGGCACAGGAGGCCGCCTGAGGGCCTGAAGTCAGGCGTCCCGGTGGGTGGGTGTCGGTTTGCCAGGTCGGAAATGCTCCTGATGATCGAGGGTGGCCTTGAGCGTCGGAAAGCGCGGCGTGGTCGCCTCGAGCGCCGCAAGCACGGCCTGCATGAGGCTGGCGGGTTCCGCCTCCGCACGCAGGTTGATGATGAGCTGGCCGCCTTCGCTGGGTTCATCCAGCTCCATGCCCAGCTCCGGCTGATGATCGCTGCGCACCAGGTTGATGCTCGCCAGCTCCCCGGCGATGCCGTCGTCCGGGCTGTAGGTCATCTTGAAGTGGGCGATCTCGGCCTTCAGCTCCTGAAGGCGTTTCTGAACATCACCGGCCAGGGCGCGCAGGAAGTCATTGGCGTCGAATTCATCCCCGGCCGTCAGGTTCACGGTGGCGTTGAGCCAGCCGAGCAGGGCCTCGCCCTCGGCATAAACCTCGTAATCCACGAGCATGGCGCTTTTGCGGGCCTGCTCGTCCGTCATCAGCTGGTTGAAGAGATCCGCCAGACCTTCTCCGGAGCGTGGTGAGGTGGAGAAAACCGTGGTGCCCGGGAACTCGCGCTCAAGCGCGGCCTTCAACTCCGCGCGCTCGGCATCGGAAACGAGATCGCTCTTGCTGATGACAATGATGTCCGCCTCCTCGAGCTGCTTTTTGAAGATGTAGACGACCTTGCTGGAGAAGCTGCCACCCTGGTCGAGGCCGAAGACACGGCGTGCCCTCACGGGGTCCACCAGCACGGCGAGGGGGGCGATGGTGAAGGCGTCGCCATACATCCGGCGCAGGGGATAGGTCACGGTGGCGACAAGGTCCGTGCAGCTGCCCACAGGTTCGGCGATGAAGACATCCGGCCTGGCGTTTTCAGCCAGCCTGCCCGCGGCATCCACCAGCGAGCCGAAGCGGCAGCAGAAGCAGCCACCGGCTATCTCCTCGGTGGCGAAACCCTGGCCGCGCAGGAGCTTCGTGTCCACCAGGCTGCCCGCCTGGTCGTTGGTGATCAGGCCCACCTTCAGGCCCTGTTCGTTCAGGTGCTGCGCAAGCTTGCCGACGGTGGTGGTCTTGCCTGCGCCGAGGAAGCCGCCGATCATGATGTAACGTGCCTTGGGGGATGACATGCGCGCTTCATGCCCCGGCTTTCGACGCCTGCAAGCTGCGATGACGGCCAATCTCCCGGAAGGTGTCGGGCAGGCGGCCTGGGCGCGGGCTGGCCGACCTCGGAAGGTTTCACTTGCCCCGGTCATCTATTTGGCTAAATGACCAAATAGATGCCAGTGAACCGAAAAGCCTCCGGAAAGCGCGCCGTGGTCATCAAGGCCCTGGCGCATCCGTCACGCCTGCTCATCGCCGAGGCGCTGATGGAGGGGGAGATGTGCGTGTGCGACCTGCGTGAGCTGGTGGGCGCGGACATGTCCACGGTTTCCAAGCACCTCAGCCTGATGCGCGAGGCCGGCGTGCTGTCCTGCGAAAAGCGCGGCCTGAACATCTACTACCGCCTCGCCTGCGACTGCCTCGGGGACTTCCTGCGCTGCGTCGACCAGATCGCCCCGGGAAAAAAGTGCGCCTCCAAGTCCTGCTGCTGACCTTTCATGAACACCGCTGAATTCATCTCCATCCTGCAAGCCCATCCCGACAGCCCGCTGGGCTTCATCCTGCCGGATGGCGGCATCATCCCGGCCCATTTTCACATCACCGAGGTGGGCCATGTGACCAGGCGCTTCATCGACTGCGGCGGCACGCGGCGTGTGCAGGAAACCTGCCTGCTGCAGGCCTGGGTGCATGACGATGTCGAGCACCATCTTCATGCTGGAAAGCTGGCGGCCATCTTTGACAAAGCCGGGGACGTGCTCCCGTCGCATGAGCTGCCGGTCGAGATTGAATACGAGGACTTTGTCGTCGCCCAGTTTCCGGTGGAGTCCGCCGAGGAGGTGGATGGCGTGCTCTGCTTCCGCCTGGGGCTGAAGCACACCGACTGCCTGGCTCGTGGCATCTGCCTGCCGGGTGAATGCGGTCCTGCACCGGCCAAGGCGTCGCCCGCCGCCTCCTGCTGCACGCCGGGAACAACATGCTGCTGACCGACTTCCATGAATAAGCTGCTCGCAGAACTGCTCGGCACCTTCACGCTCGTCTTTGCGGGCACCGGGGCCATTGTGATCAACTCGGCATCGCAGGGCGTCATCACGCATGCAGGCATCGCCCTGGTGTTCGGGCTGGTCGTGCTGGCGATGATCCACACCTTCGGGGACGTGAGCGGCGCGCATTTGAATCCGGCGGTGACGCTGGCCTTTGCGGCCGCGGGCCGTCTGGCCTGGAGGGATGTGCCCGGTTATCTTGCAGCACAGGCCGCCGGTGCGCTGGCGGCGAGCTCATTGCTGCACTTTTTGTTCCCGCAGGACAGCACCTTCCTCGGGGCCACGCTGCCGGCGGGAGATGGGATGCAGAGCTTCGTTTTCGAAGCAGTGCTGACCGGGATTCTCATGCTGACCATCCTCAGCGTCTCCACCGGAGCGAAGGAGAAGGGCGTCACCGCCGGAATTGCCATCGGGGCCGTCATCGCCCTGGAGGCGATGTTTGCCGGACCGGTCAGCGGCGCCTCGATGAACCCCGCCCGCTCCCTGGCCCCGGCCCTGGTTTCGGGTCATCTCGAGCATCTTTGGATTTACCTCACCGCCCCTGTTCTGGGTGCGCTGGCCGCCGTGCCGTTGTGCATCGGTGTCCGTGAACCCGGGTGCTGCAAGTGCTGCTGATCCTTTGTCCTGCCACGCCACCATGAAAACGCTTCAAGTTTACGATCCGCCCATGTGCTGTCCGACGGGCATCTGTGGAACCAATGTTGATCCCGATCTCGTGAACTTCGCCGCCTTGCTTTCCCAGCTCGCCGGGCTTGGTGTCAAGGTGGAGCGGTACAACCTCGGGCAGCAGCCGCTGGCCTTTGTCACCAACATGGCGGTCAAGACGGCCCTGGAAAAGGAAGGTGTGGATGTGCTGCCGCTCATCTTCCTGGACGGGAAGGTCTATCTGAAGGGGCGTTATCCAGGCCATGATGAACGTCCCGTCTTTTTCCGGGCGGCCCTGGGCGTGAAGGAGGAGGCGTCATGAACCTGCCCCTCTTTCAGCCGGTCAACGCCACGCGCTTCCTGTTTTTCACCGGCAAGGGGGGCGTCGGCAAGACCTCCCTTTCCTGCGCCACCGCCCTGGGCCTGGCTGAATCTGGACGTCGTGTCCTGCTGGTCAGCACGGATCCGGCCTCCAACCTCGACGAGGTGCTGCAGACCAGGCTGACCGGCCGGCCGACGCCCGTGTCCGGTGTTCCGGGCCTGGATGCCATGAACATCAATCCTGTGGACGCCGCCGCCGCCTACCGTGAGCGTTTGATCGGTCCGATGCGAGGGCTGCTGCCCGAAGCCGCCCTGCGCAGCATGGAGGAGCAGTTCTCCGGATCCTGCACGATGGAGATCGCTGCGTTTGATGAGTTTTCGGGACTCATCGGGGACGCCGGGGCGGACACCGGACATGACCACATCATCTTCGACACCGCCCCGACGGGTCACACGCTGCGCCTGATGAGCCTGGCGAAGGCCTGGGACCAGTTTCTGGACTCCAACACCAGCGGTGCCTCCTGCCTTGGCCCGCTGGCGGGGCTGGATAAGCAGCGGGCCGTCTATGAGGCCACCGTTCGAACGCTTGCCGATGCAGCACTCACCACGCTGGTCCTTGTCAGCCGTCCACAGCGTTCCTCCCTGAGGGAGGCTGCGCGCACCTCGGCGGAACTGCGCCAGCTTGGAATGGAAAATCAACGCCTCGTCATCAACGGCATCTTCAAGGCCGAAGACCCGGCGGACAAGGTTGCCCTTGCCATGCAGCAGCGGGGTGAAAAGGCCATGCAGGATGCCGCGGACTTCATCGGCAGCCTGCCCTGTTTTGCCGTGCCCTTGCGCGCCGTGAACATCCTTGGCATCGAAAGCCTCCGGCTTCTGCTCAAGGCGGAGGATGAGATCCTGCAGCCGCACTCTGCGGTCTGTTCACCCCCCTGGCAGCCGCCTGCATTCACCGAGCTGGCGGATGTTCTGAAGGACATCGGGCAGCGTGGTCATGGGGTCATCATGACCATGGGCAAGGGCGGTGTTGGGAAAACCACCGTGGCCGCCGCCATCGCCGTCCATCTGGCCGGGCGTGGTCATCGTGTGCACTTAAGCACCACGGACCCCGCCGCTCACCTGGCGCAGACCCTTGATGGCAGGGTTGAAGGCCTCACGCTCAGCCGGATCGACCCCGCAGCGGAAACCGCCGCCTACACCCAGGAAGTGCTGAACACTCAGGGGGGAGCGATGGATGAAGCCGGGCGAGCGCTGCTTGAAGAGGACCTGCGTTCGCCCTGCACCGAGGAGATCGCTGTGTTTCGTGCCTTTGCCCGGGAGGTGGGCAGGGGAAGGGATCGTTTTGTGGTTCTGGACACCGCCCCCACGGGGCACACGC
>JBIIRD010000112.1:0-13302 GCA_044341745.1 Prosthecobacter sp. | reverse complement strand
CCGTCTTGTTGAGCGCCAGGAGCACGCGCTTGTCGCCGGCGCCGAGCTCGCCGAGCACCTGGGTGGTGGTCTGGTAGAACTCCAGGGCCTGCGAGGCGCTGGCGTCGACGACGTGGATGAGGAAGTCTGCGAGCACGGCCTCCTCAAGCGTGGCGCGGAAGCTCTGCACGAGGTCGTGGGGAAGGTTGCGGATGAAGCCGACGGTGTCGGTGAGCAGCAGCGCCTGGCCGTCCGGAAGCTCCAGTCGGCGGGTGGTGGTGTCGAGCGTGGCGAAGAGCTTGTCCTCGGCGAGCACGCTGGCGTTGGTGAGGTGGTTGAGGAGGCTGGACTTGCCGGCGTTGGTATAACCAACGATGGCGGCATGAGGCAGGGGCACGCGGCTGCGCTCCTTGCGCATGGTGTCGCGCTGGCGCTTCACCTCCTCCAGCTCCGCCTTGACCCGGTCGAGGCGCTTGTAGGCGAGACGGCGGTCCACCTCGAGCTGGGTTTCACCCTCGCCTCGGGCGGCTCCGGCGCCGCCCATGCCGCCCCCGGCGCCGCCGCCCTGGCGGTCAAGGTGCGCCCACATGCGGGTGAGGCGGGGAATGGAGTACTCGAGCCTGGCGAGCTCGACCTGGAGGCGGGCCTCGCGGGTCTGGGCGCGCATGTTGAAGATGTCGAGGATGACCTCGTGGCGATCGATGACGCAGAGGCCGGCGTCGGCCTCCCAGGCGCGCTGCTGGGCGGGGGAGAGCTCGTTGTCGAAGACGATGCACTCGGCCTCCAGCTCCTTGGCGCGGGTGATGAGCTCGGCGGTCTTGCCCTTGCCGAGGAGGTGGCGCGGGGTGATTTCGCGGACGAAGACGAGCTCGGTGGCGACCACCTCGATGCCGAGGGTTTCGACCAGCTCCTTCAGCTCGATGAGCAGTTCACGCGCCTCGTCGGCCTTGCGGCGGTCGAAGTAAGCGCCGATGAGAAAGGCCTTGTCGACCTGCTGAGGTTTTTCCCGGATGTCAAACATCGCCCACGATTAGCGCGGGCGATGTCTTTGCCAAGGCATCATACGGAAAGCTCAGTTCGTGCCGAAGGCGCGGCGCCAGGGTTCCTGGAAAGCGTTGCCGAAGTCCTCGGTGCCGGTCTTGGCCACGCGGCCGTCGGTGCCGAAAAGCACGAAATGCTCCTCCACATGGGCGAAGGTGCCGTAGTAGGGCACATGGCGCTTCCAGCCCTGGCTGGCATAGCGCCAGACCTCGCCGCCTGCGCTGTTTTTCCTCGAGGAGGGCTCGCCCCATTTGGCGATGACCTCCGCCTTGCTCATGCCGGGCCTGAGGGTGGTGTCAGCCTCGGCGGCGGGAGCCGGAGCGGCGGACGTCGAGGCCGTGCCGTTGGAGGAGTCGGAGCTGGCGCACTGGCAGAGAAGAACGGACAGTGAAAGGATGGGGAGGAGGCGGGTGATTTTCATGAGCGGGATGGAGCAGGGGGAGGTTAAAATCTGGCAAAGGGTGGCTCGGACTGCAAGCAACGTCAGCTTCAAGCAGAGGTCGGTCCAGGGCGTAAGCACCCAGGTGAGAAAGGGGTTTTTGGGACAGGATTCACCAGATGGGCAGGATGAACAGGTCTGAAAAATCCTGTTTATCCTGCGATATCCTGTCCATCCTGTGACAGCGGCCATGAGACACCCTCATGGGCCAACTGGATGGGCAAGGCCTGATGCCGGTCCGCTTCCGCCGGAAAGTTCCCGGCTTGATTTGAAACGGCGACTTCCTCCAGAATGCCTCATGCCCGCCCTGCCTCCGACCTCGTCACCGCGCATCCTTTACTGGTCCGTTGTCTCGGCGCTTGCAGGTTTTTTGTTCGGCTTTGACACCGTGGTCATCTCCGGGGCGGAGAAGACCATCCAGGAGCTGTGGGACCTGAGAGACACGCTGCACGGCGTCGCCATGGCCTCGGCTCTTTATGGCACGGTGCTGGGCTCCGTGATCGGCGGCTGGCCCACGGACCGCTGGGGGCGCCGGGCCACCCTGACCTGGGTGGGCGTGCTGTATTTCGTGTCCGCCGTCTGGTCAGGGCTCGCGCCGGAGGTCTGGTCGCTCATCGTCGCGCGTTTCATCGGCGGCCTGGGCGTGGGTATCTCCACCGTGGCGGCGCCGCTCTACATCGCCGAGATCTCGCCGCCCGAGCGCCGCGGCCGGCTGGCGGGGCTCTTCCAGTTCAACATCGTCCTCGGCATCCTGGCCGCCTTTTTGTCGAATTATCTGTTAGGTGGCATCGGCGACCAGGCCTGGCGCTGGATGCTTGGCGTCGAGGCCTTCCCCGCCCTGGCCTACACCGTCCTGTGCCTTGGCATTCCGGAGAGCCCGCGCTGGCTGATCGGCCGGAAAAGGAACCGTGCGGCGGGCATGGAGGTGCTGCGGCTCATCAGGCCCGGGGCGTCGCGAACGGAGATCGAGGCGGCGGCGGACCAGATGGCGGCGGCCGGTGGCGAAGGGCGGGCGGGATCGGCCGGGCTCTGGAGCGCGCGCCTGCGGCGGCCCGTTCTGCTGGCCTTCCTGATCGCGTTTTTCAACCAGCTCTCCGGCATCAACGCCGTGCTGTACTTTGCGCCGCGCATCTTTGAGCTGACCGGGCTTGGCACGCAGGCGGCCCTTCTTCAATCCGTGGGCATCGGCGTCGCCAACCTCGTCTTCACGTTCGTGGGTCTCTGGCTCATCGACCATCGTGGCCGCCGGGCGCTGCTGTATCTCGGCTCCTACGGCTACATCGCTTCACTGGGACTCTGTTCCTGGGCCTTCTTCACCGGTCATCACGGCATCGTGCCGGCCTGCATCTTCGCCTTCATCGCCGCCCATGCGGTGGGCCAGGGGGCGGTGATCTGGGTGTTCATCTCGGAGATTTTCCCCGACCGCAGCCGGGCGGCGGGCCAGGCGCTGGGCAGCTTCACGCACTGGATTTTCGCCGCCCTGCTCACCACCTTCTTTCCGGGCATGGTCTCCGCCTTTCCGCCGGGCTGGGTCTTTCTGTTCTTCTGCGGCATGATGGTGCTGCAGCTTTTGTGGGTGCGGCTGATGGTCCCGGAGACGAAGGGGCTTGCGCTGGAGGAGATTGAGAGGCGGCTGGATGCGTGATGAGTTCAGGGGCCTTCCGCACCTGCGGCCCAGGCCGGTGTGCCGAACCATTGATGCATCTCCCGCGCAAAGGGGGCCGTGACCTCCTCCGGCTCGGGGATCCCGCCCTTGTCCCCTGTTTCAACGATCCAGACATCCAGGGCGGCGCGCAGCCGCAGCAGGGCCTGCCGGTGCTCCGTCTTGTCTGAACCCACGAGATTCACGATCTCATGCGGATCCGCCTTCGTGTCATAAAGCTCCTCGCAGGGCCCGCGGCGCTGCATGAGCTCGAGCGGCGGTCCGCTGAGCTGGTTCCTGGCATGAAGCTCGCGCATCACCGGCAGGATGGGGAAGCATTTTTCCTTGTAGCGGTTCAGCGAGGCGAAGGTCGGGCCGGTGGACAGGGTGCGGATGTAATGAAAGCGTTCCTCATGCACCGAGCGGATGCGCTGCCGCGTCTCGTCAATGCGGTCGCGTGCGGCAAAGGCGAAGGTGCGTGGAGCCTCGGGACTGTCACCGAGGAACACCCGCCCCTGCATCAACGGTGGCTTCGCAACCCCGGCAAGATGCAGCGTTGTGGCGGTGACGTCGATGAGGCTGAGCAGGCGGTCGTCAACGGTTCCCGGGCGGAGCTGGGGCGGCGCGGGATGGTTCTTCGGCCAGCGGATGATCATCGGCACGCGCAGGCCGCTGTCATAGCACCAGTGGATGCCGCGCGGCTCCAGGCGTCCGTTGTCGCCAAAGAAGATGATGAGTGTGTCGTCCTCGAGGCCGTCCGCGCGCAGCTGGTCCAGCACCTTTCCGAAGCGCAGATCCATGCCGGAGACGGAGTTCAGGTAGCGCGCCCATTCCTCCCGGACGACCGGGTGATCCGGATAATAGGGCGGTGGAGTGACCTGCTCCGGCGTGACATGCCGGACATGCAGGCGTTCGCCCACCCATTCCACCCTCGGCTTTTCCGCGCTCTTCCGGTCGTAGATGTCATACTCATTCTCCTCGGCGTTCACGACGGCGAAGAAGGGCCGGTGTCCGGCCAGCGACTCCCAGCGGTCCGAGCTCTCATGATAAACCGGGCCTTCGTTGACGAAGTTCAGGTCCAGCTTGCCGGTGCCCACGCTGTGAGCACCGACGGTCTTGATGTTGGCGGTGAAATAGCCCGCGTCACGCAGACGGTGTGTGACCGGCCGCACGCCTTCGGGCAGGCGGAAGGCGTCGTTCCGGTGCGAGCGCATCGGATGGGTGTCCGTGGTCGTCTGATACATGCCTGTGAAGAAGGCCGACCGGCTTGGCGCGCAGGCCGGGTTGGTGGCGAACACGCGGGTGTAGCGTACGCCCTCGGCGGCGAGGCGGTCGAGGTTGGGCGTGTGCACGCCCCGGGCGCCGTAGCAGCCCAGGTCATGACCGAGGTTCTCTCCGATGAGCCATACTATGTTAGGCCTTCGCGCCTCCGCGGCGGAGGCGAAGGCGAAGGCGGAGGTCAGGAGCAGCGCCGCGAGGAACGTGCCGCGAAGGAAGGCGGAGGCGGGGATCATGGCGCAAAGCTCCAGGTGCGCGCCTTGCCGGAGCGGGGTTGGATTGCAATCGAGGAGAACTCCAGGGCGGCGGCCGGCGTGGGCAGCAGGCGCAGGTGAATGAGCCGGCCCTGGACCGGCAGTTCCACCTTCAGCTCCTGGATTTCCGGCCCGGCCTTCCATTCAAAAGCGGCCGCATGGGCGGCGACGAAATCCTTCTCATCCTTGGTCCGCCAGGACAGGCTGCCTTTGCCGGCGACGCTGGCACGGACCTTCAGGGTCACGGTGACCGGGCCGGGCAGGCTGATGTCTGCGTTCGTCAGGAAGGGCCTGGTTTTTTTGGCGGCAGAGTCCGCCGGACGGATGACCAGCGCGCCCCCATGAATCTCGGCCGTGCCGCCGCGCGCCTGCCAGCCTTGAATGCCTGTTGTGCCGCCGGAAGGCTTCGCAGCCACCGGTTTGCCCTCGAGGTAAAAGTCAAAGTAGTCGTTCCAGACCGCCGCCATCGGCCCGAGTGCCATGCCCGGAGGTTCCAGTTCATCGCTCCACTGTTGCAGCTTTTCACGCAGTCGTGCGGCGATCTCCGGATGCTGCGTGGCGAGGTTGTGTTTTTCACCGAGGTCCTGGTCCAGGTCGTAAAGGTACTCGCGTTCACCGCCGCGCAGAAGTTTCCAGCGGCCGTCCCGAACCGCGCTTTGCGCCATCCAGCGCCAGAAGAGCGTCTCATGCGGAGGCCCGGCCTTTTCCTCCTTCAGAAAGGGCAGGAGGTTGACGCCGTCGAGCTCGCCCGAACCTGTTTTGATTTCAGCAAGTGCCGCCGCGGTGGCGGCCACGTCGAGGGCGCTGACGGGATGAGCGTAGTTTCTGCCGCCCGGGATGACGCCTGGCCAGGTGATGAGGAAGGGCACGTGCATGCCGCCTTCCGAGAGCATGCCCTTTTCACCGTTGAGCGGATCGTTCAGGCTGCCATCCCAGCCCCCGGCATCGCCATTCAGGGGTGAGTCCTGCTTGTGGATTTTCAAGGGAGCACCGTTGTCACCGATGAAGAAGACCAGGGTCTGCTGGGTGAGACCATGCTTCTCCAGGGCTGCGGTGATGCGGCCGACACCGTCGTCCACGGCGGCGAGCATGCCCAGCGCCGCCCGGCGTCGTTCCGGCATGGGGCCGGGAAAGCGGTCCTTGTAATGCTTGGGTGCGTCGAGCGGCGTGTGCGGGGCGCGGTAGGCGATGTAGAGGAAGAAGGGCTGGTCATGATAGCGCCCGATCACGGCCTCCGCCGCCTTGGAGCAGGCGTCGATGTGGTAGTCTGAAGGCGGGTGGTCACCCATCGGGCGGTCCCTGCCATCGACGGTGATGTTGGCGGCGAAGACCTGCTGTCCATGCTGGGCGAAGACGTGGCGGAAGCCATGCCTTGGGATCTCCTCCAGGGGGCCCAGGTGCCATTTGCCAAACTGCGCCGTGACGTACCCCGCCTCCTGGAGCCGTTCGGCAAGGGTGACCTGCCGGTTGAAGCCGTCGAGGGAGGAGCCGTTGTTGTCGAGGTTGAAGCGACCCTGGAACCGGCCGGTCATGAGGCCGCCGCGTGACGGCACGCACTGCGGCGCCGTGCTGTAGCCGTGCGTGGCGACCACGCCGCCGCGGGCGAGGGTGTCGAGGTGGGGCGTCCGCAGATCCTTCATCACGCCGCGAACGCCAAGGTCGGCGAAACCGTGGTCATCCGTGTAGAAGACAATGATGTTAGGCCGTCGTTCCGCGGCATCGGCATGGCCGAGGATGCAGAACAGAGCCGGGAGGAGGAGCAGGCGTTTCATGAGCCGCCTGAAACGTCGGCGTGCCGGCCTTCCCGTCAGCAAAGTTTGTCAGGCAGGGCCTTGTTTCAGCGCAGCTTCACCGCCACCAGGCGTTCGCTGTCACGCGCGTAAAGGACTCCGTCGGCGTAGGCGGCATGGGAGCGGTGGCCCGAACCGAGGATCTGCCAGGAGGCCAGGCGGTCAAACTTCTCGGCGCTGGCACGGACGACCCAGAGCTCGCCCTGCTCGGTGACGACCAGCAGCTTGTCAGCCACCGCCAGCAGCGTGCCGCCGGGCAGGCCGTCCGGGCACTCCCAGGCGACCTCGCCCGCGGCGAGGCTGATGCAGCGCAGCTTCATGCCGGTCTCCTGGCGGCCATGGAAACCGAAGACATGTTCGCCGACGCGGACCGGGGTGGCGTAATGGCAGTCGAGCAGGCGGTCCTTGCGCCAGACCTCCTCGATGCCGGCATCGGTCAGGCGCAGGAGGTGGGCGCCAACACCGTAGCCTGCGGAGATCAGCCAGCGGTCCTCGCCGCAGGGAAGGGGGGTGGCGGCGTTGACGGAGGCGTCCATGCTGGAGCGCAGCGGAATGGAGGCGCGCAAGACACCGTCCGAGGCGTTGACGCGCCAAAGTTGGTTACGCATCCAGGCCAGGATCTCGCCTTTCCGGCCGGGAACGGGCGAGGCATAGCCCGCCTCATCATCGACCGAGGTCCAGGCCACCGAACCGGTCTTCAGATCCAGGGCCGCCAGGCCTGCGGCCGAACCCTTGCGTGTTCCTCCGGCCGCCACGATCACCCGGCCATCCAGGATCAGGGGCGAGGGGGCGCGGCCGAAAAAGCCCTGCGCAGACTCCAGCTCCGAAGCCGTGTCGTAGCGCCACTGCTCCTTGCCAGTCTTCAAATCCAGGGCGGTGACGCGACCCTCCGGGCCAAAGGTGATCACCTTGCCTCCGGCGATGGCGGGCACGGCGCGGGGGCCGTTGTCGAAGCCGAAGCTGTCGACGTAATCCGTCACATAGGTGCTGCGCCAGACCGGCTGGCCGGTCCTGGCATCCAGCAGCTCCGTGGTCATGTCGCCGCCTTCGCGATGGAACACCACCAGCCGTCCTTCAACCACCACCGGGCCGGCGAAGCCTGAGCCCACGGATTTTTCCCAGAGCGGCTTCAGGTCGGGCGGCAGGCTGTCGGACAGGGCGGGCTCGGCGTCCGCGGCGCGACCATCATGCGTGGGGCCGAGAAACTGCGGCCAGTCGGCGGCAGGCAGGCCGGTGAGAAGCAGCAGGCAGAGGAGGAAGGGGCGCATCGGCACAGGCTACGCATGTCAGCGGCCTTTCTCCACGCACAATCTCACGCCGTCCGCGCACATGTCCGTGCCGTTGGACATCTCCAGGCGCCGCCAGTCGTCCTCCTGGATGCCCAGGGAGGCGGCAAGGGCCCTTTCCCGGTCGTGATGGCGCTGGCGCACCTGCCCGGCGTCCAGGCCTGCGGCGCAGTCGGCGCGCACGGCTTCATGGACATCTTGGATTCTTTTTCGATAGGCCGCCAGGTGCCCGGCCGCGTCGGTGACCTCGCCAAAATGGGTCAGGTAAAGGCGCTCGAAGCCTGCGGCGGCCAGGCGGTCCACGGAGGCGACGTAGGGGCCGGGTTCAAACTGGGGAGGCGCGGCGGTGACGGAAAGATAGTTCGTCCCCTGGAGCCTCATGCCTGCGACATCGCCGGTGAAGCAGGCCGAGCCCAGGAGGTAGGCCAGGTGATGACGTGCATGACCTGGCGTGTCCCAGGCCACGAGCTCGACGCCGCCGAGGCGGACGCCGTCGCCGTCGCGCAGGATCGTCACGCGTTCCACCGGTGCGGGCAGCATCTCTCCCCACAGCGTGTCCATGCGCTCCTGATAGATCATGCGGGCGCTGTCGACGAGCCTGGACGGATCGATCAGGTGACGGGCGGCGTTTTCATGGCAGTAAACCTGCGCGCCCTGTCCGGCCCACCAGCCGGCGGCGCCGGCGTGGTCGAGGTGGATGTGGGTCACGAAGACATGGCGGACATTCTTTTCGGAATGACCCGTGGCGGCCACGGCGGCACGCAGGGCGGGAAGGGTCGAGCCGGGCCCGGTTTCGATCAACGCCAGCTCCCCGTCGCTCTCGACAAGGTAGGCGGCGATCAGTCCGGGAGTGTTCTGAAAATGCAGGTCGAGGGTGTGGATGCGCACGGCGGACTTAATAGACAATGGCCTCGTATTCGATCTTGAGGCGGCCGTCCTCCAGCTCGGGCAGGAGGTCGTCCGGGATCGGCGGAATTTCGGCATCCAGGATGGCACGCAGGGTCAGCTCCCTCATGCGCGGGTCCGCGTCACGGGCGTCAGAGAGGATCTTGAGATCCTGCGGGACGCCGCGTCGGTTCACGTAAAACCGGAAGCGTACACGGCCGAAGTTCACCGAGTCGCGGGCGAGTCGCACATAGAGGTGCCACTTTTTCTCCACGGCACCGGTGACCTGACGCATGTAGATGCCGCGGGGGGTTGCCACGGCATCGACGGCGTCCTCGCCCTCACGGTTGATGCCGCCGTCATTTTTGCCTGTGCGGGTGAAGGGGCTGAAGGCATCCATCTCGGGCTTGCCGGCGGTCGCCTTGACATCGTCTGTCACAGGCACCGCCTTGGCGACGGGAGGCGGAGTGTCTTCCGGGGCGCGCACCTGCGGCTTGGGCGGTGGCGGCGTTTCAGCAGCCTTGGAGATCTCAGGTTTGCGCACTTCCAGGGGCAGGCGCCGGGATTCGAGCCGGACGCTGTCCTTGTCCATCTCCTCCATCATCTTCGCCAGCGGCGTCATGTCCGATGGCTGCGCCTTCGCCACCTGGGTCGGAGGTGCCGGAGGCGCCTGGGGCGGTGCGGGCTGCGGCTTGAGCACGGAAGGGGGCGCGACCGGGTCCGGGGAGCGCATGTCCAGGGGAGTGGCGTTGGCAGGCGGCGGCGTGGCGGCCACGGCGTCGTTTTTGATCTGCCCGTCGCGGAAGTCACGGTTTGCCAGCTCCATCTTCGTGGGGGCGCTGCCCGTGGTGGTGGGCATCATGACCGTGGCGTCCGCCTTGGGGGGCAGGCGGCTGGCGGCGATGGTGTTGCGGTCGGATTCAAAGGCCGCTCCGGAGGGCTTCACGCCGGACGCCTCGTTCTGCGTCGTGCGGATGTAGGCACGGGGCTTCGGCAGCATGGTTGGAGGGATGACCATCTCCGGAAAGATCATCGTCACCTCGGGTTCGGGGGCGGGTTTGACGGAGGCCTGCTCGGCCGTGCCCAGAAAGCTGCGCCCGGATTCCGTGTTGAACAGCCACATCAGGAAAAACAGCGCCAGCGCATGGATCAACAACGATCCTGCGAAGCCGGTCTGGAAGTATCTGTCCCTGGCGAGAGTCAAAGCGGCCGGAAGGTGCCCCAGGAGGGCGGGGACGCAAACGCTTGCTTCGCGGCGGGGAACCGGCGGCCTAACCTTCAAACTGACGCAGCATGCCGCCGTAGATGCCCTGCATCATCGTGATGATCCTGTAGGCGACAAAGATGACCACGACCGCATAGCCCGCCTTGGGCAGCCATTGTGAGGCGCGGTCAACGGCCTCATGGGCCGCCAGCGTCTCCACCGTGGCCCAGCGCGCCATCTCCTCGTCGATCTTGCCCACCTCCTCGGCGGTGGCGATGGCATGGATGAAATCCGCCTCAAAGGCGCCGCCCCCGGCCAGTGCGTCCCCGAGCGGCTGGCCGTTGTGGATCTCCTCCGCCGCAGCCCTGCAGGCCTGGGCCAGGCGGCCGCTCTGCGCGGCCAGTCCCGCCAGCTGCACCGTCTCCGTCATGTTGAGCGCCGCAAGCAGGCAGGAATGCGCCACCTGGCAGAACCGGGCCAGCGCCCAGTGCCTCCGGGCGCTCCCCAGAAAGGGCACCCGGTCCAGCCAGGCATCCACGGCAGGTGAGGCCACCGCCTTGTCGGACAGCCATCTCCACAAGGCCGAAACGCCGAACAAAAAGAGCCACAAAACCACCAGGCCCAGGGCCAGGCGGCGCAGCGGGTGATCCCCTTCGGCCGTCACCACCAGGGAAGGCAGCTCCGGCAGCAGGATCGCCAGATGCGCCAGGATCAGGGGATAGATCATCGCCTGCCGGGCCTTCTGCCCGGCTCCGTCCATGGCCGCGAAGTAACGCGCCAGATGGTTGAAGGCCATGCCCAGCCTGCCGCTGCGCTCCCCGGCCTCGATCAGGGCCAGCTCAAGGCCCGTGACGAGCTCCCGGTCATGCTTCCCCACGGATTCCGCCAGGCTCATGCCCTCCGCCAGGCCGCGCTTCACGCCCTGGAGGTATCTCTGCCTGAGAGGATGGGCATCCTTGGCAAGCAGAAGGTCCAGCGAACGGTCCAGATGCAGGGCCGCGTCCGTCAGCTTGGCAAGCTCCCGGTAAAGCGTGGCCTTGTCTCGATGTCGCATGCGGTGTTTATCCCTAGCCGCCGAGCCCAGGTCAAGCATCGTCAACCGGCGGCCAGGATTCCATTCCGCCTTTCTGTGCAAGACCAAATCCTGCCCGCGTTACTCCTCTTCCTCGATCCCATGCGTCTGCTTCATTTCACCTCCCTGGCCCTGTCCGCGCTTTTCTGCACCCACGCCGCCGCCGCTGAATCCACGCTCACACCGCTGAAGTACAACCACCCCGGACTGGTTGTTGACCTTGGCGTCGGTCTCTGGGCCTGGCCCATGCCCATGGATTTCGACGGCGACGGCGACCTTGACCTGGTGGTGAACTGCCCTGACAAGCCCTACAACGGCATCTACTTCTTTGAAAACGCCGCCGGTGACACCGCGAAGAACAAGATGCCCGTCTTCAAGCCCGGCAGGCGCTTCAGCAAGGGCGCCCAGAACGTCCAGGTCAGCTACATCGACGGCCGGCCGGTCGTGCTCACTCCCGGCAGCATCCATCCCGACTTTCTCAAGACCGGCATCGAGCAGCAGGTGAAGCTCGGGCCGCCCTCCAACGTCCACATGAACAAGGTCCGTGCCAACATGTGGCGCATGGTCGACTATGAAGGCGATGGCAAAAACGATCTCATCGTCGGTGTCGGCGACTGGACGGAGTACGGCTGGGACAACGCCTACAACGAGCACGGACGCTGGATGAACGGCCCTCTGCGCGGCTACGTCTACCTGCTGAGCAACACCGGCACCAACGAGGCGCCCAAGTATGACAAGCCGAAGAAGGTCATGGCCACCGACCGGCCCGTGGAAACCTTCGGCTGGCCGTCGCCCAACTTCGGCGACTTTGACGGCGACGGTGATCTCGACCTGCTGTGCGGTGAGTTTCTTGACGGCTTCACCTACTTCCAGAACACCGGTTCGCGCACGAAGCCAAAGTACGCGCTCGGCGTGCGCCTGAAGGCCGACACCGGCCGCTACCTGACCATGGATCTGGAAATGATCACGCCCACCGCCTTTGACTGGGACAGGGATGGCGATCTGGACCTCATCTGTGGCGACGAGGACGGCCGCGTGGCCTTCATTGAACACACCGGCCGCTATGACAGCAAGGCCCCGGTTTATGCCGAGCCCCGTTACTTCAAGCAGGAGGCCGACCAGGTGAAGTTCGGCGCGCTTGTCACCCCCGTCGGCTTTGACTGGGATGGCGATGGCGACACCGACCTGATCTGCGGCAACACCGCCGGTTATGTCGCCTTCATTGAAAACCTCAGCGGCAAGGGCGTCGAGCAGCCCCGGTGGGCCGCGCCTGTCAGGCTGGAGGCCGAGGGCAGGGTCATCCGTCCGATGGCCGGCCCCAACGGCTCCATCCAGGGCCCCTGTGAAGCCAAGTGGGGTTATACCACCCAGACCGTCGCCGACTGGGATCACGACGGCCTGCCCGATCTGCTGCTCAACTCCATCCTCGGCAAGGTCGTGTGGTACAAGAACCTCGGCACGCGCCAGAAGCCGAGGCTGGCCACGGCCCAGCCGGTGGAGGTCGAGTGGAACGGCGCCCAGCCTCATCTCGCCTACGGCTGGCTGCGTCCGGAAGGCAAGGGCCTGCTCACCCAGTGGCGCACGACGCCCGTGGGCGTTGACTGGAACAAGGACGGGCTCACGGATCTCGTCATGCTCGACCAGGAGGGCTGCCTTGCCTTCTTCGAGCGTGCGAAGCAGGATGGAAAACTCATCCTCAAGCATCCGCAGCGTGTCCTCTGCGCCTCCAAGGAAGCGCAGAAGCCCGGGCTGCTCGACAAGGCCCTGGAGCATCTGAAGGTGAAGACACCCGTCGCGATGACCCCGGGCGAGCCCCTGCGTCTCAACAGCGGCATCGCCGGCAAGAGCGGCCGGCGCAAGATCTGCCTCATGGACTGGGATCAGGATGGCAGGATCGACATCCTGCTCAACTCGGCCAACGCCAACTTCCTGCGCCAGGACGGCTTCTCCAACGGCAAATGGTTCTTTGCTGACATGGGCCTGCTCTCCGACGCCAACATTGAAGGTCATGACGTCAGTCCGACGACGGTGGACTTCAATGACGACGGGCTGCCTGACTTTGTCGGCGGAGCCGAGGACGGCCACCTGTATTACATGCGCAATCCAAGGGCGAAGTGACCGTGGCGCGTTTGCTCAGCAGGTGCAAGCCAAGTCCGCCGCATGGGGGCTGGGGCCACCAGGCCGGGGCTCACGCGCCCTCAGCCGCCGATTCCCCGGCCAGGTAATAGTCATCATCCGCGATGTCGGGAATGCCGACGACCAGGACGCGCATGCGTCCGCAGGCGCCATGAACCACCCCGGGTGGGATGTGAACCATCGAGCCCTTCTTGACCGGGTGCTTGACACCGTCCAGCGACACCGTGCCTTCGCCCTCCAGAACATAGTAGAGTTCCGTGGAGCGTTTGTGAAAGTGCGGTTTCGCGCCGTCGATG
>JBIIRD010000111.1:0-13349 GCA_044341745.1 Prosthecobacter sp. | reverse complement strand
GCCCTCCCGGCGGCGTGACGACGTTTTCATCGAGTCGAGCTGGAGGCTCGAGAGAGACAAGCCGGCGGGAAGAACCGGCGCGAGTTCGAGCTTGTCTGCGGGCTGCCATGGGGGAGAATGGGCCCTGGATATGGTTCGGTTTCAGGCCGGGCATAGGACAGACACCCGCGCCAATCTTGGAACAGGATCGTGAGTCCTGAGCCGGAGGGCGGTCTGCGGGTGTCTGCTCCCACTTCCGAGTCCGTGAGCCATCGCTAACGCGATGGCTTCATCTCTTCAAGGAGAGGTGAAATGTTGAGACAAGCTGGAGGCTCACAGGACCATCATGAAACTGAAGCCGCCCGGCGGCGTGATACCGTCCTCATCTAGCCGAGCCGGAGGCTCGAGAGAGACAAGCCGGTGGTGAAGCGAGGCTTGGCGAGCGAGAACCACCGGATTGAGGGTGCGTGCCCCCTTGATCCTGGGGAGCGCCCTGGAAGGAGGCGATGAAGGTCATACTGGAGGAACTGCCATTCTCAGCCCGTTGAAGACTGATCCAGGATTCGTCGCTGTGGCAGGTTCCCCACATGGACTGCGGCAGCCGTGCTGCCGCTTTCCTGAGCCAGCCTGCTGGCGTGAACCACCCAGAATTTTCGAGGCGTCGCTGATCTTCGACCCGGTGGTTCGGAGGCTGGGGGGGGGCGGAGCGGGGTCCTCGACCATCGCAACAGGCTGCCGCAGTCAAAAGCGGCTGCTGCCGCCGCTGCTGCCTGATCTCATTTGCAAAGCGGCTGTCCTGGATCAGCCCTAGAAATCTCGTGTCCCCGAAGATCCCGTCCTCAAGATGCCACGGCCGGGGACAACTGTTCCTTGGGTTCTTTGCCGAACAGGCGGCTGGTGAGCCCCACCAGGTCATCCACCGCCAGGTAGCACAGGGGCACCAGGAAGAGCGTGATGACGGTCGCGAACAGGCTGCCGTAACCCATGGCCACGGACACGGGAGTGAGAAACTGCGCGTGGGTGCTCTGGGCGCCGTTGCTGAAGAAAAACGGCAGCATTTTCGCCAGCCAGGTGCCATCGAAAATCAGCGGCACCAGGCCGAAGAAGGTGGTGATCTGCGTCAGGAAAATCGCCCGGAAACGCAGCACGCCGCCGCGCTGAACAGCCTCGCGCAGCGGCAGCCCGCCGGCCTTGAGGTCGTTGATCTCGTCCACGAGCACCAGGGTGTCGTTCACGACCACACCGCAGACGCCCAGGATGCCGAAAAAGCTCATGATGCTGACGGGCAGGCCGTGGAACTGATGGCCGATCACCGCGCCGACGACGCCAAAGGGAACCACGAGCAGCACGATCAGCGGCTGGGAGTAGCTCCTGAAGGGGATGGCCATGAGCGCATACATGGCCGCGATGACCATGAGGAAGGAGACAAGCACCCTGCCCTGGCTTTCACGCTGATAACGCGCCTCGCCTTCAAACGTCCAGCGGATGTGACCTTGGTCGGCCAGCAGCTCATCCAGGAAGGCCGTCAGCTCGGCACGCAGCGCGGCGATGTCGATGCTGCCCTTGTCGGCGTCGGCGGAGATGTTCAGGGCACGTCGGCGGTCCACGCGCTTGATGCTGGTGAAGCTTTTGACCACCTTCGCCTCCGCCACGCGGCTGAACGGCACCTCCAGGCCGCCGGCGGTGCGGACGCGCATGGTGTCGAGCGTGGCCAGGTTCTGCCGGTCCTCCCTGGGCATGCGCAGCATGACCTTCACCTCGTTGCGTCCGCGCTGGATGCGCTGCACCTCATCGCCGTAGAACGACTGCCGCACCTGGCGGGCCAGGTCGGTGACCGTGATGCCAAACTGCTGGGCCTCGGGCTTGAGACGGAGCTGGATCTCATTGCGGCCGGAGTCGAGCGAGTCGTTGATGTCAAAGAGCGCCGGATAGGTGGCGAGCTTCTCCTTGATCTTCTCCGACATGGCCAGCAGCTCCTTCGGATCCGTGCCGGTGAGCTGGATGTCCACGGGATCGCCGCCGCGCATGATCTCGGCCCGGAAGGTCAGCTCCTCGGCCCCGACGATGTTGCCGATGCGCTTCCGCCACTCGTTGGACATCTCGACGGTGTTGGCGTCAACGCTGCGCTCCTCCGGGCCGTAGGTTTCCATGATCACGCCGCCGATGTGGCTTCCGGACCCGCTTGACGAGCTGCCCCCGCGTGAGGAAAGCGTGGTGCCGATGCTGGACACGACATGCTTGACCACGCTGCGGCCGTCCGGCCCCGCGTATTCCTTCTGCATCTCGCAGGCGATTTCATAGATGCGCTCGATGTGCCTTTCCGTGACCTCCACCGGCGTGCCGTCCAGCATGCTCAGGCGGCATTCGATGCGTTCGCTGGGCACGCGCGGGAAGTAGGTGGTCGAGATGCGCCCGCTCGCGTACAGGCCGCCGATGACCGCCAGCCCGCCAAAAAGCAGGGCGAGCACGGTGTAGCAATGTTTCACGCTCAGGCGGATGGCCGGGGCGTAAACCGTGCGGACGAACCACTGCAGGGCGGAGTCGGAGACACGATGCACCGGCGCCAGCATGTCGCCCGCGCGGCCCAGGAAGGGATGCGCGAGGTGGCTGGGCAGGATGAGCTTGGTCTCCAGCAGCGCGATGAGCATCACGGCGATGAAGATGAGCGCGATGGGCTTGAACATGGAGCCCCAGTCCGAGGAGTCGACGGCCATCGGCAGGAAGGCGATCACCGTGGTGAGCACGCCAAAGGTGATGGGCACGGCCATGCGCCTCGTGCCGGCGATGGCGGCCTCCAGGGGCGTCAGCCCCTCGGACTTGCGAAGGTGGTCGCAGTGCTCGGAGATGACGATGGCGTCATCCACCACGATGCCCAGCACGAGGATGAAACCCATGAGCGAGGACAGGTTGATGGAGATGTCCATGTAGGGCATCAGCGCGATGGCGCCCATGAAGCTCATGACCATGCCGACGCCGACCCAGATCACCGCCTCCATGCGCAGGAACAGGCCCACGCAGATGAACACCAGGATGAGGCAGCTCTGGGCGTTCTGGAGCAGCAGGTCGATGCGGCCCTTGACGATCTTCGAACGGTCGTTCCAGTAGTCCAGGCGCACGCCGCCCGGCAGCTTGCGGTTGGTCTCGTCGATGTAGGCCTTCACGCGTTCGCCGATGGTGATGGCGTTCTGGTTGCCCTCACGCATGACGCTGATCATCACGCAGCGACGTCCGTTCAGCCTCGTCACCAGCGGGTTTTCCGTGAAGCCGTCGATGATCTTCGCGATCTCGCCCAGGAGAACCTTGCTGCCGTCGGTCCGCGTGACCAGAGGGATGCGTGCGTAATCCTCGCCGGTGTAGGCGCGGCCCCGCGTGCGCAGGGAAACATCGCCCGCCTCGGTCTGCACCACGCCCGCCGGCATGTCGATGGCATTATCACGAATCGCACGGCTGATGACCTCCAGGGTGAGCCCATACTTGCGCAGCTGCTCCTCGGGGATCTCGATGGCGATCTCCTCGTTGCGCACACCGGTGATGTCCGCGTGGGAGATGCCGGGCAGCGAGGCGAGCTCGTCGCGGGTCTGCTCGCCAAGGCGTTTCAGGTCGCGCTCCGCCATGTCGGCGCTCAGAATGACCGTGATGACGCTGTGAAAGCTGTCATCGAGCTGGATCACCGGCTTTTCCGCCAGGGCCGGGAAGTTCGGAATGGCATCGACACGAATCTTCACGTCGTCCATCACCCGGCGCGGGTCCTCGCCTTCGTTGACCTCGATGAATACGCTGCCGCCGCCGCTGCCGGCCGTGCTGTTGACGTGTTTGATGCCGCCGACCTGCTGGATGGCCTCCTCGATCTTCAGCACGATGGTCTCCTCGGTCTCCTCGGGCGAGGACGCCGGATAGGGCACATTCACCGAAATGAACCGGGAGGGCATGTCCTGGAAGACCTCGAGAGGGATCTTGTCCTGGTAGAGCGTCCAGGCGCCGGCAGCCATCACCGCCAGCATCAGGAGATTGGCGGCGACGTGATTGCGGGCAAACCAGGCGATCATGGAGGTGTGGCGGAGGGTGAAGGGTAACGAGCCCGGGGAGGCAGGGTTTCACATAGCCATGAAATGCTCTGGATAAACCCGCACATGCTTGCTTTTACGGCTGACAGGCCGGTTCGTCGTCAAATTGGGCGGCCCGGCCCTTTCCCGGTGAACAAAAAGCAGCCGGACGGATGCCTCCGGGGGCATGAAACGCCCCATCCGAAGGATCATCCGGCGAAAAGGGTGACAAGCCTGCGGTGAGGCGCTTTTTCGTGCCGCTTTCCGTTTATGCGTCATTCTCCCCTCCCCTGGCTTGTCATTCTCCCCCTTTCCATGGCCCTTGCGGCCCAGCCTCCCTCTGACGAGGCGTCTGGATCCCCTGAAGCGAATCCATCCAACTCCCCCAGGGCGTCCGAACAACAAAAGGCCGAACTGCCTCCCCTGGTCATCACCGCCACCCGCAGCGGCGAAGATCCGCTGAAGGTTCCGGCCCAGGTTCGCACCCTGGATCAGGAGCAGCTTCAGGAACGCCAGGTCAGGACGCTGCCGGAAGCCCTGCGTGAAGTCCCGGGCGTGAACGTGCAGAAGACCGCCAACGGCCAGGGGTCCCCCTTCATCCGCGGCTTCACCGGCTTCCGCAACCTGCTGCTCATCGACGGCATCCGCTTCAACAACAGCATCTTCAGGGAAGGCCCGAACCAATATTGGAACACTATCGACTCCTACGCCATCGACCGCATGGAGCTGGTCCCCGGCCAGGGCAGCGTGCTGTATGGCAGCGACTCCATCGGCGGCACACTGAACCTCTTCACCAAGGGCAGCGGCTACCAGAATGAACAGCCGGGCTGGTTCTTCCACGGGCTCACGTCCTACCGCGGCTCAACCGCCGAGGAGAGCAACATCCTGCGCCAGGAGCTTCAATTCGGCCAGGGCGGCCGCTGGGGGCTTCATCTCGGCGCCACCCTGAAATCCTTTGGCGACGTCCATGCCGCCGGCATCGGCGACCAGCCGAAGACCGGTTATGACGAGTGGGCCTACGACGCCCGGCTCGACATCGCCCTGAGCGAACAGTGGACTCTGACCGCCGTGCATCAGCAACTCCGCCAGAATGATGTCTGGAGAAGCCATGCCACGATCTACGGCGTCTCCTGGGAGGGCACCACGATCGGCACCGACCTGAAGCGCGCCTATGACCAGGAGCGCTCGCTTTCCTATCTCCGCCTCGCCGGCGAGGATCTGGACGGCATCATCGACGCAGCCAGCCTCACTGTGTCGCTTCAGTCGATGAATGAATATGAACACCGCATCCGCCGTCCGGCCGAGAACCGCCAGAACCACTCGGAGACGGAGCTGACGACGCTCGGGCTCGACCTTCAGCTTCAAAGCGACTCACCCATCGGCAGGCTGACCTATGGGGTGGACTACTATCGTGACCGAGTGAACAGCGGCAGCAAGAGGTACCGCCTGAACGGCACCTTCAACCGTGATGAGATCCAGGGGCCGGTCGGTGATGACTCGACCTACGACCTGTTCGGCGCCTATCTCCTCGACCAGATCGACCTGGGCGAGCGCCTACACATCCACCTTGGCGGCCGTTACACCTATGCCGACGCCAATGTCGGCAGCTACGACGACCAGTCCACCACACGTCGCTTCGACAGTCAGGCTGACAGCTGGCAGAACTTCTCCGCCACCGGCCGCGTCATGTTCGACCTGGACGACAAAGATCGTTTCAGGCTCTTTGCCGGTGTCTCGCAGGGCTTTCGTTCGCCCAATCTTTCCGATCTCTCGCGCCTGGACATCGCCCGGTCCGGCGAACTTGAACTGCCCTCACCCGGCCTGCAGCCCGAGGAGTTCATCACTTATGAAATCGGCCTCAAGGCGGATACCGAGCAGTTCAGCGGCAACCTGAGCTACTTCTACACCCACATCAATGAGATGATCATTCGCCGAGCCACCGGCCAGGTCATTGGCGGCAACCGCGTGGTTGAGAAGAGCAACGGCGGCGACGGCTTCATCCATGGCGTCGAGCTGGCGGGTGAATACCGTTTCAACACGAACTGGAAGATCTTCGGCCATGTGACCTGGACGGAGGGACAGGTGGACCAGTTTGTCGGCAACACCAGCATTCTGCGGGCGGAATCCGCCTCCCGCGTGGTGCCGCTGATGTGGCGTGGCGGTGTGCGCTGGCAGACCACGGACAAGCGTTACTGGACGGAACTGGTCGCCCTTGGGCAGTCTGACATGGACCGCCTGAACGCCAGCGACCGCCGAGACACCGATCGCATTCCGCCGAACGGCAATCCCGGCTTTGTCTGGCTGGCCCTGCGCGGCGGCTGCCAGGTCACTCAAAATCTGGACCTCACCCTGTCCTTGGAAAACTTGCTGGACCAGGAGATCCGCTATGCAGGCTCCGGCTCCAATGAGGCTGGCTTTGGAGCCGTGCTTGGCGCCACCATCAAGTGGTAAAGCGGTGCCTGACCCCGCCTATTTGCCGATGCAGAAGGAGGAAAAGATCACGTCCAGCACCTGCTCGACATCGACCGCTCCCACGACCTCCCCCAGTGCCTGAAGCGCTTCGCGAAGGTCCAGTGCCACGTACTCCGGTGCCAGGCCACCGCCCAGGGCAGCCTTCGCAGCGGCGACGTGGGTGCTGACCCGCTCAAAGCAGACCTGATGGCGTGCATTGATCGCCACCGGATGATCGCTCATCAGCGGCCCTGACCGCAGAACCAGGGTTCGGATGGCATCACGCAGAGCCTCGACACCCGTTCCCGTCTGGCAGGAAATTGCCACCGCATCCTGAGGCCATCCCTCAGCCTGGCCCAGATCGGCCTTGTTCAGCAGCAAGATCCGGCGGCTGACAGCCCCTTCGGGCAGGTCCACCCTGCGCGTTTGAGCCGGAGGCTGGGAGGCGTCCACAACCTCCAGGATCAGGTCGGCACGTTCCAGCTCCCGCTGGGTGCGCTCCATGCCGATGCGTTCGATGCCGTCCGCCCCGGCCTCCCGAAGTCCCGCCGTGTCCACCAGACGAAGCGGAATGCCATGGACCTGGATCACCTCCTCGATCGTGTCCCGTGTCGTGCCGGCCGTGGGCGAGACGATGGCGCGCTCAAAGCCTAACAAAAGATTCAGCAGACTGGACTTGCCCACGTTGGGCTCGCCGCAGATCACCGTCCTGGCGCCGTGACGCAGGATCCTGCCCTGCTCGCCGGTTTCAATAAGCCTCCGTGCACGCTGCATGACCTCATCCATCCTGGCGGCCAGGGCGGAGCCTGTGTCGGGGGAGATGTCCTCCTCCGGAAAGTCGATGTAGGCCTCGACATGGGCGAGCACGGGCAGCAGCACCTCCTTGAGCGCCATGGCCTCCCTGCCAATCGCACCGCCAAGCTGCTCATGGGCGGCGCGCAGGGCCAGGGTGCTCTGGGCATGGATCAGGTCCATCACCGCCTCGGCCTGGGTGAGATCCATCTTGCCGTTCAGGAAGGCACGCTGGGTGAACTCGCCCGGCCCGGCGGCACGGGCGCCGGCGGCCAGCAGCGACTCATACACCTTCTGCGTCACCAGCAGGCCTCCATGGCCGTGGTATTCAGCCACATCCTCGCCGGTATAACTCGAGGGAGCGCGAAAGACCAGCAGCAGTCCGTCATCCAAAAGCGTGTCATCGGCGGAGCGTGCGCTGGCGCGGCAGGCCTTTCTTGCGGGAAGTTCGGCGACTGGCTTCCCGGCCTGGAAAACCCGGGCCGCCACCTCCAGCGCCCGAGGTCCTGAAACGCGCAGCACCGAGAGCGCAGCCTCCCCGGTGGCGGTTGAAATCGCGGCAATGGTGTCGTGCATCATGGGCTCGACATAGCCCTTCCGGGCCAGGGCTCAAATGAAGAGAAGCGTGTGATGCAGGTCAGCGCCCGCCGCCCAGGACCCGCATCTGGGCACGGTATTCCCGGGGGGTGCTGCCGACGACCTCGCGGAAGCGGCGGTTGAAGTTGGCAAGGTTCCGGTAACCGCAGTCGAGGGCGATGTCCGTGATGTTCTGCTGGTCCTCGGAGATCATCCGGCAGGCGCGGCCGATGCGCACTTCGTTGATGTATTCCGGCACGGTCTTGCCGGTGCGCGAGCGGAAGAAGCGGCTGAAGGCCCCCTCGCTCAGGTGCGCCAGCTTGGCGAGCTGCTTGCGATCGATGTCCTCCGTGAGGTTCTGATGAATGTGATCCACCACTCGCTGCATGCGGTCCTGGTCGCCGGAATGCAGCGCGGGCTCATAACTCGCGCTGGCCAGGGGCGAGAGCTCCTTGGAGCGCGAGAGAAGGTCAAGGATGCCAAGCAGCTCCACGACACGGGCCAGGCCGGAGGCGTCAGCCAGACGCCTCATGCGGGTGGTGATCTCCTTGCGGGTGTTGCCGCTCACCTCCAGTCCCCGGGCGGAGCGGCGCAGCAGGCTCTTCACCGGCTCCATCTCCGGCAGGCTCATGAAGTCCGCGCCCAGGAAGGATTCGGTGAAGCGGACGATGATGGCGTCCACGCTCGCACCGGCCACCTCATCCTGATGCCAGACGTGAGGCAGATTGGTGCCCAGCATCACCAGATCACCGTCCACCAGGGGTGAGATGTTGTCCCCCACCACCCGGTGGCCGCGGCTGCGGATGGCCAGGGTGATCTGATACTCAGGATGGAAATGCCAGCGCGTGCCATAGTCAGGTCCGTGCACGATCTCGCAATGAAACGACTCCCAGTCGCGGCGGGGCACTTTTTCAAAGACAGGTTTCATAAGTGAACCTTTTTAAACGGAAATTCCGGACAAAGCCAATCATCAGATGCGCGCAAAGACCAGGAACTGCCCCGGTCAACGCCTGCCACCGGCCCGGCCGTCCACCCAGCGTTCCAGCCAGGGCACCAGGATGACGGCAAGGATGATGATGGCGGCCCCGAAGTAAAAGCCGGTGCTCATGTATTCCTGAGAGCCAAAGATCAGGGCGGCTAGCAGGATGCCGTAAACCGGCTCCAGGTTGTAGATGACATTGACGGTGAACATCGAAAGGCGGCGCAGTACGTCCATGTAGCCTGCATAGGCCCAGACCGTGCAGACGGAGGCGAACAACAGCAGCCACAACAGGTCCGCCAGGGACGGCGGCGTGACATGTCCGCCTTCAAGCCAGAGCCATCCCATCAGGCTGACGACGGCCGCACCGCTCATCTGACAGGTCCCCATGACGGCGAAGTGGCAGCGGCTCACCCATTGCTTGCTGGCCACGGCAAAGAGCGCCGCCAGCACAGCGGAGGCCAGGGCGATGCTGAAGCCCAGCCAGTGGCGGAACTCCACCTCATAGATCAGCCAGACCGCGCCCAGCATCACCAGACCGACCGCCAGTTCCAGAAACCGCCAGCGGCGTGTGCCGTTCATCCACGGCTCGATCAGCGAGCACCACAGCATGGCCGTGGGCATCGCAGCCAGGCTGACCGAGGCCGTGGCCAGGCGCGCGGAGAGGAAAAAGAGGATCCAGTGCAGCCCCAGCAGCACGCCCAGTCCGAACATCCTCCATCGCTCCCGCGCCGGCAGATTCAGGCTGACCCCCATGAAACGTGCGGTCAGCGCAAAGCCGAGCGCGGCAAGCGTGGTGCGCCAGACCAGCATCTCGACCGCCGGCATGGCGATGAGCTTGCCCAGGATGGCCGTGAAGCCCCAGGCAAGGATGACGAGATGCAGCTTCAGCAGATCGCGCATGAGGCGTGCTTAAAACGCCCTCCCCTGCAGCGGCTCAGTCAGGCTTCTCATTTCTTCAGCAGGTCACGGATCTCCGTGAGCAGGACGATGTCCGCCGCAGGAGCCGGGGGTGGCGCGGCGGCCTCCTCCTTTTTCATCATCGACATCAGCTTGTTGGCCGGCTTGACGATCACAAAGAAGATGACGGCGGCGGTGATGAGGAAGCCGATCATGGCTCCGATCACGGCCCCGATGTCGAGCTGCAGGAAGGGCACCACCTGCTGAACCTTTGCCTCAACTCCGTTGGCACCCTTCTGCATCACTTCGATGGTTTTCTCGCCCAGCTTGATCTTCAGGTCGGGATTGGGACCGCCGCCGAACATGCCGAGAATGGGCTCGACAATGCCCTTGGTGAAGGCGCCGACGATGTTGCCGAAGGCCGCCCCGATGATCACACCGGTGGAGAGGTCGACGACGTTGCCTTTGAGGATGAATTTTTTGAATTCTTCAAGCATGACGGGACGGGATTGAGGTTCAGGCGCATTCCACCGGAATGTGCCGTTGAATGCCAGCCAATTCTTTGCCAAGCAGCGCAGGATTCGTCTCGGCGGTCATGCGCCTCATGAGATCCAGCGGTCGTTTCTCAAGCCTAACCTCAAGCCTTGTCACGCCGGAGGTAACGGTTTCGCTCTCCTCGGCGAACGGCAGCGCCTTGAACGCGGCCTGCGAGGGCCGGTAAAAGGCGGCCCTGCCGATGTTTTCGTCGATCAGCTCCGACTCGGCCCTGCCGGTGAGATGACTGACCGCGACATGGCATCCCAGCTCCACCGAACGCGCGGAGGCGCAGCGGTTCACCCGTTCCACCCCACGCAGGGTTTCGGTGGCGCTCGGGCAGAGGATCAGGTCCACGTCGCTGTCCCTCAGCCGGACGGAAAGCTCAGGCACCTCGATGTCGAGGCAGATGATGACGGCCATGCGGAAGCCGCCAAAGCTCCAGAGCCGGAGAACGTCGCCCGCCTCGAACCCCGACTCCCAGGGCGTAAGGTGCAGCTTGTCCTGAAAGAGCCAGCCGCCGTCACGGACGATCCAGGCCCGGTTGCGCACCCCGCCCTCCGGTGTGAGCGACGGCACGGTGCCGAGCACGGCCGCCCTGCCCTGGCGTTGCAGCCTTTCCTTCAAAAGCGGCAGGCACTCCGAGTCAAAGGCCTGCGCGACGTCAGCGAGCGTGGCTGATCCAACTTGGCGAAGCACATGCGGCTCCAGCCCCATCCAGGTGAACTCAGGCAGCAGGACCAGATCAGCGCCCTCGTCCCAGCCGGCCTCGATCATTTGGATCACCGCCAGCGTGTATTCACGGATGCTGGCGACATTGAGGCCCGGATCAAAGGTCCTCAGGGCCAGCTCCAGGGTTTCGGCGGGCGGCTTCATGAGGATGGGGCGAGTTGTTTCAGCCAGAAGGTCAGCGTCTTGGGCGACTCCGCCCGCTCGCCGATCTCCTTCCAGACAAAGGTGGCCTGAAGCTCCGGATGCTTTTCATAGCCCTGGGCGGTCCAGAAGCCGTCCAGCGGACGGTAACCGACGGGACGCAGCGGATGATCCGCCGGGCGGTCCACGGCACAGAAGGTGGTCCAGGCTGCGTTCATCTCGCGGGCATGGTCTTCACGCTCCCTGAAGAAGACCTTGCCGACGCCATGCCCGCGATACTGCGGCAGCAGCACGGACTCGCCCAGGTAACAAATTTTGGAAAGCGGCCAGCCCTGTTTTTCGAAGCAGTCCCGGAAGGAGGGGTCGCCCTCGCTCATGCCCAGGCAGGTGGTGGCGCCGACCGCCCGGTCTCCATCCATCGCCAGCACGACCAGGCTGGTGGACGCCCGTGCATAGGTGGCGAGGTAGTTGCGCTCCTCCTCCATCGTGCCCTCGTAAAGATAGGGGTAATCGTTGAACACACTCAGCCGCAGCTCGCCCATCGCCTGGATGTGAGGCAGGATTTCGTCGCCGCGCAGGCGCAGGTAGCTGAGATCATGGGCCATGCACGGCCCATGAATCAGGGAGCGGATTCACGCAACGGCAAATCGCGTCCGCATCAATGAGCCACGGCCTTCTCGGCGCCAAGGCCGGTGTGAGCGCGCACCTTGAGCTCGGCGAACTTGGCCTCCGCCGAAGGATCACGGGGAGTGAGAACGGTGCCAAGCCAGGCGGCCAGGAAACCGAGAGGGATGCTGATGATGCCCGGGTTCTCCAGGGGGAAGACCGCGCCCGCCTTGCCGAACAAACCATTCGGACTCAGCAGGATCAGCACGATCGAGGACCCCAGCCCGACCCCCAGCCCGGCGACGGCACCGGTGGTGTTGAAGCGCTTCCAGAAGACGCTCAGAACGATGACCGGCAGGTTCGCGCTGGCGGCGACGGCGAAGGCCAGGCCGACCAGGAAGGCCGCGTTCACACTGGGGCCGAGGTAGATGGCCAGGCTGATGCTGACCGCACCCACGACGAAGGCCGTGATGCGGGCCACGCGCACTTCCTCACCCGGGCGGTGCTCCTTGCCGTGATGAATGACGTTGGTGTAGAAGTCGTGGGCGAAGCTGGCGCTGGCGCTCATGGTCAGGCCGGCCACAACGGCCAGGATGGTGGCGAAGGCCACCGCGCTGATGAAGGCGAAGAAGAGCTCGCCACCCAGGTGCTGGGCAAGGGCCGGGGCCACCATGTTGGGGTTGGGTTTGCCGTCGGAAAGGATCTGAGCCTTCTGAAGGATCGTGGCCGCGCCAAAGCCGAAGAAGGTGGTGAGGATGTAGAACAGGCCGATGATCGCCATCGCCCAGACGACGCTGGAACGGGCGGTCTTGGCATCGGGCACGGTGTAGAAGCGGACCAGGATGTGCGGCAGGCCGGCGGTGCCAAGAACCAGGGCGATGCTCAGCGAGATGAAGTCGAGGCTGCCCCAGGGCCCTGCCACGGCGGGACCGTATTTCAGGCCGGGTTCAAGGAGGTTCTTCGGAGCCTCCGTGCCGGCATAGGTGGCGGCGGTCACGGAGTCAAAGAAGGCGCCGAGGCTGTAGCCGTGGTGCTTGAGCACAAGCACGCTGAGCATGAAGGCGCCGATCATGAGCAGGATCGCCTTGATGATCTGCACCCAGGTGGTGGCGAGCATGCCGCCAAAGACGACATAGACCAGCATGAGCACGCCGACGCCGATCACCGCCGTGTGGAAGCTGGCGCCGATCAGCTTTTCAATGATGACGCCCGCGCCAACCATCTGTGCGATCATGTAGAAGGTGGACACGGTCAGCGTGCTCAGCGAGGCCATGGCGCGCACCGGACGAGGGCTGAGGCGGTAGGCCAGCAGGTCGGCCATCGTGTATTTGCCGGCGTTGCGCAGCGGCTCGGCGACGATCAGCAGCACGGTGATGTAGGCGACCAGGAAGCCCACGGAATACATGAAGCCGTCATAGCCGCTCAGGCAGATCGCCCCGGAGATGCCCAGGAAGCTGGCGGCGCTCATGTAGTCACCGGCAACGGCCAGGCCGTTCTGCCAGCCGGTGATGCTGCGTCCGGCGGCGAAGTAGGCGGAGGCGCCGGTGTTCTTCCGGGCGGCCCAGAAGGTGATCAAAAGCGTCAGCGCGACGAAGCCGACGAACATGGAAAGTGCG
>JBIIRD010000110.1:0-13380 GCA_044341745.1 Prosthecobacter sp. | reverse complement strand
TTCCTGAGTAGCTCAGCGGTAGAGCGGGTGGCTGTTAACCACTAGGTCGTAGGTTCGAACCCTACCTCAGGAGCCAATCAGTCAAGTCGGCAGAGTAGCTCAGGGGTAGAGCAGAGGACTCATAAGCCTTTGGTCGGGAGTTCAAATCTCCCCTCTGCCACCACTGGTGGCCCCTCCCCTGTCCACTTCACTTGGTGGCCTTGTACAATGAGGCGATGCCAAAGGAGAGCCTGAAGGAAGACACGCTGCTGAAACCACAGGAAAGCATCAGTTCCTCCATGCTCCGGCCTGAGGGAAATTTTTCAATCGAGCTGCACAGGTATTCATACGCCGCTCTCTCACCGGTGATCCAGCCCGCGATCCGCGGCATCACATGCTTCAGATACACCAGGTATGCCTGCCTGATTCCGGGCAGCTTCGGCAGGGAAAAATCGAGAACAAACAAGGCGCCTCCCGACCTCAGCACCCGGTGCATCTCCCGCAATCCCCCGGACCAGGAGGCCATGTTACGCAGCCCGAAGGCCACCGTCACCACATCAAAGCCACCGTCATGGAAGGGCAGGTTCATCCCGTCCGCCGCCACCAGTTTGTGCAGGCGTCGGCGCTGCGCCTCACGCATCATCGGCACGGAAAAATCTGCCCCCAGCACCCAGGCCTGAGGACAGGCCGCCTGGACAGTCTCCGCCAGGTCGCCGCTGCCCGTGGCAAGGTCCAGGATGCGTGCAGGCGCAAGCGACGCCACCAGACCCGCCGTTCTGCGGCGCCAAAGCACATCAATACCGAGGCTCAGCACATGATTGGCCAGCACATATCTCCGCGCGATGCCTGCAAAGGCTTGTTTGACAAATCCTGCGTCCTGCATGGGCAAAAACATCCCCGTGTCAGGGATGGTGCGCTTGAGAGGACTCGAACCTCCACGATGTTACTCACTAGAACCTGAATCTAGCGCGTCTACCAATTCCGCCACAAGCGCAGGGATTTGAACGGGTCCGGATAGTTGACCAGAGCGCCGACTTCTCAACCAAAAAAAACAAATACTTCGAATCTTGGACATTCGAACCAATCTCAAGCCTGTTCGAATACATTCCTCACAGCCCCTGTCTGAGGGAAGCAGCCGGGAAGAAATGACTTGAACCGCGGCAAAAGTTAAGAACTCTTAAACATATGAACAGCATTTCCACCCCAAGCCGTGTGGCCTTGATGCTTGGCATCGCTGCCATTGCCACCCACGGACATGGGCAGCCCTATGGCTATCCCCAGCAGGCTCCGGCACCTCAGCCGTATGCACAGCCTGCTCCCGGCTACCCCCAGTATCCTCAAGGCTACGGCCAGCCACAAGGGGGCTACTACGCAACGCCACCTCAGCAACAGTCTCAGTATGTCAGCCCGCTGCAGTTCCTGCCCACCTTCGGCAAAAAATTTGGAGACATGTTCCGTCGCGTTTTTTATGGCGACACCCCGGCCGCACAACCTTACCACCCGCCCCAGGGCAGGCTTGACCAGCCGCCCCAGGGATACTCAGCCCAGCCACGCTATCAGCAGGCGCCACAATATCAGCAGGCTCCCCAGTACCAGCAGATGCCGCAGTATCAGCAGGCACCGCGATATGAAACGCCTCCTCCCCCTCGCGGCAGCCAGCCTTCCACCTTGCCAGACAGCCGAATGAACCCAGGGGCCTTCCAGCCGCCTGCAACACCGCGCAAAAGCTCCTCCTCCGGCAGCTCGGCATCCAAGACAAACGAAGCCAGACAGGACAAAAAGCCGGCAGGCAACTACAAGCCGCCCACGATCACCCGGGAACCTGCACAGGTGGAACAGTCCCCTCCATCGCTTCCGAGATCGGACACCCTGGTCCGCAATCCTGACAAGCTTCCAGGCAGCAAGCCTCCGGCATCGACCAGCACGGCAGACACTGCCAGCAGCAAGAAACCAACGGACAGTCCTGCACCCGCCGGCGGCGGATTCCTGCGAGGAAAGAAAACCGGCAAGGAAGGGCGTGTCATCAGCCCCTACCCTCCCTATCGTGAACTGGATGTCAGCGGCCTTTCCAGCGGCTCCCTGGCGCTTGACCCGACGACACAAAAGGTTTTCGAAGTCCCTTGAACCGCTCGGCAGGTCCTTCCCCTGCTCAGCCCTTGGTGATCGTCTCATCCAGGTTCAGGAGCGCCGTCGCCACCGCCTGCCAGGCCCTGTTTTCATCCCCGTTCTTCATCTGCTGTTGTATCAGCAACTCCAAGACACTGAGCTCTTCAGGCCTGGGTTCACGAGCCAGGGCCAGACGCACCGCATGACGAAGCCGGCTCTCCACCTTTGCCCCAGGCATCTCCCTTAAAATGCGTGCGGCAAAGGCACGCGCGGCCTCGACATAAACTGGATCATTCAAAAGCGTCAGCGCCTGTAGCGGCGTGTTTGACCTTGAGCGTTTCACCACGCAGGCCGTTCGTGCGGAGGCGTCAAAGTTCACCAGGCTGGGATAGGGCGAACCTCGCTTCAAAACGATGTAAAGGCCGCGGCGGTGCTGTTCCGCGCCAGGGCTGACCTCATACGGATATTGCTGCCCGCCCACCTTGGCCCAAAGCCCCTCAGGCTGGGGAGGGCGAATGGGCGGGCCGCCCTGCATGAGGTTCAAAAGCCCGGAGACAGCCAGGGCGTTGTCACGAATCATCTCCGCATCCATGCGCAGCCTCGGTCCACGCCACAGAAGGATGTTTTCCGGATCTGCCCGCAGCCCGGCTCCGTCAAACCGGGAGCTCTGACGATAGGTCCGGGATGTCACAACCAGCTTCAGCACATGCTTCATGTCCCAGCCGCTCTCCATGAACTCCACGGCCAGCCAGTCCAGCAGTTCCGGATGCGACGGTGCCGAACCTTTGATGCCAAAATCTTCCACCGTGGCGACGATACCACGTCCAAAAAGCTCCGCCCACCAGCGGTTGACCGTGACACGTGCGGTCAGTGGGTTGTCACGGCTGACCAGCCATCGGGCCAGGCTCAGGCGGTTCGGCGGCCCTTCCGCCTTCACCTTGATGATCTCCGGTGTGCCGGCCTTCACGGGCTCGCCAAGATCCGTGTAGACACCGCGCTTGAAAATGGCCGTCATTCGGGGCTCGGGCAGCTCACGCATCACCTCCGAGGTGGCAGCCTTCAAGCCGGCGAGCTGCTTTTGCAGGCTGCCAATCTGACGACGAATCCCGGCCGCCTCCACAGGGACCTTCCCCGCCTTTTCATCCGCTTTTTCAGGTTCCTCGGGAAGCGCTGCAAGCACGTCCCCCTGGATCGCGGAAACTCGCAGCCGCCCGATCACCCGGCCGCCGCCATAGTTCTGCACCAGCCGCAGGCGCAGCCTCGCACCCTCTGCTGCCATCATGGGTTCAGCCAGCTCCAACGCCGCCCAGTGGCTTTCTCCAAAGCGCGGCATGATGGCCCAGCCTGTCTGTGGGTTCTCATCCACAAGACCCTCCACCGGAAAGTTCTTCTGGGAAAAGTCCGCGTGAGCACGGCTGAAGCGCAGAACCTTGGCGGCTGCACCCTTGGAGCCTCCGGCCACCAGCGAAGCCTCCAGGTGCTGAAGCACAAAGTTAGGCCGGGCGGCGGCGCCACGCCCGGGCCCCTTGCCGGGCAAAGCCTCGTCGCTCAGCGCCTCCACCAGAAGCCCGCTCAGCTGCCCGCCTTCCGGGAGTTCATAGTCGATCTCATACACGTCCTTGTCCGGAGCCTCCCCGGTGAACAGCAGGCTGAGATCCGGCTGCTGCTCGGTCTCCGCTCCGCTCTCCGCCTCAATCGACAACGCCTTCAGGCCCCTGGCGGCGCCCCTGCCCCTTGCCAGCTCCGCGGGCATCGTCGGCTTCGCCTCTGCCGCCTTCTTTTCCAGGTCCGCAATCTGACGCTGCAGCAGGCGGCGGCGCTCCTCCAGCGTCGGGTCGGGCAGGGCCGCCGCCATGCCTTCGAACTTGATGCTGCCAGGAACCTTGGGATTGGCGCGCTCGGCCTCCTTCCGGGTGTTGTTGAAGTAGGCCAGCAGTGAATAATAGTCGCGCTGGCTGAACGGGTCATACTTGTGGTTATGGCACTGGGCGCACTCAAGCGTGGTCCCCAGCCAGACGGCGCCCGTCGTGTTCACCCGGTCCAGCACCTGGTTGATGCGGCTCTCCTCCGGCTCCGTGCCCGCCTCGACATTCGTCGGCGTGCAGCGATGAAAGCCCGTGGCGATGACCTGCTCGGGACGGGCGCCAGGAATCAGGTCCCCCGCCACCTGCTCAATCGTGAACTGGTCGAAGCGCAGGTTGCGGTTCAGGGCATCCACCACCCAGTCGCGGAAGCCCCAGATCTCACGGAGGTCGTCGCGCTGAAATCCGTGCGAGTCCGCATAGCGCGCCGCGTCCAGCCAGGGACGCGCCCAGCGCACGCCAAACTCCCTGGAGGCAAGCAACCGGTCCACGGCCTCGCCCACGGCGCGCTCCGGCTCCTGACTCCAGGCATTCACAAAGGAGTCCACCTCGGCGGTCGAGGGAGGCAGGCCGGTGATGTCCAGGGTAAGCCTGCGCAGCAGCACTTCTGGTTCGGCCTCCGGCGAAGGCGCCAGGCCCTCCTTCTCCAGCCGCGCCGCGACAAAGGCGTCCACAGGGTTCCTGGACCAGGCCGTCTCCTTGACCTGGGGAAGCGTCGGCCGGACCGGCGGCACATAGCTCCAGTGCCCGCCCGCCTGCACGGCCTCCGGCCACTCCGCGCCAGACTCGATCCATGACCTGAGCGCCGCAATTTCGCCCGTCTTCAAGGGCTCGCCCCGTCTCGGCATCGCCTCCTTGTCCGTCCTGGGCAGGCTCACCCGGCGGAGGATCTCCAGGTGATCCGCCTTCATCATGGCCTGCCTTTCGTGCAGCCGCAGCCCGCCCTTGCCCTGCTCGGCCCCATGGCACTCAAAGCAGGCCCGTTGCAGCACGGGATGCACCTCCCTGGCAAAGTCCGCCGCCATCATGCACGGGGCAGGCAGTAGAAGAAGAAGGCTGGAGAGGCGCTTGAACATGGAGGACGCGTCAACGCCGCCCGGGCGCCCCACCTTTCCACGATGAACACCGGACGATTCTCCGAAAGGGCGGCGGGCAGCGACCGTTGAAGCCCGGCCATGCGTCTGCTCCTCACGCTCCTCGCCACCGTCGCCCTCCAGGCCGCCGACCGGCCTAACATGATCTTGTTTCTCGCCGATGACCTCGGCTACGGCGACCTCGGCTGCCAGGGGCATCCCGTCATCAAGTCCCCCAACCTCGACGCCTTCGCCCGCCAGGGCGTCAGGCTCACCCAGTGCTATTCGGCCAGCGCCGTGTGCAGCCCCTCACGGTCAGCCCTGCTCACCGGCCGCACCCCTCACCGCAACGGTGTCTACACCTGGATCGCCGAAGGAGCCGAGGTCCACCTTCGCTCCAGCGAAATCACGCTGCCCCGGCTGCTGAAGGAGGCCGGCTACAACACCTGCCACAGCGGCAAATGGCACCTCAACGGCCTGTTCAACAACCCCGCCCAGCCGCAGCCAGGCGACCATGGCTACGAATGGTGGATGGCCACGCAGAACAACGCGGCCCCCACGCATGAAAATCCCGGCAACTTCGTCCGCAACGGCACGCCCGTCGGCCCCATGCAGGGCTACTCGGCCCCGCTGGTCGTCGGCGAGGCCATCTCCTGGCTCAAGGAAAAACGCGATCCAGCAAAGCCCTTCTTCCTCGCCGTCTGGACCCATGAGCCACACTACCCGATCAAGTCCGACCCGGCCTTCAAGGCCCTCTATCCGGACCTCGCTGATGACGTGCAGCGCGAGCACCACGCCAACGTCACCCAGATGGATCACGCCTTCGGCCTTCTGATGAAGGCGCTGGACCAGCAGGGCCTTGCCGAACAAACTTTCGTTTTCTTCACCTCCGACAACGGCCCCGAGGGCGATGGCGAAAAGAGCCCCGGACGCGGCAGCACCGGCGGCCTGCGCGGCCGCAAGCGCGACCTGCATGAAGGCGGCATCCGCGTTCCCGGCATCGCCCGCTGGCCCGGCAGAATCCCGGCCGGCAGCACCTGCGGCACACCCGTCATCGGCAGCGACGCCTTCCCCACCCTGCTTGGCATCGCCGGTGTCCCCGCCCCTGCGGACCGTGTTCTTGACGGCGTGGACGTCCTGCCCCTGCTGACGGGAAAGACTCTCACAGTCAAACGCCCGCAGCCTCTCTTCTGGCGCCTTCACATGGCCCCCAACGCCAGGATCGCCATGCGCGAAGGCGATTGGAAGATCCTCGCCAACGCCGAACTCACCGAGTTTGAACTCTACAACCTCAAGGCCGATCCTTTCGAGACCTCCGACCTGAAGGGCAAGGAACCGCAGCGTTTTGATGAAATGAAGGGCAGGCTCATCAAGCACAACGCCACCATCGACGCCGAAGGTCCGGACTGGTGGAAAAGGCTCAGCCCGAACGGCGGCAAGCCCCGGGGTGCGGATGCAGCGAAGAAGAAAACCAAGCCCGGCAAATCCGCATGAAACACCTCCTTGCCACCGCTCTCCTTCTCACGTTCGCCGCCAGCCTCACGGCTTCCGGCCCGGCCCGCCCGAACGTGCTCCTGCTCATGTCGGACGACCTGGCCGCCACGCTCGGATGCAACGGTCATCCGCTGGCCAGGACGCCCCATCTCGACGCCCTGGCAGGACGCGGGGTCAGCTTCAGCCGCGCCTACTGCCAGTTCCCCCACTGCAATCCCTCACGCGCCTCCATGATGAGCGGGCTGCGCCCCGGTTCCACACGCGTGACCAACAACGAGGACAATCTTTACCAAAACATTCCGGACGTCCTCACCCTGCCGCACCATTTCCGCAATCAGGGTTATGCCACGGCACGTTGCGGCAAGATCTTCCATCTCGGCGTGCCCACCGGCCTGGAGAGCATGGACGACCCGCAGGCCTGGGACTTCGGCACGCCCTTCAAAAGCGAACTGCCCTACCCGCCGAAGCAGGAAAGCCCCGTCCGGGTGAAAACCGGCAAAAAGCAGGGGCTGGGCTGGCAGGAAATCCCCGGCGGAGACGAACAGCTTGTGGACGGCGCCTTCGCGTCCACCGCCATCGAATGGCTTTCGAAGCACGACAAGACCAAGCCATTCTTCCTCGCCGTCGGCTTCCACCGCCCCCACCTGCCGCTGGTCGCCCCGGCGAAGTACTTCGACCTCTATCCCTTTGAAGACATCCGGCTGCCTGATGCTCCGGATAATGACGAGGCGGACATCCCGCCGCCGGCCCGCAACGGCTCCGTCCCTGGCTACACGCTCAGCGCCACACCTGAGCAACGCCGGGCCGCCATCCGCGCCTATCTGGCCTGTGTCAGCTATGTCGACGCCCAGGCGGGCCGCGTGCTGGAGGCGCTGAAGCAGGCGGGCCTGGAGGACAACACCGTGGTCATCTTCACCTCCGACCACGGCTGGCACCTCGGCGAGCACGGCCTGTGGCACAAACGCAGCCTGTTTGAGGAGAGCGCCCGCATCCCTTTCATCCTCGCCACACCGGGCATGAAATCCGCAGGCAGGCAAAGCGACAGCCTCATCGAGCTGCTGGACGTCTTCCCCACGCTTTGCGACCTCTGCGGCATCCCCACGCCGCCCCAGGCTCAAGGCCGCAGCCTGCGCCCCTTTCTTGAGGATCCCGCCTCAAGCATTCATGACGCCGCCTTCACCCAGGCACGCCGCGGCCCCAATGCCGAGTTCTGGGGACGCAGCATCCGCACGGCACGCTGGCGCTGCACCGAGTGGGACGAAGGCAGGAACGGCATCGAGCTTTATGACCATGACCACGATCCGCACGAGTACACCAACCTTGCCCAGGACCCGGCACACGCCGAGACGCTCAAGGATCTGCGCCGACGGCTCGCTGAAAAGCTGCCGCCGATCACTCACCCGTGATCTGAATTACAAGGGGTTAAGAGCCGGTCATGTCGCATCCGGGAAGGCCCAATGACCAGGGTGCAATGACCAAGGAATGTCCCAGATCACGAATGCCCAAGCCCCAAGGTGCGGCATGACATCGTGATGCCTCTGGCAATGACCTGGCGATTTGAACCTTGGTAATTCCTTGGTCATTGGCCCTTGGCCATTGGTCATTCAATGCGGGTGCTTTGCAAAAAGACCGCATTTGCTTCGTTCAAGGCGCGCTCATGATCCGTCGCCTCGCCCTTCTTGCCCTCGTCAGCGCCTGCCTGGCCCGTCCCTCCAACGCCGCCGAAAAGCCCAACGTCGTGCTCTTCCTGGTCGATGACATGGGCTGGATGGACTGCGGCGTTCAAGGTTCGAAGTATTACGAGACGCCGAACATCGACCGCTTCGCCCGACAGGCGATGCGTTTTACCAACGCCTACTCGCAGCCGCTCTGCTCGCCGACCCGTGCCTCGATCCTGACCGGGCAGTATTCGGCACGCCATGGCATCACCACGGCCAGCGGCCATCAGCCGCCGCAACCCGCCAACCACGTTTACTTCAAGGAGACCGCTCCTTCAGGCGTGCCCATGCTGACGGCCCAGAGCAAAAACTACCTTGAGCCTTCCCAGATCACCCTGGCGGAATCCCTCAAGGGCGCCGGCTATCGCACCGCCCACATCGGCAAATGGCACCTCGGTCTCATGCCCGAGCACTGGCCGGAAAAACAGGGCTTCGACGTCGCCTTCCACTGCCATCCTGATCCCGGCCCGCCAGGTGAGTACTTCTCACCCTATGGAGTGACCTCCGAAGGCAGGCCGACGGCCAAAAGCAAGGTCGGCACCATCACCGACGGCCCCAAGGGAGAATACATCGTGGACCGGCAGGCGGCGGAGGCGGTGAAGTTCATCCAGCAGAGCAAGGAGGGCCCGTTCTTCCTCAACCTGTGGTGCTACGGCGTGCACGGCCCCTGGGGCCATAAGGAGGAATACACCAGGGCCTTCGCCACAAAAAAGGATCCCAGCGGCAGGCAGGGCAATCCAATCATGGCCTCGATGCTGCGCAGCGTGGACGAATGCTTCGGCACCATCCTGGCCGAGCTCGACAAGCAGGGCGTCGCCGGCAACACGCTGGTGATCTTCACCTCGGACAACGGCGGCAACACCCACAGCAACACCATCGCCGAAGGAAAAAAATCCGCCAACGAGGCCTGGCGGAAATGGGCCGGCCTTCAGCCGCCGACGAAGAACACGCCGCTGCGCGACGGCAAGGGCACCCTCTATGAAGGCGGCACACGCGTCCCGCTGATGTGGTCCTGGGCGGGCAAAATCCAGCCCGGCACCATCAGCGACTCGGTGGTCGGCTGCATCGACATCTACCCGACGGTGATTGACCTGCTCGGCGTTCAGCGGCCCGAAATGCAGCGCTTCGACGGTGTCAGCTATGCGCAGGTGCTGAAGGGCCGGGGCGACCTGGAACGCACCGCGTATTTCAACTACCATCCTCATGCCGGAGCCGCGAAGGCCGGCGGCGTCTGGGTGCGCAGCGGCGAATGGAAGCTGCTTCGCTGGTTCGGCAATCCGGACACGCATGAGCTTTACAACCTCGCCTCCGACATCAGCGAATCGAAGGATCTGGCCGCGGCCATGCCCGGCAAGGTGAAGGAGCTGAGCGGCCTGATCGACGGATTCCTCAAGGAAACCGGCGTCCAATATCCGCGCCCGAACCCGGCCTACAAGCCCGTGGCCGCCAAGGCCCCGGGGAAAGCGGCGGCCAAGGCGGACCCGCTCGCAGGCTGGAAGGAGCGCCAGTGCAAGGCCACGCCTCACGACGGCATGATCACCCTGAAGGCCACCGGCATGCCGGGCACCGCCTTCCTCGGCCATGCCATGGCCAAGATGCACGGGCCAGCGACCTTGAAGCTGCGCCTGCGCAGCCAGGACGGCGGAGCGGGCAAGGTGGACTGCTTCCCCTACGGCTCCGCCGATGAAAGCGGCATGTCTTCAACGCCCTTCCAGGTTGCGGCGGGCGAGTGGCGAGACATCACGGTTGAACTCACGGGGAAAAGCCCGCTTGGCACCCTGAGGCTCTACCTGCCGGACTGCGACATCGACAGCATCGAGGTCGCCCCGGAAACCGGCGCATCATCCCGTTGGAACTTTTAGTTAGGCGACCGAGGAAGCCGTCCTCAGAGATCGTCGTCTGAGACCAGCGAGAAAGGATCTGCATGCCTCCGCGGCTGGCCCAGGCGCCAGGCACGCGCGTCCGCCACCGCATCGCGCAGATGCCGGTCACTGTCGATCATCGCCGGAGGCAGCGGGGCCAGCAGGGCGTCGATGATGCAGGGGCTGCCATCCGGCTCGCGCATGATGTTGCCCGGGTGCAGGTCGCTCATGATCCAGGCATGGTCGTGCATCCAAAGGACCCAGACATTGCGGCGGAAGCGCGCCTTGCAGGGCACGGCCTTGACACGCTCGATGGCGGACAGGCGGTCCGCCTCCAGGTCTTCATAAGGCTGGGCCAGAGGCTGCTTCACCACCAGATAATCCCCCTGGTCGTCAATGCCGACGATCTCCGTCGGATGCGCCCCGGCGTCATGCAGCAGCATCAGCTTTTCCATCGTCTCCGCCAGGACGGCGTCACGCACGGTCATTTCAAAGCCCTGGTCGTCCGCCAGCTTCTCGATCTCAAAGGTCTTGCCCAGGCCGCCGGTGGCATGAAGCGGAAAGAGCTTGTAGACCACCTGCCAGTCGGGGTCCATGAAGGGACTGGCCTCGGCGCCCGTCTTCAGGGGAACCATCGACTTGGAAACCAGGATGCCGTCGGGATCACGGATGATGCCAAGACCGTCGAGACGAATCAGAGGCACGGCCCATTCACGAGCTCTGGCAGCCACCAGGGCCGCCCAGACATCCGGAGAAAGCGACTGCCGGGAGGGCACCATGCGCGCCGCCTCCGCGAGCCCCTTGGCCCTCAGACGGTTCAACATGGAACAGGCGGAGCGCTCCGAATCACTCGCAACCGGACCGGCAATGGCCGTCTCCCGTCCGGTGCGGAAATCAAACTGGGTCTGGCTGCTGAGAAGTTCGGTCACGATCACTGAACCCAAGCCTAGCACTGGCCCTTCCCGCTGACAAAGAGGTCGTCCGGGGAAAAACCCACGAACAGGATTTCACCAGCCAATCGAATCCCGCATGCGTTTGAGTTTCCCCATCCTGGAACGGCTCCATCTAGAGCAAAGCCGGAAAGACCTGATGCAATCAACACGGAAAGACACCCGGCAGAACAAGCCTCTGTGGCCTTATTGATAAAAACCGAGAAGCCGGCAGGCCCCATCATTTCGCCTCCCCTTCCCCGGACTCCTCCGGCAGCAGGGGCTGGCCGAACATGAGGCGGAAGCGGTTGCCGGGATGCAGCTTGTCGAGTTGCTTGCGCGAGGCCTTGAGCTCCTGCTCGCTCAGGGGCAGCGCCAGTTGATCGTTCAACTTCGCCGATGACCGTCCTCTCGCAGAAGGTTTCGCGTCCGGTACGGAGGTCGATGGGCGTTTGCGCGCAGGGGAGTCCATTCAAGAACCAAGGTAGAGAACGACGACGACGTGCAAGACCGGATCCATCTCCGGGTGAAAATTCTTGTTCACAGGACACTGTCAACAAACCGGCCTTGCTTCAGAAAATCTCCGGCTCCGGCACGGCGGGGCCATGCTGGAGGAAGTCGAAGTCCGCCCCTTCATTGGCCTGGGTCACATGCTCGACAAACAGCTTGGCATATCCACGATGGTAACGCGGCGGAGCAGGCTTCCATTCGGCACGACGCCTCGCCAGCTCCTCGTCGCTGACATGCAGGTGCAGGCGGCGGTTTTTGACATCGAGCTCGATGAGATCGCCGTTTTTCACCAGGGCCAGCGGACCGCCCACGGCGCTTTCCGGGGCGATGTGCAGGGCGCAGGCCCCGTAGCTGGTGCCTGACATGCGACAGTCGCTCAGACGCACCAGGTCACGGATGCCCTGCATGAGCAGCTTCTTCGGAATCGGCAGCTGCCCCCATTCCGGCATTCCCGGTGCGCCGACAGGCCCGGCGTTGCGCAGGATGAGCACGGTGTCCTTGGTCACCTCGAGATCAGGATCATCAATCTTTGCCTTCATCTCCGGATAACTGTCAAACACCAGCGCGGGACCGGTGTGCTGGCAGAGCTCGGGCGTGGCGGCGGCATGCTTGATCACCGCGCCGTCCGGACAGAGGTTGCCGCGCAGGATTGCCGTGCCGCCGTCGGCTTGAAGCGGGTTGGACGGCGTGCGGATGACATCGGCGTCATAGATCTCACAGCCTGCGACATTTTCCCCCAGGGTCAGGCCGGTGACGGTCGGCACGTCCATGTGCAGCAGATCCTTCATGCCGTTGAGCAGGGCCTTGATGCCACCGGCCAGGAAGAACTCCTCCATGAGATACTTGCCGGCCGGGCGGAGGTTGGCGAGCAACGGCACACGGCGGCTGATCTCGTCAAACTTCTCCAGCGGCAGCTTGATGCCAAGCCTGCCCGCCATGGCCACGAGGTGAACGATGGCGTTGGTGCTGCCGCCCAGGGCCATGTCCACAGCGATGGCATTTTCAAAGGAGCGCTCGCTGACGATGGTGGAGGGTTTGCGGTCCATCCAGACGTTTTCGACCATCTGCCGGCCGGCGGCCGCCGCGATGCGCGTGTGGGCGCTGTCCACGGCGGGAATCGAGGATGCACCGGGAATGACCAGCCCCAGGGTCTCGGCCAGGGCGGTAAGCGTGGAGGCCGTGCCCATGGTCATGCAATGGCCGGGGCCGCGGGCGATGCCGTCCTCGATCTCACACCATTCCTCCCAGCTCAGGTTGCCCGCGCGTTTTTCATCCCAGTACTTCCAGACATCGCTGCCGCTGCCGAGCGTGGTGCCACGCCAGTTGCCCTTCATCATCGGACCGCAGGGCATGTAGATCACGGGGATGTCCATGCTGAAGGCGCCCATCAAAAGGCCCGGTGTGGACTTGTCGCAGCCGCCGAGCAGCACCGCCCCGTCGAGCGGGTTGGCGCGCAGCACCTCCTCGGTCTCCATGGCCAGCAGGTTGCGGTGAAACATCGCCGTCGGCTTGGTCAGCATTTCGCCGGCGGATAGCACCGGGATCTCCATCGGATGACCACCTGCCTGAAGGATGCCCCGGCGCACGGCGTCGGCGGTCAGCTTCAGATGCATGTGGCAGGAGTTCTGCTCCGACCAGGAATTCAGGATGCCGATGACCGGCTTGCCCACATAATCCTCAGCCCCCCAGCCGGCCTGCTTGGCGCGGGAGCGATGGCCAAAGGAGCGCAGTTCATCACGGCCATACCAGCGCCAGGAGCGGAGTTGTTCAGGAGTTTTACGGGGCATACGGGGAGGCCTAACATCCCAAGCCTTGACCGTCCTGCCAAGGAGTTTCCTGGCTTCCTT
>JBIIRD010000109.1:0-13475 GCA_044341745.1 Prosthecobacter sp. | reverse complement strand
CGCTAGCCTTTTGCACCGAGTGGGAGGCGCGGTAATTCCCATCGTGCGCTGAGGCATTGCGCTTCAGTTCGCGGTAGAGAGTGCTCCGGTGCCTGCCGAGCCGCCGGGCAATCTCCGGCACCCTCATGTAGAGGCTCCTCATCGCCGCAATTTGATGTCTTTCCTCCGTGACCAGTTGTTGATATGCCATTCGGCAACCATGTCGCACTTCAGGATTGAATCCAAGAGGGCGAACAAAACGGATGCAGGCAACGGCTCGTATGGCATCTGTTGTGTCATCGGCGCCTCCCGCTCGGCGTCGCCTGATTCGATGCTTTATGCCGACTGACTTTCCTGACGAGATCAAGATTGATGAGATCCAGCGTCCTGGGCGGCGGAACGCCGGGGTGGGGGAGACCTTGTTGGAGGGTGCGGGGCAGGGGGAGACCGAGGTGGCCCGGTTTCTGGCGCGCTGGCTGGACAATCTGCTGCGGATCCCGGGCACGGATTTCAAAATCGGCCTGGACCCTCTGCTGTCGCTTTTCCCGGGGGTGGGCAGCACGATCGCCTCGGGCGGCGGGCTGATCATTCTGGCCGAGGCGGTGCGCTCCGGCGTCAGCGTGCCCGTCCTGCTGCGGATGGGGGGCAACATGCTGCTGAACACTCTGCTCGACTACCTGCCGCTGGCCGGCCCGGTGGTCTCCGCCTTTTTCAAATCCAACGTCAGGAACCTGCGGCTGCTGCAAAAATGGCAGGCAGGCCACCAGGAAGCCGTCAGGCGCGGCACCTTCCACCTGTTCCTGGCCTTCGGGGGCATCCTCCTGCTGCTCGGCCTGGTGCTGTTCGGGCTGTTCCTCGGTTACGTTTACCTGCTGCGCAGCGTTTTCGGGGTCGGGCAAAATTGACCTGATTTTGCCGCAACCTGGCCGGGCTTGACGCGTTGTATGGCCGCCCCTCCCTCATGTCCCTTCCTTCGCTCTCCGACGCCCTAGTAACGGCGGCTCAAAAAGCCGGCTGCCGCGATCAGTCGAAGCTCCGCCATCTGCTCGATGACGCCTCCGACAAGCGTCAGCCCATGGTCGAAGCCGTGCTGGACGCCAACCTGGTGGATGAGGAGTCCTTTTTTGCGGAGCTGGCGGGCATTCTGAAAATGCCCTTCGCCCGGGAGGATTCGGAGCCGCAGGAGGGGCTGCACAACCGTTTTCCGGCCAAACTGGCCCTGCGACACCGCATTTATCCGGAGCATGTCAGCGCCCAGGAGGCCACGCTGCTGACCTACAACCCCTTTGACCTCGGCGCGAGGCAGGCCGTCGGCCAGGAGTTCCGCAGGCGGGTGCAATGGAAGATCGCCAGCCGCCACCGCATCCTGGAGGCCCTGCACCAGGGCTATGGGGTCGGTGCCGAGAACTTCGAGGAACTGCTGGAGGGCCGGGAGGGCCAGCAGGAGGACGATGACATGAAGCAGGAGACCACCGTGCTCGATGAGGCCGATGAGGAGGCCACGGTGATGAACTTCGTGAACCAGATCTTCCGTGAAGGCCTCAAGGAGCGCGCCACGGACATTCATGTCGAGCCCCTGGAGCGTGACCTGCGCATCCGCTATCGCGTGGACGGCAAGCTCATCGAGGTGCCCGTGCCGCCCAACATGCGGCTGCTGCAAAATTCCCTGGTCTCGCGCCTGAAGATCATGGCGCACCTGGACATCGCCGAGCGTCGCCTGCCGCAGGACGGACGCATCAACCTGGAGCTCGACGGCGAGCCGATCGACGTTCGTGTGGCGACGATCCCCAGCGTCAACGGCGAGTCCGTGGCCCTGCGCCTGCTGACGAGGAAAAAGTTCGACATGGCCGCCATCGGCCTGGATGCGGACACCGAGGCCAAGTTCCGCAAGCTGATCGGTTATCCCAACGGCATCATCCTCATCACCGGCCCCACGGGCTCCGGCAAGAGCACCACGCTTTACACGCTGCTCAAGGAGCTGAACACCAAGGAGCGGCGCATCGTGACCATCGAGGACCCGGTGGAAAACAAGCTCGACGGCATCATCCAGATCGCCGTGAAACCGGAGATCGACCTGACCTTCGCCACCGGCCTGCGTTCCATCCTGCGTGGCGACCCCAACGTGATCATGGTCGGGGAAATGCGCGACCAGGAGACGGTGGAGATTGCCATCCGCGGCGCGCTCACCGGGCACCTGGTGCTTTCCACCCTGCACACGAACGACGCCGTCGGCGGCATCTCCCGCCTTCTCGACATGGGCATCGAGCCCTTCATGGTTTCCTCCTCGGTCCGCGCCTTCCAGGCCCAGCGACTGGTGCGCACGCTCTGCCCGCACTGCAAGGAGCCCTCGCACCACGAGGAAAGCTATCTGAAGGCCATCGGTTTCCCGGTGGAGCAGAATCACCGGCTGTATCGTCCCGTCGGCTGCCGTTCCTGCCGCGGAACCGGCTTCAGCGGGCGTCTTGCCATCATGGAGATCTGCATGATGACGGAGGCGCTTCAGGAGAAGATCAACCTGCGTGCCACGGTGATGGAGCTCAAGGCCCAGGCCCTGGCCGACGGCATGATTCCCATGCGCCAGTACGGCTTCCGCAAGGCCGCCGAGGGCATCACCACGCTTGAGGAGGTCTTGACGGTGACCGCCGCCAGCGAGTAGCACGATTGCCAACCTCCGCCGCAGCACCTGATCGCCGACATCGCCCATGCCCAGCTTTGCCTACACCGCCCTCAACGCCTCGGGTCAGACCGTTTCCGGGACCCTGGCGGTGGCCTCGCGGGCCGAGGCGTTCCGGAAGCTGGAGGCGCAGTCGCTGACGCCGGTCAAGGTGGATGAGGAGACGAAGGCGGCCAGGGCTGCGTCCGGAGCCGCCGCCAAGGCGGAGGACAACACGCCGGCCAAGCTGAAGCGCTCGCAGGTCATCCTGTTCACCGAGGAACTGGCGGACATGCTGGATGGCGGGCTGCAGATCGACCAGGCCCTTCGCGTGATCACGGAGCGCCAGGAGGACCCGGCCCTGCGCCGGGTTTCGACCATCCTGCGCGACCAGCTTCGCGAGGGTTCGACGGTGGCCAAGGCGCTGAAAAAGGCCTCGCCCAGCTTTGACGAACTGTATTGCAATCTCGTCGCTGCGGGTGAGGTCAGCGGTTCGCTGGCGCCCATCCTGCGTCGCCTGGCGCAGAACCTGACGGTCATCGCCGAGCTGCAGTCGAAGGTGACGCAGGCGATGATCTACCCGGCCTTCCTGATCGGCGCCTGCGTGGTGCTGATGATCGTGTTCATGACGGTCATGGTGCCGCAGATCACCGACCTGCTCGACAAGAACGGCCAGCAGCTGCCGCTGCCCACCCAGATGCTGATCAGCTTCAACAGCTTCCTGGCGGCCTGGTGGTGGGCGATCCTGGCGGTCATCGTCATCGTGGCGCTCAGCTTCAAGGCCTACATCGCCACGCCGGGCGGGCTGCTCTGGTGGCATGAGACCAAGCTGAAGCTGCCGCTTTTCGGACCGGTGCTGGCCACCCGTTTTTATGCCCAGTTTTCCCACAGCATGGGCAGCCTGGTCGGGCACGGCGTGCCCCTGCTGAACAGCATCCGGCTGGTGTCGAAGATCTCGGCGAATGTTTACATCCAGGGCCTGCTCGCCCGGGTCACCGGCCTGGTTGCCGAGGGCGGGTCGCTTTCCAGCTCGCTCAAAAAGGTCGGGCACTTTCCGCTGATGCTGGTGGACATGATCGCCGTGGGGGAGCAGACCGGCGCGCTCGGCAAGTCCCTGGAAAAGGCGGCCGTGCGCTATGACAAGGAGCTCGACAAGCGCATCAAGCGCATGACGGCCATGATCTCGCCCATCATCATCCTGTTCATGGCTGTCATCGTCGGCGTGGTGGCCTATTCGATCATCTCCGCCGTGTTCTCCTCCGTGAACGGCATTCGCGGCAGGGTTTAGAAATCCTCAGCCCAAATTTTGAATGACCCTTTTGCCTTTCGTTTCATGACGCGCCTGTCAAAATCCCTCCCATCCCACCCTCCCGTCTAACCATGACCACCCACACGCACCGCACCCTCAGCCGCGCCGGTTTCACCCTCATCGAAATCGTCATCGTGCTGACCATCATCTCCATCCTGGCCGCCGGCTCCATCTACATGCTCAAGGGCAACGTCGATGTCGCCAAGGAAACCCGCGTGGAGAGCGACATCCAGAACATCATGACTCAGCTCCAGCTCTATGAGGCCCGCAACATGCGTGCCCCGACCACGGAGCAGGGTTTGAAGGCCCTGGTGGAAAAACCCAGCACCGAGCCCCTGCCGGAAAAATGGACCCAGCTTCTTGAGGCCGTGCCGAAGGATCCCTGGGGCCAGGAGTACAAGTACCGTTATCCCGCCCAGAAATCCAAGAAACCCTATGATGTCTATTCGGCCGGCAAGGATGGCGCGGATGGAACCGAGGATGACATCGGCAACTGGCCGCAGACGGCCGCGAAGTGATGAAAGCGGGAGCCTGGAGCCGTACACCCGGAGCACCTGATTCACAGGGCTGCGGTGACGGTCCGCGTTTCCTGGCTCGAAATTCCGGGCGCGGTTTCACGCTCGTCGAGGTGGTCATCGCCCTGACGATCCTGATCGTCATCGCGGCCGGAGCGATGCCGATGTTCAAGGGCTGGCGGGATGAGCAGATCGCCCGCCGGCCGGTCATCGAGCTGGTTAGGCTGGCGAAGGAGGCCCGTCTCCGGGCGATGCGCGAGAAGCGTCCCTACCAGGTCGCCTTTTACCAGGGGGGCTTCGTGGCTTCGCGCTATTTCTCGCCCTACCTGCAGATGGCGGAGTTGAACGAGCTGATGGAACAGGCGGCGTCGGGCAGCTTCCGGCTGAATCCGAATGCCGATGACAACGATTCCGACCTGGATGCCGGGGCGGGCGAAAAACCCAGGACCGAGCTGCCGCTGGCACCGGCGGCGCCAAAGCTGGACGACAACTGGACGGAGCGCTACGACCTGCCAACCGACACGCAGTACAGCCTGAAGTTTTGGAACGAGTTTCAGCCGGTGGAGATGAGCGGTGACCTGGTGAAGCTGTGGGTGTTTCAGCCCACGGGCATCTGCATTCCGCTGCAGCTGCATCTGGACAGGCCGGGCGCGGCCTTCGATGTCGAGTTCAACGCGCTCACGGCGGACATCACCCGGGAGGTCATCGACTTGAAATGAAGCCGCTCCTCCCAGTTCATGGTCGGAAGAGCCCGCCCCGCACACAGCGGGCCTACATCCTTTTCGAGCTGATCATCGCCCTCACCATTTTTTCGATCGGCGTGCTCGGCCTGGCCCAGTCGTTGAACGCCTCGATGGAGGTGGCCAACATCCTCAACAAGGAGCAGCGTCTGCGCATTGGGCTGCGTTCCTTTGTCGAGGAGATCCGCCGCAAGCCCCTGAATGAAATGGTCACCACGCTGGCTGACCCGGCCCTCGGTGTCACCTACACCAGCACGGTCGAGCCGGTCAGCCTGACCATGACCCGGGGCGGCACGCTCAGCGACATGTACAATCTCAAGGTCATCGCCTCCTACACCGTCGGCAACGAGCTGCGTGAGGAAACCGTGGACGTCTATGTTTACAAGCCCTCCCAGCCGTAGCCGCCGCCGGGCAGCCTTCACCCTGATGGAGATCGTCATCGCCATGACGATCCTCGGCATGATCACCGGCACGCTGTTCGCCCTCATCCAGGGCAGCGTGAAAGGGGCGGCGGAGATTGAGCGCATCCAGCGTGAGAACGACTCCATCAACCGCTTTCTCGATCTCTGCCGGAAGACCTTCACGACCCTGCCCAGCACGGCCACGCTGACCCTGAGTCTGCTCGATCCGAACTCGCCGACAACCTCCGGGCAGGAGCTGACCATCAGCGGGGCGCCGCATTCCTTTGGCTTTGGTTTCAACCCGCTTTCCTATCAGGACACCATCCTGGGTCTGCGTCCGGATCCGGGGGGCGCCACGGACCAAAACGGTGCGGAGTTGAATTACCTCTGCCTGTCGCGGGAGGACCTGATCCCCAAGACGGATGAAAGCGGCCTGGCCATGCGCCAGGAAACGGAAGGCCTGTCCGCGCCGGATGAACAGGGTCGCTATTGGATGCCCCTGCTGCCCGAGGTGGCTTCCCTGAAATGGCGGTTTTTCAAGGAGGACGACGAAACCTGGCTAGAGGAGTGGAGTGACAGCAGCTGGCCCGCCTTGATCGAAGTGCAGCTTCTCATGAAGGACCGGACCCTGCCGATTCGCATGGTTTACAGCGTGCCGCAGATCCTGCTGACCAAGGGAACCGGAACCTCCGGCGGTTCGAGCAGCTCCAGCAGCAGTCAGAACAATGCCTCAGGAGGCACGAACTCAGGTGGCGGTGGTGGCGGCGGATCAGGGGGAGGCAGACCGGGTGGGCAAGGCGGCCCCGGCGGTGGCAACAGCGGCCCCAATGCCCCAGGTGGTGGTTCGGGCAGGCCAGGTGGCCAGGGCGGCCCTGGGGGGGGCAGGGGACCAGGAGGGGGAGGCAACAACTCTGGAGGAGGCCCAGGGGGAGGCGGACCGCGACCTTCAGGTGGCGGCTCATCCTCTGCCGGTGCGTCCATCTCTGGCCAGGGGGCAGGCAATCGTTGAGGATCTTTCTATGAAGCCTTTTCCCCTTCTATCCTTGGAATCTTCGACGCTCTGGTCCCGGAGCAGGGGCGGGTCCGCCCTGATGCTCATGATCTGGGCCCTTTTGCTGATGAGCATGGTGGTGATGGGGTTGGTGCAGTACCTCAATTTCAGCGCTTCGGAAGCCGTCATCGACGCGGCCGAGTTTCGTGCACTGCACCTGGCCGAAAGCGGCCTGGCCGTGGGGCTGCATCCCAGCACCCGTCGCGGCGACAAGGTCCTGAAGCAGAAGGTTGGCACCGACAGCGGCTTTGACGTGGTGATCAACTACGAAGGAGCCCGGATTCCCATCAACCTGGTGACTGACGAACGGCTGCGGGAGGCCGTCTATGAGCTGTTCATGCGCTGGGGGCTGAACGGTGACGAGGCCAGCATCGCCTCCGAATCCCTGGCCGACTGGGTGGACCGGAACGAGGAGGCAAGGGCCAACGGGGCGGAGAAGGAGTATTATGAAGGCCTGGGGGTTTACGACCTGCCCAGAAACACCGGCTTCACCCATACGGACGAAATGCTGCTGGTGCGCGGCATGGGCGTGGTGGACCGCTTGAAGCCCGACTGGCGTGAGTACTTTTCCGTGTATGGCGACGGCACGATTGACCTGCGCACGGCTTTCAAGGAGACCCTGATCGCCATTTCCGGAGCTGCTGAAAAGGACGTGGACAGCTTCATCCTGAAACGGGATGGCGCGGATGGGATTCCCGGCACCGAGGATGACCAGCGGCTGTCTGACAGCGAATCCTATCGGATGCTCGGGCTGACAGGGGACCGGGCCCGGGAACTGCAGGGCATTCTGACCAGCGAGGACGATCTCCGGCGCATCACCAGCACGGGCTACGTGGGTGAAAAGCGCAAGCAGATCATCGTCGTTGCGCGGAGGGGTGAGGACAGGTCGCTGAGCTATCTGGCCAGGATTGAGGAGTAGGGGGACCGGAGCTGTCCCGCCCGCTGGGGCCGACAGTTTTTCATCTGTTTGATTGCCTCCTTGACGGTCTGGCGGGCGCTTCTACTGTCGCCCCGCTTTCCCACCCCCTCCCCATGAACATCCACGAATACCAGGCCAAGGAACTCTTCACCAAATTCGGCGTCGCCACTCCTCCGGGGAAGGTTGCCTCGACAGCCGAGGAGGCGGGTCAGATCGCCGCTGAGCTGGGGGGTGCAGGCCTGGTCGTGAAGGCCCAGATTCACGCGGGTGGCCGTGGCAAAGGCACTTTCAAAAACGGCTTCAAGGGCGGCGTGCATGTGATCAACACGGCGGACGAGGCCCAGGACATTGCCGGCAAGATGCTGGGACAGACCCTGGTGACCCATCAGACCGGTCCGGACGGCAAGCTCGTCAGCAAGGTGCTGGTCGCCAAGTCGGTGGACATCTCCAAGGAGCATTACTTTGCCATCCTTTTTGATCGCGGCAGCAGCAGCCATGCCCTCATCGCCAGCACGGAAGGCGGCATGAACATCGAGGAAGTGGCGGAAAAGACGCCGGAGAAAATCATCAAGGAGTTCGTGCATCCCACGCTCGGCCTGCAGCCCTACCAGGCCCGCAAGGTCGCGGCCGCCCTCGGCCTGACCGGCGCGCTTGCCAATCAGGCGGTGAAGCTTTTCACGGCTCTTTGGAACCTCTACCTGAAGAGCGACTGCTCGCTGGTCGAAGTCAACCCGCTCGCGATCACCACCGACAACCAGGTGGTGGCCCTGGACGCCAAGTTCAACTTTGACGACAACGCCCTCTATCGCCAGAAGGACGTGGTCGCCATGCGCGACACCACCGAGGAGGACCCTCGTGAAGTGGCGGCCAGCGAATACGGCCTCAACTACATCGGTCTGGACGGCAACATTGCCTGCCTTGTCAACGGCGCCGGTCTGGCGATGAGCACGATGGACATCATCAAGCTGCATGGCGGTGAGCCTGCCAACTTCCTCGACGTCGGCGGTGGCGCCACGAAGGAACAGGTCACGGCGGCCTTCAAGATCATCCTGGGCGACCCGAACGTGAAGGGCATCCTGGTGAACATTTTTGGCGGCATCATGGACTGCAACATCATCGCCAACGGCATCGTGGCGGCCGCGCAGGAAGTGTCCCTGAACATCCCTCTCGTGGTTCGTCTGGAAGGCAACAACGTCGAGGCGGGCAAGAAGACGCTCGCGGACAGCGGACTGGCCATCACCAGCGCCGACGGCCTGACCGACGCCGCGCAGAAGATCGTGGCCGCTGTGGCGGCTGCCTGACCTGGCTTTGCTACCCGCAACCCCTGTCATCCCCATGCGTTTCTGGCTTCTGCTGACGCTGCTGCCGCTCCTGGGGATGGCCCGGGAAATCCAGGTGCTGGATCCGGCCCGGCTGGAATCGGTCGGACGTGAAGCCGCGCCTGGAGACGTTCTGATTCTGCCGGAAGGCGAGTTCATGGATGTCTCCCTGCTGTTTGAAGGTCGTGGCACGGAGAAGGCTCCCATCACTCTGAGGGCGATGGTTCCTGGAAAAACCGTTTTCACCGGCGGCAGCACCCTCAGGATCAGCGGACAGCATCTGGTGGTCGAGGGGCTGCATTTCAAAGAGCCGGATCCGACGATCAGCGATCTGGTGATGTTCCGCAGGGATTCCAAGACCCCTGCCAGCCACTGCCGCCTCACGCAGTGTGCCATTACCAGTTCTTTGAAGGAGGATGGTAAGAAAGAGTCCCGCTGGGTGGGGATTTACGGAGGAGGCAACCGCGTGGACCACTGTGTGATCAGCGGCAAGACGGGCAAGGGCACCACCCTGGTTGTCTGGCTCGGGGAGGGCAGCGATGGAGGTCATCAGATCGACCACAACTACTTCGGTCCGCGTGAGAAGCTGGGCAAAAACGGCGGGGAGACCATCCGGGTCGGCGACAGCAAGACCTCGATGCTCAAGGGCGGCTGCCTTGTGGAGGCGAACCTTTTTGAGCATTGCAACGGCGAGACCGAATGCATCTCCAACAAGTCCTGCGGCAATCTGTATCGCGGCAACACCTTCCTGGAGGTGGGCGGCACACTGACCCTGCGTCATGGCAACGGCTGCACCGTCGAGGACAACGCTTTCATCGGCAATGGCGTCAACGGCACCGGGGGCGTGCGCATCATTGGCGAGGACCATGTCGTGCGCGGCAACTACTTCGAAAACCTGGCGGGCGATGACGCCCGGTCCTCGATCTGCCTGATGATGGGCATCCCGGACTCCCCGCTGAACCGCTATTTTCAGGTGAAGCGCGCCCGCGTGACCGGCAACAGCCTGGTGAATTGCGAGCACCCCTTGCTGATCGGCCTGGGAGATGATGACAAGGCCGTGCTCGCCCCCGTGGAAACGGTCTTTGAAGGCAACCAGATCGAGTCGCCCAGGCATCCGGTGATCGAGGCCCGCTGCGACCTTTCCGGTATCACCTGGAAGGACAATCAGCTCGCATGCCAGGAGACAGGCATTGCCGCTACTTCTGGAATTCGCGTGGGTGAGGCCAAGGTTCGCAAACTGACGCCGCTGAGCCGGAAGGACGTCGGCACCTCCTGGTGACCCTTTCCTGGCCTAACGAAGATTTGCTGTTTCCTGCGTGCTGCGTGTAGGTTTCCGGGATGGATCATCTGCCCACCTCCCTGAAGTGCCCCAACTGCGCGTCGCCGATTCGCGAGGAGGATTACGATCAGGAGCAGGGAACCATCCGCTGCAGCTACTGCGGAACCCTGATGCTGCCGCCCAGGACCCAGCGTTCAGGCGCCTTCCGCGCCCGTCCGCCCGTGGCCCTGCCTTCAGGCATGAAACTTGAAAGCACGGTCAGAGGCCTGTTGATTTACCGCCGCTGGTTCAACTGGACGATCCTCTTCCTGATTCCGTTCTGCATTGTCTGGAACTCGTTTCTGGTCGGATTTTTCACCAGCATGTCCGGCGGCAATGTTCCCTGGTTTGTCCGCCTTTTCCCCCTGGCGCATGTCGCCGTCGGTGTGGGCTTGTCCTACTACACGCTGGCCATGCTCTTCAACCGCACCCGGGTGGAGGTGACCCATGGCAGTGTCACGGTCTCCCATGGGCCGCTGCCGTGGACAGGCTGGCGCGAAATTGCCGCCGGACTCATCGACCAGCTCTACTGCAAGGAGGTCATCCGCCGGAACAAGAACGGCGTCAGCACCTATTACGAGGTCTGGGTGGTCTTGAGCGACGGCACCCATTCCCGCCTGGTGGCCGCCGGCATGGAGCCGGAGCAGGCCCTTTACATCGAGCAGCAGATTGAAGGAGCCCTGGACATCAAGGACCGCGCCATGTCGGGTGAATACCGGCGTTGAGGCTATTTCAGGGTCACCTGGGCCTTGGGCAGGGCCTTTTTCAGTTCTGCCACGCCTGCCGGGGTGGCCTTGGTCTGAAAGACGGTGACTTGGCGCAGGCTCTGGATGCCTGCGAGGTTCTTCAGGCCGGCATTCGTGATTTCCGTGCCGAAAAGGTTCAGCGTCCGCAGGTTCTTCAGGCCGCTGAGGGCTTCGAGCCCGGCGTCGGTGACCTTGGTCTGACGCAGGTCCAGGCTCGCCAGCCTGGAAAGCTGGGCCACGGTTTTCAGGCCAGCATCGGAGATGATCGTGCGGCCGAGGTCGAGCTGGGCGATGTTGTCCTTGATCGGTGCCAGCACGGCGAGCCTGGTGTCATCGCATTTGGAGACGCCGGTGAGGAAATCCACGCGCAGGAGCGGGCTGTCGGGCTTCAGCAGGAAAACCTGGGCTCCGCCTTCCTTGGCCTTGGCCAGGGCGGATTCAGTTGCAGGCTTGAGGCCCTCGGCAAGCCGGGTGTAGAAGAGTTCGTGTTCACGGGGGCCGGCCGGCTTGGCAGCAGCGCCTCCGGCTGCGGCGACATCCGCCGGCGCTCCCTCCATGTTGCCCTTCCATCCGCCAAAGTCGGCGCCGGACTCGATCCATTCCTTGAGCAGCTTGATCTCCGCCGCGGTCATGGCGTCTCCCTTGGGAGGCATGAACATGTCGTCATCCTTGGGCAGGTTGACGACTTCGTACATGTAGCTTTTGGACAGGTCTTTCGGCACCAGGGACGGGCCGGTTTCACCGCCTTTGAGCATGGCCCAGGCGGCGTCGAGGCGAAGTTCGCCCTTGGGCTTCTTGGGCTTGCCGTCCACCACGGTGGGCGCGCTGTGACAGTCGAGGCACTTTTTCTGCAGCACGGGCAGCAGGTCCTTTTCAAAGTTCACCGCAGCCTGGCTTGAGGCTGTCAGGAAGGTGATGACAAGGGGAAGGGAACGAATGGCAAGCTTGGACATGGCGGGGGAGGGGTTGGGCGGCAGATTGAAGACACACATCACGGTGAATCGTCCTGCCTGCGGTGGAAACGCCTTGCCTGATGTCGTTTTTTCCAGGAAAACAATTCAGCTACTTCTCCCCATGTCCAACAAAGTCGCCGTCGATGCCGTCCTCCGCCGTTCCACCCTGGCCATCGTCATGGGCGGGGGGGCCGGAACCCGCCTTTTCCCGCTGACGAAGGACCGTGCCAAGCCGGCCGTGCCCCTGGCCGGCAAATACCGCCTTGTTGACATCCCCATCAGCAATTGCATCAACTCAGGGGTACGCCAGGTCTTCGTGCTGACCCAGTACAACAGCATGTCGCTGAACCGGCATATCGCGCGCACCTACAAGTTCGACCAGTTCACCCGCGGCTTTGTCGAGGTGCTGGCCGCTCAGCAGACTCCCGAGGGCGAGCGCTGGTATCAGGGCACGGCGGACGCCGTTCGGCAGAACCTGCGTTACTTCATCGAGAACGACTACGATTATTACCTCATTCTCAGCGGGGACCAGCTCTACCGCATGGACTTCCGCCAGGTGATGAGCCAGCACGTCAGTTCAGGGGCGGAGCTGACCATTGCCACGCTGCCGGTCAACGCGCGTGACGCGACGGGATTTGGCATCATGAAGACGGAGCCAGGCGGTCGCATTCGCGAGTTTGTTGAGAAGCCCAAGGATCCCGCGGTTCTTGAATCCCTTCGCATGCCGGCGGAAACCCTTGCTGAAATGGGGCTCGACACCACCGAGGCGCGCTACCAGGCCAGCATGGGCATCTATGTGTTCAACCGGCAGACGTTGATCGACTGCCTGGACAACAATCACATGGACTTCGGCAAGAACATCATTCCCGCCGCAATCCGTGACCGGAAGGTCTTTTCCTACAACTTCCAGGGCTACTGGGAGGACATCGGAACGATCCGCTCGTTCTTCCAGGCGAATCTCGACCTGTGCAAGCTGGTGCCGCAGTACGATTTCTTTGACTCCCAGGCGCCCATCTTCACCCATGCCCGTTTTCTGCCGGCCACCAAGATCAATGGGGCGACGATTCGTGAGGCCCTGCTGTCTGATGGATGCATCATCACGGACGCCCACGTGGAAACTGCGGTTGTCGGCGTGCGCTCCATCGTCGAGAGCGGCACCACGTTGCGGGAGGTGGTCATCATGGGGGCGGATTACTATGCCGGGGCGGCGGGTACGGACCCGGACAAGCCGGCGCCTGGCATCGGCCACAACTGCCGTATCGAACGTGCGATCATCGACAAGAACGTCCACATCGGCGACAACACGGTGATCACGCCGCACGGCAAGCCCGAGAACATGGATCACGAGCTCTATTGCATCCGCGATGGTATCGTGGTCATTCCGAAGGACACGGTGATTCCTGCTGGAACCTGGATCTGAAGCCCGCCGCCCGTTTCAGGCGGTGAGTAAGCATCCTGGAGCGCGGAACTCCTAGAGCCTGTGTGAAAACCCTCCTGGCATGCACGGCCCAGGCCGGAGCTTGGTGAGCGGCCTTGATGCTGGGGATGCCCGCCATGATGTGCCTGGCCCAG
>JBIIRD010000108.1:0-13655 GCA_044341745.1 Prosthecobacter sp. | reverse complement strand
GCCGGGCAGGGGCGACATCACCCCGCTGAACCATTTCAGGCCGAACACCCAGCCGCCGTGAAGACCGATGCCGGCCCAGAGCATGCCGGTGCGCATGCGGGCCTGGGTCAGCACCCAGCCGACGGCAAACAGGGTGGCAAACTCGGCGAGTAGAAAGTCGATGTCGCCAAAGCCGCGGGCGATCTGGGCCAGCACGGCGAAACCACTGGACCAGACCACCTGGTCATCGGCGAGCTTCCAGCCGTCCGGCGGCTTCATGAAATGCACGATGGCAAAGATGAAGGTGGACCAGAACACGGCGGAGCGGGTGGTCATGGTGCGCAGCAGCAGGCCGAGAAGCAGGGCGCGGAAGAAGATTTCCTCGACAATGCCGGCTCCCAGGGCGGCGGTGATCGGTTCGCCGAGCCGGGTCCAGCCCGGGGAGCTGCGCAGCCGGTAGGCGCCCAGCTCATGGCAGGTGAAGCCCATGAGCAGCAGCAGGCCCGCCGCCAGGGCGAAGCCGAGCAACCACTGGCGAAGCCCGGTGGACAGCGGCCGCCAGGCGGGCAGCAGGCTGCGGTCAAGCTTCAGGCTGCGCAGGAGCGGCCCGATGAAAAGCAGGGCGCAGACGAGCACGGCGCGGTTGAAAAAGCGCGTGAAGGAGGCCCGGTCGATGGAGTCCGCCAGCCATCTGGCAGGCCCGGACTCCCCTGCGGGCGAGGTTTTCATCCAGGCCAGGGCCTGATGCCCCAGGTCAAACAGGACGGGGGCGAACAAGGCGCCTCCCACCATCACGGCCAGCAAATAAAGCAGCAGCTTGGGCAGGGCGGAGGAAGGTCGGGGCATGTCGGCTTGCATGGCGGCGATACTAGCGCATCCTGCGCGCTCTCAATGACCAAAAACCAAGTCCACGAATGGCACGAAAACCGTGAGGAAGATGGCAGGAAGCGATACTTCCGCGCCTACTGGAACAGCCGTGCCTGGGTGTTCCGAAAAACGGAGCCGGAGGACGAGGACTGGGTGCCGATTGAAAAGCCGGACGCGGCCCTGTGGCTGGCCCTGCGGGATGTGCTCTTCCGCAAGTACCAGCGCCGTCGCGTGCCCTTCAAGCTGCTGAAAAAGGTCGATGCCGTGCTCGAAGGCCTGGGCGTCAAGGTGGAGACGGAACTGGAGACGCCCGCCGAGGAGGACTAAGATCCTCAAGCCGGCCTGCGGACCGGGTGAGGAATTTCGACGGCTTCCCCGCGCCGGATTTCGTCCGTGGCGAGGATTCAGCAGGCGGACAGGATGTCCGCCCCACCTTGGCAACCGCGCCGCTTCAGCCGATCTGCGCCAGGATCGCCGAGGCGATCTTGTCGGCCTGGGCTTCGAGATACTCGACGTCCCGGCCTTCGATGAGCAGGCGGATGAGGGGCTCGGTACCGGAGTAGCGCAGCAGCACGCGACCGTAGTCGCCGAGCTTCTTCTCGGTTTCCTGGATGATCTTGCGGGCCTCGCTGAGCTCGTCCATCGGCGGCTTGGAGCGGACACGCAGGTTGCGGGCGGCCTGGGGGAACTTCTTCAGGCACTTGCGCAGCTGGCTGAGCGGCTCGCCGGTCTCCTTCATGATCTTCAGCACCTGCAGGCCGGCGATCAATCCGTCGCCAGTCGTGGCCCAGTCGCCAAAGATGATGTGGCCGCTCTGCTCGCCGCCGAAGTTCAAACCGCGGGCGTGCATTTCCTCCAGCACATAACGGTCGCCGACGTTCGTCCGGATGACCCGTCCGCCAAGGCGGGAGACGAGGTCGTCGAGGCCGTAGTTGCTCATGATGGTCACCGCGACGGTGTTCTGCTTGAGCGTGCCCTTGCGCAGCATGGCCTCGGCGGCGATGGCCATGAGCTCGTCGCCGTCCAGGGCGATCGCCTCCTCGTCGCAGAGGGCGATGCGGTCGGCGTCGCCGTCATGGGCGATGCCAGCCTGGGCCTGGCTCTGGCGGACGAGGCGCTCGAGCTCCTCGCTGTGGGTGCAGCCGCATGCCTCGTTGATGTTGAAGCCGTCGGGCTCGCTGTGGAAGACCTGGACGTCGGCCCCGAGCTGCTCCAGGGCGGCGGCGCTGGTGAAGGCGGCGGCGCCGTGGGCGTTGTCGAGGGCCACGCGCATGCCGTCGAGACGCACGCCTCCCATGCTGGCGACCGCGTGGGCGACATAGCGGTCGGCGGCGTCGATCATGCGGCTGACGCGGCCGATGCCGCGGCCGTCCGGGCGGGGGGCCTCGGCGGCCTCGCCGAGCACGATCTTCTCGATGGCGATCTCGGTCTTGTCGTTCAGCTTGCGGCCGTTGCCGTGAACGAACTTGATGCCGTTGTCATGGAAGGGGTTGTGGGAGGCGCTGACGATGACGCCGAAGTCGGCCCCGGTTTGCGCGGAGAGCATGGCGACGGCGGGAGTGGGCACCATGCCGGCGAGCACGACATCGACCCCGGCGGAGTTCAGGCCGGCGATGAGGGCGGACTCGAACATCTCGCCCGAGGCCCGGGTGTCGCGGCCGATGACGCAGCGCGCGCGGCCTTCGGATCCTGGCTTCTGGCCGAGGACCACGGCGGCGGCCTGGCCGAGCCGGAGGACAAACTCCGGGGTCATGGGATGACGATTGGCCACGGCGCGTACGCCGTCGGTGCCGAAGAACTGGCGCTTTTCTGACATAGGGCGGCGGTTCTAACGCAGGAGCGGCGGGGTGTCAAAGGCGGCTGCGTGGGCGGCCAAACCTATGATCTGACATGGAGAATCCGCCTCCGGGGCTGAATTCGGCCCGCAGCCTTCGTATGATGCGGCCAGCATGCGCTCCCCTTTCCCAACCTACTTTGCGTTGACCTGCCTCGCCTGGCTGCCCGTCGCGGCCCGGGCGGCGGCCGTGGACTACACGAGGCAGATCGTGCCGCTCTGGGAGGAGTACTGCATCGACTGCCATGGCGAGGAGGATCCGGACGGGGGATTTGCCCTCGACACCTTCAAGGCCCTGATGAAGGGGGGCGAGGAGGGCGAGGCCATCGTGGCAGGCAGGGCGGAGGAATCCCTGCTGGTGAAGTTTCTCGAAGGCCGTTCCGGCCGGGGTGGCAAGAATGAAGCAATGCCGCCCGGCAAGCGCGCGAAGCTCAAGCCGGAGGAGATCGCCCTTGTCAAGGCGTGGATCAACGCGGGCGCCAAGGGACCGGTCGTGGCTGAGGCGAAACCGATGCCAAAGCAGGTCGTCACGCCGAAGATCGCCCCCACCGTGGCGCCGAAACGTTCCATTCAGGCGGTGGCCTTTTCCGCCCGGGAGGGCCTGGTCGCCGTTGGTCGATATGGAGAAGTTGAGCTGCTGAAACCGGGCAGCACGGAGGTTCTGCGGAAGCTGGGCGGCTTCACCGGCAAGGTGAACGCCGTGGCGTTTTCTCCGGACGGCCAGACGGTCTATGCCGCCGGAGGGGAGGCGGGCATTGTCGGAGTCGTGCGCAGCTGGCGGACCGAGGATGGCGCGCCCCTGCATGCCTTTGAGGGGCACCTGGACGCCGCGTATGCCCTGGCCGTGTCACCGGATGGCAAACGCCTCGCCACCGGCGCCTACGATCAAAAAATCCGTCTATGGGACACCGCCACCGGCCGGGAAACCGCCCTGCTGAAGGGCCACAACGGCGCCGTCAACGGTCTGGCCTTCCGTCCCGACGGACAGGTGCTGGCCAGCGCCAGCTCCGACCGCACCGTCAAGCTCTGGAGCGTGGCCGCCGGGCAGAGGCTGGACACGCTTTCCCAGCCCACCAAGGAGCAGACGAGCGTCGTTTTCAGTGCCGACGGCAAAACCTTGTTCGGCGCGGGGGCCGACAACCGGATCCGGGTCTGGAGCATCAGCGCCGGGGCCAGGGAGGGCACGAACAGGATCGTCACCAGCCGCTTTGCCCACGAGGGCGGCATCCTCAGCCTGGCCCTGTCGGCCGACGGCAGGCTGCTGGCCTCCACGGCCACGGACAGGACGCTGAAGCTCTGGAACGCCGCCGACCTGAGCGAGAGACGGCTCCTGGAAAAGCAGCCCGACTGGTCCTCCGCTCTGGTCTTCACCAACAAGCCTCAGCTGGTCGCCGGCCGGATCGACGGCACGCTGGGCATCTACGAGCCCTGAACGGCGGCGGCAAAATTTGTCTGACGGCCAGGCGCAAAGTCTGGCAGGGCGCGCGGTTTGATGCTTTTCATGGCGCCGATGCCCGAAGCCTGCACGAACCACGACGAAACCACGCTTTTCCGCCAGTCCTGGACGCTTTACGACGCGCTGTCGGAGATGAACTACATGTTTCATCGCGAAGTGTATGAGCAGGTGGGTCAGCTGCTGGCGGAACGTCATGAGCGCGGGCCGTGGTCCATGCTGGACCTGGGCTGCGGCAACGCGCGTTTCCTCGGCCCCTGCCTGCAGCGCACACCGCCGTCCAGCTACACCGGCGTGGACCTGTCGCCGGCGGCGCTGGAGGAGGCCGGGACCACTTATCTGAAAGGTCTCGGCCGGGTGACGCTGTGCTGCCAGGACATGCTGGAGGCCGTTGAGCAGGCGGGGGAAAGCCACGATGTCATCTTTTCCAGCTATGCCGTTCACCATTTCGGCAGCGCGCTCAAGCAGCGGCTTTTCCAAGCCTGCTCACGCCGGTTGAAGGCGGGCGGCTGCTTCGTGCTGGTGGACATCGCACGCGAGGAAGGCCAGAGCCGCGAGGACTATCTGGAGGGCTACATCGGCACCATGCGCGCGGAATGGAGGCGCGTGCCGCCGGCGCAGCTCGACGAAGCCTGCGCGCATGTCGCCGCCTTTGATTTTCCGGAGACATTGTCCACGCTGACACGCATGGCCGGGGAGGCCGGACTGATGAAGTCGCGGCTGATCGGCCGACATGCCCAGCATCACGTGCTGGTTTTTGAAGCCTGACTCAGGCCATGACCTCGTTGAGCATGCGGCCGCCGTTGACGATGTCGATGGGGCGCACGCCTTCGAGAACCAGGCGCTTCTGGGAGTTGATGCCGAGCAGGCGGTACATCGTGCGGGCGAGATCCTCCGGACCGACCGGGTTTTCATCGGGCTCGCCGCCGAGGGCGTCGGACTTGCCGTAGATGAAGCCCTTCTTCACGCCGCCGCCGGCCATGGCGACGGAGAAGACGCGCGGCCAGTGGTCGCGGCCGTTGGTGCTGTTGATCTTCGGCGTGCGGCCGAACTCGGAGCTGACCAGCACGAGCGTGGTGGCAAGCAGCCCGCGCTCGTCCAGGTCGCGGATCAGCCTGGAGAAGGCGATGTCAAACTGCGTCGCCTGGCCTTCGAAGGCGCTCTTGATGTTGGAGTGATGATCCCAGCTGCCGAAGTTCACCGAGACCATGCGCACGCCCGCTTCAACAAGACGGCGGGAGAGGAGAAAGCGCTGACCGGCCGGGTTGCGTCCGTACTCGTCGCGCAGCTTGGCGGACTCGGCGCCGAGGTTGAAGGCTTCGCGGGCCTGGGTGGAGCTGATGAGGTTGTAGGCGGCCTGGTAGAAGCTGTCCATGGCCGCGAGACCGTCGGATTTCTCAGTGGTGCGGAAGTGCTCATCCACGGCGGCCAGCAGGCTGCGACGGCGCTCAAAGCGCTTGTCATCAATGTCCTTCGGCGTGGCGAGGTCACGCACGGCAAAACCGCCGTCGGCCGGATCACTGCCGAGGGCAAAGGGGCCGTAGGCGCTGCTCATGTAGCCGCTGCCCTGGTCCGGGGCGAACATGCTGGGCACGGCCACATAGGGCGGCAGGTTGTTCCGGCTGCCGAGCTCATGGGAGATGATGGAGCCGAAGCTGGGGAACTTGATGGCCGGGCTGGGGCGGTAGCCGGTGAACATGTTGTGCGTGCCACGCTCATGGGCGGCCTCGCCATGGGTGACCGAGCGGACGATGGTGATCTTGTCGAGGATCTTGGCGATGTTCGCGAACTTCTCGCCGACGTACTCGCCGGTCACGCCCTTCACGGGGTTGAAGGGGCCGCGGTAATCGGGGGAGGCGAAGGGTTTCGGATCCCAGGACTCATGCTGGGCCATGCCGCCGGGCAGGTAGATGTGGATGATCGAGGTGGCGACCGGCTTGTAGCTCTCCACCGAAGGCATCTCAATGCCGCCGGCCTGGAGGCGGAACAGGTCGGGCAGGGTCAGGCCGAGGCCGGCCACGGCGCCCACCTGGAGGAAATCGCGACGGCTCTGGGAGGCGGCGAAGGGGCTGGCGTGGCTGCCGGAGCAAAGGCGGTGCATTTTCATGGGAGAATCAGGGGATCGTCCGAACTTACGCCATCCCTCAGGGCCTGTTGCGTCCGGGTCCCAGTATGACAAGCCTGGGCGCATGATCCGCAAAGGAGGCACGCCGCAGCCTGGGGCCTGGCGCTTTCGGCCCCCCGGGCCGTGATGGGCTGCAGGGAGTCGCAGGCTCCGGGTTGCGCCGACGCCTTTTTGCTTCCCAGGGCCGAACCTCCTGCGCTAGACGAAGGGGCATGAATCTGCGCCTTGCCTTTGTCCTGATCTCCTTCGTGCTAAGCGTGACCACCGGTCTCGTGCTGTCGCGCGGCGGAGCTGGCTCGGCGGGCTCGTCCAAGTCCGGCGGCAAGCCGGTCATCGGCCTGAGCATGGACACGCTGAAGGAGGAGCGCTGGATTGCTGACCGTGACCTGTTCATCGAACAGGCCCGGGCCTTGGGGGCGGAGGTGCAGGTGCTGTCCGCGAACAGCGACGACACGCGCCAGCTCCGGGATGTCGAGAGCCTGATCACCTCCGGAGTCGATGCACTGGTCATCATTCCGCACAACGGCGAGGCCATGGCACGCGCCGTCGAGATGGCGCATGCCGAGGGCATCCCGGTGCTGTCGTATGACCGTCTGATCACGAACGCTGAAACCGACCTCTACATCACCTTCGACAACGTCAGGGTGGGCGAGCTGCAGGCACGCTACCTGGCGGAGAAAATCCCCGCCGGCGGCAAGATGCGCCTGGTGCGGATCTACGGCGCGAAGACCGACAACAACGCGCGGCTTTTCAAGCAGGGCCAGGACAAGGTGCTCCAGCCCTTGATCCAGGAAGGCAGGGTCGAGGTCGTGTTTGAAGACTGGGCGGAGGACTGGAAGCCGGAGAACGCCAAGAAGATCACCAACGCCGCCATCACCAAGGCAGGGCAGAACATCGACGCCATCCTCGCGAGCAACGACGGCACGGCGGGCGGCGCCATCCAGGCGCTGATCGAGGAAGGCCTGTCCGGCAAGGTGCTGGTGACCGGCCAGGACGCCGACCTGGCCGCCTGCCAGCGCATCGTCGCGGGCTCCCAGACAATGACGGTTTACAAGCCGCTGACCCGGCTGGCCAAAAGGGCGGCGGAACTCGCGGTGAAACTGGCCAGGCGCCTGCCGCTCATCGCCGAGGCCGGGACCGACAACGGCCGGATCCAGGTTCCCAGCGTGCTGCTCGACATCGTCGCCGTGACCCGCGACAACATGCGCGAGACGGTGATTGCCGACGGCTTCCGCAAAGAGGCGGATGTTTATGGCAAGTGAGCAGGGGTGAAGATGAGGCTCAAAGGTCCGGATCGCCCTGATCGCGACACCATTGCAGCAGCCTGGCCTGGAGAGCGGCGCGTCTTGACTCATGCAGGGCGGAAGCGCTGAGGTCGTTCAGTTCCTGAGGATCCTTCTCAAGGTCAAAGAGCTGCTCCCTGCCGGCCTTCGGATAGCGGATGTATTTCCACCGACCGTCACAGATCATGCGCTGGGTGTCGGTGAACAGGCCGGTGACGAACTCATGAATGCGGACGGTTTGATGCAGCAGCAAAGGCCTGAGGCTTTTGCCGGTGACCGAAGCTGGCACGGCGGCCCCGGTCAGTTCACAGAGGGTGGGGAAGAGATCCTGCAGGTTCACCAGCGCCTCGCTCCGTTCACCCCTCGGCAGACCCGGGCCGACGATGATCAGCGGGCTGCGGATGCTGTGCTCATACTGGTTCTGCTTGCCCAGCAGCCCGTGACTTCCCAGGGCAAGCCCCTGGTCGCTGGTGAAGATGACCAGCGTGTTCTCCCGGTCGCGCAGGGCGCCGAGGATCCGGCCAAGCTGAGCATCGAGATCCGTGATCATGGCATAATACAGCGCCAGTTGTTCGCGGACCTGGGATGGCTGACGCGGCGTTGGCAGCAGCTTCTCGTCGCGGCCTTCGAGGTTGCCGTGGTCGAAGGGATGAACGGGCTGGAAATTGGCAGGCAGCGGCAGTTTGCCCGACTCATAGCGATCCTTCATGCCTTCGGGCCACTGGCGTGGATCATGGGGAAAGGCGAAGTTCACATGCAGGAACAACGGCTTGTCCGCAGGAGCCATGCGCAGGGCCCGGATGGCCCCCTCGGCCATGTGGCGGCTGTTGTCTGGACAGAGCCCGACGCCCTTGTCGAGTTCGGGCTGGTTGCGGGCATCCTTGAAGGTCCAGCCACGATAACCCGTGAGCGGATGACCGAAGGCGTCCGTTTCAGGCTGAGGCCGGCCGGGAACCCCGCCGCTGGAAAACAGGCCGCTGGTCACCGCATAGCCCCGCTGCGTAGGGTGGCCGTCATTGTGCCACTTCCCGGTGTAGGCGGTGTGGTAGCCTGATTTCAGCAACGTACCTGCCAGAGTGGCCAGCTCAGGGTCGATCGCACCGGCTGGATACTTGGGCAGCGCACGGAAGGCATGGGTGCCGGTGAGCATCTGCGCCCGGCTCACATGACAGATGGGATAACCGGCATAGGCGCGGCTGAAAACCGTGCCGGCAGCGGCCAGGCGATCCATCGACGGCGTCTCCAGAGAGGCATGGCCCAGAGACCGAATCGTGTCCGGGCGCTGGTCATCCGAAACAATCAGCAGGACATCAGGTGGCAGCGCTGCCACGCACTCCCTGCAAGGCATCAGGAGGATAAGGCCAAGGAAAGGAAAGAACCGCATGGCAGAACGGACGGATTCAGAGGCAGCAGTGTTTCCAAAGAGCGCACCTTGCTTTTTCAAAATTGAGAATCTTTTGCGGAAACATTATCATTTTTATGGAAAACTTGTCTTGCTGCATTTCGATAATTGTCATATCAAACAATCATATTTGAAACTGTTATGAAAACTGACACTCAGAACTCCAAAAACAGCGGCTTTAGCCTTTTCGAAGCCATGATGTGCGTTTGCGTGATGGGTCTCATGGCGCTCATGGCCCTGCCCTTGTTTGGCAGCACGGAAGGCACCCGGCAGGCCACCCATCGCAAAAATGCCCAAACGCTCTGCACGCTCGCAGCTTCCGCCAACGCCGCCGGAGCCCAGGTGACCGCCGGCACCCGAGACATCGCCACGATCATCCGTCGCATCGGCGAAGGCGTCACCATCACCCGCGGACCTCTGGCCGGACGTGTGTTCAGGCTGCCCAATCTGACTGAAGAAGACGTGCTGGGCGCGGTCGAGTTCATCCGCCTGAATGACGGAGAACTGATTTACACCCGGGCTCGTTGATCCCGAAGCCTGCGGCGGTTGATGACTTGCCCGCAGCAAGGTGCCGGATAGGCTGGCGATCATGTCCGCCACTCCCGTCCGCTCCAGCCCGCGAACCCTCATTCTCATGGGGGTCTGCGGTTGTGGAAAAACCGAAGTCGGCAAACGGATGGCCGCCCGGCTTGGAGGTGTTTTTGAGGATGCCGATGATTTTCACAGCGCGGAAAACAAGGCGAAGATGAAGCAGGGCACACCGTTGACCGATGAAGACCGCCATCCCTGGTATCAACGCCTGCGCGAGCGCATCCTGGAAATGAGGTCCCTGACGCCGGTCTATGTGCTGGCCTGCTCCGCCCTGAAGGCGGACTACCGTCGGCGGCTGAGGGCGGAGGACGACCGGGAGACCATTGCCTTTGTGCATCTGAAAGGCTCCCGGGAGCTGATCTTCTCCCGCATGTCCGCACGGCAGGGGCATTACATGCCGGTCAGCCTGCTGGACAGCCAGTTTGCCATCCTGGAAGAAACTCCAGACCTGATCGACGTCTCCATTGACGCGACCCCGGACGAGATTGCTGAAACGGCAATCACTGCGGTTCATGCAGCGACCTGAGTTCAGGCACCCTTCCCGCGGAAACGGATCCCGTCAGGCAGCGCGATGGGGCGGCTGACCCTGTTCAAGGCCTCGAGAAGCGGATCTCGCCCGACACGGTTGGATCCGTGGCCACCACCGGAGGCAGCAGGAAGAAGCCGCGCCCGATGATGCCTGGAGACTCGGCGGCTGTGGGCTGCCGGAGAACCCCTGAGAAGCTCAGCTTGCGGAGCTTGGCCTCCTTCTTGAGCGTGCATTCACCGGCAAAGACCCCCGTGATGGTGTTCAAGGAGGTGATTTTCCAGCCCGTCAGGTTGGCGGCATCGGCGGTCACGGTCACCTTGACCGTCGGGGTTTCGCTGAGGTTCAGGCCCATCGGCAGGTCGACTGTGGAGGGACTGGTGAAGGGACTGTGAAAAACCAGAAAGTCGCCAGAGGGGCCGATTCGCAGGGTTTCCGACAGCACGATGGCAGGCGTGGACGTCGTGGCCCTGGCCGGTTTTCTCCAGGGATCGATCGTCAAGGGACACTCGAGCAGCGGGATGCCGGAGCGGTAGGACTTGTCGGTGCTTTTGTCAGCCTTTGCCCAGACCAGGAAGGCGTCCGGTCCTGACGGCACATGATAGCGGCCCGTCAGGTCGGGATGGGGAACCATGTCAATCCACCCTGCCACATAACTGTCCTTTCTGGAGGCATAGGGCAGGACGAACAGACGGTAGCTGACTGCGTTCACGCCCGTGGTGATCGTGGGCTTCAGGGAGGCCGTGATCGTCGTGCCATCGGCCAGCTTGCCGGCAAGGGCCATCACCGCCTTGATGTCAATCTTCGCCGTGGCATGGCCGGCCCCTTCGGGAAGCGGCCCTGAGGCTGCGCCCACAGGCGTTCCGGGAGCCAGGATGGCGGTGTGATCACCGGCATAGGAAATGACGGGCTTGGCCGGCGGCACAAAGAGGATCCGCCCGTCGTTGCCGGAGGCGATGGTGACGCTGTTACGCTGAAGGGTGAGCGACAGGTTCCCCGTGAGGGTCACCGTCAGATCGAGGGCATAGGTCGTGGTCACAGTGCCCACTTTCCTGACCACGGTGCAGACGTTGGAGGCCGTTGACTGCACCGGATGAATCTTCAAGCTGCCTGAGAAGGCCACAAACGCCGTTTCCCCGGGCACCCACAGCTTGCCGCTGCAGGCCATGCTTTTGACACCAGGCTCGTTTTTGACCTCGGCAACCGCTGTGGCGATCATCAGCTCCACCTTGGCGGCAGGAGCTTCCGTCGTCGGGTCTGCGGCCAGAATTTCATAACTTCCCGCAAAGGAGTTCACGGTGAGCAGGCCGGGCACATAGGTCAGCGCGTAATTGAGCGCCAGCCCGCCGGACAGCTTGATGGGATAGGTCCCACCCGGGCTCTTCCAGGTCGCCGTGGTCGAGATCACCGGCCGCTTCACCGTCCTGGTGTCCGGCTGCGGAAACACGGTTTCGGCCGTGTCCGTGCCACGAAAGCCCAGGTAGGAGAAGGTCAGCGGCGGATTTTCCTCACCAATCAGCCGGCTCTTGTTGTCCGCCACCACCGACAGGGGCGCTTTGGAAATGATCAAACTGCCCCTTTTGATGACACCGCCGGAGGTGGTGGCGACGACGCTGTAGGTGCCTGCGTTGGTGGGCGCCGTCAGGCTGCCGTTGTAGGTCACGCTGAAGGTCTGTCCGCCAGGAACACCGGCCAGGCTGACGGTCAGGGGCGTGCCCCGGTAGACCTGGTTCAGGTGCCCGAGGGTGGGGACGGTCGCCGGAGCCGTCACATGGAAATAGGACTCCACGGATGGAGCGGCGTCATACTCATCATCACCTGGCTGGCTGGCGAGAACATAGACCGTGCCCACCGCTCCTGTAAGCGTCACGGTGCTGCCGCTGAGGGTCGCGGGCCCGGAGAGGATCTGGAAGGTGACCGGCAGGCCCGAGGAGGCGGTCGCGGAAAGGTTGAAGGCGGCATCCGTTCGAGTGCGCTGCGGAGGCGGCGGGAAGCTGATGGTCTGGGCCAGCAGTCCGAAGTCGCCGATGTTGATCGTCACCGTCGCGGTGTTGGAGTCGAGCTTTCCATCATTGGCCTTGAAGGTGAAGCTGTCCTGGCCGGTCGCGTCCGGGTTTGCCGTGTAGGAAAAGCTGCCGTCAGTGCCGAAGGTGAGCGCGCCCTTGGTCACACCGGTCACCAGGGCAAAGGTCAGCGCGTCGAGATCGGCGTCCGTGGCGATCACCTGAGCATTGCGGGCCACGCCCACGTCCACCCGGATGGACTTGTTCTGGGCCACTGGCGCCTGATTGGCACCGTTGGACTTCATTTTCAGCAGGGTCACCGCACCGCCGCCGAGGCCGTAATCATGCGTCTCGGGGCCGATGCTGCCGGCGAACAGCTTGTCAATGTTGTCCGGCCTGACCGCCACATCGACGGGGCCTGCAGGTGGCAGATCCTCGGCATCCGTCGGAAACACGGAGTTCAGCCTGGCGAGGAAACACTGGCTGGCCTCCGAACGGCTGGCGCCCTTGTAGAGCCAGACAAAGATGGGAGCCCCGCCAAAGGCGTTGACCGAGACGCGCGTGTATTGGCTCAGGCTTTGTTCAAAGGCTCCGTCCGCCCCCAGGCTGTTCAGTCCAAAAATGCCGCCCACAGGATCAAAGGCCTGAAAGTCGGCCACCAGGGTGGCGATGTCGCCAGCCGCCACGGCGGCCTCAATCTGTTCATCGGAAAGGCTGGCCATGCGGCCGATGACTCCGGCGCCTTGCGACGAGCCGATCCGCGCCCCGTCCTTGTCGGCGATGCCGTGGACCGCGTTCGCTGCAGTCGTGTAATTCGTCAGCGTCAGCGTCGCCGCCCCGGCGTTCACAAGGGCAAACATCCAGACTGCGGCAGCCCAGGGAAAAATCTTCTTCATGAGAGTGAGGTTTCTGAGGCTGAAGATTAGAAGCTCCCCTGGTTGAGCACCAGGGTCGTCGGCGCACCGCGACGGAAAATGATGAAGGCGCCGTCCGGCAGGGCGACATCCGCCTGGGAGGTTGCCACATCCCCCACCTTTCTCCAGCCGTTGCCCGCCAGGCCGCCGGTGGAAAAGTAATACTGGTCATATCCCTTGCCGTTCCAGAGCAGCACCAGGTCTGCCAGGGAGGAGGCGGTGCCGCCGGTGAGACCTTGTTCCAGGCCGGAATTGCCCAGCTTTCTCCCCTGGCTGGAGGCCCCCGTGCCGGAGGCGTTCACCGGACAGAGGTTGGCCACATAGTTATGGCCGGTCTGCAGGGAGACCTGGGTGGCGCCCGGTTTGACCTGCCCGACCAGCAGAATGGTTTTCGCAGAGCGGGCACGAATCGCCATGCCTCCGGCGAGCGGAAGCGGCACCTCGGCCATGTCAGTCACACCACCACCCTGCTTTCTCCAACCCGCACCCTGGGCACCTCCACTGCAGTAGAAATACTTGTCGAAACCCGAGCCGTTCGGAATAAGGATCAAGTCCGACTGCTCCGGCGTTTCCGCCGAGGTCAGCCCGGCGCTGTTGGACTCGCCAAAGACGTCCGCCAGCGTCCACAGCCGCCAGATTTTCAGCGAGGCTCCGTCCGCCACCCCGGCGGGCACCTCA
>JBIIRD010000054.1:0-37809 GCA_044341745.1 Prosthecobacter sp. | reverse complement strand
GAGCGGCGATGTCGGGCAAACATACGTTGCTGGTGATGTCGTTGTTTCAATCCGCGCCGCTCGGGTGAGCGGCGATCTCCGATGGCGACAGGGGGCGGAAGAGGTCGATGTTTCAATCCGCGCCGCTCGGGTGAGCGGCGATCATCCCAAGTCAGGAAGCGTCCGATGGTGAAAGGGTTTCAATCCGCGCCGCTCGGGTGAGCGGCGATGATCTCGGACGCCTCGAATGCGTTGATGAGATTGTTTCAATCCGCGCCGCTCGGGTGAGCGGCGATTATCTAAATGACTGATCTGGAAACAAGTTTACTGTTTCAATCCGCGCCGCTCGGGTGAGCGGCGATTGGTCTCAACGGCTGCTAGCCGCAGGCTATCAGGTGTTTCAATCCGCGCCGCTCGGGTGAGCGGCGATCGGTTCCCGTTGCCGGAGATAAATGGGACGCCGTGTTTCAATCCGCGCCGCTCGGGTGAGCGGCGATCAGCCAGGGCCGAACAGGCAGAGTGGTTGCGCAAGTTTCAATCCGCGCCGCTCGGGTGAGCGGCGATCCTGCCGGGCAGGACGTGGCGGTTGACTACGTTGTTTCAATCCGCGCCGCTCGGGTGAGCGGCGATCCTTAAAACTAGGTTCTGCACAGGCCTTTATCAAATGAGAGATGTTGCGCGAACCACTTGTCCCGAAGCCGAACTCCAGGGCTAGATAGTTTTGGGAGCTTTCAAAGATCCTCATATTCAAGGAGATGCGCTTTCCGCGAACCTCCCTTATCGAACGGCATGACTGGACGTTCGCGGTTCACACTTTCTCACACAATGAGCGCCCCGTCCACATTGTAGGAGGTCTTGGCCCCCACATGGTGAACCCTGCGCTCCCAGTGGTTGCCAAGGTGGTAGTAGCGCAGGCTGTCGTGATCCGTATCGATGATCTTTTCTAACCTTGCCTGCAATGCCGCCATCTGGCCGGGATCAAGCTTGCATTCGAAGACGCTGTTTTGTACACGCTGACCATGATCGAGGCAGGCCTTGGCAACCTGCCTCAGTCTTCGCGAACCTCCCGGGGTGCTGGTGGCGACATCGTAAGTGATGAGAACGTACATGCGTGTATTCTTGGCTTGTGGGTTGACTGGGCAGGGTCGATTTGCCGGATGTGCCTCGTTCAGATCATTTCCAAAGAAAAGCGGGATAGGCGTCGAGATCGCCTCGGAGATGACGGGCGAGTAGTCGTGCCTGGAGATGACAAACCAGGCCCATTGTGACCCTTTCCCCTAGAAACGGGTGTTCCAGTTCCTGCTGTTTGCGCTCCTGATAGGCAACTAGAACAGCCTTTCGAGTAAGGTCTTTCATTTCCACTGCACCTGTTTCCTTGGTGATGAAGTCAGAAGCCTTGACCTGCTGCCGATTGATGAGGCTTAGCGCCAGTCGGTCGGCTAGCACGGGACGCAGTTCCTCCATGAGGTCGAGGGCAAGAGAGGCTCGGCCCGGCCGGTCGCGATGCAGGAAGCCCACCTGCGGATCGAGCCCCACGGTCTCGCAGGCGCTGCGGCAATCGTGCGCCAGCATGGCATAGAGAAAGGAAAGCAGCGCATTCACCGGATCGGCGGGCGGTCGCTTCACCCGGCCGTTGAACGCAAAGCCTGGATTGGTGATGAGATATGGGAAGACGTCGAAATAGCGCTTCGCGGCATCACCCTCGATCCCTCGCAGGGTGTCCAGGGTGTTTTCCCGGCTGGTCACCTGGGCGTTGTAGGCCAGTTCAATGCAGGTGGCGTTCAGGGTCGTCGTTCGTTCATCCCCGCCGTGGTCACGGATGGCTCGGAGCAGCACCGTGCGCTGGTTGGCGATCTTCGCGGCGATCATGTGGCGTGCAATTCCCACGCTGGTGGCGTCGTTATCGGCACGGCGATATTGCTCCCGTCGCAGCAGCACGTTGCCGCTGGTGAAGCCACGCACCGCCGCCTGAAATTTCCCATACGGGGTGCAAAAAGAGAGCGTGACACCCTTCTCCGCACAGGCGGCCATGAGCGGGGCACTGCAAGTGATGTCCCACCCGAGAGCCACGATGCCGTCCAGGTTGTGCAGCGGCACTCGGATCTTCGTCTCTTGCTCATGACGAACGATGACGGCCTCCCCATCCTTGCCCAGCCAGGCACCTTCAAGCGTAATGAAAAGGGTGTTGAGATGCTTTTTCATGAAGGAAAGTGTCACAGGTTTTAACCTGTGGGTTTGGGAGCCTCCGGCGAATGAACAGGTTGAAAACCTGTTCCACTTTGGGTGTCCAGCTCCGCCATCTGGCGGGTGAACCACGCCGCCGCCCCTTTCTGAAAGCGCATTGCCTGGGGCATGCACAACTCCTTCAGGGAGCAGGCCTCGCACTTCCGCTCCTCATAAACAGCAGGGGGAGTACGTTGGCTTGTGATCATCTCGCGGAGCCGCCGTGTCGTGTCTGTGGTGAGGGAGCGGAGTTCCGCATCAAAGACCACATCCAGCCTGCGACGCGTCTGGCCGTAATACAACCGCCCCTCGGGGATGCAGTATGCGGGGCATTCCTGCCCCTTTGCATCCATCGGCGGGCCAGGAATGGCCCGGTTACTCAGCATCTCCTCCAGGCACAGCGCCTGGGCGCAGAGCTGGACCTCGTCGGCGCGGTGCGCCTTCGCCTTGCCACGCTTGTATTCGATGGGCAGCACCACGCCATCGGCATGAAACTCCACCACATCGCACTGCCCGGAGAGGCCCAGAGCCTCAGACTTCACCAGCATGCCACGCACGAGGCGCACGCCGGCCCGTGTTTCGTCTGGGCCGTCGTGCGCCTTCTCATGCATCACATTTCCCTCGACCGTGAACTGGTTCTCCGCCCACACCTGCTCCAGGTGGATCAGCGCACACTGCCGCTCACAGTAGAGCAGGTGTTGCAGGGCGGAGATGGGGAGAAGGTCCACGGTCAGAGCATCTCAATGATCTCCACGCCTGCCGGGGGCTGGCCGATGGTGACTTTATAGTCATCGAAGGAACGAGGGACGGCGACACCGTCATTCAGCTTGATTTTGACGAGCTTGAAGAGCTTGCCTGCGGGGGCGTTACCGAGCGCAGAGTCATGTTTGAAAACGATGAGCTTCTGAGCTGACATGAGGCCGCGTGCGGCACTGCGGTCGTGCTCGAACATCTGAATGAGAGACTGCCAGAAAAGGGTGAGGTCTTCGTCTGAGAAGCCGGTTTGCTGAGCGAGGAAGGGATTGATGAAACCGTGGGCTTGGTAGAGGCCATAGGGGACGATGTATTTGCGGCCCATGGTACGGTTGTCACCAGACTGCTTTTCGGCCTCTCTTTCGGTGGCCACCGCCATGCGGGTGATGGTTTGCTCGGACGAGTTGATGGCGTCGAGACTGCTGGAGAAAGCGATCTGCACGGGGCCGCGCACTTGGCCGCAATTCGTGCCGAGGCCCATGACGGCACCAAACATGCGGATGTCGAAAAAAGTCTGGCACATCCACTGGCGTGCGGCATCTTGATTGGCAGCGGCTTTTTTGCTGTCCTTCTCATCTTTTTTGAGACCGAGCGCTTGGTAGGCGCGGTCGTGCTGCTGATTGAGAACGGCTTTTTCTTTGACGTAGATGTCATATCCGGGCTGTGGAGTGCCGCTGGCGTCACGCTTCACGAGGGTGATGAAGTTGCGGATTTTGCGCTTGAGGCACACGTCGGAGACGAGGCCTCGCCCAGTTTCAATGTCAGTGCGTGGCTGGTTGCCAGCATCCGGGTCGCCGTTGGGGTTGCCGTTGATGACGTCAAAGAGGAGGATGAATTCGTAGCGGTTGTTCATGTTGGTATTGGAGTTTGAGACGAGATTTTAAGGCAGGAGAAAGGTGGCAAAGAATCAGGAAAAGGATCCGAAATCGGTCATTGCGGTGACGGGAGACATGTCGTGAAGAGTTTCGTCTTTGAGTTTGTGGGTGAGGACACAGTCAGGCGAGTCGAGGTCGATGCCACGGCTGGTGATCCAGGCGTCACGCTCAGCGCCACTCATGCGCTGCCACCTAGTTTGATGATGGAAGCCGAGGACGAACTCCGCCTGTTCGCTCAAATCGAGACGTTGCCACTTTTGAGTCGTCTTGAGCGCGGCGTAGATTTTCTCGATGTTGTCAGCCAGCCGAGCTGCCGAGGGTGCGACCCATGCCGTGCTGAGATTTTTCAGAGCTGAGCGGCGGTGTGAGACGTGAAGCTTGTCCAGTCCGGGTAAAAGCGGGCCGGGGGCGACGGAGAAGGAGCCGTAATACTTGTCGATCACGGTGGCGTTGATCTTGTTCGGGTGCTGCGCGAGGCGCTGCATCTCGCCGTAGGCGGCGAGCAGGCGTCCAGCGAGGTAACCAGGGTTGTGGTTCATCGGGTTCATAAGGAGGGTGGGTTCGGTGTGATGTTCGGGTTCTTGTTTGAAGTTTCGGCTGAGGATGGCTTTGCAGAGGGAGGCGAGCACATCGCGGCGGCGGGAGGCGAGCCAGGAGTCATCGGTGATTTCAGCGCGGTAGCGTTGGAGGCCACGTTGCAGGGCGGTGATGGGATAGGGATGGTTTGCGCCACCGAGTGCGGCCCGCGTCATCTGCGCGGAGAGCGGTGGAGGAATGCGTTCTTGATCGCCACCAACAACGAGGGCCTCAAGGAGGGCACGGAGGGAGAGCACGGGTGGGAGTGTTTTCCCTTCTCCAGCGCGAGTAATGAGATCGAGTTCGAGAGCCTGGAAATGCTCCGCCACGGCCTTTTGGGTAGCTTTAACGGTGCTCTGATACCAGTCCCGCACGATCACGCGGCCCTGTGCTCCGCTCAGTGTGACGGCGAAAAAGGGTACGGTGTCCGCATCGAAGTCCGGTGGGACTCTGCCACGCCAAATGGTCTCCACGGTAGAGCCGACCTGCTGAACATCGGGAACTTCTAGGCAATCGCCAAACCAGTCTGCGCCCTCGCTGGTGCCGCCACTCCAATAGGCGAGCACGGTGGTGGCATCGAGACGGATGTGGCGCTTCTTGAGCTTCTCGCCGTCTTGCGTTTCAAACGCCGAGTCGAGCAGGCGATTGAGCGCGGTCGCAGCCTTTTGAGCAGCTTCGGGGCTGATGGGAGCATTGAGGCTGCCTACCCAACCGTAGGACTCAAAAGCAGGGGCGTTGAAGCTGACGATACCAGCTCCCGAAGTGGTGCCGCCGGGCACCCGCTTGATGACGGGAAAAAGTCCAGGCTCGCTAATTGCCTCGCCTGTGATGAGGCAGTTGAGGTTCGATTCGGGCGATGTTTTTTTCTGGCAGCGCCCTCTCCACCACGCAGCCACGGCGGGCACGAGATGGGCGAGGCCGCCTTCTTGATCCTCGGAGCGGATTTGGAAGGCAAACTGATCGCTCGGGCCGCATTCTCGGGGCAGCGGCTCCTTGAGGCCATTTTGCATCACGTCGTCAAGAAAGGCCAAAACGGCCTTAAGCTCCTCCACACCGGTTTCATGCTGACATTCGGCGATTTGATCGCGAAAGAGCTTCTGGCGGGCGGCGGACTTAGGGCCGCTCGGTGAGGCTCCTTTACCATCAGGAACACAGCCAAGAACGTATTCTGCTTTATCGACGAGGAAGTAACCATGGTCTTTTATCGTGCGACCTCCTCCAGTCTCAGGAATGAACTGCCGTGGGATGGGCTGGCGCTTGGCGATGGGCTTGCCGGGTTTCTTTTTCCCCGGTTCCATAGGCGGTGTGTAAAGCTGGCTGGCGTAGCCGAGGAAGCGGCCCTCCTCTGAAAGAACGATGAGGTAGGCCACCGGCTTCATTTCGAAGGCGGGGTCGCCGACGAGACCCTCGTCCTCAGCAAGTTGGGTGAGTGCGTGGAGCATGGCGGTCAGGCGTGGGAGGTGGAGGTGAGAGTGGTGCGGGCGGCCTGAGGCGTGGGTGGCACCTGGATGATGCCGTGCTCCATGCGGGCTTTGAAAAAGATGGGCGTGTTGGCAGGGCGTCCTTTGTTTTGGGAAAAGTCGATGTCCCAGAGCATGACGCCAAGGTCCTCCGTCACGTCGATGGCAGCAGGGGGAGTTGCATCCAGAGGCTCGGCATGGGCGATGCATTCGCGACAGCCAAAATACGGCTGGTGAAAGTGCTGCCCCTTTTCCAGACGGCGGGTGAACATCTCCACATACTTAGTGAAGCTATCCTCCGGTCCGGCTTTGGCGGTGAGATGCAGCCGGGCCTCCACAATGTAGTCCACATCCCGCAGGGCGACGGTGTTGCGCTGGGCACGCTCTTCATCCGCCCACAGCACGGGAGCCTCGCCGCCGCTGGCGATGACCTTTGCCGCCGGAGCGGAGGCTTTTTTCGTGACCTCATTGCGGCGGAAGGATTGCCACTTCACGGGATTGAGGACGTGAATGCGCTCGATCTGCCAGCGCATCTGAGGCTTCCAAAAAACGGCCTCAAAGACGCCCCGAAGGGCCGAAGGCGTAGGCACGGGGTAAGACATGCGTTCGCCTTTAAATTCTGGTCTTGAGAAGATGGCCAGAGGCCCGTGGCAGCGCAGGGAAAGAAGAGGTGGTGAGGTGTGCATGACAAAAAGGGAGGTGCGGGTGCCAGCCAAGATCCCGCCCGGCTGGCACCCACGTGGGTTTATCCTTGGGTGTGCTGGTCGTTGCAGGGCGGGTTCCAGAGGCGGATCAAGTCCTCCTCCTCGGCCAGGCGGTCACGTTCGCCGGTTGTCACCTTCACATGAATGTGGGTTGCTCCGTGCCGTTTGGCACAGGCTTCCTTTTCATGGTTGGCGAGCCGGGTTTGCAGGCTGTTGGTCTGGCCGATGTAATAAGACTGCCACTGAGAGCCGACTTGTTTGGCGTAGATGTAGTTGCCTGCCACATCGCGAAACGATGTGCCGATGGGATACACCTGATAGGTGTAGGTGCGGCCGGACTTGCCTGGCCAGTTTACTTTGGGTGGGTTGTTCATGGTGCTTTGGGGTAGCACACGGTTGACGAACGAACCGACTCGGGCAGTATGCCCTCGTCTATCCAAGACCGTCCGCGCATCCGTGCGCTGATGTTTGAGGCCCCACCTGCTAGTAACAGGTGGGGCTTCTTTGTTTTTAGTGCCAAGCAGATGATGAGTCAACCTATTATTCTTTATGACTCTTTCATGGAACAAAACTTTATTATTACTTTCATGGAACAGCTCATTGGATTGTGCAAGTTTGGAGACATAACCGCCTCTCTGTAGAGAGGCGCGGATTGAAACCACGATAGTGTTCATAATGAATGCTGTGCCCTCTCTTCCTTCGGGGAGAGAGGGCTTTCTGTTAGTGAATAAGAGCCTGCACCGAAGGCCGGTCGTCCTCGTCGGCGGAGAGTCCAAAATGGTTGTCATAAAATTGGGGGTAGAGGGTGAGATCGAGGACTTGGGCCTCGCTTTCAGGATAGAGGGGACTGAGGGCAGCCTGGACCTTCTTTGTGGCCGACTGAAAGACGCTGATGGTGTAGGCTTGGAGGGAGCGGAAGTGCGCCCGGTTGAGTGGTAGGCCGAGCGAAAGGTGTTTTTGGGCCTTTTCGAGCCGACGGCGGCCTTCGGCGTCGTAGGGGACGATGAGCGGCACTTGGCCCTCATCTTGGATCATGTGAAAACGCCTCGCCGCCGTGTCCCACGATAGGCTTTTGAGCATTGGCATGACAGCGCTGCGGTCGCGGTCGAGTTTCTGATACAGCTCGGCAAAGAAACGGGTGAAGATCTTCGGGTTAGAGAGATCGAGGCAATAGTCTGTCTGCTGCAACACGATGCAGGATTCATCAAAGGCATGGCGGAGATCAGGCGGAGGCAGTGATTTGGACCGGAAGACAAAAACCTGGCCCAAGCCCTCCAAACGTCCTTCTCGGTTACAACGGCCCGCCGCTTGCGCGATGGAGTCCAGGCCAGCCAGAGCACGAAACACGACGGGGAAGTCGAGGTCCACCCCTGCCTCGATCAACTGCGTGCTGATGACGCGGACAGGCGTGTTCCGTTTCCTCCAATCATTTAAAGCCGCGCGGATGCGGCGCAGCACCTTTTTCCGGTGGGCTGAGCACATGTTCGTAGAGAGGTGATAAACTCGCTCCTCGGGCCGACGGGCCTTCAAAAGCCGGAAAAGATTACGAGCATCCGCCTTGCGGTGTACGACGGTGAGTGAGCAGGTGTGCGATTCGACCTTTTCCACCAGATCCTCCAGCGGAACCGGCTCGCGGGCCATGCTCCAGTCGATCTCGACGCGTTTCAAAGCACGGTGCAGCTCCAGTTCCTTTTCAGGCGGTATGATGGGCTGGATGCTCGGAATGCCTTCTTTGAAGGACTCACGGTGATGCAGCGCCGGCTGAGTGGCGGTGCAAAGAACCACTGTGCAGCCATAGCGTGCCACCAGCTCTTTCAAAACGTGCATCACCGGTGCCAGGCAACCGTTGGGCAGGCACTGAGCCTCATCCAATATGATCACGGAACGGGCGATGTGATGCAGCTTCCGGCAGCGTGAACGTTTGTTGCTGAGCAGTGACTCACAAAGCTGAACCGAAGTGGTCACAATGACCGGGCTGGCCCAGTTTTCGGTGGCGAGTTGGCGGCGGATGGCCTCTGGTTTCCGCTCTTCGAGGTCTGCGGAATCGTCGAGATTCGAGTGATGCTCCAGCACGTTTTCGGCGCCAAGTAGGCGGGTATAAACCTCGCTCGTCTGTTGCGTGATGGTGAGGTAAGGCACCGCGACGATGACCCGTCGTAGCGAATGCTCCACCGCGTGATTCAGCGCAAACGAAAGCCCGGAAAGCGTCTTCCCTCCACCTGTGGGCACGTTGAGCGAAAAGAATCCCGGAGGAAGCGCCGCAGCCTCACGGCACCAACGAAGGATGTCTGCCCGTCTGGCATTTACCATGGCATTGCCGCGTGCCCTACCCGTCATTTCGTCCAGCACAGCTTCCAAGCGGTTAAGCAGCACGCTCAGGCTATCAAAGCGGATATGCTGCCGCTCATTGCCTGGCTGGCAAAATGACTCCGTCATGATCGAATCCGCATCCACCAGTGCCGAGAAGAGCATGCGGGTGAAAAAGCTGAGCGTTAGCATGCCTTCATTGTTGGCTGCGGGCTTGCTCTCTGCCAATGCTGACATCCATTCAAGCTGGACAGGATCGCTCACTTTCAGTAATTCCTCCGCAATTAGTCTGCGAATGGATTCGAGGTGCTTTTGGCCACTTTCCAGCCGTGTTTTCAGCGGTGTCTTGCCCTCTGGTTCAGCAGCTTTGTCCGGTATGCCGCCATGATGTCCGGCGATGACCGAAGCGAGCGCCAAAGCGCCGGGGCCATGCTTTCGCATTAGTTCGGTAGCCAGTGCCGCTCCCGCAGCTGCATGCTCTACCTGTGTTTGTTCTCCACGAATCTTTGCCTGAAAAGTTGGCAAATACTTTCCCAGATCATGCCATAACCCAGCTAGGTAGCCCCAGTCCTTTGCTCCGAAGGCATCGGCGAAATCTGCCGCCAGCTTCGCCACTTCTTGCAGATGCCTCTCCAGCGGCTCCCACTCGGTTTCTGGTGCCGGGCTGCCATCGGACCTGGTCTTGGTGTGAGCGTAGGCGGGCATGGCTGGGGCAATCAGCTTTTGGGTTCGGCCTTGGGCGATGGATGAACTTGGATTTCCGTTCGTCAGGGCTTTCAAGTTTGGCGAGGGGGTGAATGGGGTGTGGGAGGTAATTTTCTGTTGCTGGCAAGAAATTGTATATTGAGTGTCTTGTTATTTTCTTACAATCTGAATCTGTGGTGGGCTGGGATGAGGGATGCTGGGTAACAGGTCTGCGGTTGCCAAACGAAGCTGCTTGCCTTCGCCTTGAGAGGTGAGGCGGGGACTTTGCGGGCGGTTGCGGAAGTCATGATTCACGCATTTTGCCACCGGGGGTGGGACAAATGCTGGGTCGGGCCTCCGGTATTTTCGGATTTGTTGGTTAAGGAGGGTGAGGTAATTTGGCGCTGTCATGAGAAACCAACCGAAGCCAGGGCAACGCGCGGGCGTGCGGCGCACCGTGGAGTGGCGAATGAGCCGCGTGCTCAGCATCATCGCCTCCGGCAAATATCCGAGCAGCCAGCAGATCGCCGATGAAATTGAGGGGGTGTCGGCCAAGAGCATCCTGCGTGACATCGCCCATCTGAAGAACGACCGGAATGCGCCCCTCGACTATGACCCGGTGCGGCATGGCTATTACCTAACAGGTCCTTTGACAAACGCGCTGTCGTTTCAGCTGACACGGGGCGAGCTGGTGGCCCTGTTCGTGGCGCAGAAGGCGCTGGAGCCGCTGCGAGGGACGAATCTGCAGAAGGTGGTGGCGGAAAGTGTGAACAAGATCGCCGCCGCCTGTCCTGAATCGGTGACGATGCACTGGGACGACCTGGATGCGGCCTATTCGGTGAAGGCGACGGGAGTGCTGGCGGCGGATGCCTCGCTTTTTGCCAGGCTGCTGGATGCCGTGATGAACAGGAGAGAGGTGAGTTTCACCTATCAGAAGCTGGAAGGGCGGGGGATGAAGGAGCAGCGCCATGTGCAGCCCTACCATGTGGGCCAGCTGCAAAACGGCTGGTATCTCATCGCCCATGACCTGGTGCGGAGGGAGATGCGGAAGTTTGCCCTGCAACGCATGAGCGGTCTGGAGGTGTTGAAGACGAAGTTTCAGCGGGATTCAGGCTTCAACATTCGCGAGTATCTCAGCAGCGGTTTCGGTGTGTGGAGTTATGGGGAGGGCGCGAAGGTGCATGAGGTCTGCATCCGCTTTTCCGGCTGGGCCGCCCGGGTGGTGGCGGAGCGTCAGTGGCATGCAAGCCAGGTCATCCGGGAGCTGCGAGAGGACGGGAGCGAGATCGAGTTCCGGGCGCGGCTGGCGGGGCTTGAGGAGGTGACCCGCTGGGTGTTGAGCCATGGCCGCCATGCGCGGGTGCTGGAGCCAAAAGCACTGCGGGATCGGGTGAAGGAAGAGGCGGAGGCGATGTGCCGGGATGCTGCGGGGCGGCTTTCCTGATTGGGAACGGTTTTCCGCTGCAAGGGTCAAGGGAGGCGGTGGAACAGCTTTCCCATGCAGGCCGACATGCTGCTGACCGCTTAGGGTTGAGGCTGCGCGGGCGGCTGGATGGGGGCTTCGGTTTTCTTGGGAGGATGGCAGATGTCATGAAACCAACGTTCCATCCTCATGACGAAGCGAAGGATGCCTGACCGTTTCTCCGCCGCCTTCATCTCCAGGAGCATCGTGACCAGGGTGAGCTGAAGGGAGGGGGGCTGGTCCCTGCCATCGTCCTGGGGGCCTGCTTCGCAAGAAACTTCGGGCGGGAACAGCGGGCCGTTCCTGCCGTCCTGAAGATACAGCCTGGCCACTTCATCATTGGAGGCCTGATGGAGGGTCAGGAGCCGCTCGCGCTGCTGCTCAGTGAAGTAGGCGTAGCAGCTGTGAACTGGCTTGGCGCTGACGGTCTGCAGGAGCTGGCGGAGCTGCTTCTGCCGTCTTTTGTCGAGATGCGGGTTGCACGAACGCGCCAGTTCAACGGCCTCCCTGGAAAAGCCCTGGTTGCGGACCCTGCCCAGGCTGCGGGCGATCAAATCCTTGCGAACTCCGACGATCCTGCAGAAGTCCACCAGCAGGTCGGCGGGTTCGGGGTAAAAGGCCTTGTGGTATCTTCGGACGATGAGGTTTTCCCTGCCAAATTCTGCGGCATAGGCTTCGGCCAGACGCAGCCAGTTCATGTCCTCCAGCCGGATGAGCTGGAGAAATTCCTCGAAGGTTTCCGAACGGCCTTCATGAATCCGCTGGGTGTACCAGGACTCGATGAAGTCATCCTGACTGCGCAGAAACAGGATGATCCTCACATCAAAACCACGCGTCGCGGCCCTGAGGCGCGAGGCGATGACGGGGGCGTCGGCATAACCCGTCATGGGGTCGCCGCTGAAGCCTTCGGAGGTCATGAGGAATCGCATGGATTCTGCAGGGTGCCTTCCTGCCTCCTGGTGCAGCGCTGCGGACATTTTCTCCAGCTCCGCCGCCCCGAGGGTGGGCAGGGCGATCCTGTCGCAGGAACGCAGCCTGACGAGTCCTTCCTTTTGCAGCGCCTTTTCATCTGCCCTGAAAGCCCGTTGAATGGCCGTGGTGCCGGTCTTGTGGGTGCCGATGTGAATGAAAAGGGGGGCTTGCATGGTCGTCGGCACAATGACGTCCCTCAGGCTGAACCAACGATGCAACAACTCACTGGCGGGGCTGGCGCCTGATGCGGGGGACGTTTCATGTCAGGGTTTCGCACGGGGGGACTCACGGGGGACTCACGGGGGGACGCATGCCGTGGCGTGAAGCTTTGACAGGCCGGGCCCCCGGATGCGTATCAGCTTTCCACTCATGCGCCTGTTGTCCACCCTGCTCTTCATCCCCTTTGTCATTGCCGCCGCCACACAAGAAACCTGGGAGTCTGGTTATGCGGATGCCGATGTGAACGGGTCTCATGTGCTGGGATATTGGAAATTCGACGGCGAGGCCGCGCTGAAGGACCTGTCAGGCCGTGGCAACAACCTGCTGCTTCAGGGCGCGAAAACGGGTGCTGAGGGGAAGTTTGGAAATGCGCTGGAGTCCTTCCCGGGTTTTCCCGTCCAGGACAGGCGGCATGCGGCGTTGAGCAGTCCGAGGCCCGCGCTGTCACCCAAGGGCGCCTTCACCCTCGAGATGTGGATCCGGCCCAAGGCTGACTGGGCGCCCACGCAACGCGCCTACCTCCTCGACAAAAAGTATGTCGACCACCAGGATTACGCCTGGCAGGTCACTGAGGCGGACAAGGCGGGAGCCCGCCGGTTTTTTGTCACGCTTGGCTTTGGCGGGGAGTCCAGGGCCATCCATTCGGACGCTGTGAAGCTGGAGGCTGCGTGGCAGCATGCGGCCTTTGTCTATGACGGTGCAGGGGAGGGTGTGTTTTTTCTCAACGGCTCGCGGATCGGGGGCATGAGGCTGATGGGATATGGCGCGATCACCCCGGGCACGAAGGCCCTGAGCATTGGCGACAGGCTGGGCAGCAACTACGGAGGATTCCCGGGTTACATCGATGAGGTGCGCATCTGCGATGGCGCCCTGAAGTTTGAGCGCGCCAGCCTGGTCATCACCTCCGCCCGCACCGTCTGGCGGCGCATGGAAACGGGCGTGAAGCCCCTTGAAATTGTCTGCACCAACCTGAGGCGGGAAAAGCTCGTCGGAGCGCGCCTCAGGCTGAGCTGTGCGGGCAAGGACGAGGAGTTCATCCTGCCTGACATCAAGCCGGGTGGGCGTCACACGGCGACGCATCTGCCAGACACAAGCCTGAAGCCGGGGCGTTACACGCTGAAGGTGCGGTTTGAGTCTGCCGGTTATGCGACGGAGCAGTCCAGCTCGTATGAAATCATGCCGAGGCTGGCTCCGCGCATGCCGGTGGTGATGTGGGGCGCGGGCGGCGATGAAATCGCCAGGCTGAAGGACATCGGGTTCACGCATTTCATCGGCCTCAGGGACGCTGGAAGTTCCGACATGTGGCTGCGCAAGCGGGAACTGCCGCCCGGCAAGCCCGAGGACATCGCCAGGACGACCGGCGTGCTCGACGAAGCCCTGCGCAACGGACTGGAGGTGGTCGCCAGCCTGTCGCCTTCCGACGTGTTGAAAAGCGATCCGAAAAACCTGCGTGTGGATCGCGGCGGCAAGGTTTATGAGCGGCAGGACATCTGTGCGAGCATCCCGGAGTTCGCGCCGTTTTTTCAAACCGTGGGCCAGAGCATCGCCAAGACTTATGGCAGCCATCCGGCCTTCACCTCCGCCCTGATCAACACGGAGGTCCGCGACCACAACGCGCCGTCGTTCAACTCCGTCGATGTCGAGAGCTACCGCAAGTTCGCCAATGCCGACATCCCGTCGGAGGTCGTCAATAAATGGGGGGTGGATTACACTCGGCTGAAGGACTTCCCGGCCAGCCGGGTCATTCCTGACGATCATCCCGTCCTGAAGTACTACCGATGGTTCTGGACGGTGGGGGATGGCTGGAACGGACTGCATTCGGCGCTGAGCAAGGGCGTGAAAAGCGCGGGCCGCAGGGATCTGTGGACCTTCTTTGATCCGGCCGTGCGCCAGCCGAGCATCAGCGGCGCCGGCGGCAGCGTGGACGTGCTGTCGCACTGGACCTACACCTATCCGGATCCTCAGCGCATCGGCCTGGCCACGGACCAGCTGTTTGCCATGAGCGAGGCCGGCGGCCGAAACCAGCGCGTGATGAAGATGACGCAGATCATCTGGTATCGCTCCCAGACCGCTCCCATCGGCGCCAAGGTCCCGGGTGAGCTGGTCGCCTGGCAGGACCATGACCCGGATGCGGCCTACATCACCATCTCCCCCATGCACCTGCGTGAGGCCTTCTGGACCAAGATCGCGCGTCCCGTCCAGGGCATCATGTATCATGGCTGGCAGTCACTGGTGGACAACCCTGGCAGCACCAGCTCCTACCGGTTCACCCATCCAGGCACCGTGCATGTGCTGCGCGATTTGATTCGTGAAGTGGCCGAGCCGCTCGGGCCCACGTTGATGAAGGTGCCTGCGGAGCGAAGCGAGGTGGCCATGCTGGAAAGCTTCACCTCGCAGATGTTCGCGCGCCGTGGCGGCTACGGCAGCAACAACGGCTGGTCGGCCGACTTCTGGCAGGCCATGCAGCATGCCCATGTGCAGACGGACATTGTTTTCGAGGAAACCCTGCTCAAGAACGGACTGTCGGGCAGGAAGCTCCTGCTGATGCCCGAGTGCGACGTCCTGACGGAAGGCGTGGTGAAGAAGATCAGCGACTGGCAGAAGCGCGGCGGCAAAATCATCGCGGACGAGTTTCTCTGTCCCGGACTGAAGGCCGACCTGGTGATCTCCAGCTTCAAGCGCGAAAAGAATGCCGTGAAGGACAAGGCGGCCGTGCTGGCACTGGCGGGCACGCTGCCGGACCGGCTGCAGGCGCTCGGCTGGAAGCCTCTGGTGCAGACGGACAATCCGGAGATCATCACCCGCACCCGGCGCAGCGGCGAGGTGCTCTATGTCTTTGTGGTCAATGACCATCGCGAGCCGGGAACCTATGTCGGCCAGCACGGTCTGGTCATGGAAAACGGCCTGCCCAGCCGCGGGACGCTGACGCTGAACCAGGACAGCGCCAGTGTTTATGACCTCACCGGTCACGGCCTGATTGTGCCCAGCCGCGCCGCGGAGGGGCGTCTGAACTGGCCGGTGAACCTCGGACCGGGGGAGGGACGGATTTACATGGTCACGCCGAAGCCGCTGCTGAAGCTGTCCCTGGAGGTGCCGGCCACGGCCACCTGTGGCAACGCCGCCAAGGTTGAGGTCAGTCTGACAACGACCGACGATGCCCTCGTGCCTGGGCATGTGCCGGTCAAGGTGGATATCCGGGATGCCAACGGCGTGCGAACCGAAGGCAGCGGTTATTACGCCCTGGAGAAGGGTCGGCTGGAGCTCAGCCTGGACATCGCCAGCAACGAGGATCCCGGAGCCTGGCAGATCCAGGTTCGCGACCTGGCCTCCGGCATGGAGATAACCCAGTGGATGCAGGTCAGCCGCAAGTGAGGGTGCGGGCGAGCGGCGAAGGCCTGCCGGGTTGGGCTGGCAGGTTAGGCCTGGCCATCCATGGAGCTTCGTTTTTTGCCAACATTTTTGCCAACAACGAGGGTGATTATGGGTGATTTTGGGTGACGGGCAGCCCCCTTTCCCTCTGGGGAGAAGGCTGGAGCCGAGAGTCGGATTTGAACCGACGACCTGATGATTACAAATCAACTGCTCTACCACTGAGCTATCCCGGCGTCTGCCGCATCTGGATGGGTGTCGGGTCCAGGCGGGCGTGGATTATGTGCGCAGGGAGTTTGTCTGCAACGTGGATTTGCAGGTCGGGTGCAAAGAAGTGGTGAGGCGGTAGTGCGGGGGATGGGGCGGTAATCAGGGGCGCCCTGCAACAAGCTGGTGAAAGCTTGCGGGGGCGGTCAAAACCCCGGCGGTTCGACGGAAGGCGGCCTCCAGATGGGAGAGGCGGCAAAGGGGGTGCTGGGACGGGATGGTCTTGATCCCACCTTGACCGTCACTCGCAGGGGGGCGAAAAAACAAATTGCTCCTGATTTCATCGCGTTGACAGGAGGGGCTCCGTTCGGAATAATCCGCCCACGAATGTCCCCTGGTTCCCGCCGTCTTATCCTCCGCCTGCTCGTGCTCGTGGCGGTGCCTTTTGCTCTGAATGCCTGTTCCTCGGCCTCGGTTGGCAATGGGGCCAGGATTTCCAGGGTCAAGTATTACCACTTGATCCCCGGCAAGCCGATCTCCACCCAGGATCCGGCGATCATCTTTGAACGCCAGCATTATCTTTACGGTGCTGTGACCAAGGCGGAGATGGTTTCCCGCAGCGGGCATTATTACACGGTCTTCTGGAAGGTGGATGACCGGGCCGAGCCTGTCAGCGTCCGCTTTGAATACCGTCAGGCCAACACCGGTCTGGCGACGAAGGTTCTCGAACAGCAGGTGGAGGATGTCCGCCGATCCAACACGACACGTTTTCAAGTGACCGGTGATGAATACAACACCGGCGGGCGGGTGACCGCGTGGAGGGTGACTCTGCTGAGGGGCAAGGAAGAGCTGGTGAGCCAGCGTTCCTACATGTGGAACTGACTGCATTCCTGATGAAAATCCAGAGGGCCGCCCGCCAACGAATGATCCGGTCATGCCGGAAGCGACTGCATCCGACGGTGGCATTCGCACGAACTTCTTCTGCAGGTTAAGCCAATCCTTGCGCCATGACCTCCCTCTCCAACATCCTCGTCGGGCGAATTGGCAAGGTTTTCTGGCTGCGGGTCGAGGGGAGGGGCAGCTACTTGAACTCTGTACAGGTCAAACGCGCCTTCCAGGCGGTGATGGATGCCGGCGTTCATGACCTGGTGATTGACCTGGAGCACTGTTCGATGATGGATTCGACCTTTCTGGGGACCCTGACTGGCACGGCGCTGAACCTGATGGAACACGGGGGCGGCACCCTCAGCGTGGTGAATGCGAATGAGCGCAACCGTCAGATCCTCAATGACCTGGGCCTGGATCAGATTTTGGACGTGGACGTCGCTGGAACGCGCTGGCCGGAGGAGAGAAAGGTCGTGGTTGAGGATCTTTCCCTCTGCCAGGAGCAGGGGGCGAGCTGCAAGATGGAGCAGACGGAGCATGTGCTGACGGCTCATCGAATGCTTTCCAACGTCAGCCGGCTGAACCAGTCCCGCTTCAGGGATGTCATTCATTTTCTCGAAAAAGAACTCGGAGGTCAGCCGCCCGTGCCTGCCTCCACCTGAACCTAGTGCACCCGGCGTGTTTGGGGCATGAGCAGCCGCCTGAACCGTCCGTGGTGACGCTGTCGCATGAACACCTTCCTGATCGTCATCCTCCTCCTGTCCCTGGTTGCGGCGGTGCTTCTGCTGGTGCGGGCCAACCGGCTGAAAAACGAGGCGATCACCCGCCTGCTCAAGGAGGAGCAGGCGATCGTTGAGGAGGAGCGGCGCATGTTCAGCTTCCTGCATGATCTGGGCGAGGCCATTTCCAGGGAGGACAGCCAGACGGCGATGTACCGGCTGATTGTGGAAGGGGCGATGAAGGTGATGGAAAGCATGGGGGGCGCCCTCTATCTGCTGGATGGCGCCGGCCGGTCACTGGTGCCGAGACATCATTCGGACAAGTGCGTTCCGATCGTCTCCGTTCCTGAACGGATCGCCGGAATGGCGCGATCGAACCGGAACGCTCTGCTGAGCTTTCTGCGCCTGCATCCGGTGCCTGTGGGCGAGGGCCTGGTCGGGGATGTTTTTGCACAGCAGAAGGTCGAGTTTCTTCAGGACCTGGTCGCCGATCCCCGGCTGGGCGGGCATGGTGGCGGCCTGCATGGCGACACGATGGTGATGATCGGTCCTTTGAGCTCAGGAAACCGTCGGCTCGGGGTTCTGGCGCTCACGGCGCCGAAGGACGGGCGTTCCTACAATTCGAACGACTTTGAAGTGTTCCGGTCGGTGGTTGAGCAGTGCGCCTTCGCCCTGGCGAACGCCATGGCGCATCAGGATGCGGCGGAGAAAAAGCAGATTGAAATGGAACTGCGCAGCGCCAGCGAAATCCAGCGCATCCTGCTGCCTGACCAGGCTCCCAGGATGCCGTGTTTCAATATCGCCGGGAGAAACATTCCCGCCAGGGTGCTGAGCGGGGATTACTTTGACTACATTCCCCTGGCGGACGGCAGCCTGGGGGTTTCGATAGCGGATGTCTCGGGCAAGGGCACCGCCGCCGCCATCATCACCGCGATGTGCCGGAGCGCTCTGAGGTTCAGCGCCGCCGCCGCCGGCTGTGCGCCGCCCTCGGCCACCCTGGCAGCGGTCAACCGGCTGCTTTATCCGGACATCCGGGAGGACATGTTCATCACGATGATCTATCTCGTCGCCGCTGCGGATGGGTCGGGGTTCACCCTGGCAAGGGCTGGGCACAACCGGCCGCTGATCTGGCGCAGGGAGTCCGGGAAGGTGGAGACCTTGAACAGCGGCGGGCTTGCCGTTGGGATCGACAAGGGGAACGTCTTTGAGCGCGTCACCAAGGATCTCTCCTTTCAAATGGCGACGGGGGACACGCTGCTGCTCTACACCGATGGCGTGAATGAGGCGCTGGATTCCATGGGCGAGGAGTTTGGTGAGGAGCGCATTCATCAGGTGCTGGCCAGGCTGGCGCCGGAGGGGCCGTCCGCCGTGATCGACGGCCTGATCAGCGAGGTGGACCGTTTTTGCGGGGGACGTCGCGGGCATGATGACATCACCCTGGTCGTTCTTCAAAAGACGTGATTGCAGGGCGGCATCAGGCATTCAGACCCACACGGCAAGGGCTTGCCTCCGGCCTCGCTGAACCCTATGATCGCCGGCATGAACATTCAAAAAATGCTCCAGCAGGTGCAGCAGATGCAGGGCCAGATGCAGAAGACCCAGGCGGAACTTGCCGCAAGGATCTTTGAAGCCACGGTGGCAGGCGGGAAGGTCAGCGTCACCGCCAACGGCCATGGTGACATCCAAGGTCTGAAGATCGCCCGGGAGGTTGTCGATCCCGAGGATGTCGAAATGCTGCAGGAGCTGGTGCTTTCGGCTGTTCAGCAGGTGCAGAAGAAGGTGAAGGACAGCCAGGCTGCCGAGATGGGCAAGCTGACGGGCGGGCTGGGGCTGCCTTCAGGGATGGGTTTTTGAGGAACGGGCCTTTGCTGTGCAGCCTGCTTCATCGCCGCCTCATGAAAGCTGCAGGGATTCAGCTGCAGGCCGCCGCTGATCTTCGGAGCTGATCTTCAGGCGTCCGCTTCCTTGGCAACCTTGCCGCCGAGGGAAAGGATGCGCGCCTTGCCCTTGGCGTCCTCGGCCTCGGCGATCTGATGATTGGCGACATACATCTGGCTGAGAGCTGTCCAGGCGAGAAGATCGTTGGGGCGGAGGGTGGTGGCCATGAGCCCGGCGCCGATGGCCTCCTTGAGGCTGCCTGTCTTCATGAGGGCCATGCCAAGGGCGTGCCAGCCATCGAAGAACTGCGGATTCAGCTCAATGCAGCGTCGGTAGAGCGGGATGGCGGAATCCAGGTCGCCAACGGCCAGGTGGCCGCTGGCCTCATCAAAAAGGGCGTCGATTGAATCCAGGTCCATGGAGGGTGGCGGCGGGTGGAAATCCCGGCGCTGGAGAGGCCTGTCAGGCGCTCATCTTGAGATGAACCTTCAGCCCGGCCTCCTCGACCTTGCGGGAGAACCAGCTGTTGAAGAGGCGGCTGCGCTCCTGGCTCGCGTTGCGATCCTCGGTGTTCTTGCGCTGGGCGGTGCTGTCATCGCGTTTGCGCAGTTCCTTGGCGGCGACATAGACGAGCACGGCGCCCTTGTCGGTGTTGACGGCCTTGGCGACCTGACCCACGGTGGTCTTCTGGGCTTCCGCGGCGATTTCGCGGGCGTCAGGCAGGTCCATTGGAGGTTCGTTGACGGTGATTTCCTTCACGGCGGAAAGGGTGAGCTTCTTGTCCTTGGCAATGTCCTCGGCCTTTTTGCCGGTTTTCAGGCCGTCCTGGAAGGCGGTGCGGGCTTCGTTGACGGCCTTGGAAAGGGCTTCCTGGGCCTTCTGGGCCAGCAGGGTGTCCTTCACCTTGTCCTTCACTTCGGCCAGCTCCTGCTGCTTGGGTTCGACCACCTGGGTGACGGTGAAGATGTAATAGCCCTTGTCTCCCTTCACGGGGTCGCTGATGGCGCGGCTGTCCTTGCGATGGGCAAAGATGGCCTCGATGATCTCAGGTTCTGCCTTCAAAGCCTCCGGTGGGGTGTCCTTGGCGAAGAGCGGAGCGGATTCAGCCTTTTCCTTCAGGTTCTTGACGATGTCATCAAACTTGGCGCCCGGGGTGATGCTGGCTGCGTTGAACTTTTCCACGCGGGAGATCTGCTCCTTCTGCAGCTTCTGGCGCTCCTCAGCCGGCTTCTTGTCGTCCGCAGGCGGATTGGCGAACAGGACAAAGCTGACGGCGCGTTTCTCGACGCTCTTGTAGCCATCCTTGTTCTCGTCGTAGTACTTCTTGATCTCGTCGTCGGTGACCTTGGCCGTCTTCTTGAATTCCTCCGTGAGGAAATCGATGGTCTGAACCTTGAGGGTCTGATGGCTGCTGGCGTAGGCCTTCTCGGTTTCGAGCGGTGAAGGGATGTAGTTTTTGCCGATGAGGTCCTGGATGCGCCTGTAGCCGATGCTCAGCCGGGCGACATCAAGCATATCGCCGCCGCCCATGCCGTACATGCCGAGGTTCTGCTGGAGGTTGTAGGCGCGCTGCTGGCTGAATTTGCCGTTTTCCTGAAGGCTCGGGAGTTTTTCCAGTTCCGCCTTGGCATCGGCGTCGCTGGGGTGGATGCCCATCTCCTCCATCTGCTTCTTGAGGACGAGGAGGTTGAAGACGAAGTCGCGGCCGCCGGCATCGGGACTGCGTGAGGCGGACATCAGGCCGAAGTAGAGGTCGTACATCTGCAGCATTTGAATCACCTGGGCGGTGCGCTCAAGGCGCTGCATCTCCGCCACGGAGTAGGTTTCCTCGTACATCGTGAAGGCATCGTCCGAGGACGAGGCCATCTGGGGGCCGTTGCCTGAGCGCCAGCCTCCCCAGACCGAGAAGGACAGGATGACGACGACGGTCAGGACGAGCATGAAAGCTCCACGGTGGCGGCGGAAAAACTCAAGCATGATAGGCGAACAGGGCTGGTTAGGACAGGGGGCGCGGAAGTAAGCCGCCGCGCCTGAAACGGCAAACGGAAAAACCGGGCATTGCCGCAGCTTTTCGAAGGGGTTGCTGCGAATGAAGATTAAGTGACCGGATCAGCCGAGGCTCCAGCCCTTGCGGGGTTCGCGGCTGAGGAATCGGTTGGCGGCCTCGTTGTTGGTGATCTTCATGGCCTTGGCGTCCCAGAGAATTCTGCCGCCGGCGCGGAAGGCGACATTGCCGAGGTGGTTGGCCTCGCTCAGAGGGCCGGCGTAGCTGAAGGGGCTGCCGGTGGGGGTGCCGTTTTTGATGGCGTTGAGCCATTCGATGTGCTGGCCTGGGCTGTCGGCGATGAAGGGTTTGGGGCGTTGGAAGTCCTTGAACTGGTTCTCCGGGAGCAGCAGGTGCTTGCTGTAGTCGGAGAGCAGCATGCCCTTTTCACCGACAAACAGGACACCGCTGCCCCAGGTGCTGATGAGGGGGTCATTTTTCCAGACGTCGGGCTTGTTGGCTCCCTGGTGCCAGAAGAGCTTGCAGGCGGGGCGTTCGCCACGAGGGCCGTACTCATAAGCAGCGGTCATGCTGGCGGGGGCGATTTCGGGATGAGGAGGCGGGCCGAAGGCCTCGATGGCAAGCGGGGCGTCGAGATTCAGGGCCCAGAAGGGCAGGTCATTCCAGTGGCTGCCGAGGTCGGACATGGTGCCGTTGCCGAAGTCCCACCAGCGGTACCATTTCGGGCCAGGGAAATAGACTTCGTTGTAGGGCCGGTAGGGGGCGGGGCCGAGCCAGAGGTCCCAGTCGAGGTAGGGGGGCGGTGTCTGCTCCTCCTTGGGACGTTCGGTGATGTAGAGAATGTCCTTGTTCTTTTCCGCCTCCTCCTGGCTTTGCAGGCCCCAGGCGCGGGAGACGCAGACATGCACCTCGCTCACCTTGCCGATGGCGTTGCTTTGGATGAGTTCGACCACCCGGCGGTAGTTTGGCATGCCGTGGATCTGGGTGCCCATCTGAGTGGCGACTCCGGCTTCGGCGGCTGCCTGGGTGATGAGACGGGCTTCGGCGACATCGCGGGTGAGGGGCTTTTCGCAATAGACCGGCTTCTTCAGCTTCAAGGCCGGCAGGGTGGCGTAGGCGTGGGTGTGCTCGGTGGTGCTGACCACGACGGCGTCGTATTCCGACTCCTTGAGGGTTTCATAGAGCTTTCGGAAGTCACGAAAGGCTTTGGCGCCTTTGAAGGCGTTGGCGGCCCGGTCCAGGTTCTCGCCGTTCACATCGCAGATGGCCACGACGTTTTCCGTCGGTTCCCTCGTGGGTTCGGGAGTTTCCACGGCCTTCGCCCTGGTGTTTTTCGGGCGCATGAGCGGCACGCCGACCAGGCTCTGGACATTGGCGGCGCCGCGGCCTCCGACACCGATGAAGACCAGGTTGAGCCGGGAGTTGGGAGAGCGGGCCGTGGTGATGGCGGGGAATCCGAGGCTGCCTGCTGCCACGAGGCTGCTCTGGGCGAGGAAATGACGACGGGAAGTGGGCTGGCTGGACATGTGAGGCAAACGCCGGGGCTTCCCGGGGTCTTGCGCTGGAGGTGGGGGATGTGGGCTTCGTCTGAAGGAAAGGCGGTTTTTGCTGCGTCCTATTAGCCCCCCCATGTCCGCTTTTCTGGCCCGTCATCCCATCCTGCGTCTCTTTGCCTCGCCCCAGCACCTGTGGCGAACCATGTCCCTGGGACTGAAGAGCATCTGGCTGAACAAGCTGCGCTCCTTTCTGACGGCGCTGGGCGTCATCTTTGGCGTGGCCTCCGTCATCGCGATGCTGGCGATCGGTGAAGGCGCGAGCCATGAGGCGCAGGAGCAGATCCGCCGGCTGGGCAGCCAGAACATCATCCTGGAGAGCGTCAAGCCGCCGGACGGGCAGGGGTCTGGCGCGGAGACGCGCAGCATGGTCATCGAGTACGGCCTGACGCTGCGTGACATTCAGCAGATCCGCCAGACGGTGCCGGGCATCGAGGTCGTGGTGCCTTCGCGCATCCTGAGCGACAACATCTGGAACTTTGAGAGGAGCGTGGACGGTCAGATCCTGGGGGTGCTGCCGATTTACCCGGAAATGCGCAATCGTCAGGTGTTCCAGGGGAGATTTTTCACCGATCTGGAGCTGAGCGAGAAACTGCCGGTTTGCGTGATCAACGAGACGGCGGCTTCCAAGCTCTTCCCTCTTTCGACACCGACGGGGAAGTCGATCCGCGTGCAAGGCTACTACTACAAGGTGCTGGGCATCCTTCAGAACGAGGGGCCGCGGGTGAGCGGGGAGGGCGGGGGCGGTGCGACGGACGCGCAGATCTTCATTCCCTACAGCACATTGATGGACCAGTATGGAGAGACCTTCTTCCGCATGCGCAGCGGCAGTTTTGAGGCGGAAAAGGTCGAATTCCATGAGGCGGTGATCCGGGTCAAGGAGGTGGGCGAGGTGGAGAGCCGGGCCGAGGCGGTGCGGCAGATCCTGTCGGGCAATCATAAAAAGCAGGACTGGCGCATCATCGTGCCCGTGGAGCTTCTGCGTCAGGCGGAGCGCACCAAGCGCATCTTCAGCATTGTGCTGGGCAGCATCGCGGCCATCTCCCTGGTGGTCGGCGGCATCGGCATCATGAACATCATGCTGGCGAGCGTGACGGAGCGTACGCGTGAAATCGGCATCCGTCGCGCCCTGGGGGCGCGCCAGGCGGACATCGTCCTGCAATTCCTGATCGAGACGGTGCTTCTCGCCGGAGCCGGAGGGGTGCTGGGCGTGGTGCTGGGGATCACGATCCCCATCGCCGTGCAGCATTTTGCCGGGGTGACGACGGTGGTGAAATTCTGGTCTCCGGCCCTGGCCTTCCTGATTTCCGTGGTGACGGGGATCGCCTTCGGGATCTACCCGGCGCGGCGTGCGGCGATGATGAACCCGGTCGAGGCTCTGAGGCACGAGTGATGCGTGCGGCGGCGCTCCTATTCGAGCTGGAGCCTTGCCAGGGTGCCGTAGAGGCCTCCCGGCTTGGCGATCAGTTCATCGTGAGTGCCGCGCTCGACGATGGTGCCTGCTGACATGACCAGGATCTGGTCGCAGCGGCGGACGGTGGAAAGGCGGTGGGCGATGATCAGGCTGGTGCGGTTTTCCATCAGCTTGTCCAGGGCGTCCTGGACCAGGCGTTCGCTCTCTGCGTCGAGGCTGCTGGTGGCCTCGTCCAGGATCAGGATGGCCGGGTTGGCGAGGATGGCTCGGGCGATGGCGATGCGCTGGCGCTGGCCGCCGGAAAGCTGGGTGCCGCGTTCGCCGACGAGGGTGTCGTAGCCTTCGGGCAGCTTTTCGATGAACAGGTGGGCGTTGGCCTGGCGGGCGGCCTCGATGATCTCCGCCTCGGTGGCGTCCGGCTTTCCGTAGGCGATGTTTTCGCGGATGCTGCCACCGAACAGCAGCACCTCCTGGGGCACCAGGGCGAGGTTGCGGCGCAGCAGGGGCAGGGGCATGTCCCGGGCAGGCGTGCCGTCGATCAGGATCTCGCCCTGATTGGGCTCATAAAAGCGAAACAGGAGGGAGACGGTGGTCGTCTTGCCGGAGCCGCTGGGGCCGACCAGGGCGATGCGCTGTCCGGCCCCGGCCTTGAAGCCAAACTCCTTCAGCACCACTGCCTCGGGGCGGGAGGGGTAGGTGAAGGTGATGTCACGCATTTCGATTTCGCCGCGGAACCTGCGTGGCTCGAAGGCCTGGTCCTGGGGTTCCATGGGCTCGCAGAGAATTTCGCGGACACGGTCGGTGGCCCCGAGGGTGCGCTGGAGCTGGGTGATGAGTTCTGAGAACTGGGCGAAGGAGGCTGCGATCATGCCGCTGAGGGCGGCGAAACGGGAGAGGGCGGGGGTTTGAATCTCACCCGCCTCCAGCATCGTCAGGGCGGCCCAGATGACCACAATGAGGGCGACGCTGAAGGAGAAGATGATGAAGGCGATGAAGGCCGCTCGTGGAGCGGCGGCGCGCAGGGCCAGGCTGAGGAAATCGCCGAGGCGAGAGCTGTAGCGTGTGGTTTCGTGCACCTCGTTGGCAAAGGCTTTCACGCTGACGATGCTCTGCAGGCTTTCCTCGACGATGACCTGTGAGGCGGCGAGGTTGTCCTGGGATTTCCGCACCAGCTTGCGGATGCGCGCCCCGAAGAGGGCGATCATGACGATGGCCACCGGCACGGTGCCGACCATCACGAGCGCCAGCTTGATGGAGATCTGGGTGACCAGCACCAGGCAGCCGGTGAGCATGACCGTGTGACGCAGCAGCATCGGGATGGTCATGACCAGGGTTTCGCGCATGGACTCGACATCATTGGCGATGCGTGAGGCCAGTTCGCCGACGCGGCGCTGGTTCAGCGTTGCCATGGGCAGGCGGATGATGCGGCTGAAGGTGTCCTTGCGAAGCTGGGCCAGGGCGCGTTCCGAGGCCTTGGCGAACAGCATGATGCGGAAGAAGGCGATGACCGCCTGGGTGCTGACCAGGCCGAGCATCATCCAGAGCTTTTGATGCATCTCCGCCGTCCACTCCGGGCCTCTGGCACCTGCCAGGCCTTTTCCAGCCAGGTCGGAAAGCAGGTAGATGAAGGCCACGGTCAGCCCGGCGGTGAGCGCCAGCGCCAGCATCGCGGGGATGAAGACATTGAAGTGCGGACGCAGGTAGCGGAGGAAGAAGGCGGCGTCGCGCCAGGCGGCGCGGTCCCAGATTTTCTTCGAGGCGGGGGCTTCAGGCATTCGGGAAAGTGCGGTTGGGGGGCGGGACGTCCAACAGGCAACGCTCCGGTTCCAGCGTCAACCGCGAAGGCGGTCCGTGACGTTCCGAATGAAATGCACCCCTGCCGCAGTCGGTTGTTGAGTCCCGCTGGCCGACTGCGTATCGTCTCCGACCTTGATGGCAGAAAATTCCACCGACCTTCCACCTCCGGACGTGCCCGCGCCCGAGGCGGATGTGCCTGTGGAGCAGAACGCCACGATGCTGGAGCTGCCTGCCCCGCCCGTTCTTCAGCACACTCCGGCGGCCCGTCAGAAAAACGGCCCGCCCTCGCACCGGGACGACATTGTCATCCCGGATTACACCCTGATCCGTCGCATTGGCTCCGGCGCCTATGGCGAAGTCTGGCTGGCTCAAAGCGTGACGGGGGCCTATCGCGCCGTCAAGATCGTCTGGCGCGAGGACTTTGAGCTGACCCGCACCTTCCAGCGGGAGTTTCTTGGCATTCAGCAGTTTGAGCCCATCTCGCGCGGGCATCCCTGCCTGGTCCACATCCTGCATGTCGGCTGGAATGAAAACCGCGGCTTCTATTATTGCGTGATGGAGCTGGCGGACGATGCCGAGGAGGGGGCGAGCTTTGAAAACCTGCAGACCTATGTGCCCAGGACGCTTGGCACGGACATGAAGCGTCATGGCAGGCTGGACCTGGTCTTTTGCCGCGATGCCGGCGTCTACCTCGCCGACGCCCTGCACTACATGCACAACCACGGGCTGACGCACCGTGACATCAAGCCCTCCAACATCATTTTCGTCGGTGGCGTGTGCAAGCTGGCGGACATCGGCCTCGTCGCCGCGCTGGGGGAGCGGACCTTTGTGGGCACGGAGGGCTTCGTGCCGCCGGAAGGTCCGGGGACTCCCCAGGCGGACATCTACAGCCTCGGCAAGGTGCTGTATGAGATGAGCAGCGGGAAGGACCGGATGGAGTTCCCCGAAGTGCCGCCGAACCTGAGCGATGAGGAGTGGCCGTTCTGGATGGACCTCAACCGGGTGATCTGCAGGGCTTGTGCGCCGGATCTCAATGAACGTTTTCAGCACGCCGGCGAGTTTGCCGAAGCCCTGCAAAAAGTCGGGGAGAAGAAGGTGGAAAGTCTGTCGCGAAGGCTGGCGCGCGCCGCTTTTTTCACCCTGGTGGGCTCGGCACTGGCCGGAGGCGGCCTTCATGCGGGCAAGTACCAGCGGGAGTGGGCCTGGGAGCTGCCCCTGCCTGTCAGGCCGGCTCCTGCGCCGATCCAGCCGCAGAACGGCAAGCCCTGGCAGAACATCTACGGTCAGTGGTACAGCTTCGTGAAGGATCGGCATGTGGCCGACCTGCCCGTCGAGGTCTCCCAGTTTCGTGCCTTCCTGGAGGCCACCCTTCGCGCCGCCGCCTTTGACGTGGTGCCCTTCACAACTCCGGACAAGCGAGTCCTGAACTGCGTCATGGTTCCGGGCTCTGATGCGGACGCCTTCTGCGCCTGGATGACCTCGCGTGACCGCCAGAGCGGCAGGCTGGACATCGATCATGAATATACCTGGCGGGCCGCGAACATCAGGCTGCCTGCCGGCATGACGCCCACGCCGGGAAGGCAGGCCGTGCGCACGGAAGTCGTGATGATGCATTATGGCCGGGTGAGCATCGACAGCACGCCGCGAGGCGCCGAGGTGCTCAATGGCGAGCTGGTCGTCGGCCGTACGCCGCTGAAGCTGGACAAGACCCGGGCGGACAAGTTTGCCTTTGAGATCCGGTTGCCGGGCTACAAGAGCGAGATGGTGCAGGGAGAGCTCAAGGAGGGCCAGTCGATGAGCTTCAACCTGCGCCTGCGGGCGACCGGGGCGGTGGTGTTCAGCAAGCCCTGGGAAAACAGCCTTGGCATGAAGCTCGTGCCGATGGGCCGGGCCATGTTTGCGGCGACCGAGACACGTCGGAAGGACTTTGCCGAGTTCGCCCGTACCTCCAATCTTCCGGCAGTGGTCAACCGCGATCTCGACAAGGCCCCGGACCTGCCGGTGACCAATGTCACGCGCAGCGAGGCCGAGCAGTTCTGCCGCTGGCTGACGGACCGGGAGCGTGCGAAGGGCCTGCTGGAGCCGGATCAGGAGTACCGGCTGCCGACGGATGATGAATGGAGCATGGCGGTGAACCTGCCGCGTGAGATCGGTGAAACCGCCGCCCAGCGCAGCGCCGCGATCGGGGGATTTTATCCCTGGGGCTTCACGTCCACCCCGCCGTCCAGGACGGGCAATTTTCTCGACAAGACTGCAGATCCATCCGGGAAAAAGGCGATTGCCGGTTACACGGACGGCCATGCAGGTCCGGCTCCGGTGGCCAGCTTCAAGCCTGATCCCAGGACGCAGGTTTACGACCTTGCGGGCAACGTCTGGGAATGGGTTTCCGACAGCTGGGCCGCCGATTCCACCGAAGGCATTGTGCGCGGCGGCGCCTTCACGACGAGTGATTCCCGCGAACTGCTCGCCTCCTTCCGCCGCAAGGTTCTTGTGTCCGATCAGCTGTCCGATGTGGGCTTCCGCATCGTGCTCGCCATCGAAGGCCTGAAGGCGCGGGAGGATGAGTGAGCATGAAGTTCTGGATCATGATCATCCTGGGGCTGGCCGCAGCCGTTCTGCTCGGGGCCTTCTGGTGGGCCGGTCATGAACTGGCGAGCCCGGCAAGAAGGAGTCTTCAGGATTATCATCGGGAGTTCCTGGCAAAAACGGCGGAACATGGTGTCACCGTCCAGGCTTTCAGTTTAACGGATGGAACGCCTTGCCTGATGATGGAGCCTCTGTCTGATGGACGGCTTGGGCGCCGAGGAAAGGTGATCAGGGATCAGCTCACGGCGGAAGGCATCGAGCTGCCTCCGGCCGGGAAAATCATGGGAAGCCTTGTCCTTGTCCATGGTCGGAAAGGAAGAAAGGAGGACTATCTTGTGATTGGTGAGCGGCTTTGTGCGGCTGGCTTCCGCTGTCTCCTGGCCGACATGCCGGCGCATGGGGAGCATCCGGAGAAGGTCATCACCTTCGGCCTTCACGAATCGGGCATCCCATCCAGGCTATTGAGCGAGGCTTCGGAGCATTTTCATTTTTCCGCGCAGCCGGCCGGACTGCTGGGAATGTCCATGGGAGGTGCGGTTGCCGTCCATGCGGCAGCCCGGGAAAAGGCACCCTGGAAAGCCCTGGTGGTGATCAGCTCCTTTGACCGGCTGGACACGGTCATTCAGAGCAATGTGGCATCACGGGCAGGGGAGGCCCTTGGTCGTCTATGGCGTGCCGGCGCCGGATGGGTGTATCAGTTGCGCACGGGAGTGAGGCTTGAGCAGATACGTTCCGACGAACCTGCGTCACGACTTTCGATTCCGGTTCTGATGGCGCACGGAACGGCGGATCGGGTGATTCCCATCGAGTCAGGGAGGCGGCTTTTTCAATCTCTTCCTCTGACGACTGAGAAGATGTGGAATGATGTGCCCGGGGCGGATCATCACAATGTGTTGATCACGGACTTTCCCATTTATGCCGCCGTGGCGCGCTGGATGCTGCGCCATGTGAAGCCGTGAGTTGAAGGAGGGCGGGTTGAACGCCTCTTACTTTCCGGCTCGGCGGGCCAGGAATTCCTCCGCCAGGGCGCGGTAGGCGGTGGCGCCGCGGCCGTTCGGCTCATACTCGATGATGGCCTTGCCGAAGCTGGGCGCTTCACCAAGGCGGACGGTGCGGGGAATCACGGCGTTGTAGATGATCTCCGCGAAGTAGTTCTTCACGTCGCTGACGACCTGCTGGGCCAGATTGGCCCGGGAGTCGAACATGGTCATGACGATGCCTTCGAGAAGAAGGTTGGGATTGGCGCCGCAGTCGCGGATCTGCTGTACGACACCGACGATCTTGCCGAGGCCTTCAAGGCCGAAGTATTCGCACTGGAGGGGCACCAGGAGCTCGTCGGCGGCGGCCAGGGCGGAGGTCATCAGCACGCCCAGGGAAGGCGGGCAGTCGAGCATGATGTAATCGAAATGGTTGGACTGGCGCAGGGGTTCCAGGACTTCGCGCAGCCTGGAGAGGTGGTTGCCGGTCTGGGCCAGCTCGATTTCACAGCCTGCAAGCTCCTGATGGCTGCGGATGATGGAGAGGTTGGGGATGCGGGTGCTGCGGATCGCGGTGTGGGGATCCGTTCCGAGCACCAGGGCGGGATAGAGGCTGCCGCCCTCCTCCTGCGCCAGGCCGAGGCCGCTGGTGGCGTTGGCCTGCGGATCGAGGTCAATCAGCAGCGTGCGAACGCCGCGGGCGGCCAGGCAGGCGGACAGGTTGATGGCCGTCGTGGTCTTGCCCACGCCCCCCTTCTGATTGGTGATCGCAACGATTCGCATATGTCTGTTGACGCGAGTTTGAAGAGGAACCATCCACCGCGCCAGAAAGAAATGGAAATCACCGAGAAATGGCTTGGCGAAATCGGCGGATGGCAGGCCATGAAGGCAGCCCGAAGCCTCGTGGATGGCGGTTTCGTCACCGTGACCGGCGCCGAACCCGGACGCATCCGCGGTCAGGCCGGCGCGGGAAAGACGAAGTTCGCCTCCGGCCTGGCCTTCAGTTCGCGGACGGATGTCACGAACCTCTGCACCTGCCCGACTTCCCGTCGCGGGCTGATCTGTGAACACGCCCTGGCGGTGGTGCTGGCGCATCTTCGTGGCGGGGTGGCCGGCCTGCGTCAGCCTGCGTCTTCCTTGCCTCCCGCCATGGCCAGGGTGGCTGTGGCAAGTGCGGAGAAGGCGCCAAAGCCGCCTGCGTCACGCAAGCCTCTCGCTGTCGCCGGGACCTATATGGTTTTTCTCCCTGAAAACCTGCTCTCGGGACAGGTGCGCGAGCCGCTGGGCGCCTATGTGCGCTTCACTCCGGGCGGTCATGAGACCGAGGAATCCCTGCTTGCCGCCTGGCTGGCGGACGCGGGCGTGAAGGCGCAGAGCGCGCCGCTGTCGCTGCCTGGACCGGTGTTTGATGAATTCCTCCGTTGCGCGGCCGAGCATCCCAGGGTTGTGGCCGGCAGGCCGAGCGGCGCCGGCGTGCCGCTGAGCATCGCCCGCGAGCCCCTGAGGCTGCTGCTGACGGCGGAGGCCAGGCCAGGGGAGAAGGAGGTGGTTTTCCGTCTTGCCGGCGAAGGGCAGGGACCGCTTTTCCAGGGGCGTTTCAACGGGCCCTGGTTCTGCCGGGAAACACAAAGTTTGTTCGGTCTTCCGAAGCTGCCCTCCGAAGCTGAACAACTTTTGCGTTCACTGCCGGCACGCAGGCCGCTGCGATGGCTGGTCGCCCAGCGTGAGATGCTCAATGATGTGTTTCAATTCGAGCTTCGGGGCGAAGGTCTCGAGCACTTTCACTGCGCGCCGGTGCCCTGCCGTTTCACGCTTGAGCTCGACGGCTCGCTGCAGGCCGTCGAGGCCCTGCTGCGCGCCGAGTTTGCCGGCCAGCGCTGGCTGGTGGGGGAAAGCGGGCCGCGCTGTGCGGCCGAGAGCCTGTTCCCGTTTGAGGACAGCGCCACGCCCGGCCTGTTCTATCTGCGCAACGAAACCGAGGAGTCGCGGCTCATGGCGCTCATGGAGTCGCTCGGCTTTCAGATCGGCACCCGGGTTGACGCCGGCGGGCATACGCTGGTCTGGAAGCTCGGCAAACCGGAGGCCGTCCTGCGTCTATTCGCCTCGGAGCTGCCGCGTTTGCGCCGTGAGATGAAGGTGATCGAGGGCGAGCGCTGGAAGGCCGCGACACGTGGTGTGGCGCGCATCGCCCCGCAGATTCACCGCCGGGATTCTGAGGATGACCAGCGCCGTGGCGGCCAGGACTGGCTGGCGATGGAGTTCGCCTATGAAGCACCGGACGGATTTCGTCTGCCGCGCGCCGAAGTCTTGCGCCTGGTGCGCAGCGGGCAGCGCAGCGTCACCGGCAGGAATGGCAGGAAATACCTGCTCGATCTGGCCGGAGTGGAGGAGTTTGAGGACACGCTGCGCGATGTGCCCCTGCAGCTCACGGCGGATGGTGCGCGCATCAGCAGCCTGCATGAGGACTATTTCCTGGGCGGCGAACAGGCCTCGCCCGCCCGGCTCACGGAGGAGGCCGGACTGCTTGCCAGGCTGGGCGAACTGGGGCCGAAACTGCGGCCCTACCAGCTTCTCGGCACGCGCTGGCTGGTCACGCAGGCCGAGGCCGGACGCGGCGGGGTGCTGGGCGACGAGATGGGCCTGGGCAAGACGGTTCAGAGCATCGCGGCCATCAGCGCCCTCAAGGCTGCGGCTCCCGAGGGCGGGCCGGTTTTGATCGTCTGTCCGAAGAGCCTCACGGGCAACTGGCGGGCGGAGTTTGAAAAGTTTGCGCCGCATCTGCGGGTGGCGGTTTCCCAGGGCGGCGGACGTGCGGCGGTGCTTGCGCGCCTTGCCGAACAAGATGTGCTCATCACCACCTACCAGCTGGCGGTGCGCGACCAGGAGGTGCTCCAGAAGCAGGCCTGGAGGCTGGTGCTGCTGGACGAGGCCAGTTACATCCGCAATCCGGACACGGATGCCGCGAAGGCGCTGCGATCCCTCAAGGCGAAGGCCAGGCTCGCTCTCACCGGGACCCCGGTGGAAAACAGCACGCGCGACCTGTGGTCGATCTACCAGTTCGCGCTGCCGGGCTACCTGGGCGGCCGCGACAGCTTCAAGGAACGGTTTGATCAGCCCATCCAGAACGGGCTCGACAGCCCGGCGGGCCAGGCGGCGAGCGACCGCCTCAAGAAGCTGCTGCGGCCTTATTTTCTGCGCCGTGCCAAGCGCGAGGTGCTCAAGGACCTGCCGGAGAAGATCGAACAGATCCTCTGGTGTGAGCCGTCCGCCGCCCAGGCCGAGGTTTACCGGCGGGTGCTGGAGGAGGGGCGTGAGGAGATCAAGGCCGCCCGCAAGCGCTCCGGGCAGGGCGGGGCGAAGATGACCATGTTCACCGTCCTGCTGCGCCTGCGCCAGACCTGCTGCGACCTGCGTCTCACAGGCCTGGCCGGCGAGGCGCTCAAGGGCCTCGATGCCGACGACCTTTCCGGCAAGTGGCCGATGCTGCAGGACCGGCTGGAGGCGATCCTCGACGCCGATGGCAAGGTGCTGATCTTCAGCCAGTTCGTGCAGTATTTGAAGCTCGTGCGTGCCAGGCTCGACGACCAGGGCGTTGACTACGGCTACATCGATGGCTCCAGCAACGACCGCGAGGCGCAGGTCAAGGCCTTCCAGTCCGACTCGAGGCGCAAGGTCTTCCTGATCAGCCTGAAGGCCGGCGGCTATGGTCTCAATCTCACCGCCGCCGACCATGTCATCCTGCTCGATCCCTGGTGGAACCCGGCGGTGGAGGCCCAGGCCATCGACCGGGCGCACCGCATCGGCCAGCAGCGTGTCGTCACGGCCTATCGTCTGGCCATGCGCGGCACGGTGGAGGAGCGCATCCTGGCGCTCCAGCAGAAGAAGCGGGGGCTGGTCGAGGCCACGCTGGATGAGCATTCACCGCTGATGTCCGGGCTTGGGGAAGGGGACCTGGAGGAGTTGCTCGGCTAGCGCGGCGGGCATGTGCCGGAGAGGCGCGGTTCATGGAGAATCGCGCCGAAGTGCCGGGGGCAAGACTTCAGGCTTGTCAGGTGAAGGCGCAAATCGCTAGCTTGCACGCGTTTTTGCATTTTCCCGCAGCAACCCAACCGAACTCATGAAAGCCACCCTCAGTCTCCTCACCCTCACCGCACTGCTTTCCGGCGCCGTCCTGCGCGCCGAGGACAAGCCCGCCCAGCCCGGCGGCAAGCTGCCCGGCGACGTCGCCATCAGCCTTGTCAAGGTGGCGGATGACCTCGTCGATCCCGTCAGCGTCGCCGCGCCCAACGACGGCAGCGGCCGTGTGTTTGTGGTGGAGCGCCCCGGTGTGATCCAGGTCATCAAGGACGGCAAGAAGCTGCGCCGCCCCTTTCTCGACCTCAAGGACAAGACCATCTCCTCCTTCCTGGAACTGGGCATGTACAGCATGGCCTTCCATCCTGACTTCAAGAGCAACGGCAAGGTTTACATCGCCTATGCCGACCTCTGGTTCAACGGCGCCACGATGATCGCCGAGTACAAGGTGGACAAGGCCAATCCCGACAAGCTCGACCCGGACAGCGTGCGGGTCCTGATGCAGATTGACTTCCCCTACTGCAACCACCACGGCGGCCAGATCGCCTTCGGCCCTGACGGCTATCTTTATATCGGTGTGGGCGATGGAGGCTGGGAGGGCGATGTGATCAACGCCGGGCAGGACCTGCACACCTTGCTGGGCAAGATGCTGCGCATCGACGTCAACAAGTCCTCCGCCGACCGGGCTTACGAAGTGCCGAAGGACAACCCTTTCATCACCCCGCTGCAGCAGATGGTGCTGTTCGGCGTGAGCGAGGAGGCCTTCTCCAAGGTGCATCCGAAGGCCAGGCCTGAAATCTGGGCCTACGGCCTGCGCAACCCCTGGACCTTCAGTTTTGACTCGAAGACCGGCGACATGTACATCGCCGACATCGGTCAGAACCACTGGGAGGAGATCAACTTCCAGCCTGCCGCCAGCAAGGGCGGTGAAAACTACGGATGGAAGTTCATGTGCGGCAGCCATCCCTTCCCGATGATCCTGAAAAAGAACCCGGACGGCACCGAGACGGCGGCGGATCCGGAGAACTACCCGAAGGTGGGCGTGCTGCCGATTGGTGAATACAGCCACGTCAACCAGGGCATCTGTGTGATCAACCTGGGCGTTTATCGCGGCAAGGATTATCCGGAGCTCGACGGTGTTTATTTCTGCGCCGACTGGGGCAGCGGCAAGGTCTGGGGCATGAAGCAGGACGCGGGCAAATGGCAGATGCAGGAGATGCTTGACCTGGCCGACGGCATCCGCCCCACCGGTAGCGGCATCGGTCCTGACGGCAGCATTTACGTCACCCACGCCACGGCGAACTACGGCGGCCCTGTCGATCCATACACCAGCGAGCGCGGCGCCGTCTGGAAGATCGTTCCCGCCGGCAAGGTGCCCGCCGGCGCCGCCACGGCTCCTGTGGCAGGCAAATAACAACACTCCGGTTTGTCGCAAGCGCCATGGCCCGTCCGGAAGCTCCGGCAGAATGACGGCCATGGCGTTTTTGCGGAGCGGCCGTGTGCAACTGCCCTTTGCCTGCCGCTTGCCAGAAGTGAATCGCAGCCTAAATAGCCGCGCCTTTTTGACCTGATCCCGCATGACTCCCGCCTCTTCCGCCCCGGCTCCCAGCAAGCGTCGGGTGTTTGCCTCCAGGCTGTTCAGCACGCTGATCCTCTGGGCTGTCATCGCCGCCGCCGTGCAGTGGAACAGCCACTGGGTGCTGGTGCTGCTCACGGGGTTTTTTGGCGTGGCGGGCGCGTTTGAATACTACCGCCTGCTGCGCCTGGACGACCAGGCCCGCGGCTTCAACCTGCTGGGGCTCTGCATCTGCCTGGGCTACTGGGTGACGATGACCTGGTGGGTGATGCGTGAAAAAAGCGCGCCTCCCATGTGGCTGGAGCTCGCCGCCCTGACGGCCAGCGTTCACGGCTCCTTCCTGCTCTGCTACCGTCATCAGCTAGAGGGGGCGATGACCCTCCAGCGCATCTTCCACACCGTCTTCGGCGTGGTCTACACCGTGATCTTTTTCGGCTTCATCGTGCGGCTCATGTATTTCAAGCCGGATGGCAGCAGCATGACCGGCCTGTTTCTGGTGATGTTCCTGATTCTGGTCACCAAGTTCAGTGACATGGGCGCCTACGCCGTGGGCGTGCTGTTTGGCCGTCACAAGATGATCCCGCACATCAGTCCGGCGAAGTCCTGGGAAGGCCTGGCCGGAGCCTTTCTGGGATCCTTTGTCGCCGCCGCCTGCACCCTCTGGCTGGCCGGTGAAAAGCTGGCCCCCCTCACCTGGCTGCATGGCATGGTCCTCGCTCCGGTGCTGTGTGCGACCGCCGTTTCCGGCGACCTCGCCGAGTCGGTGCTGAAGCGCTGCGTGTCCATCAAGGACAGCGGGCACAAGTTTCCCGGCATCGGCGGCATCCTGGATCTGACGGACAGCCTGCTCTTCACCGCGCCGGTGTTTTATTTTTACCTGGAAGCCATCACCGCCTGAGGCAAGGAAGCGCAGCATGTCTCAACGTCGCAAAGTCCTCCTCCTCGGCTCCACAGGCTCCATCGGCACCAGCGCCCTCAAGGTGGCGCAGGACATCCCGGACCGCATGGAGATCGTCGGCCTGGCCGCCCAGCGCAGTGTGGAGGCCCTGGTGGAGCAGGTGCGCGAAACCGGCGTGAAGCAGGTGGCGCTGACGGATGAAGCCGCCGCCGCGAGGGCCCGGGCGCTGCTGCCCGCCGATGTGACCCTGCATGTGGGGGCCAGCGGCCTGGTTGACCTGGTGAATGCCAGTGATGCCGACATGGTGCTGGTGGCCATCGTCGGGGTTGCCGGACTGGCGCCGGCGCTGGCCGCGATCGAAAAAGGCATGCATCTGGCGGTGGCCAGCAAGGAGATCCTCGTCATGGCCGGAGAGGCCGTCATGGAGGCCGCCCGCCGCAAGGGCGTGGACATCCTGCCCGTGGACAGCGAGCACAACGCCATTTTCCAGTGCCTCGAAGGGCACAGGGGATGTGAGGTCCGGCGCATTCTGCTGACGGCCAGCGGCGGTCCGTTCCGCCAGCTTCCCGCAGATCAGCTTCCCGCCGTCACCGTGGCGCAGGCCCTGAAGCATCCCACCTGGAGCATGGGCCGCAAGATCACCATCGACAGCGCCACGCTTTTCAACAAGGGGCTGGAGATGATCGAGGCACGCTGGCTCTTCGACGTGCCGATGAGCCGGATCGAGGTCGTCGTGCATCCGCAAAGCATCGTGCACAGCATGGTCGAGTTCAGCGACAACAGCGTCATCGCCCAGCTCAGCCACAGCGACATGTGCTTCCCCATCCAGTATGCCGTCACCTGGCCCGAGCGTGTGCCGAACAACCTGCGCCCGCTGGATTTTGCCAAGCTGGCCAGCCTGACCTTTGAAGCGCCGCGCACCCAGGACTTTCCGGCCCTGAACCTCGCCCGTCATGCCGGGGAGGTGGGCGGAACCCTGCCGGCGGTTCTGAACGCGGCCAACGAGGTGGCGGTGGAGGCCTTTTTGCAGGAGCGCAGCTCCTTTCCGGACATCTGGCGCACGGTCGAACGGGTCATGGGCAGGCACCGGGTCATCCAGCATCCTGGTCTGGAGGCCCTGGTGGAGGCCGATGCCTGGGCGCGCCGGGAGGCTGCGGCTGCCTAGCAGGCTCTTCCGAAGGTTCCATCCTTCCCGGCATTCCCTTCTTGCCACCACGTTGCGGGCTCCCTACTTTCGCGCCCTTATGTCCGAAAAATCACCCGTCAACTGGGACGAACTCGAAGCGAAGCCCGAATTCCGCAGCCTGCTGGGACGCAAGGCCAGGTTCATCGTCAGCGCGACGATCTTCTTCATGAGCTACTACCTCGCCCTGCCCATCCTGGTTGGCTATTTTCCGGACCTGATGAAGAAGCAGGTGCTGGGCAAGGTGAACATCGCCTACATCTTCGCGCTCTCCCAGTTTCTCATGGCCTGGATCGTCGCCTTCATCTACGTGCGCAAGGCCTCCCGCTGGGACAAGGAGGCGGCTGAAGTCATCAAGGGTCATCACTGATCCGCCGCCTGCCATGCAGCATTGAACCCATCCCCCCACCTCCGCTTTCTTCATGTCCATCGCCCTTTCCATGTTCGTCGGCTTCGTCGCGCTGACGCTTTTGA
>JBIIRD010000107.1:0-13782 GCA_044341745.1 Prosthecobacter sp. | reverse complement strand
GGCCTCGTCCTCGCCCTCGCCGCCCCCAGCATGGCGGGTGAAGCGCAGCTGATAAACCCGGCGCGCATCGGCCTTCAGCGTCACCACGTCGTACTCCTGGATGCGCACCTTCTCCCCCGCCTTGGGCAGATGGCCCAGCAGGTGCGTGACATAACCGCCGATGGTGCTGACCTCGTCGCTCTCAATCTCCAGCCCCGCATGCTCGACCAGTTCATAGAGGTTGAGCGTGCCATCGACATCAAAGCTGTCCTCACTGATCCGGCGGAACTCGCTCACCTCCTGGTCAAACTCGTCCTGGATGTCCCCGACGATCTCCTCCAGCACGTTGTCCAGCGTCACGATGCCGACCGCGCCGCCGTATTCATCCACCGCCAGGGCGACGTGGGCGTGCTTGTCGAGGAAGAAGCGCAGCAGCTTGTCGATCGGCATCAGCTCCGGCACCATGGGCAGCTCACGGCGGATCTTGCGCATGTCCACCTGCGGCTGCCCCACCAGCCCCAGCAGGTCCTTGATGTGGATCATGCCGATGCTCTGGTCGAGATGCCCCTCGACGAGCGGATAACGCGTGTGCTTGTGATCCACCGCACGCTTCAGGTTCGCCGCAAAGTCATCCTCCACGTCCAGCGAGATCACGGCGTTGCGCGGTGTCATCACATCCCGCACGCAGCGGTCGTTCAGCCCCAGGGCGTTCAGCAGGATGTCCTTCTCCGTCTCCGTCACCTCCTTGGACTTCTGGCTTTCGGCGACGATGTGACGCAGCTCCTCCTCGCTGTGGGCGATCTCGTGCTCCGACACCGCGTCGAGGCGGAACAGATACTTCAGCATCATGTTCGTGCTGCCGTTGAGGATGAAGATCGCCGGCTTCAGCAGCATGTAGAAGATGTGCAGGGGACGGGCGATGAGCAGCGTGGTCTTCAGGGACTTGCGGATGGCGAAGACCTTCGGCGTCTGCTCACCCAGCACCACGTGCAGGTAGGTCACGATCGCATAGGCGATGACGATCGACACCCCGTGCACCATGGCGTCGCTGGTGATGCCGGCCTTGAACAGCAGCGGCTGGATCACCGCCGCCACGTAGGGCTCGCCAAAGATGCCGAGGGCGATGCTGGTCAGGGTGATGCCGAGCTGCCCGGCGGAAAGGTAGGCGTCCAGGTTCTTGGTGACCTGGCGGGCGAATTTTGCACCCTTCACCCCGTCCTCCTGAGCCGCCTGGAGCTGGCTGTCGCGGACCTTGACGATGGCGAACTCGGCCGCGACGAAAAAGGCGTTCAACAGGACGATGACCAGGACGATGAGGCCATGCCAGCTCAGCTCACCCGCAGTGAAATGCCACTCGCGAACGAGGTCGGCGGAGGCATTGGCGATGAAGAACAGCATGAAAAAGGGGGCTCGACCGGGGCCTCAGAGCTTCTCGTAGCTGCCGTCACAGCGCTTTTCGAGGATGGTGAACCCGGCCTTCTTGGCGTCGGAAACCGAAAGGGGCTTGGTGATCTTGGGCGTGCTGAAGCCCGTCACCTGCTTCTTCACCGGCTTTCGGCAGAGCGGACAGTGTGTCAGGGGCTCGCGGTCCATCGGCCGCCGCAGGTCAAAGCCGCGACGGCAGCGCAGGCAGCCTTCAGCAGGATTTTCGGCAATGTAGGAATAAATGGGCATCCTGTCGGGAGAAACACGGAGCGCGAAGCCGGGGACTTACAACATCAAAGCCCAGGGAGGACATCCCTGGGCTTTGCAAAAGGGGCGCGAATCGCGGGCTGCTGTTACCAGCTCGACTTGGTCACGCCTGGAATGAGGCCGGCATTGGCCATTTCACGGAAGGTCAGACGGGACATCTGGAAGCGGCGCAGGAAGGCGCGACGACGGCCGGAAACGCGGCAGCGGTTCTTCAGACGGGTCGGGCTGGCATCACGGGGAAGCATGGTGAGGCCGACATAGTCCTTGTTCGCCTTCAGCTCAGCACGGAGCTTGGCGTACTTATTGACGGTGTTTTGTTTGCGTTTTTCGCGTTCGAGCCAGCAGGTTTTTGCCATAGGGGCGGCGAAAGTGCCGACTTCCTCCCCTTTTGCAACGCAAATTTTCACAACATTCGCCCCTTTTCGCGCCCTCCTCGGGAATATTCCCCTCTCCCGGCGGCCAATGTCGCCAACCCCTGCCCCCTCACCGTTCCTCCAGACGGACGCGGTAGCTGCTGCCCAGGCCGGGAAGGCGGGTGTAGGGGCGCTGGTGACCTGAGGAAAAACTGGCCAGACCGGTCTCGGACTGGGGAATCATGAGCTTGTGGGCCCCCTCGGCGTCCAGCCACTCGATGACGTCGGGACGGCCTTCCTGACCAAGCGTCACCTTTCCCACCAGGCCGTCGGGCAGGCCGGCCTGGTCGCCCTGAACGGAGATCTCCAGGCTGCCATGCCTGAGAAGCAGGGGCCTGGACTCGCCAAACATCTGCTTCAGCGGCACCTGGCCGATGCCAAACGAATCCTGCCGCAATGCGCCGGTCAGCTCCAGGCTGACCATGTGCGCCACCAGCAGCATGCGGCGGGAATCCCGGGCCAGCGGCGGCGAGCGGGAGTCGATCCAGCGGTTGATCGCCGCCTGCCTGAGGGCAAAGGCGGACTGCTGCCTCTGCAGGTCCGGGTACAGCCGCCGTGCCTCCGCCTCCATCTTCTCGCGCACCTTGGGGTCGTCGGTGAACACATCGTTCACGTTCCAGAGATAGGGATCCTGGTGATGCTTGAAATGCCGCTCCGTCTCCATGACGCGGTTGTAGACCGCCGCCGCCGGCGGCCCCTGGTTCACAGGCTGGCATTGTTCATCCAGCACGGCTCCCGTGCGGCTGTCCAGACGGCCGATGTTTTCACGCTTCTCCCGGGCTGGAAGCTCGTTGCGCTGGCCTCGCTCAAAGGCGCGCTGGCGGGCCGCCTCGCGCTCCTTCGCCGCCTTGTCAAAGGGGTTGCTTTCCTGGGCCTCGCCCGCCAGCGCCACGGACAAAAAACACATCAGGCGGGTGGCGGAGGTGGTCATGTCAGGCCGGATTAAAGCTCCCGGATGCGAATGCTCTTGTACCAGACCTTGTCGTGATGGTCGGTGATCATGATCCGGCCATGCCCGGGGGCGAAGCCCTGCTTTTTCTTGAACTTGCTGGCGGCGAGGCGTTTCTTCCATTCAGCGCTGGCGGTGTCGGCCTCGCAGACCAGCTTGCCGTTCAGCCAGTGCTCAATTTTAGCATCCTTCACCACGACCTTGCTGAGGTTCCACTGGCCCGGAGGATTCAGCGGCTTGTCCTTCACTGGCTCCTTGATGTCGTAAATGCTGGCGGTGACATGGCTGCCGCCCTTGAGGCCGTCGGGATGCTTTGAGTCGTCGATCATCTGGTATTCGATGCCAAGCCACTCCTTGCCGCCGATCTGGGTCACCCAGTATTTCACGCCGTTGTTGCCGCCGGAGTCCACCTTCCACTCCCATTCGAGCTCGAAATTCGTGTACTCCTTGCTGCTCAACAGGTTGCCGCCGGGCGTGCCGTTGAGATGCAGCGCGCCGTTGTCGATCACCCAGCCGGCCCCGACGGCCTTGCCATCAGCAGGGGTCCAGCCGGCCAGCGACTGGCCGTCAAAGAGGGAAACAACATCGGCGGCCGCGGCGGCCTGAACCAAAAGCGTGGCAAGAACGGGAAGGAGGAGTTTTTTCATCAGGGGGTTGGAGACAGGCTTGAAAACGCGGATCCGGGATCAGTCGTACGCGATGCTCTCAAAAAAGGCGCCGCCGAGCAACTGTTCTCCGTCATAGAGCGCGCAAATCTGGCCCGGCGTCAGGGCGCGCTGCGGCTCATGGTAAACCAGCGCCGCACGGCCGTCGCCAAGCGGGATGAAGTCTGCCAGGCCGGCCGGGCAGCGGTAGCGCGGCTGGGCGTTCAGCGTCCTGGCCGCGGTCCAGGGCTCCCCGGTCGTGGACAGTCCGGACAGCGTGCAGCGCCGCGCCCAGAGCAGGGGCGTGTCGGGGCGCTCGATGGCGATGACGAGCTCGTTTTTTTCCGGGCGCTTGGCCACGACCACATAGGCCTGCTTGTGCAGCGGGCTGGCCACGCCGATGCCCTTGCGCTGGCCGAGCGTGTAAAGGTGCAGCCCCTTGTGCCGGCCAAGCACCTTCCCTTCCAGGTCCACGATCGGCCCCGGTGAATCCGGCACAAAGGCGCGGAGGAAGTCCTCCATCTTCACCTGGCCGATGAAGCAGATGCCCTGGCTGTCCTTCTTGTCCGCCGTCTTCAAGCCGAGGCGCCGGGCCTCGTCACGCAGCTCCGGCTTGAGCAGGTGGCCGATGGGAAACAGGGCGATGCGCGCCTGCTCGGGCCGCATCATGGCGAGGAAGTAGGTCTGGTCCTTGTTGGGATCCACACCGCGCAGGATGCCCTGCTGCCCGGACTTGCGGGCGTAATGGCCGGTGGCGATGGCCTCGAAGCCCCGCTCCTTCGCCCAGTCCCAGAGCACGCCGAACTTCATCTCGCGGTTGCACATCACGTCCGGGTTCGGCGTGATGCCGCTTTCGTAGCCCTCCAGCAGGTATTTCACCACGCGCTCCCGGTATTCCCGCATGAGGTTCACGACCTCGAACTCGATGCCGAGCTGCTCGGCCACGGCGCGGGCGTCGGTGATGTCCTCCTCCCACGGGCAGTGGCCGAGGATGCCCTCCTCGTTGATCCAGTTCTTCATGTAGGCACCGGTCACCTCATGACCTTCGCGGACCAGCAGGGCCGTGGCCAGGCTGCTGTCCACGCCTCCGGACATGGCGGCCAGGATCTTCATCGTCGCACAGGATTGAACTTAGAAGCGGAAGCCCTTGGGCAGCTTCGGCTTGCCGCCGCCGCCGCCGGGATTGAGCTTGCGCAGCAGCTTCGACTTCGGCGCGCCGCCCTTCATCATGCCAGGCAGGCCGCCCATGCCGGGAAGACCGCCCATGCCGGGCATTCCGCCAGCTCCGCCACCGCCCATCATGCCACCGGCCAGCGCCGCCATCATGCCCTTGTTGCCCATCAGCTTGCGCATCATTTCATACTGCTGCACCAGCTGGTTCACCTCCATGACCGGTCGCCCGGCGCCGCCGGCGATGCGCTTGCGACGGCTGCCGTTGAGCACGTCCGGGTTCGAGCGCTCCTTCGGGGTCATGGAAAGGATGATGGCCTCGGTGTGCTTCAGCTTCTTGTCATCGACTCCGGGCATGTTCTTCAGCGCGCCCATGCCGGGCAGCATGCCAAGAATGCCCTCGAGCGGTCCCAGGCGCTTCATGAACTTGAGCTGCTTGAGGAAGTCGTTGAAGTCGAACTTGTTCTCCTCAAAGCGGCGCATCATGCTCATCGCCTCCTTCTCGTCGATCTCCTCCGCGGCCTTCTCGACGAGGCTGACGACATCTCCCATGCCCAGGATGCGCTGGGCCATTCGGTCGGGGTGGAAGACCTCGAGCTGATCGACCTTCTCGCCCACGCCCAGGAACTTCACCGGGCAGCCGGTCACCTGCCGCATGGAAAGCAGCGCGCCGCCGCGGGCGTCGCCGTCCAGCTTGGTCATGACGAGGCCTGTGATGGTCACGGTTTCGTGAAACTTCGCCGCCACGCTCACCGCCTGCTGGCCGGTCGCCGCATCGGCAACCAAAAGCGTTTCATCAGGACGCACGAGGTCGCGCACCTGGCGCAGCTCGGCGAGCAGCTCGTCATCCACCTCCTGGCGGCCGGCGGTGTCAAAGATCGCCACGCCACCGCCCTGCTCCTCCAGCCACTTCAGCGCCGCACGGGTCGCCTTCACCGGATCGGTTTCACCCTGGACCGGCACGCAGACCGGCACGCCGAGCTGCTGGCCCAGGACCTGGAGCTGGGTGATCGCCGCCGGACGGTAGAGGTCGAGCGCGATGAGCAGCGGCCGCCTGCCCTGCTTCTTCAGCCAGGAGGCCAGCTTGGCGGAGGTGGTGGTCTTGCCCGCTCCGTTCAGGCCGACCATGAGGATGCGCTGGGTCGGCGCCGGGTTCAGCTCCGAGGCGTCGCTGCCCAGGATCTTGGTCAGCTCGTCATGGAAGATTTTGACGATCATCTGGCCGGGGCTGACGGTGCGCAGCACCTCCTCGCCCAGGGCGCGCTGCTTAACGGCCTCGATCAGGTCCTTGGTGACCTTGAAGTCCACGTCGGCCTCGAGCAGGGCCATGCGGATGTCCTTCATCGCGTCGGCGACGTTGGATTCGCTGATCTTGCCAAGCCCGCGCAGCTTGCGGAAGGCGTCTTCGAGTTTTTCGGTGAGGAGCGAGAACATAGGGGGACGTGGCTGAATGGTCAGGCGGCGGCGACGGGCGGGCAGAAGTTCAGCAGCTCGATCTCGAAGGCGTGCTTCTTCTCGGGCTGGACCTCGACGACGCTGATGCTGCCGTAATCAATGTTGAAATGGGCCATGTGGCGCAGCGGCTGGCCGAGCAGCAGGGCCAGGATGACGCGGATGATGCCGCCGTGGCAGAAGACGGCCACGCGCCGGTGCGGGTTGTCGTGAAGGATCTTCTGAAGCGCGGGCTGGACCCGATGCTCCAGCTCGGCGGCGGACTCCCCGTTCGGGATGCCGCTGGCCTCGATGATCTCCAGCCAGTCAAAGGCGCTGACGCCAAAGTGCTCCTGCACGCCCTCCCAGCGGTAGCCGGTCCAGTCGCCGAAATCGACCTCGCGCAGCGCGGGGATGTTCACCGGCTTCAGCCCCAGCCGCTCCGCAAGCGGGGCCAGGGTCTGCTGCACTCGCTTCAGCGGACTGGAATAGATGGCGTCCAGCGGCGTGTCCTTGAGCCATGCCGAAGCCGCCTGCGCCTGGTTCATCCCCAGCGGGGACAGGCCCATGTCGATGCGACAGCCGCCAAAGACCTTGTGATAGCGCTCCTCCACCTCGCCGTGACGGATGAGGTAAAGCTGGGTCGGGTGGTTGGGCAGGTGCAGTTTCAAGACCCCCTGCCATGACACGAAAGCCGCCCCTGGGCAAGAGCCTAGACGACCTCCACGCAGATGGCCGTGCAGTTGTCCCGGCCCGACTCCGACACGGCGTGCTCGACGACCTTGAAGGCCCGGGGCTTGTCGTCCGCGGGCGCCCGCAGGTGCTCCTCCACCCGGAAATCCCACAGGGCGTCCGTGATGCCGTCGGAGCAGAGCAGGAAGCGGTCGCCGCGCTGGTGGCGCACGCTGCCGATGTGTGGACGCACAATTTGTTGCCCGGCGCCGAGCGCCTGGTCAAGCCGGTTGCGGCCCGGATGGGTGCGCGCCTCACGTTCGTTGAGCTTCCCCTGGCGGCGCAGCCAGCCTACATGCGTGTGATCCTCGGTGACCTGCACCAGCTTCCCGCCCTGGGGCAGGTAGTAGATCCGGCTGTCGCCGACGTGGGCGAAGTGCATGACCTCCGGCGTGAAGCAGGCCAGGCTCAGCGTCGCGCCCATGCCGTGGCATTCGGCATACACCCGGCCCATCTTGGAGATCTCCTCGTGCACCTTCAGGCAGATCTCCTCCAGCACGTCGCCAAAGCCCGAGCTCAGCCCCTGGGCGGCCAGCTTGTAGCTGCGCGGCATCAGGCGCATGACCTGCTGCACGACCATCCGGCTGGCAAACTCGCCCGACTTCGCCCCGCCCATGCCGTCGCTGACGGCAAAGACAAAGTCCCCCGCCTGCATCGAGGACTCGCCGATCTTGCCCAGGTAGCGCACCTCGTTGGCGTCGTAGGTGAGCGCGAGGAAGGAATCTTCGTTGTTCTGGCGGAACCGTCCCACATGGGTCATGCCGGACCAGATCAGCCGGGGCACGTCGGCGGTTTCGGTTTCAGGTGAATCAGGGTTGGAGGGAGTCACGTCGGGAGAAGGCACCTTGGCAAAGAAACCCGCCGGGGCGCAAGCACGCAGATGCAAGACCTGAACTGCAACCCCGGCCATGCGGGTTGCCACAAGCCAGGTTGGAACCCTGGTCCGGCATCATGACAGAACACCTTGGGGAGCGAGGCGCCTCAGGCAACGGCGGTCGTCAGAAAGACGGGGAATGAATGTCCAATGCCCAGGCGACAATGACCAAGGAAGTCCCAAGATTCAGATCTCAAGGCTGAATGACAACATTCTCCCACGCGATCACGAACTGAAGCCCCACTGAACCTTCGCGCATTGAGTCATTCCTTGGTCATTGGGATTCGGGCATTGGACATTCCTGCTTTTGCCGCCCCAGCACCAGATGCCCGCCGCAGGACATGACCTGGCAGTTCTGGCCCAGCCTTTCACAGGCGGCGGTGAACTCGGCGGGGGACTCGGTGTTGAAGGTGAACATGTCGTAATGGCAGGGCACCACCAGGCGCGCTCCACAGGCCCGGGCCAGGGCGGCCGCCTCGGTGCCGTTGAGGTTGCCGGCGACACGGCGCTCCGGCTTGTTGCCATTGATCGGCAGCAGCATCAGGTCGCAGGCGGCGGGCAGAAGCGCGGGCACCAGACCCTCATGCCAGAGGGTGTCGCCGCTGTGATAGACGCTGAATCCTCCGCGCTGAATCAGGAAGCCCAGGTAATGAAAGCGCCCCTGGTCATCGCGCTTGAGATCGTTGTGTGCGGCGGCGATGCCGGTGATGCGCCAGCCATGAAGCTCGAGCACCTCCCCGGCGTCCAGCCCTTGCAGCGTCACCGGCGCACCGCCCAGCCGGCTGCGGGCCTCGTCCAGGATCGGATGCGGCAGCACCAGGGTGAAACCGGGGTTGGAGGCCGCCAGCGGCACCAGGGTCGCGGCGTCGAGATGATCCGTGTGAAGGTGGCTCGCGGTCACCAGGCGGATGTCTGTAAGCTCACCGGGCTCCAGGCAGCGCTCGGTCATCCGTATGTGCGGCTTGTCCGTGGCGGCATACTTGAGCGTCAGCGAGTCGGACAGGTAGGGGTCGAGCAGCAGCCTGGCCCCGGCCTGCTGGAGGAGAAAGCCGCTCTGTCCCAGCCACCAGACGTGCAGGCGCGGATCGGCGGGGTCCACCGACCGGACGTCGGCCAGCAGCTCCTCTCCTTTTTGTTGGGCGGCGATCATGCGGCTTCAGAGAGACTTCCGCACGATCTCCACCCCGGCCACCAGGCTGGCCAGCTTCTGCTTCGCGGCCCAGCGCGCCGTCTGGCTCAGGCCGCAGTCGGGCGCAAGCACCAACCGGTCCGCCGGGACATGCCGCAGGCAGGCCCGCACCGCGTCAGCCACCTGCTGCGGGGTCTCGATGTGGTAGCTCTTCACGTCAATCACGCCCACCGCCACGTCCGTGCGCTTCGCAATCTCGCCGATGACCTCCAGCTCTGCATACTCGCGGTTCGCCATCTCGACGTGCATTTCATCGCAGTGCAGGTCAAGAAAGGCCGGGAACAGCGGCGCGTAACGACGCCAGCCCACGGGATGCCCTTTGAAGTTGCCGAAGCAGAGATGCGTGCAGAGCCGGGTGCGGCCGCGCGCCGGCTCGACGGTGCGATTGAAGATGTCCACAAAGCGGCGGGTGTCCTCCCGGTAGCCGTAGCAGCTCATGCTCGGCTCATCGACGCAGATCTCCTGGGCTCCGGCGGCAACGAGGTCGGCGATCTCCTGGCGCACGATGGGCAGCAGCGCCTCGGTGACGGCGTAACGATCGGCATACTGATGGTTAGGCGCCAGGCGGCCGCTGAGGGTGAAGGGGCCGGGCACGCTGACCTTGAGCGTCCTCCCGCAGCCGCCCGCCAGGCGCTGGAGCCGCTTGAACTCCTCGACGGCCCCGAGGCCGCGCGGCGCGCGCAGCTCGCCGACAATCGCATGCTTGCCGCGCTGATCGTGCGCCGGGGGGCCGAAGCGCCTCGGACTGGCCGGCTCCAGGGCGATGCCCTCGATGAATCCGTAAAACGACAGGTTGAAGTCAAAGCGCGTCTGCTCGCCGTCAGTGATGACGTCCAGGCCGGAGGCAAGCTGGTCCTGGATGGCGACCATGGCCGCGTCGTCCTGCATCTCCGCCACATCCGCGCTGCCAAAGCGGTCGAGATGACCGGTGGCGAACTCCAGCCAGCCGGGGAACGGATAGCTGCCGATGACGGTGGTGCGAAGAGGACGGGACTTCATGAGAGGAAGGCTAGGCCATGGCTCATCCCCCCGTCAAACCCATGCCGCAAACTGCAATTCAGGCGGCTGGAAACTGCCAGAGCCGCTCCGTCCGGCTGCAGGCTGCTACACAGCGCCGCCTGACCGCGTATGACTCCGACCATGCGTTTTCTGCTCCTGTTTGCCTGCCTCTGTCCGCCCGCCTTCGCCATCAGCCTTGCCGAGGCGGAGAAGATCGCGCCGGTGCCCGGGCTGGCCCGTCATGGCGGCGCGGTCTTTGCCGACCTGAACGAGGACGGCCACGAGGACCTGCTGGTTTCCAACAAAACTGGTTATGCCGTATACCTCTTCAACCCAACCGAGAAGAAGAACGTCCAGTGGGATCGCGGCTGGTCCAACGTCCTGCGTGAAGGCCGGCCCGGCGATGCCAACAGCCTGCCCGACCTGACCGGCGCCAGCTTCAAGGACGGCGTGCTCACCACCGCCGACGGGCGGACCCGCCTGCGCCGAGAAGAACTGCTGCGCGTTCCAGGCCCAGCCCCGCTGCCGCCCGCCGAGGCCCTGAAGTCGATGAAGGTGAAACCGGGCTGGAAGATCGATCTCATCGCCCATGAACCTCTCGTCCAGGACCCGGTCTTCATCGACTGGGATGAACAGGGCCGCGCCTGGGTGGTCGAGATGGGTGACTACCCCTTCGCCCCCGGCGAAAAGACCAACGACGGCAAGGTCGGCCAGGACAAGGTCTCCGACCTCCAGGCAGGCCGAGTCAAGATCCTCACCGACACCGACGGCGACGGCCGCTATGACAAGGCCTCGCTGTTTCTCGACGGCCTGCGTCACCCCACCGGGCTGGCCTGCTGGAAAGGCGGTGTCTTCATCTCCGCCATCCCCGACATCTTTTACGCGAAGGACAGCGACGGCGACGGACGCTGTGATGAACGCGAGTCCTGGTTCAGCGGCTTCACCGCCGGCAATCCGCAGCATCTCGTCAACGGCTTCTGCTGGGGCCTCGACGGCTGGCTCTACGGTGCCAACGGGGACAGCGGGGGCGATGTCGTCGTGGTGAAGACCGGCGAGAAGATCAAGCTCGGCACCAACGACTTCCGCTTTCATCCCGTCACCGGCAGGTTCGAGCTGGAGGCCGGGCGCTCCCAGTATGGCAAGTGGCGCGACGACTTCGGCAACTGGTTCGGCAACAACAACAGCACCATCGGCTGGCATTACTTCCTGCCCATGCGCTGGCTGGAGAAGCATCCCGACCGCGTGACGGCGAAACTGCGTGAAGTCACCAACAACGACAAGACCGTGCACACCCTCAGCCCGCCCATCCGCCGCTTCAACTGGGCCAGCGCCACCAACACCCTCACGTCCGGCTGCTCGCCCATGCCCTGGTTTGACGGCGCGCACCACACGCTGCTCATCTGCGAACCCGCCAACAATCTGGTGCATCGCGAGGTGCTGGATCACCGCAGACTGCCCATTTCCAGCCAGCGCCATCCCGACGATGCCGGCGATGAATTCCTGGCCAGCACCGACAACTGGTCGCGTCCCTCCATGGCCCGCCCAGGGCCGGACGGAGCCATCTATGTGGTGGACATGTACCGCCTGGTGCTGGAGCACCCCGAATGGATCCCGGCCGACATCGCCAAGGGTCTCGACCTGCGCGGCGGCGAGGACAAGGGGCGCATCTACCGCCTCAGCGGCCCCGGCACCACGGCCAGCGAAGTCGCCCTGCTCAAGGATCCCGTGCGCGCCCTGCGCTCCAAGCATCGCTGGACCCGCGACACCGCCCAGCGCCTGCTGCTGGAGCGGCAGGACAGGTCGGCTGTTCCGGCGCTGATGGAAACCGTCAACAGCACCCAGCTGCCGCTGGCCGCCCGCCTGCAAGCCGCCTGGACAGCCGCCCTCCTCGAGGATGCACGGCGTAACGAACTATTGGCTCTGCTGAAGGCAGGCTTTCCTCAGGTCCGGGGCGCCGCCCTGGTCGCCGCGGGCAGTGATGACATTCATCCCGATGAACTCGCCTCATGGTTTCCCAAGGCCGGCACAGCCAAGCCCGCAGTCCAGGCACCGGCCATCACGAACAACAATACCGACCGCCAGAAGGTCGTGAAAAAGTATGTCGCCGAAGTCGCGCATCTGAAGGGTGACGCCAGGCGCGGCGAACAAGTTTTTGCAAAAGCCTGCATCGCCTGCCACAAGCTCGGCAGCCAGGGCGTCGAGGTCGGCCCGGACCTGGCCACCATCGCCAGCAAGCCCGCCGACCAGATCCTGGAGGCCATCCTGGATCCCAACCGCGCCGTGGAGCTGCGCAACGCCTCCACCCAGGTCACCCGCACCGACGGTTCGATCATGCTCGGCCTGCTCAGTTCGGAAACGCCTTCGAGCATCAACCTGCGCCTGCCCGGCGGCGTCGATGTGCCGGTGCCGCGCAGCCAGATCAAGGACATCAAGACGCTCACCACCTCGCTCATGCCCGACGGCTTCGAAAGCCTGCTGACTCCCCAGGACGCCGCCGACCTGCTGACGCGCATCACCGGAAGATGAACCATGCCGGGCTGGGCTTCCCGGACGTATTGAACCAGTCTTGCCCGCGCGCCCGGCCTGCGCTAGGCAGAGGGTCATGCAGCCCCGGATCACCAGCACCAGCAACGAACGCGTCAAACAGGCGCGGCGTGTGCGCGACGGACGCGAGCCCGGCCTGATCCTGGTCGAGGGCCTGCGGCTTGCCGAGGAGGCGCTGCGGTCCGGCATCGCCGTGGACTTCGCCCTGCTCGCCTCCACGCGTTCGGAGGATGCCCGGCTCGAAGCCCTGGCCCGGCAGCTGGAACAGTCCGGCGCCACCGTGCTCTGGTCGAATGAAGAGGTGCTCCAAGCTGTGAGCGACACCGTGCAGAGTCAGGGCGCGCTGCTCATTGCGAAGCGCCCGCAGCTCAGCGCCGAACGTCTGTTTTTCAAAAACCCCACCCTGCTCCTGGCGCTCGACCGCCTCCAGGATCCCGGCAACATGGGCACGCTGCTGCGCACGGCGGAGGCTGCAGGCGTCGGCGGCATCATGGTGCTCGGCGACAGCGTGGACGTGTTTTCGCCCAAGGTGCTGCGCAGCTCGATGGGCTCGGCCTTCCGGCTGCCCGTCATGACCGGCGCCTCGCCCAACCAGCTTTTGGAATTGCGCGACAGCCATGCCCTGCAGCTCGTCGCCGCCGCCGGTGAGGGCGAGCATGACTACTGCGACCACGACTGGCGGCGGCCCACGATCCTACTCCTCGGCAACGAAGGCCGGGGCGTCTCCCCCGAGCTGCTGGGCCGTTGCGACCAGCGCCTGCGCATCCCGATGGCCAACGGAGTCGAGTCCCTGAACGTCGCCGCCGCCGGCGCGGTGATGCTGTTTGAAGCCGTGCGCCAGCGCCGCTGACAAGAGACAAAAAACCGGCCCTTCATCAGGAAGGGCCGGCTGACTGACTTTTATGAATCCGGCACTTGGAAAGCGCATGCACTTCACCTGGAAAAACGGCTGATTCGACACTCGGTGATGAGGTTGCATTCACAGGGTCAGTCCGTTGAAGCCTGATCTAGGATTCGTCGGCGTGGCAGGCTTCTCGACATGGACTGCGGCAGCCTGCTCTGAGCTTTACCCACAAGTCAGGAGATAGAGATTGTACGTTGTTTGCAGTGGCTATCTTCGTGCGGGTGTCCAACCAACCCCGCCGCCCTGTTCGCGCCATCCGTTC
>JBIIRD010000012.1:0-97977 GCA_044341745.1 Prosthecobacter sp. | reverse complement strand
GAACCGGCTTGATGAACTTGGCGGAGACGGTCAGCAAAAGAGCCCGGGTGACGGAGAATCCTGAGTTGTCCGTGACGCGGAAAATGAGGGCCGAGCTGCCGGGAGCGGAGGGAGTGCCGGAGAGGACACCGGAGGAGGAGTTGAGGGAGATGCCGGTGGGCAGGACACCGGCATGGATGGCCCAGGACTGGATGGGGTTGGAGCCGGAGGCGGCGAGGGCGAAGGAGAAGGGAGTGCCCTTGACGGCGGTGGGAAGGGAGGAGGTGGAGATGGCGAGGTTGCTGACGGTGAGGGAGAACTCGCGGGAGTCGATGTCGAACTCCTGGTCGGCGACTTCGACGGTGAAAGTGAAGGAGCCGAAGCCTGAGGGGGTGCCGGAAAGGACACCGTCGGAACTGAGCGAGAGACCGTTGGGAAGAGAGCCCGTCGAGACCGACCAGCTGTAGGGAGCCGTTCCTCCAAAGGCTTCCAGGTTTGTGGAGTAGCTCAGGCCGGTTCTTGCCGTGGGCAGGGGAGACGAAGTGAAGATGGTAGGGAGTTCCGTGGGCTCGACGGTGACGACGGCCGTGTTGGAGTCCACACCCTCAGGGAGGACAACGTTGGACACCCGCACCCAGTAGCTGGTGGTTTCTGACAGCCGGGGAGTCGTGAAGGAATCTTGGTTGGAACCTACAGGGGTTGAAGTGTCGCCTGACTCGCCCTGATACCATTGATAGGTCAAGGGCTGGAATCCTGCAGCCGTGACCGTGAGCGTGGTGGTCTGGCCGGAGAAGATGGAGATGGATTCAGGCTGGTGGGTGATGGCTGCGGGGGTTCGCACGGTGACGGTGGCCGCGGTGGATTTGACACCGGTGGGCGTGACGGAATTGGAGACCTTCACCCAGTAGCTGGTGGTGTCTGTCAGCATGGGCGTGGTGAAGCTGGGCTCATTTTCACCGACGGGTGTCGAGATGTCGCCGGTGATGCCCTGGTACCATTGATAGCTGAGCGGACCCGTGCCCGTGGCGGCGACGGTGAGGGTGGCGGTCTGTCCCAGGTTGATCTCGGTGGATTCCGGATGAAAGGCGATGAAGGCCTCCGGCGGCGCGGTGACCCTGATGGTGAAGTCCTTCTGGATGCTTTCACCGCCTGCTCCAGCACCGGCATACTGGTAGGCTTTGACGGTGACAATTTTGTCCCCCATGTCCAGGGTGGTGCCGGTAAGCTGGGTGACGGGTCCGGCCGAGCTGTCCAGACTCAGTCCGTTGGGAAGTGTTCCGATGACTTCCCAGTATTCAGGCGGCGAGGGACTGCCGGTGACCTGGAAGGCCCCGGTAAATTCAACGCCTGCCCTGACAGGCACGATGGTGGAATTGGGATTGGGGGAAAGCTGAGCAAGCGTGGTGGCCCCGGCGACGCTGTCATAGGCACCCAGGCCTGCGACGGTGGTGATGAGCAGCCGGGATGCGTCCATCATGGCGGATGACGAGGCCAGGTTGAGCTCGGCGGGCAGCAGCACCTGGGCTGCCGGAGTGCGCTGGAAGAGCATGAGCAGCGAGCTGGCGCGCTTGAGGAGGCTTTTCAATTTCAGGAAGAAGGCGGCTGTTTTCATGGAGGCCTGTCGGGGGGAGGGGTTCGGCGGCATTTAATGACGACCGGGGCGCGATTGGAAGCCTGTTGGCGGCGAAAAGTTGTGAAACACCTGAGGCGATAACCTCCCGCCCGCCCTCCATGACCGGGAACATCCGATGGCAGCGGCTGGATGCGGTGCTGCCGAACGAACGATTCAACAAGCAGGTGCGCAAAAAAGCCGTGCTGCGGCATGAATGCACCGCGGCACGGCTTCACTTCTGCATCAAACGCCCTTCAGTCTGTTTTTGTCACCTGCTGAAGGACAGGGGCTTCCGGCTGATTCAAGGCAGGGGCTGGATGAGCTGGACGCCGCCGGAAAGGATGGCGGTGTCGGTGGCCTTCTGCGCGCCTGTCGGGACCTGGGGCAGCAGGAAGAAGCCGGCGGCCTTGACCTGACCGCTGGCGAGGCGCACGACCTGGGCCTGGAAGGGCACCTTGGAGCGTGGGAAGGGTGCGGGGGTGGTCTCCACCAGGGTGAAGGTACCGCTGATGGCGCCGCTGGAGGGGTTGAGGCTCAGGGCGACCTGGCCTGGATTGACGAGGGGGTCCTTGGACAGCACGGGCTTGTCCTCGTCGGTGAAGGTGAAGTCCATGTCGGGGTCGGTGTCAGAGTCGGCGAGGCCGCCGTCGGTGAAGCGCAGGCCGACGGAGCCGGTGTCTGGCAGGCCAAGGGCGGGGTTGCCCTTGCTGGCGGGAGCGAGGTAGGCGCCCTCGGCCTTGAGGTTGAGCGGGCCGAAGGCGGCGTAGGCACGTGGGGTGGTGGTGGGTTTGGACCAGGTGAGGGGGCCGGCGATGGAGTTGCCGGAGAAGAGACCGGCGGGATCCTCGGTGAGAGTGAGGGAGCCCTGGAGGGTGCCGAGGTTTTTGTAGAGGGGCGAGTAGAGCCAGAACTCGCCGCTGGCGCCGAGCAGGGGAGAGCTGGTGAAGGGTTCGCCGTCGGCGGTCTTGCCTGCGAGGGTCATGGCGCCGGAGTTGGAGACGGAGAAGGTGGCGAAGCCGGAGCCCTGGGGGATCTCTGTCTTGCCGTCATCGAGAGGGTCGTTGAGGTCGATGGCGAAGCTGTAGAAGCCGACGAGGTTTTCGGCGGGGTTGGAGGTGGCGTTCCAGGCGGCGCGCCAGCCGGAGAGAGCGGCGGCGCCGAGGGATCCGGAGACGGCGCCGGAGGCGGGGTTGATGGAGAGGGAGAGAGGCTGACCGGCGAGGGTGATGGCGATGTGGGGGGCGGAGGGAGCGAGCCTGCCGGTGGAGGAGAGGGAGGAGGCGGCGGTGGACTTGCTGAGGGAGTTGAGAGCGCTGGTGAGCTTGAGGGAGTAGAAGCCGTTGGAGGTGACGGAGAGGGAGAGCAAGCCGCCGAGGTTTTGATTGGAGGCGGGGACGCGGGAGAGAATGCCGCCGAAGGAGCCGACAAGGTTTTTGGGAAGAGCCCGGATGGTGAGGGGGGCCTTGAGGACGAGGCTGGAGCCAGCGGAGTTGGAGGCGCGGATCTGGAGGGTGAAGAGGCCGGAGACGTCGGGGATGCCCGAGATGTCACCGGAGGCGGGGTTGAGCTTGAGGCCCTTGGGCAGGCCGGAGACGGAGAAGGTCTTGGGATAGTTCTGGGCCGTGAGCTTGTAGAGGAAAGGAGCGCCGACGGTGACGGTGGGGAAGGTCACAGGGTCGAGAACCGGCTTGATGAACTTGGCGGAGACGGTCAGCAAAAGAGCCCGGGTGACGGAGAATCCTGAGTTGTCCGTGACGCGGAAAATGAGGGCCGAGCTGCCGGGAGCGGAGGGAGTGCCGGAGAGGACGCCGGAGGAGGAGTTGAGGGAGATGCCGGTGGGCAGGACACCGGCATGGATGGCCCAGGACTGGATGGGGTTGGAGCCGGAGGCGGAGAGGGTGAAGGAGAAGGGAGTGCCCTTGACGGCGGTGGGAAGGGAGGAGGTGGAGATGGCGAGGTTGCTGACGGTGAGGGAGAACTCGCGGGAGTCGGTGTCGAACTCCTGGTCGGCGACCTCGAGAGTGAAGGTGGAGGAGCCGAAGCCTGAGGGGGTGCCGGAAAGGACACCGTCGGAACTGAGCGAGAGACCGTCGGGGAGGCTGCCGGTCTTGAGCGACCAGCTGTAGGGCGTCGTGCCGCCGGTGGCGAGCAGGTTGGTGGAGTAGCTCAGGCCAGTTCTTGCCGTGGGCAGGGGAGACGAAGTGAAGACCGTGGGTACGGCGGCGGCCAGGATTGAAACCGTGGCGGTGCTGGAGAAGGCGCCCAAGGTGTTCGCAATGTTGGTCACCTTGACCCAGTAGCTGGTTTCGGCTGCAAGCGGCGGTGTGGTGTAGGTGGACTGGTTGGTGCCCACGGGCGTTGATGTGTCACCGGAGAGGCCCTGGTACCATTGATAGGCAAGCGGCTCATCTCCTGTCGCCACGACGGAGAGCATGGCGGACTGGCCGCCGGCAACCGAAGTCGATGCCGGATGCGTCGTGATGGCGGCGGGCTGTCGCACGGTGACGGTGGCCAATTCGGAGTTTTCTCCCGTGGCGTTCTGGGCGTTGGAGACGTTCACCCAATAACTGGTGGTGGAAGTGAGGACCGGCGTGGTGAAGGAGGCGGCATTGGTGCCCACTGGGTTGGACGTGTCTCCCCTGTCGCCCCGGTACCATTGATAGGTGATGGGCGTGGCTCCCGTGGCGGTCACGGTCAGCGTCGTCGATTGTCCGCTGTTGATGGTGGTGGAGGAGGGCTGGGTGGCGATGGCGGCAGGCGGCGGCGCGCTGATGTTGATGGTGATGCTTTTTTGCACCACAGCTCCGGAGAAGCCTGATTTTTCCCAGGCTTGAATCGTGACGGTCTTGGGGCCGGATTCGGTCGGCGTTCCTGACAGCTCGTTGGTTTTGCCTATGATGTTGGGCAGGCTCAGGCCCGTCTGCATGGGCCCGTTGATGATGCGCCAGGACTGGGGCGTGTGGGAGGTGCCGGAGATCTGGAAAGTGGCGGAAAACGGCTGTCCGATCGTGCCATTGAGGGAGCCGCTGATCTGCGTCAGCGTGGTGGCACCCGCGACGCTGTCGTAGGCACCGAGGCCTGCGACGGTGGTGATGAGCAGGCGTGAGGCGTCCATCATGGCGGATGAAGAGGCCAGGTTGAGCTCGGCGGGCAGCAGCACCTGGGCGGCCGGAGTGCGCTGGAAAAGCATGAGCAGCGAGCTGGCTCTTTTGCCAAATTGTTTCAGAACTTTCAATAAGTTAAGAATATTCATGACGATAGGGGTATGGTGTTTTGTTTAGGTTTGTTTTGAAAAGGGGCTTGGAATCAGTTGCAGCCGCAGCCACCGCCGCCGACACCTCCGCCGCCAAAGGCGGCCTCGCGGGAGAAGTAGGCATGCTGGGTCATGGCGAGCAGAAGGGGGTCGCGGCCATTGTCCATGAGCGGATTGGCCAGGTGGCCGCGTTCATAGGGCTTCACCCGGACGAGGCTGTCGGAGCAGCTGCAGAGAAGAAGCGAGGCGCAGGCTGCGGAGGCGAGCAGGCGGAGGTTCATGGTGGCGAGTTTTGTTACAAAGTTCATTCGGCGAGCAGGGCCTCGATCTCGGCCACGTATTCGGCCTCCGTCTTCGCGCCTTTGAAGCCCTTGTGAATGTGACGGATCACCCCCTTGCGATCGACGAGGTAGCTGCTGGGCATGGTGGAGGGATTGAAGAACTCGGCGGCCTTTTGCTTCGAGTCATGGACGAGGGTGAAGGGGGCCTTGTTCTTCGCCGCAAAGGCCTGGTGGTCGGCGGCTTCATCATCAACGCCGACGCCGATGATGACGAGGCCCTTGGAGGAGTATTTCTGGTGCAGCCTGGAGAGGGTGACGAAGGAGGCCTTGCAGGGTGCGCACCAGGAGGCCCAGAAGTCCACGAGGACCACCTTGCCGGCGGTCTTGGGCAGGGAGGCGTCAGGCAGGAGACCGCCGAGGGCGGGCAGGGAGGAGCCGGCCCTGGGTTCAGCAGCCTGGGCGGCGCCGAGGCCAAGGCAGGCGAGGGCGATGAGGAGGGTGTGTTTCATGATGTCAGATTTGGTTTTGGGTTTGGAAAATCAGTCAGGCGGCCTGGACCTGGAAGCGGCGAAATTCACGGGAGACATGGACGCCGTTGTCATCCTGGGCGCAGGACTCGACGCCCCTGGCGTTTTCGACGAGGCGCAGGCCGTCGCGCAGGCCGAGCACGAAGACGGCGGTGGAGTAGATGCCGGCGAGAAGGCAGCTGGGTGCGATGACGGTGACGGCGCGCAGGCCGTGGCGCACGGGCCAGCCGGTCCTGCGGTCGAGGATGTGGCCGTAGCGCACGCCGTTGTGCTCGAAGCGGCGCGCGTAATCTCCCGAGGCGCAGACGGCATAGTTGCTGACGGCCAGCCCGCCGGTGCAGCGTTCGGTTTGAACGCCGTCCTGGATGCCGACATGCCAGAAGGGGTGAATGCCGTTGCCTCCGATGGCGAAGATGTCGCGGCCAAGATCGACGAGCGCGTCGCTGATGCCGTGCTTCCGGGCGATGGCGATGACCTGGTCAACGGCGTATTCCTTGCCGAAGCCGCCGAAGTCGAGGCCCATGCCTTCGCGGGACAGGAAGACCCTGCCGGGCTTCCGCTGGACGTCCTTCCAGTTTGAAAGCGCCATGGCCCGGGTGATCTCGGCCTGATCCGGCAGGCGTTCATGGACGACCTTCCAGTCCCAGACCTTGATGAGGGGCAGCATGGCGGCATCCAGCACGCCGTCGGTCAGGCGGTGCATGGCGTCGGCGAGGTCGAGCATCTTTTCCATGTCGGCGTCGACGGGCACCCATTCCCTTCCGGCGGCCTGGTTGACGCGGGAGAGGAGGGAGTCGGGCCTGAAGCGGGAGAACTTCGCCTCAAAGGAGCCGAGCCAGCCGAGGGCGTCCGCGACAAACTCAAGCGCCCTGCGTTTGTCCTCGCAGCGGAACTGGATGGCGCACTGGGTGCCGAGGGCGCGGAAGGCGACCTGGCGCACGCCGCGTGCGTCGGGCTCCATGGGCACCTGCTGGACGGGTTTGGACATGGTTTTGGTTAGAACAGGAAGCTGACCCCGAAGGTCCACATGCTGGCGGTGGGGTAGGCCTGGGCCGGGGCCTGGTCGCCGCCGACGCCTGTCATCTCATAGCGTTCGTAGGTGGCGGAGAGGGAGATGTTTTCGCTGAGGCGCACACGTGTCTTCAACCCGAGGCTGAGGGCCGCCATGGAGGAGAGGCGGTAGTCGGCGGAGTAGTTGACGCCGCTGCCGTCAGGGTAGTCCTGCGGCGTGCCGACATTCAGGCCGTTGAGGGTCCTGTGGTAGAAGTCCGCTGCGGTCTGCTGGTAGTAGCGGACGAAGGGCGTGAGCTCCAGGTGGTCGAACAGGCCCTGCCGCCATTCGAGCTGCAGGCTCTGGGAGGAGATGCCGTAGTCGTCCTGGGTGAGGCGCAGGATGGCGTCGAGCGCCGCGTTGGCGCCGGAGAAAAAGTGCGTGCCCTGGAGCTGGAGGACGGCGCGCAGGCGGCTGGAGGGACGGTTTTCACGGTAGATGTTGGTCACGGGTATTCCGAAGAACAGCTCGTTGCGCTGGATGACCTTGTACTGGTCGTTCAGGTAGCCTTCGGAGTAGCCCAGGGTGAGGTTGGCGAAGAGGACCGTGTTCTTGTCGAGCAGCTGGGAGACACCGAGGAAGGCGTCGTAGTTTTTCTTGTTCTGGTCGTCCGTGCCCCGGACGACGATGGTGTCATTGACGAAGTTCAGCCCCATGCTGAGGGTGGTGTTCTTCTGGTTGAGCTCCCAGCGGTCGTTGAGCGAGATGCCCTGGGACAGGTAGTCGCTCTCGCGGCTGTTGGATGCCTCAAGCTCCAGGCGATGGTCGCCGATCTGCTGGGAGAGGGCTGCGAGCACCCCGCTGCGGACGTCTTCAAGCTCGACGAGGAATGGCTGGACGGCATCCCCCGGCAGGGTGCCGATGGGGGTTGAGCCGCTGATGGCGTCACGCAGGATCTGAAACCGGAAGCTGGTGTCCTCGGAGAGGAACATCTCGCCTCGGTAATAGTAGGACTCGATGAACATGCGGCCGCCGGATTCATCGTAGGTCTGATAGCCGGAGTCGAAGCGGAAGGCCTCGGCGGCCTGCAGGGAGACCGCCGGCAGGAGGAAGGGGGCGACAGCGAAGGGCTGGCTCAGGGAGAACCTTCGCGATGCCTGGCCGGCGGGTGAAAAACAGATGGGGGTGCGCATGCTCATGGTCTGGTGGGAGAATCTCAGTTCTCTTGCATTTTGTCCGCGATGTCACGGCTGCTGTAGGCTTCACCGAGGACTTTGCCGTCCACCCGTGCCGTGACCCCCCAGCCGTGGTAGCGGAATCCTGAGGCCTCCACCTTCTTGTAGATGGGTCTGCGGCCGCCGCCGCTGCGTTCCGAATGCTGGCGAACATAGGAAAAGACGGTGTCCTTGCCGCGCAGGCTGGCCGGTCTGCCGGGCTGCAATTCCAGGATCTCGGAGCCGCGGGCATGTTCGACGACCTTTCCGGTGGAGAGGTTGTCGGCAAAGAAGCGCCACTCGATGGTGACGGACTTTGCCTGGTCGAGGCTCATGGCGGAGGCGGTGATCTCCAGCCAGCGATGGTGCTCCTCGCTGCTGTCGTTGCCGGCATGGGGCTTGTGGCTTCCCTTCATGTCCACCTGGAGGGTGACGTTGTCGGAGGCCTGGGCTCCGGGGGGCAGCGTCACAAGCGCCGTCAGAAGGATGATGACGAATGGGTGGAGTGCTTTCATTGAAGGGGTGGATCCGGGGTGGTTCAGGCGGCCTGGGCGGCGGTGACGGAGGACGGGTCGTGGGCGATCGCGCGTGAGGGGCTCGACATCAGCCAGCGGTAGAGCAGGGGCAGGAGGAAGAGGGTGAGAAAGGTGCTGCTGACGATGCCGCCGATGACGACCGTGGCGAGAGGGCGCTGAACCTCGGCGCCGGCTCCTTCGCTGACGGCCATGGGGATGAAGCCGAGGCTGGCGACAAGCGCGGTCATGAGCACCGGGCGGAGGCGCTGGAGGCTTCCCTCCGACACGGCGCTGGCGGCGTTGCGGCCTTCGTTGCGGAGCTGGTTGAAGCAGCTGATGAGCACGACGCCGTTGAGCACCGCAACACCGCAGAGGGCGATGAAGCCGATGGCGGCGCTGATGCTGAACGGCAGGCCGCGCAGCCAGAGGGCGGCGACTCCGCCGGTGATGGCGAGGGGGATGCCCGTGTAGATGATGAGGGTCTGGCCGACGCTTTTGAAGGCGCTGTGGATGAGCACGAAAATGAGCAGCAGGGCCAGCGGCACGACGATGGCCAGCCGCTGGCGCGCTTCCTGGAGATGTTCAAACTGGCCGCCGAACTCCACCCGATATCCTTCCGGCATTTTGATGCCGGAGCGGATCTTCTCACGGGCGGCGTTCACATAAGCCTCGCTGTCCGTGCCGCCGGCAAGGTCCACGTTCAAGCCGACGCGACGGTGGCCGGATTCACGGCCGATGGCGTCCACCTGGGGCACCTCGACAAACTCGGCGAGCCTGCCGAGGGCGATGAGGCCGCCATCCTGGGTGCGCACGGGAAGGACCTTCAGGGTTTCGGGGTTGTTACGCAGGGTCTCCGGAAGGCGCACGACGATGGAGCGGCGGCGGTTGTGCTCGATCAGCGTTCCGGCGGTATGACCCGCCATGGCGGTGGTGATGGCGGCGTTCACCTCGGCTGCCTCAACGTTGAATTTGAGCATGGCGGAGCGGTCCACGCGGATTTCCAGAACTGGCACGCGGCCCTGGCTTTCGAACTCGGCGTTGTCGGTGCCTTCGAGGCCTTCCAGGATCTCCTTCACCCGGCCGGCCAGCTTCTCCATGGTGTCGTAATCATCGCCGAAGATGCGCACGGCGAGGTCGGCGCGGGAGCCTTCGAGCATTTCATTGAAACGCATCTGGATGGGCTGGGCGAAGTCGTAGTCCTGTTCAGGCACCTCCCTGGCCAGCTCCTCGCGCACGAGCTCCGCAAGGCGGTCACGGCTGACCGGGCGGCCGTTTTCCTTCCGCCACTCCGACTGAGGGCGGTAGAAGATGTAGAGGTCGTATTCGCCGGGGGACATCGGGTCGGTGGCGACCTCGCTGGTGCCGATGCGTGCAAAGGTGCGGGTGACCTCGGGGACCTTGTTGATCAGGTACTGCTGGGTTTTGATGCAGCGGTCGAGCGAGGTTTTCAGGCTGGTGTTGGCGGGCTGGTAGACCATGGCGGTCCAGGAGCCCTCGTTGAGGGTGGGGACGAACTCCTGCTTGAGGCTGAGGAAGAGCAGGACGGTGCCGGCGAGCAGGCCCGAGACGATGACGACCACGCCCCAGCGCATGCGCCAGGCCAGGCCGAGCAGCGGCTCGTAGGCGGACTTGGCGGCACGCATGAGGAGGTTGTCCTTTTCACTGATGTCACCGCGCAGCAGCAGGGAGCAGAGGGCGGGCATGAGGGTCAGGGCGAGCACGAGCGCGCCGCCGAGGGCCAGCATCACGGTGATGGCCATGGGATGGAACATCTTTCCCTCGATGCCGGTGAGGGCGAGGATGGGGAGGTAAACGAGCGTGATGATGAGCACGCCGAAGAACATCGGGCTGCCGACCTGGTCGCCCGCCTCGCGCACGGCGGCGAGACGTTCCTTGGGGTTCAGACGGCGGCCGAGCTGATGCTGACGCTCGCCCAGGACGCGTACGATGTTTTCCACCATGACGACGGCGCCGTCGATGATGAGTCCGAAGTCCACCGCGCCGAGCGACATGAGGTTTCCGGAGACGCCGCCGAAGGTCATGCCGATGAGGGCGAAGAGGAAGGAGAGCGGGATGGCCATGGCCACGATGAGGGCCGCACGCCAGTTGCCCAGCAGGAGGAGCAGGACCACGACGACGAGCACAGCCCCTTCGAAGAGGTTGTGCTTCACGGTGTCGACGGTGCGGTCCACCACCTCGCTGCGGGCATACTGGGTGCGTATTTCCATTCCGGGGGGGAGCTTGTTCTGGAGTTCTGCGAGCTTGGCCTCGACGCGCTTGCTGATGATGCGGCTGTTTTCGCCGACGAGCATCATGACGGTGCCAAGCACGGCCTCCTCGCCGTTTTCCACGGCGCAGCCGGTGCGGACGTTGCTGCCGACGCCGACCTCGGCCAGGTCCTTGACACGGATCGGCTCCACGGCCGCCGCGAACTTCACGGGAAGGTTGGCGATGTCCTCGGCGCTGGCGACCTTGCTGACGCCGCGGATGAGCACGCGGTCGGCGCCGCGCTCGATGACGCCGCCGCCGGCGTTGTCCACGTTCATGCCGATGATTTCGGCGAGCTCGCCGAAGGTCATGCCGGCGCCGGTCAGGGCCTCCGGTTTCGGAAGGATGACGAGCTGGCGTTCATAACCGCCGCTGCTGTTGACCTCGGCGACGCCCGGGACCGTGCGCAGGAAGGGCTTCACGACATAGTCATGGACGTCACGCAGATCCATGAGCTGCCTTTCACGGGGCTCCTTGCGCCGCGCCGAGTCCTTCGTGAAGTCGAGCGTGTAGTAGAGGATCTCGCCAAGCCCGGTGCTGATGGGTGACATCTGCGGGTTCATGCCGGCCGGCAGGTCCACCTGCACGAGGCGCTCGCTGACCAGCTGGCGGGCGCGGAAGATGTCCGTGCCGTCACGGAAGACGAGGGTGACCTGGGAAAGGCCGGATTTGGTGAGCGAGCGAAACTCCTCGACGCCCTGGATGCCCGCCAGGGCGAGCTCCAGCGGATAGGTCACCAGCTTTTCGGTTTCCTCGGGGGCGAGGCCGGCGACGGCGGTGTTGACCTGCACCTGGGTGTTGGTGATGTCGGGCACGGCGTCCACCGGCAGGTGCAGGGCGGAAAAGACACCCGCGCCGAGCAGCAGGAGCGCCCCCATGATGACGAGGAAGCGGTTCCGCAGCGAGAACTCGATGATGGAGGAGATCATGGCTCAGCGGGTGGTCAGCTGGGGGGTGACGGAGCCGCCGCGGAGCGGTGCTCCGGTGAGGCGCTCGATCGCCATGCGATGCCTCCAGGCGTTGCGACGTGACTCGATGAGGCTGTCGATCGCGTCCAGGTAGCCGCGCTGCATCTCCACATAGGTGGCGGCGGGGACGGCGCCGAGGCGGAAGTGTTCATCGGCCTGTCTGGCGGCGTCCGAGAACTGGCCCTCGCTTTCCGGCCGCCAGCGTGACAGGGCGTCCAGCTCGGCAAGGTAGGCGGCGCGCTCGACGGCGAGGTCGCGTTCCAGGTCGCGCAGGGTGGCCTTGAGCAGTGCCTCGGCCTGCTGGGTGCGTGCCTGCTCGGCCTCGACATTGCCCTTGTTCCTGTTCCAGAGAGGCAGGGGGATGGAAAAGACGAAGCCTGCTTCAAGCTGGGTGTTGCCGGCGGTCTGGCCAGCCATGTAGGGGCCGAAGGTGATGTTGCCCCAGCGCTCGGACCTGGTCAGGTCCACCTTCAGGCCCTGTTTGGCGACGTTGAGGCGCTTCTGCTGAAGATCAAAGTTGGTTCGCGCGGCCTGCTGCTTGAGGTCTTCAAGACCCGGGGCCTTGGGGAAGCTGGTGACGGCGCCGCCGAGGCGGACCTGGTCCTCGGGGCTGCGTCCGCAGAGCACGGCGAGGGCGGCCGAGGCTTCACGGGCCGCCTTCGAGGCGTCAGTGAGGATGCGGTCGCTGTTGAGCAGCGAGGCCTCGAGGATGCGTCGTTCCAGCAGGGCGCTGACGGAGCCTGAGTCGCGCTGTACGAGGACTGCGACGAGGGCTTCGAGGCGTTCGCGCACGCTGCGCGCCGCGTCCTCCTTGCGCCGGAGCAGGATCACGTCCCCGGCACGGGCGCGGACCTCGTTGGCCAGCTGGGACTTGAACTGAAGCAGGCCGAGCTGGGCGAGCTCGATGTCGCGGTCGGCGATGGCCTTGCGCAGGGACATGCGGCCGGGGAAGTCAAAGGTCTGGGAGATCGTCGCGCTCCAGGCCATGCCATCGACCTGGGAGACGATGGCCATGCCGCCGTAAGAGGCGTTGAACTCGGGGTTGGCGAGCTGGCCGGCGGATTTGCGGCCGCCGCGTGCGGCGTTGATCTCGGCCTCGTAAAAGCGGACTTCGGGGTTTTTCTGAAGGGCCTCGGTGACGAGGTCGGAAGAGGTCAGGGCGGGGGTGGGGGCCTCCTGAAGATGGAGGGCGGCGAGCAAGGTCAGGGACGTTAGCAAGGGGGATGGGGAAAGTTTCATGGACCGATCGGGGGCTGGTGTTGAGGGGCTGCATCAGCACGCATGATGGCGTGCGTTGTCAGGCGGCGGTGCGGGCAGCCATCGGGCTGCGGCTTCACGCCTGATCTGGCATCTCTTCCGGAGACGTGCTCCGGCCAGTCCTCAGATCAAAAGGCGCACGGTGGCAAGCGTGCGCAGGCTGTCTGTCATCAACGGCGGTTCATCCAGTCCCGGGGCCGTGTGAGGGGCCTCATGGCGCAGGGGCAGGAGGGTCAGCCTGTGCTGAATGGTTGCGGGGAAGTTCAGTTCAGGGGCCTTTTTGACCTGCGACCCCTGCTGCTCGCGTTCGAGCCTGGTCCCGGCCTCGATGCTGGATGAAGTCATCTGATGATCGCCGCTGTCCGAGGCGCTGCAGATGCTGACGAGCACCCTCGCGAGCGGGGATCGATGATCCTCAATCTCCGGGGTGTACTCATCGGAACGGTGGTGGAGCACCACCCGGGTGCCGGTTTCCGACTGAACCACGCTCACGGAATGTCCGCCATCCATGCTGGCCATCAGGGCCAGGGCGGCCGGCATGACCGACGTGCCCGTGATGGCATAGGCCATCAGGAGCAGGGAGGCGATCAGGCGCTGGACGGAGGTGAACCGCATGGAGGCAGGGTTGTCATGGATAAGAACGGCTGCGGGGAACGAATGTTCGCTCATTACCAAATGGTCATGTTTCATGTTCGAGGCAGTTGAGGTTGTGTCTCAGCTTCTGTCGGATGCGCATCAGGCCGACTGCCACGGCGCTGCGGCTCTGGCCGAGTTCGTTGGCGATCGACTGACTCGTGCGGCCCTGGTTGTAATGCAGGTCCACCAGGCGGCGCTGGGAGGAGGGCAGCAAGAAGAGGCAGCGGTGGAGTGCGTTGAGGCGGAGTTCGTCCAGGGCTGGATCGTCAGCGCCGGCGTCCTGCAAGTGCTGAACCCAGGCGAGGACGCGCCGCTTCTCCCGCGAGTGGCTGCGTGACTGGTTGATGGCGGCGCGCCAGGCCAGGGTGCGGAGCCAGGGAATGAAGAAGGTGCCACTCTTGAAGAGGTGTTGCTTGCGGAAGGCAAGGGCCAGGGCGTCATGGGCAAGGTCGGCGGCCTGTGTTTCCGGAATGCGCGCGGCCAGCCAGCCCTGGAGCCGGGGGACGCAATGACGGTAAAGCCGTGAGGCTGCGGTTTCGTCACCATGAACCGCACGTTCGAACCATTCGCCGCAGGGATCAGCCTGGGGTCCGAAGGAGGAGTCGTCGATGTTGGCTTTCATGAGAAAAGCGGATGGTGTAAAGTCATGGTTTCACCAGGCGGAAAAAGCGACTGCCGGAGCTGAGCGGCACGGAAACCGTGGTGGTGCCGTTGGCGGTGCTGAGCGGACGGGTGGAGTTGAACCAGCCTGCGGGGCTGAGATCGGTGTTTTCCTGAAGCGTCCAGCCGGTGAAGGAGTCCGGCCAGGAAACGCTGAGCGCGCCCGGGGTGTCGGCAGAAAGGCTGACGTCCGGCTTCACGGTGACGTCATTGACGCCGAGCATGAAGGGCGAGAGGCCGGGGGTGACGGCCTCGATGGTGTTGGTGGCCGGGTTGACCTTGCCGGTCAGCTTTTCCCAGACGCCGTTGTTGAAGTGATAGATGCAGAGCTGATTTTCATCATAACCGGCGGGGAGCAGGGCGGGGTTGTAGGCAAACTTGAGCTTGATGCTGCCGGTGTGGCTGCCGTTGTACTTCAGGTTCCAGCGCTGCCTGCGCGTGCCGTTGGGAGTTTCGAAGGCAGGCAGGGTGAACTCGCCTTCGTCTTCGCGCTCGAGCATCTCGTCATCATCGGCCTCGGAGTATTCGCCGAAGAAGGTTCCCTCCTGATCGATGTCCTCGAATTCGAAGTCGACACCGCCGGCATGGCTGGAGCCGCCGTTGCAGCTGCCGTGGCCGCTGGTGCCGGTGGTGCCGCCGCCGTCCACGACGACCTTGGTGCCGGTGAGCAGGCTGAGGATGATGTCAAAGCTGACGCTCTGGCCCGGGGTGAGGCTGCCAAGCTCCCAGCGCTGCGCCCCGGAGATCCAGCGGTCAGCGGGCGCGAAGCTGTCGCGGTTCTTCCTGCCGAGATAAGGGGCGTTGGTCCAGTTGTCCTCGATGGAGAGATGGACGCCGTCGCTCGGCTTACCTGAGGCGTGGTCGTCAATGCCGTTGTTCTCGATGCCGTAATGGCCGATTTCAAAGGCGGAGGGGGCGACCTTGGAGTGGAAGCCGATCAGATCCTCGAGGCCGATGGAGGAGCTTTGCGCGCCGGCGGCTCCGGCGTCGACTCCGGACATGGTGATGTCGTGCTGATATTCGGCGAGGTTGCCGACATAGCTGCGGTTGTCGAACTGGCCGCGCTGGGAGATGAAGCCGTGGAGCAGGTGGAAGAGCTGGAGGTTGGTGATCTGGGTGCCGCTGATGTTTTTCACCGTGAAGGTTTGGTTCATCACGTAGCGGTTGCTTTTGACCGAGAGCGGCTCGCCTGCCGCGCTGGCGGGCTTCACGCCCATGGGCGTTCCGGTGATCGTGTCCACCATTTCAAAGCGCAGGGTGACCTCAAGGTCGTTGTTGGCGATGACCGATTGCGCGATGGGCAGGCCGTCCAGGTTGGTGCCGATGACATGAATGCCCTCGACGACGTGGAAGTCGGAGTTGGTCTGCCAGTCGGGGTAGAGGAAGTTCGGCTCCAGCCATTTGGGGCTGTTTTCCTGGCCGTTGCGGTTGTAGGCGACGGCGCTTCCCCATTCGCCGCTGAGGTACTCGCGGCCCTCAAAGCCGGGCGTGTTGTCGAGCAGGAAATCGGAGTAGCCGAAGTCGGTGAGGGTGATGTTCCAGTTGGGGTTGGCCAGAGAGAGGGAGCCGCCCGTGCTGGAGCCCGGGCTGACGAGGAGGTTGTCCACCAGGAAGCGGAGCGCGCCTGCGGGGGCGTCAGGAAGCTGCAGCGTGATCTGGTCAAAGGTGCCGGCGCCGCTGTTGAAGGTGAGCGTGCCGACGGGCAGGCTGTCGCCGGCGGTGACGGTGCCGTGGGCGATGGCGTTGCCAACCACGACAGGCAGGCCGGAGGAGGTGTCGAAGGCGGTGAGCTGAAGCGTGGAGGGAACGGCGATGTTCAGCGCCTCAACGGTGGCGAAGTCGAGGCTGACTCCGGTGGCTGGGGAGCTGAGCTGAATGGTCAGCGTGGAGCCATCGACCGTTGATTCGAGGTGGTTGCCGTTGAACAGGGACAGCGTGCGTGCGCCCAGGGCCTCCGTGGTCACCTTGAAATCACCCGGGGCAGCTCCTGAGAAGGTGGCGGTGATGCCGGCGGCGGTTTGATCAAGCGGGTCAACATCATCGGGTGACGGCACCGGCGTGGAGGTGTCGAAGTCAAAATGGACGCCGATGGCAGGCGCGAGGAAATGGGCGACGTATTCGCCATCCGCAGCGGGGGTGAAGGTGTGGCTGGCACTGGTGCTGACCTCGGTGCCGGTGGCGTCGGTCCAGTGCAGGAAGGTGTAGCCAGGGCTGGCCGTGGCGAGGAGCGTGACGCTGTTTCCAGCCGGGACAAAGCCTCCGCCGCTCGTACTGCCTCCGATTGAAGGATTGGAGGAAGTGCTAAGGGTGCTGCCGGCGGCAAAGTTGGCGACCAGCGTGCGGCTGGCGCTTGCGGTGAAGGAGTAGCCGGGGCTGGTGCCGATCTCCGTGCCGTTTTCCGTCCAGTTGATGAAGCCATAACCTGCGTTGGGCGTGGCGGTGAGAGTCACCGGCGTGCCGCTGACGACGCTGCCTCCGCCTGTGACGGTGCCACCTGCGACGGGGGCGGCGCTGGCGGAGATGCTGACACCGCCGATGACCGCAAAGTTGGCGACCAGCGTGCGGCTGCCGGTGACATTGAAGTCATAAGGGTTGGAGCTGCTGACCACCGTGCCGTTTTCCGTCCAGTTGACGAACTGGTAGCCGGAGTTCGGGAAGGCGTCGACGCGTGCGTTTTCATCCCGTTTGTAGGAGCTGCTGTCCGCCTCGGTCGAGCCGCCGCTGGGTGGAGAGGAGAGGAGGGTGACCGTGTAGGACTCGATGAAGCTGGCTGTCAGGCTGCGGCCTGCGGTGGCGGTGAAGGTGTAGCTGGCGCTGGTGCTGACGCTGGCGCCGTTTTCCTTCCATTTGGAGAACTTGTAGCCGGGGGCCGCCGTGGCCGTGACGGTGACGCTGGATCCGCCGGCATAGCTGCCGGCACCGGTGAGGGTGCCGCCGGCCAAGGGGGAGGCGGCGGTGGTGATGACATATTGTGCGCCGCCGATGAGGGCGAAGTTGGCGACCAGGCTTCGGCTGGCGGAGACCGTGAAGGTGTAGCTGGCGCTGGCGCTGACCTGGGCGCCGCCCTGGGTCCAGTTGATGAAGGCGTAGCCCAGGTTCGGCGCGGCCGTGACGGTGACGCTGGATCCGCTGGCGTAACTGCCGCCTCCCGTCGTGCTGCCGCCGGCCGAGGGTGCGGCCGTGGTGGTCACGCTGAACGACGGAGACTGGCTGAAGTTCGCCACAAGGCTGCGGTTGGCCGTGACGGTGAAGGTGTAGCTCGAGCTGGTGCTGACGATGTTGGCGTCCTCGGTCCAGTTGCTGAAGACATAACCGGCGTTTGCCGTGGCGGTCACGGTGGTGGTTAGGCCGTCATCGACAAGGCCGTCGCCGGTTGTGGTGCCGCCTTCAACAGGAGCGGCGCTGGTGGTGATGTTCCACTGGACGACATCAGGCGCGAAGTTGGCGACGAGCGAATGATTGACGTCCATCGCCAGGCTGTAGGAGGTGTTCGTGCCGACAATCAGGCCGTTGTCGGTCCAGTTGAGGAAATGATAACCGGGTTCCGCCGTGGCGGTGACAGTGGCGTTGGCGCCTATCGCATAGGAGCTGTCGCCCGTGGTGGTTCCGGAGCCGACGGGCGAGCAGGAGGTGTCAAGAAGGCTGGCGGGGGCAGGTTCGGCACCTGCCGCAGTGACGGTCATGGTGTAATTCTTCTCGACGTCCACGTTGTAGCCATCGCTGGCGGTGACCTGGAAGGCATAGACGCCGGCGGTGGTGGGGGTTCCTGAAAGCACGCCGCTGACTTCGTCAAAGGCCATGCCGGGAGGCAGTGAGCCGTCCTGGGTGGCCGTGAAGGGCAGGGCGCCTTCGATGACCACGGTGCGCGGGGCGTAGGCTGTGCCGACTTCGGCTTCGCCCACATGGTCAATGAGGCCGACGGGAGCGTCAACGTCCACGGCCGCCATCTGGGCGCCGGTGTAGTCGCCCACAACCTCCAGGGTGGACAGGTCGGTGGTGATGGTTTGCCATTCACCCGTGGCAGGGTTGAAGTGGTCGGCATAGGTCACCGTGCCGCTGCCATGGACGCCGTCCGCGTCCACGGCGTCAGCCATGGCCTCGCCAGTCTCCGCATCGACGGGTCCGGTGTATTTGAAGAACTCATAGCGGCGTGTCACCACTTCGTCGCCATTGGGAAGGTCTTCGGGGGCTGCGGCGACTTTATTATTGGGGCCGCCGTCGGGCTGGGTGTTGCGCTTCTGCAGAAGGCGCCATTCCACCTCGACCTCGTCCGGTTCACCATTCGCCCAGTTTTTGTCATGGGCGTCGTCGGGATCGTCACTGACGAGTTCACGGAGCTTGATCTCATTGCTGTTGTGCGTGGTCGTCTTGATCTCCTTCATCCAGACGGCCTTGCCGAACTCCTTGGGTTCGGGAGCCGGTGGCGGCGGCGGCACGATGACGGCCTGGACCTGGGCCGGTGCTGCGGCGACGGGCGGGTAGTAGGTGAAGACGGGGGTGGAGACCTGGACCGCGCCGCCATGGACCAGGACGCCGCTGCCGTTGTCCACCAGCCAGTTGTAGTGGATGGCCCCGACCATGATGTTGTAGCCGACACCAAAATGTTCGCCGCCGAAGTTCACGGAGGGGTTGGTGAACTGGTGTCCGTCGGTGGGGGAGATGGTCGTCGTGGGAATGGCGGTGTGGGCGGCCCAGGAGCCGTCGGCATTCTTCTTGCTCTCCCAGCGGATGCAGGTCTTCGGATGACCGGGGATGCTGTCATCCTGGGTGATCTTCGGCACGCCGTAGTGGTTGTAATTGTAGGTGTAGGTGATGGCGGTGGTGTGGCAGTCCTCGATTTCAATCTCGAAGCCGTGGCAGACACGGCCGGTGTCGTTGACTGTGTCGAAGTTGTTGATGCTGCCGTAGGCGATGCTGGCCTGGGTGGAGGCCGGTGAGGCGGACAGGCCCAGCGCGACGAGAAGCGCCGGGGTTTGTTGAAGCCTGCCACGCAGGCTGAGGCAGAGGCGTCGGAGGGAAGTTTTCATGTAAGCGGGCGGGTTGGATCTGCGGCTGGCTTGAATTTCGAAGTCATCTTCCGCTGCGTCAGCGATGGATGAAATGGGGGGACCGTAACGAATTGGTTGGAATCAGGATCCGCCTTCGATGCGTGGCGGAACGGCGGGGCGTTTGTGGCTGCGCCCCTGGAGTCAGCGGGCCTGCGGCAGGATCATGCCTGCCGTGAAATCAGCCCGGATGTTCAATGTTCAAACCAGAAGCCGCACCGTCATCACTGACGGAGGCACCTGTGACAGCGGTGGTTGCTGTCGGCGGACTCTTTCCCGATGAAAGGCTGTTTGCGAGACCGGCTGCAGGCTGCGCCATGCGTCGGTGGCCGGAAGGTTCGTCAGCTCGTGAACGGACCTGATCTTGCACACCTCAGGGCGTCTTTCGTCAAAGCTGCCAACCACACCGGTGCTCGTCATCTTGTGATCACCCGCCTGATCGGCACGGCAGAAACGAACGATGAATCGAGCGAGGCAGTGCTGATGGTCGCCTGCCTCAGGTGTGAATTCGCCCGCGTGATGAAGAATCACCCGGGTTTCACCACGCCCGATGCTGATCAGGCCCTGATGGCTGCCTTCGAGGTCGGCCAGCGCGGCCACGGCTCCAGGAATCAACGACGTGCCCGTGACGGCGTAGGCCATCAGAAGCAGGGCGGCGATGATGCGGTGGCAGAACATGAGGTGGCTGGAAGCTCGCCGAGTAAGACGCTCCTGGCGATTCGATCGTGCGAACATTGCCAAATGATCATGTTACAGAGATGATTGGCCGGTGTCCTGCCTGTTGAGAATAAATTCCAACCGAACTGTTACGGTCCTGCATTTTCCGGCCATGAATGGCTGAATAGGCTGCCGGTTTGCAACGATCCTGATCCAGCCCACATTCACCCATGCGCATCCTGGTCATTGAAGATGAACCCGACCTCGCCCGCCACATCGCCGCGGCGCTGACCCGGCAGGGGCACACGGCCTCCGTCCGCAAGGACGGGCTGGAAGGGCTGAACACGGCGCTCGACACACGCCCGGACCTGATCGTGCTGGATGTGAACCTGCCGACGCTGGACGGCTTTGCCGTGCTGACGCGTCTGCGCAGGCAGCATGTGGACTCGCGTGTGATCATCCTGACGGCGCGCGGTGATGTGGAGAGCCGTGTGAAGGGGCTGACCTCCGGTGCGGACGACTACCTGGCGAAGCCGTTTTCGATGGATGAACTGGTCGCGCGGGTGCAGGTGCTGGGAAGACGCGGAGGCACGCTGAAGGAGACGGACATCCTGGAGGCGGGTGACCTGATCATGGACGTCCCGCATCGGAAGCTCACGCGTCATGGTGAGAAAATCGAGCTCTCTCCGCGTGAGTTTGAAGTGCTGCAGATTTTCATGCGCGAGCCGGGGCGCGTCTTCACCCGCGATGAGATCTGCGAGCGCATCTGGCAGCGGGAGCATCAGTATGACACGAGGACGGTTGAAATCTTCATCATGAGGCTGCGTAAGAAGCTGGAGGTTGATGGTCGGCCGGTGCTGATCCAGACGGTGCGCGGCGTGGGTTATCAGCTGATCAAGCCTGAATGAAACGATGGCCCCTCAAGATCAAGGTGGGTGTCTATTCCGCCGCGCTGACGCTGCTGACGCTGCTGGTCGGCTCGGCGGCGCTGATGGGCTTCATCCGCCTGCGCCTGCTGAACGAGGTGGATTTGGAGCTGCGTGAAAACGCCGCCGAGCTGGTTCGTGACCTGGTGAACTTCCGCGGCGCCCCGGTGAACCCGCGTCATGCCCTGAGCGAAAAGTTTGTTCCTGTGGACCTGCGTGACCATTTTCTGATGATCCTGGGGCCTGAGGAGCAGGTGTTGTTTCACTCGCCGAACCTGAAGGGCCAGGACATCAGCGGCAGCCCGGGGTTCAGGACCATCGAGGTCCGCGGGCAGGCCTGCCGGGCCGGAAGTTTTCGTGAAACCAGCTATTCCATTCACGTCGCCGTCAGCCTGGCGGAGATGGAGTTCTTCATGCGCGATGTCATGGTGGGCCTGCTGACCACGCTGCCGCTGGTGGGCCTGATGGTTTTTGCCGGAGGCCTGTGGATGGGGAAAAAGGCCGTGTCACCGGTCTCCGCGCTCACGGCGGCGGCGGAGAGCATCTCCGTGGAAAACCTCACCGAGCGCCTGCCGATGCCGGAGGCCGAGGATGAGATCGCCCGGCTGACGGTGGTTCTGAACGACGCCTTCGCACGCCTCAGCGCCTCGTATGAGGCTGCGACGCGTTTTTCGGCGGATGCGTCCCACCAGTTGAAGACGCCGGTGGCGGTGCTGCGCGCCGGGCTGGAGTCCCTGCGTGACGGAGGGCATCTCGACGCCGCCGGCCGGCTGGAGGTTGAGACGCTGCTGAAGCAGGTGCGCCGCCTCACTGGTCTGATCCAGGACCTGCTGCTGCTGGCGCGCACGGATGCCCGTCGTCTTCGTCTTGAGAGCCAGCCGTTTGACCTTTCGGAGCTGGCTGGGGCCGCCCTGGATGACCTGGAGGCGCTGGCCTACGGACGGCTGCAGGTGGAGCATGAGATTGAAAAGGGCCTGATCGTGTGTGCCGACCAGCGGCATCTGGCGATCATCGTGCAAAACCTGGTAGAGAATGCGGCGAAGTACACGCCGGAGGGCGGGCAGGTCCGGCTGACGGTGAAGCGTGAGGGAAATCAGGCGCGCTTTTCCGTCGCCAACACCGGGCCTGCGCTTCCCGAGCAGGACCGGGTGGGGATCTTCGAGCGTTTTCGACGCGGGTCTAAAGTGGGTGAGAACCAGAGCGGTCACGGGCTGGGGCTGAACATCGCCCTGGCTCTGGCGATGGCTCATGGCGGCGACCTAGCGCTAGTGAGGTCGGACGGTGAATGGAATGAGTTTGCGCTGACGCTGCCTCTGGCGGCGTGAGGCGGACAGATCAGCGTGCCACGATGGGGCGGTTTTGTTCGCGCTTCAGCCTTTGCTGAGTGGAGCCGGGCAGGCCCGGAAGGGCGCTGGCCAGCCATTGCTGGGCGCTTTCCTCGTCGATCTTCCGCCAGTGATGGAAGTAGCGTGAGACGGCGTCATCGCGCATGGCGGTGGAGGAGAGGCCAAAGGCGAGCTGCATGGCGGCACCGATGTCCTGGTCGGAAAGCACGTCCGCGAGGCTGAGGCGTGCGGCATCCATGGCGGCCGAGGGAGGATTGGCGGCGATCCATTCACCCAGGCCGACGGCGTCGGTGGCGGCCCAGGAGTTGTAGGCGCCAATGATGCCAGCGGAGGCGTCGGAGGCGGGCAGTGAGTTCAGCCAGTTGAGGGCGCTGTCTGGTTCGATGGCGCCCCAGGTGGTGCCGATCTGGGTGATGACCTGGCGGCGGACCTGGGGGTTGGAGAGGGAGCGGCTCCAGGCAACGGCGGCCTGGATATCACTGGCGGCCCAGACGGTGGCCAGCGTGGCGGCGGCCTCAAGACGGGCGGAGGAATCCGGGAGTTGCTGAATCCAGGCGGCGGCGGCGGCCGGGTCGGTGGTGCCCCAGATGTCGGCAATCACCGTGGCGATGTTGACGCCATTGTCGCCGGCAAGCTGCGGGGTGAAATGCGCCGCAGCCTGCCTGGGGCTGTTTTCCGCCCAGGTCTGGGCGACCACGGTCTGGGCGGTGCGGCGTGCGTCGGGATGGTTCAGGCCTGAGGCCCAGCGAGCGGCGGAGAGAGGGTCATGCTCAGCCCAGGTGCTGCCGACGGCGGCGAACAGGGGCTGGGAATAATAGCGGGTGCCTTCCAGCCATTTGGCGGCCACGGAGGGGGACTGGCGGGACCATCCGATGACGAGGTCGGTGAGGGCCTGGTCCTTGAGCGGACCGGTCAGGTGCTGCTCCACCCAGAGCCAGGCGCCACGCGGGTCGCGCGCGCCCCATTTGTTGACGGCGATGCCGATGGTTTCCGAGCGCAGCAGGCCGGCGGTGAAGTTGGTGTTGGCGTGGTCGAGCGCGCCCCGGGGGTCGGCGCCACCCCAGACGCCGAAGATGCCGCGCATGAAGTCGAGCTTGTCCTGGTCGGAGCGGAACTGTTCGGCGAACAGGAGGGCGGCGGCATGGTTGCGGCGCGCCATTTCGGCACCGGCTTCGCGCAGGGCCACGGAGCGGTCCTCAGGATCCTTGGCGTGCAGAAATTCCGTGAGCGCCTGGAGGGTGGGGGCCGGGCCGGTTTTTTCCAGCAGTTGGGCTGGGCGGTGTGAGGAGTTTTTTTCCAGCAGGGAGGTGCCGGACACCAGGGCCTGGCGGCCCTCATGAGGCATCAGCAAGTAAGTCATGCCCGCCCCTGCGATGGCGCCAACGAGCACCAGCAGGGCGTTCGCCAATAGCGAGCCATTGCGGAATTGAGACATGAATTGCGAATTCTAACAAACCATGGGTCATGGGGTTGAACAATGACCGTTTGGTAACCGAACGGTTACGGATCGAGGTTGGCAGGGGAAGAGGGCGTGGGTAACACTTTGGCTGTGTTGTCACGGTCTTCCCAGGATTGCCGGAAGAGTCGTTCCATGAATGCACCGGCCTGCCTTGTGTTCTTCGTGGCGCTTGTGGCTGCCTGGGGGCCTGCGCCGCTGTCGGCCTCGGTGAGCTATGAGGTTCTGGCGAGGTTTGAAAGGCCTGGCGTGCAGGTTGTTGCCCCCTTGATGAAGCACTCGGACGGTGACTTCTACGGGGTGGCGTCTGCTGGCGGCGGCTCTGGCAGGGGGGCGGTCTTCAAGGTCAGCGGCACGGGTGTGCTGGACACCTTGCATTCGTTTTCCGGCCTGGATGGACATGGGCCTGCCGCAGGCCTGGTGGAAGGACCGGAGGGCGCGCTCTATGGCACGACGGCCAGTGGCGGCAGTGGTGGCTTTGGGGTTGTTTTCAAGATCTCGACGGCAGGCGTGTTCACCAAGCTGGTGGATTTCACAGGGCCTGCGGGCAGTGCGCCGGGTTCGGTGCCGCATGGGTTGATGCTGAATTCGGACGGCTATTTCTACGGAGTCACCCAGGCGGGAGGCGAGGCGGCGGCTGGAACGATTTTTCGGATGACTACAGCGGGTGAGCTCACGACGTTGGCGGAGCTGACCGGCACAACGGGGGCCAGGCCCGGCAGCGAACCGCTCGGGCCGTTGGTGGCGTCCAATGGCCTGCTTTATGGGATGACCCGGGCCGGTGGTGCTGCAGGACTGGGCGTGGTGTATGAAATCAGCACCTCCGGCACCTGGCGCAGCCTGGCCGAGTTCACCGGCGTCTCGGGCCTGAGACCCGGGGCCAATCCTGCCGGGCCCCTGGTGCTGCATGCGGATGGCTTTCTTTATGGCACGACGGAATTTGGAGGCGTGAATGACTTCGGCACCTTCTTCAAAATCACTACGGCGCCGGTTCACACGGTGCTGCGGCATTTTGACGATCCCACGGGCTCCCAGCCCTCGGGGCAGCTGGTGGCCGGGACTGATGGTCTGCTTCGTGGCACCACGTCGGGAGGTGGTTTGGCAGGCTGGGGCACGGCCTATCAGATCAGCACCCTGGGGGCGCATACGGTGCTGGCGAACTTTACCGGACAGGCTGGAGCAGTGCCGGGGGCCTCGCCTCGCGGTGGGATGGTGCTTGGTGCGGACGGCCTTTTTCATGCGGCGACCAGCGCCGGTGCGGCGGGCAACTACGGTCTGGTCTGCAAGGTGGACCCGGCCGGTTCCTTCACGGTGGTGGCGGCGTTGTCGCTGCCCATGGGATGGATGCCCTCCGGCGCTCCGGTGATGAACGGTGACACTGGTTATTTTCCCATGGCCGCCGGCGGCACCGGGGGCGGAGGCAATGTGATGAGTTTCGACACGGCGGGCAGTGTGTCGGTGGCGTCGGCGCTTGGTGGAACGCTTGGCACATGGCCGGATGGCGGCCTGAGGGCGGCAGGCGGCGGTGTTTTCCACGGGCTTGCCGCCAGGGGAGGTTCCTCTTCACGCGGCGTGACCTTTCGATTCACCGAAGCCAGTTCCTCCATCGAGCTGCTTGCCGCCCACACGGCATCGGCGGGAGGCCTTGCGGAGGGGCCTTTGATCGAAGGGCCAGACGGATTTTTCCATGGGGTCGCCCGTGAAGGTGGTGCCTCGAACCGGGGCGCGATCTTCAAGGTTTCCGCGTCGGGTGTCAGGACGCGGGTGCTGTCCTTCACAGGCATTGCGGGGACGGCTCCTGGCGGCAAGCCCAGGGGGCCGCTGGTGATGGCGGCTGATGGCAGTTTTTACGGTGTGACCGAGGAAGGAGGCACTTCCAACACGGGCGTGCTTTTCAGGCTGACGGCCGCAGGGAACTATTCCGTGGTGCAATCGTTCGGGACGAGTGGACCGAGATCGCCCCAGGGCGGGCTGGTCATGGCTGCTGATGGGATGATTTTTGGCACCACCAGCCTTGGAGGCTCTGCGGATGCGGGCACGCTTTTCCGAGTCGATCCGCAGACCGCCGATTGGAGTGTCGTCGGTGAGTTTACCGGTGGTTCTGGAGCTGTGCCCGGCAGCCTGCCTGGTGGGGAGCTTCATGCCTCAGCGGATGGCGCCATCTTCGGCATCACGCAGTCGGGCGGGGACTCAGGGGCAGGCACCTTGTTTCGTCATTCTGAGTCCGGAGGGCTGGAGAGCCTGGTATCGTTCACCGGTCCTTCGGGAACTGCGCCAGGGGCGGGTTCCGCGGGTGACGGTGCGGGGTTGCTTCTGACAGGCGGGGTTGCCAGTTCGGCAGAGGGGGACCTTTATGGCGTTCTTCCCGGTGGTGGTGACGGTGGAGGCGGTGTGCTGTTCCGTGTCACGATCACCACGGCCCTTTCGTTGTGGAAGCAGCTGCATTTGGGAAGCCGGGGTGCGTCTGACACGGCGGATCCCGACTTCGACGGTCTGCCGAACCTCTATGAATATGCCCTGGGAACGCCGCCCCTGAGCCCTGACGTTTCAGCCGGGCCACCGGCGGGTTTGCGCAGCTATGCCGAAGGCGATTTCCTGGTCATGGACGTGCCGCGCGATCCTCAGCGCGATGACATCACGCTGGTTGTCGAGGCCTCCTCCACCCTTGTGCCGGGCAGCTGGACGGCTCTGGCCACCAGCCGGCTCGGCGCCCCTTTCAGCGGGCCCGGCGTGCCCGATGTCGACCCTGCGACACCCGGCGTCCGTCAGGTTCTCGTTCGTGACACCACGCCGGGGTCCCTGGCGGGGCGGCGTTTCCTCCGGCTTCGCATCCTTCATTGACATCTCTTTCCTGACCACACCGTTACCTGTTTCTCTTTGCCTGCGCGGCCGCCGGAGCCTTAGTTCTGAGCCGAGTGCAACCCACCACGCTTCCATGAAAATAATCCCTTCATCCTTCACCCACCGGTGGTTGCACGCCCTGGTTGCGCTGGCGTTGCTCGGCTGGAGCCTCCGGCTTCCGGCCGCCGGAGCCGCCCCTGACCTGGACGGAGACGGAGTTCCCAACATCGTCGATCCGGACGTGGACAACGATGGCATCCCGAATGCTCTGGACCGCAACATCGACGGCGGCATCGCCAAGACGGGGCCGTATGCCGGGCAGTACATCGGCGATCACATTGAAAATGAGAACCCGGCCGAGGATGACATCGATGATGACGGCCTGGCGGACGAATCCCTGGCGGAGATGGATGTTGATGGTGACGGCAGGCTGGATGACTCGGACCTTGAGGACGACATTGACGGGGACAACCGCAAGGATGACAGCGGTGCCGAGCGGGACATCGACGGCGACGGCAAGGATGATGATTCCGATGACGAAGATGACATTGATGGTGACGGCCGGGATGACGACGATCCTGAGGAGCAGGATATCGACGGTGACGGGCGTCTGGACGGTGCCGATGACGACGAGGACGGCGATGGAAAGAAAAACGGCGATGCGGATGAGGACGACATCGACGGGGATGGCAGGAGCAATGTCGATCCCGACGAGCATGATGATGACGGCGACGGCACGGAGGATCGTTACGATGACGATGATGACAATGACGGGCTCGGTGACATCGAGGAGCCCGGGCATGCCGGGGACGCAGATGAGGCCGAGGTCGAGCTGAAGCTCACGCGTCTGGCAGCCGCCCCGGGCGGAAGCGAGGCCAAGGCCAAGTACCGTCGGCTTGCCACCGGCATGGCCAGGCTCAAGGTTGAGGTGGACGACCTGGCCGCTGGAAATTATGAACTTTTTGTTGGCGGCGTGTCCAGGGGGCAGATCGTGCTTTCGGAGGAGGGTGGCGGGGACAGGGTCTTCAAGACGACGCCTTCGGGAGACGCTGTCCTGCTGGACTTTGAAGTCGCCGGCCAGCCCATTTTAATTCAGCGGGACGGGCAGGACTATTTCAGCGGCATCATGCCCGCAGTTCCCGACAGCACGAAGATCGGCGGAAGCGGCTCCCGTGCGGTGCATCTTTCTCCGGCGGGCGCGGCGCCCGCTGGTGCGGAGGCCAAGGTTGAACTCGAGTTTGGTGGCAGCGGTCCGGTGCAGCTTCAGGTGGAGCTGGAGGACTTTCCGGCGGGTGACTACAAGCTGGTCATCGCCGACGTGCTGCGCGGCACGATCAGCGTCAACGGTGATTCCGGGGTGCTGACCTTCAAGGTCAATCCTGTCGGGGCGGAGCTGCCGCTGGATTTTCCCACCGTTGGACAGAACATTCTCATCAACGAGGGCTCCACCGTGCTGTTTTCCGGAGTGCTGCCCACGCCTCCCGCGCCCTGACGGGACTGGGGGTGGAGGTTTGCATCCGGTGTGAAAGGCTGGGATTCCCTGCTTGAGAAGGCGGGCTGGCGACGTCTTTCCTTGGATGAAACCCAGCCGAGCGCGTTTTCTGGTTCTCACCGGCCTCTGCACGGCGGCGGCGCTGGCTTATTTTGTGCGGAACGGCGTGGCACCTGCGGAGAGCACGATCCGGGCGGAGCTGGGGCTGAGCAAGGAGCAGTCAGGGATGATGATGAGCGCCTTTTTCTGGCCGTATGCGCTTTGCCAGATTCCCGCCGCGGTGCTCGCAAGAAGGCTGGGCGCGCGCTGGGCGCTGCCGCTTTTTGCCGGGCTGTGGTCGCTGGCGACGGCGGGCCTGGCGCTGGGCGAGCTTGGCTGGATGACGGCCTCGCGGGCCTTGATGGGAGTGGCGCAGGCGGGGTTGGTGCCGGTGGGCGTGAGTGTCATGGCATGCTGGTTTCCGAGGACGGCACAGGCCACGGCGGCGGGCTTGTTCAGCGGTTCCATGTCGATGGGCAGCATCGTGGCGGCGCCCCTGACGGCGGCGTTGATCCTGAGCTGTGGCTGGCGCTGGATGTTCGTGATCTATGCGGTGCCGGGCCTGCTGTGGGCCCTGGGCTTTGCGTGGTGGCATCGCGATGAGCCGTCGCTGCATCCTGGCGTGAATGCGGCTGAGCGTGACCTGATCGGCGCCCATGCGGAGACGGCGAAGCAGGCCGGGGCGGTTTCCTGGCGCGTGCTGGCGGCGGATCCTGCGTTGTGGCTGCTTTGCCTGCAGCAGTTCTGCAGGGCGGCGGGCTACATCTTTTTTGCGAGCTGGTTTGCGACCTACCTTCAGGAGGCGCGAGGCATGGCGCTGGTGAAGTCGGCCTGGCTGACCACGCTGCCGCTGCTGGCCGACGTGGCGGGCGGGTTTTCGGGAGGCGTGATCTCAGACGCGCTGCTCCGGAGGATGCAGAGCCGCAGGGCCGCGCGCCAGGGCTTGGCGATGACGGCCCTGCTGCTCTGCGCGGTGCTGATCTTCTCCGCCTGGAAGGTTTCCGACCCCGTGTTGGCGGTGCTGGTGATCAGCGCCGGCATGTACTGCGCCGGTGTGGTCAATCCTTGTTATTCAGCGACCTTGATGACCTTTGGCGGCGCTCATTCGGCAACCTGGAGCGCGATCACGAACATGTGCGGCAATCTGGGGGCGGCCAGCTTTCCGATCATCGTGCCCTGGCTCATCGCGCACGGGGGCGGATGGGATGTGGTGCTGGGGGCCTTTGGGGCGCTCTACATCGTGGCGGCCTCGATCTGGCTGCTGCTGCGGAGCGGGCGCGGCCCGGGGTTGTGATTGCAACCATTTGGTTGCGCCGCAGGTCCTGAGCTTCAGCAACGGCGGGCGGAAGCCTGGCGGCGCCCATCATGGAAGCAGCCAGCAAGCCGGAACATCATGAAGATCCAGCATCCCCTCGTTCATGCGCTGGATGCCAGCGCCCTGGCGCCTGTCGCCGCCGCCTTCTGGCGCAGCTCCATCAAGGCGACGCTGCTGCATCCGAAGACCGCGGCGCTTTCCGTGGCCAACGGCACGGACGGTGTGCGCCAGGTCGGTTATGCGGGCTTTGACATCCGGGTGCGGCAGGAGGCGGCGAAGGGGAACAAGACCAGGCGCTTCAACTTCGCCCATGTCTGGACAGGGACGGCCGCGAGCGCGGTGAACATCCATCCCTCCCTGTCATCGGCGGACGGAGCCCCTCTGGAGAGCAGCTGCGCCATGAAGGTGAAGAGGTCCTATGTTGTTGGTTAGGCCACGGTTTCGACGGGGGCCGCCACGATCGGCCTGCCACGCGCCCAGGTCTGGGACGCCGCCTGCCAGGCCACCGATCTTCAGGCCTTTGTGCCGGCGGGCTTTGTCAGCTCCGTCGCCTACGGAGTGGATGAAAACGGCAACGTGGCCGGAGTCATGACCCGTGCGGACGGCAGCCGTCATGCCGTCCTCTGGATGCGGAATCCCTGATTGCACCGACATGAAAAAACCGGCCAGCCTCCGTCTTTGCGGGAGCTGGCCGGTCGGTTTTCAGGAAGTGGCCGTGATTTCGAAACTGCCGCCTCGTCTTACTGACGCAGGACATGGGTGCTGACCTGGACGCCCTTCTGGTAGCCTTTGAAGCCGTAGGCGGTCGGCTGGTAGTCACCGACGAGGGCCACGTCGGCCTTGGCGGGCACTTCGAGGCCGAGGCCCCAGTAGACGCCGTTCACGATGAGACGGCGCAGGCTTTCGTTGGTGAGGTCGGTGGCGGCGCCCATGGTGGTGCAAAGGATCTTGTTCTCGGTGCCGGCGTCATTTTTGACGATGCGTGTCCAGGCGATGGGCATCATGGGGTCGTTGAGGCCCTGTTCGACCTTGGCGGCGTTGGCCTTGCGGCCTTGCGCAGGAGCCGAGTCCGGGGTCATTCCGGAGAGCACCCGGCCGCGGAGAAGGATTTTGGCATCGGCGGGAGGAGCGGCCTCATAGACGTCGGTGGTGCCGAAGACATCGGTCACGCCGCGCAGCAATGCGTCGCCGGCGTTGGCCTGCTCAATCACGCCCTGGGTGGCCTCGAACTTGTGCCTGCCCCAGTGGCTGACCCAGGTTTCGCCGAGGACGCGGCGTCCCCAGCCGCCGGCATTGTTCCAGTTCCAGGCGGCGTATTTGCTGTTCTTGGGAATGCCGGAGAAGGCGTGGGTGCTGGTGCGCAGGCCGATGACGGGCACGCCGCGGTTCATGGCGGCCTCGAATTTGGCGAGGGCGTCGTCGCTCCAGTGACGGAAGCGTATGAGCATGATGATGGCGTCAGCGCTGTCGAGCGCGGCCGGGTTGGTCAGGCTTTCGCCCTTGTCCGGGCTGATGGTGCCGTCGTTCTCGGCGGAGAAGAGCACGGAGCATTTGAAGCCGTGGCGCTGGCTGAGGATCTTGCCAAGCTGGGGCAGGGCTTCCTCGCTGCGATATTCTTCATCGCCGGCGATCAGGACGACATGCTTGCCGCGGGCCTGGCCGGCGGGTTCGTAGGTGACGGAAAGGTCGGCGGCGGGGCAGGTGGCGAGGGGCAGGACGGCCAGGGAGGCAATCAGGGTGCGGCGGAGCATGATGGGATGGATTGGGGCAGGTTGAGAAGCGGATGCTGACTTAAGACGGGGGCATGCGTCCAGCGCTTTCCGTCTCAGGAAGAAAAACCGCCCGAATGGTGCGGCTTCAGCAGCAACCCGCCTTTTCCCCGGCCTCCTGGGAGGGATGCAGGTTCAGCGGCAGGCGCAGGGTGAAGGTGGTTTCGACGCCCGGGGTGCTGGTGAGGTCAATGGTGCCGCCGTGGGCCTCGATGGTGCGGCGGACGATGCTGAGGCCGAGACCGGTGCCCTTGATCTCGGGGCTGTGATGCTTGTGGCCGCGGTAGAAACGCTTGAAGACGAAGGGCAGGTCGTGGGCGGCGATGCCGATGCCGTTGTCGCTGACCCTGATGACGCAATGATCTGCGTGCCAGCGTCCGCCGACCTTGATCACAAGGCCGGGGTTCGGGTTTTCCTTGAGGGCGTTCTCGATGAGGTTGGTGAAGACCTGGTCCCAGTAGAAGCGGTCGCCCTGCATGTGGCCGCCGTCGGCGGGAAAGTCGAGCTCGATGCGGGTGTCGCGGCCTTCGAGCATGGGAGCGAGGTGGTCGAGCGCGTCCTGGACGCAGCCGCGGACGGTGAAGGGTTCGACATTGAGGGCCGAGCTGCCGTTTTCCAGCTTGGAGATGGCGAGCATGTCCTCGATGAGGCGGATGATGCGCTTGCCATGCTTCTCCATGATGTCGTAGCAGCGCTTGAGGGCGGCCTCATCCTTGAGTACACCGCTCTGCAGGGTCTCGATGTAGCCGTTAATGAGGGTGAGGGGCGTGCGGAGCTCGTGGGAGGCGTTGGCGACGAAGTCCTTGCGCACCTGGTCGGCCATGACCTGCTCGGTGATGTCGTGGATCATGAGCCAGGCGCCACGTTCGGCCTTGGCGGGCAGGGGGGCGGCCTCGATGAGGAAATGGCGGGTGCCGCGGCTGTTGATCCCGGAGGTGCCGGCGAGCTCCACCTCGCGGACGGTGCGGCGCTGGTCGGTCAGGGCCGCCTGTACGATGCTGGTGACCTGATGGTCGTGAAGCTCCTCGATCAGGGTTCGGCCGCGCTGGATGGAGGTCTTGTGGAAGAGGTGGGCCAGGGTGCGGTTGACGAACTTGATGCGCATCTGCTCGTCAACGATGGCGACGCCCTGGCGGATTTCATGCAGCAGGGATTCGAATAGCCGGCGCAGATATTCCTCCTTGATGAGGGCGGCGTTGCCCTCTTTGAGACCGATGAACTTGGCGGCGAGCTTGTCCGCCTCAAAGACCCGGAGGCCGGCGGCCTGGGTGACTCCCTCCATGCGCCTACGCCATTTTTTTTCGCGAAGCCACATCCATGTTGCGAGCGAGACCAGGGAGGCGGAGAGAAGCAGAATCATCGGGTGGGCAGGCGGGGCGGTGACGGCGGGGGTGTCAGGAGCAAGTCATACGCGGCCGAACCCTACTCGTCCTCCGGCGTCTGCCATCTTCCATTTTTCAGCCCTTCATGCGGCGATGGTGGCGGGGGCCTCCATGACAAACTGGTAGCCGGTGCCACGCACGGTCACCACATGCCTGCCGGCGTCGCCGAGCTTTTCCCGGAGGCGTTTGATGTGGGTGTCGAGGGTGCGTGTGGCCACGTCGTCGGAGTAGCCCCAGACCTCGCGGAGGAGTTCTGAGCGGGTATGCACGGCGCTGGTGTTCTCCAGGAGCACAGCCAGGAGCTTGAACTCCGTGGTCGTGAGGTCGATGGGCTGCCCCCTGTGGTAGAACTTCATGTTCTTGCGGTCGAGGTGGAAGTCCCCGGTCTTCATCTCGGAGACATGGGTGATCTTTTTGGTTCGGCGCAGGATGGCGGTGATGCGCAGGGCCAGCTCGCGGGGCGAGAAGGGCTTGGTCAGGTAGTCGTCGGCGCCGAGCTCCAGGCCGTTGATGCGGTCGGTGGTCTGGGTCTTGGCCGTCAGCATGATGACGGGGATGCTGCGGGTGCGGGTGTCGGCGCGGAGGCGCTTGAAGGCGGACATGCCGTCCTGGCCGGGCAGCATGAGGTCGAGCACGATGAGGTCGGGCTCCTGGGCCAGGGCCGTGGGCATGACCTCCAGGCCGTTGGTGATGCAGATGCACTCGTGCCCCTCCCGCATCAGGTGCAGGGAGATCAGTTCGGAAATGTCCGGCTCATCATCGACCACCAGGATTTTGCTCATAATTTGTTTGTCACACCGGAGTACGCGGCGGGGCGGCGGCGTCACAATGTTTTCTTGGTGACGACTGTGTCACAGAAACTGTCGAAACCAAGGGCGGCCTGGCGTGACGGTTTCGTCACTCCAAGCCGGGCTGCCGGGGGTTGATTCCGCCGTCATTTCGTGGCACCCGCAGGTGGAATGAAGCTGATGCTCATCACGGACACCTATCCACCCGACATCAACGGCGTGGCCAGGTCCCTGTCCGCCTTTGCCGCCGGCCTGGCCGCCAGGGGGCACGAGCTTGAGGTGGTGACCACGCTGGCCGCCCCCGAGGATGAGCCGGACCTGCTGCCGCGTCATGTTGTCCTTTCCATGCCGCTGCCTGGCTATCCCGGGCTGCGGATCGGCTTCAGCACCACCGGGCAGATGCAGGCGCGGTTTGAGACGTTCCGCCCTGACGTCCTCTATGTGGCCACGGAGACTCCGCTGGGCATCGCCAGCATCCGGGCGGCCTCCAGGCTGGGCATCCCGGTCGTGTCCGGTTTCCACACGAATTTTCAGACCTACCTGGAGGAATACCACCTGCCAGGGCTGGAGACGGTCGCCACAGGCCTGCTGAGGGGCATTCACAACCAGACCTTCCGCACCCTGACTCCGAGCGCGGACACGGCCGCCATGCTCCAGCGGTGGGGCATCGTCAACGTGGGAGTGCTTGGCCGGGGGGTGGACACGGAGCTGTTTTCCCCCGCCCGGAGAAACGCCGCCCTGAGGAAGGAATGGGGAGTGGATGACTCGGCGCCGGTGGCCGTCTATGTCGGACGTGTGGCGGCGGAAAAAAACCTGCCGCTGCTCATGCGCGCCTTTGCGACCTTCCGGGAGCTGCACCCGAAGGCCGCCTGCGTGGTGGTCGGTGACGGCCCCCGTCTCAAGGCGCTGCAGGCGGAGCACCCGGAATGCCTCTACCTGGGGGCCCGGCGTGGCGCCGAACTGGCTGAATGCTACGCCAGCGCCGACTTTTTCCTCTTTCCCAGCTCGAGCGAGACCTTCGGCAACGTGGTCCTGGAGGCCATGTCCAGCGGGCTTGTCACCGTGGCCTATGACTACGCCGCTCCCAGGCTGGTCATCCGTCCGGGTGAAACTGGCTTTCTGGCGCCCCTTGAGGACGAGGCGGCCTATCTCGACAAGGTGCGGGAGGCCGCCGGTCTCTGGGGCGGCGCCAGGCTGCCCGGGATTCGGGCGGCCGCTCGCGAAGCCGCCGGGGACTATGGATGGAAGCGGGTTGTGGAGCAGTTTGAAGCCGAGCTTCAGGCCGCCATCGACTCCAGGAAAACCTGCGCTTAGAATGTGCCTGAACCGATCATGAGCGAACCTGCTGAAGATGCCCTCGACCTGCCTGCGGACCCCGCGCGGCAGAAGACGAAGCTGCGTGTCCGCACCCTCATCATTTCGGATGTCCACCTGGGCATGCCCGACTGCAAGGCGGCGCAGGCCTCCCACTTCATCCGCCACATCTACTGCGACCAGCTGATCATGAACGGTGACATCATCGACGCCTGGCATCTGCGCAGCATGGGGGGGTGGAACAAGGGGCACACCGGCTTTCTGCGCACGGTGCTCAAGAAGATGGAGAAGGAGTCCACCGAGATCATCTACCTGCGGGGGAACCACGACGACATCCTTGACCGGTTCATTCCCATCCAGCTGGACAACTTCCGCATCACTGGCGAGCACATTCATCCGACGAGGCGCGGCAACTACCTGGTCGTTCACGGCGACGGCTTCGACCATGTCACCACGAACCATCCCTGGATCGCCCGGCTGGGCGGCATCGGCTACAACATTCTGCTGCGCGTCAACCGGCTCTACAACTGGTGGCGTCATGCCTGCGGCAAGGAGAGCTTTTCACTCAGCCGATGGGTGAAGCTGAAGGTCAAGTCCGCCGTGAACTTCGTCGGGCGTTATGAGGAGCAGCTGCAGGAGCTGGCGAAATCCAAGGGCTGCGTGGGGATCATCTGCGGGCACATCCACAGCCCGGCCAACAAGGTCATCGGAGAGACCCATTACCTCAACTCGGGCGACTGGGTGGAGTCCATGACCGCCATTCTGGAGCACGACGACGGCAGGTTTGAAGTCATCAACTACCATGACTTCTGCGAACGCACGAACCGCCAGCCCAAGGGGCCGGCCAGGAGCACCGAAGTGAAGAATGAGGCGGATTTTGGTGTCGATAATGTCACGATGCCCATGTAAAGCATGGGCAGCCCGTCATTTCGCCGCCCATGCACGAACACATCCTCAGTTCCTTCAACCAGTCGCTCACCCGCCTTCGGGAGCAGGTGCTCACCATGTCCAGCATGGCGAAAAAGAACCTGGCGGACGCCATGCGCGGGCTGCTGGAGCGTGACACCGACCTGTGCAACGCCGCGATCGCCGCCGACCAGGACGTGAACGAGCTGGAAAAGAGCATCGACCAGCTCGGCATGCAGATCCTGCTCAAGTTCCAGCCCACGGCGCATGACCTGCGCCAGGTCATGGGCACCATCCGCGTCGCCAACAACCTCGAGCGCATCGCCGACCAGGCCAGCAGCATCGCAAAACGAGCCCGGCACATCAATCATCTGCCGGAAATCTCCGAGGTGAAGCTCATCGAGCCCGTCTATGAGCTCTGCGTCCGCAACCTGGCCGCCAGTTTTCAAGCCTTTGCCGACGCTGATCCCGAGGCCGCCGCCGCCGCCCGCAAGCTCGACAAGGAGCTGGATGCCGCTGAAAAGGCCCTGGACGCCTCGTTGCTTCAGATCATGGAGAGCCGCAACTCACCGCTGGAGGCCTATCTGCACCTGATCTTCGTGGCCCGTTTCCTGGAGCGTGTCGGCGACCACGCCAAGAACATCTGCGAGGACACCATCTTCATTGAGAAAGCCGAGGACATCCGCTTCACCAAGCACAAGAGACCGGACGAGACGGCATCTGACGCCGGCTGATCAGCAAGGCGCCGGGTCAGGGGTTTGAAAGCGAGCCGCCGGTGCCTTCGGCGACACGTTCAGCACCCTTGGGAACCCCCGGCGAGACCCAGGTGAAGACTTTTTTGCCCTCGTGCAGGATGTCGATGAGGACGCCCTTGATGCCCTCCTTCTGGCGGGCACGTGATCCATCCGTGAAGTAATAGCCCGCCTCGAGCTCAATCGCCTGAAGATCGACCGTGTCGGTTTTGACGACGACCTGCTGCAGTGCCTTCAGGGTGCCGAGGTCCAGTCTGCCAGCCTTGCTGCGGGTGATTTTTTCGCCCCTTTCCAGCTGGTCGAAAAAGATCCGGTAGCTGGCGCTGACATCCTCCAGGGTCTGGCCGGACTGGTTGATCAGCTTCAAATTGCACACCCAGCGCTCCGTGGTGACGAAAATGTTGCCCTGCTTGCTCTTGCTGGCGCCTTCCTTGGACTTGGTGAAGTCGGCGACGAACCGATAGCTGATTTTCGCCGGGTTGGCCTTTCTCCAGGCGGCGATGTCCTCCTGGTCCGACGGGATGAACTTGTCGACCGGGGCCACCAGGGTCTGGCCGGTGCTTGTTTTCAGGGTCACCCGGTCAGGTGTGGCGGCAAGGATCTCCGCCTGAAGCGTTCGACCGTCTGGGCTGGTGAAGGTCCTTGGTTCGGCCTGGAGAATCTCCAGGGCCAGCAAACTAAGGGAGAGGCAGAAAACCCTGACCTGTCGATTCTTTAGGTTCATAGGAATTATTGATCTACTATGGTGGTATTAATGAAAATGCCGGAAGTGTGACAGATTTTTTTGGCATGACCAAGGGGTGTCTGGAACTGGCTGATGCAGAGCCGCAGACAGGTTCTGGCAGGCATCATGGGAGAGCGATTTGGGATATGCCTGAAGGCCGGGCATGGCCGCTTTTGACGAGCTTGTGAAATTTTTCACAAATTCGGGTTGCCGCTCTCTTTCCGACTCCGATACTCGGCAGGACTCCGCCTTTCCCCCCATGCCTGCTCCTGAAGCCGCTCCTGCTCCTGCCGCGCCTCCTCCTCCTGTGGATTTGGTGAATGTTCAGATCGACGGCGTGTGGCACAAGTTCCCGAAGGGCACCCGCATGATCGAGGCCTGCCGGCAGGTTCAGAGGGATGTGCCTCATTACTGCTACCACCCGAAGCTTTCCTCTCCTGGAAACTGCCGCATGTGCCTCGTGGAGATGGGCATGCCGCCGCGTCCGGCCCCCGGTCAGGAGCCTGAGAAGGACGAGCATGGCATGCCAAAGATCGGCTGGATGCCGCGTCCGGTCATCGCCTGTGCCAACACCGTGGCCGAAGGCATGGGCATTCGCACGGACAGCGTGCTGACCCAGGAGGTGCGCAAGGGCGTGATGGAGTTTCTGCTGATCAACCACCCGCTGGACTGCCCGATCTGCGACCAGGCGGGCGAGTGCAAACTGCAGGAGTTCAGCGTCGAGCACGGGCGTGGCGAAAGCCGGTTCCGCGAGGAGAAGGTCAAGAAGCCGAAGAACGTGGACATCGGCCCGCGTGTGCGCCTGGATGACGAGCGCTGCATCATGTGCAGCCGCTGCATCCGCTTCACGGCCGAGGTCGCCGACGAGCCCGTGCTGGGTTTCACGGAGCGCGGCAGCTACACCACCCTGGCGGTGCATCCCGGCAAACGCCTGGAGCACAACTACTCGCTCAACACCGTGGACATCTGCCCGGTGGGTGCGCTCACCTCGAACGACTTCCGATTCCAGCAGCGTGTCTGGTTCCTGACCGAGACGAACAGCCTTTGCACCAAGTGCGGCCGCGGCTGCAACATGGAGATCGGCGCACGTGGCGACACGATCTACCGCCAGACCCCGCGCGACAACAACGACGTCAACTCCAGCTGGATGTGCGACCAGGGCCGCCTGGACTTCCACTTCGTCAACAGCGAGTTCCGCCTGACGGACCCGATGGTGAAGACGGGTGGCAGGCATGAGGTCACCGGCTGGAAAAAGGCCGTTCAGGCCGCCGCCTCCGCCCTGGCGGGCGTCAAGGGTGCGGAGGTCGCCATCATCGCCAGCGCACGCATGACCAACGAGGAGCTGTTTTTTGTCAGGCAGCTCGCCCGCACGCTGGGAACCGAGAATGTGGACGTCGTGCCCAGAACTGGCGGCGCGGACAATTATCTGCGTGCCGACGATCTGAACCCCAACACCACGGGGGTGAGGCAGATCCTCGGCATTGAACCTGGCGCCAAACTGGCCGGCATCACCGAACTCATGAGCCGCGGTCGTCTGCGGGTTGTGCTGGCCCTGGGCGAAAATCTTCTCAAGGCAGGCTTTGAGCAGCGTGACCTGGAGAAGGTCGGCTGCCTGGTGTCCCTGCACATCCTGGCCAATGCCTGCGCCGAACTGAGCCAGGTGGTGCTCCCCGGCAATGCCTATGCCGAGAAACGCGGCAGCATGATCAACGTCACCGGGCGTCTTCAGCGTTTGAACAAGGCGGTGAACGCCCCCGGCAACGCCCGTGACACCTGGGAAATCCTGCGTGACCTGGTGGTGGCGGTGGGAGGCTCCAACGGCCTGCACAGCATTGAGGATGTCTTCAGCCGGCTTGCCGCCGAAATCTCCTGCTTCAACGGCCTCAGTTACGCCAAAATTGGAGACCTGGGTGTGCAGGTGCTGGAAACTCCCGAGAAAATCCCGCTGCTGGAGCGTGAGAAGGAGCGTCGCGCCAAAGGCATCATTGTCGGGTGACTGACAGATGGGCATTGACCTTCCTGGCCGCCATTCCTACGAATAGCGCGTCATGAGTGATCCCGTTGACCCGCCGCCGCCGCACAAGCCACCGCATCCGGGGCGCAGGCCTTTTTCATGGAAGTTCCTGACCAACAACCTTCGTGACATCGCTGTCTGGTGTCTCCTGCTCGCGGCGTTCAGGGTGGTGCCCTATCTGATTCAACAGGCCGACCCCACCTCGGCGGTCAGTGACTTTGGCATGGTGCATGTGCTGGTTTACGGCTCCCTGGGAACCTCCTTTGCGGTGATGACGGTGTGGATCGTCTTTCACTTCAGCTTCCCAACCCTGTCCGGCTACCTCGACAGTGGCAAATTCCGGGAGGATTTTCATGGGGTGCCCTCACAGCACAGGATCTGGTTCCTGGTTGCTGTCATGGGGCTCCTGGTCTGGACCTTTGTCAAAGTCACGGCGCTGGGCGCGGGGGGGGATGCATGAACATCCACCCGGTGATCATCTGTGTGCTGGCGCTGGGGGTGACGGCGATGACATCGCCACCGGCAGGACCCGTCCAGCCCGCCTACGATCACCAGGTGCCCGCCTACGCCACCGTTCAGAACCCGGTGGCCACGATGGATTTTGTGCGCGGCCGCGTCGTGTGGACGGCCAGCCGCTACATTGGCTGGAAGGAGGCCTCGGGCAGGAATGACGGACAGAACATCGATTACATTCTGTCGACAGTCGGGCTGCAGGGCAGGCAGGCGCCCTACTGTGCGGCGTTTGTGCATTTTGTGGGACTTCAGGCAGGCTTTCCCCGGCTGTATCCACGTTCGGCAAGGGCTTCTGACATGGTGTTCGGCAACTACTGGAGTGCGGCGACAGGCTATCTGGCCCGCCCGGCGGACACCTTTGGCGTGATGAGCTACATCGCCAAGGAAAGGCGCTGGCGGATCGGTCATACGGGCATTGTCGAGCGTGATCTCGGCAACGCGATCCTGACCATTGAAGGCAACACAGGGCCCAATTCCCAGCAGGGGAGCGCCGCTGATCGCGAGGGGCAGGGGATTTATCGGAAGCGTCGGCTGAAGAGCCAGATGATCTTTTTCAAGGACTGGGTCAGCGCCTATCGGGGCGGGTGAGGAACGGCCGTTTTTTTTGCAGCATCGGCCTAACGATGAAGCCGTTCTTTGCTGGACTCGGCAGGCAACCGCGCTAGGACTCGCCAGCTTTTTCTCCGCACACCATGATCACCGGACATCATCTTATCGCCGGCCGCGAGGCGGCTCCAGACAATTCCCCCTTTCAGGCGGAGAATCCCGCCACGAGCCAGACGATGGGGCCGAGCTTTGGCGAGGCTTCCCTTGCGGAGGTGGAGGAGGCGTTGCAGGCGGCTGACGGGGCCTTTGACTCACTGCGGCTGGCGCCTGTCGAAGCAAGGGCCCGTCTTCTGGAGACAATTGCGGATGAAATTCTCGCGCTTGGAGATGCGCTGCTGGAGCGTGCCCATGCCGAGACGGCGCTTCCCATGGCCCGTCTGACGGGCGAGCGGGGGCGTGCCGTGAACCAGTGCAAGATGTTCGCAGCCTTGATTCGTGAAGGCTCCTGGGCGGCTTTGAGCATCGACCTCGCCCAGCCGGATCGCGTTCCGGCGCCGAAGCCGGACGTCCGGAAGATGATGCTGCCCATCGGTCCCGTGGTGGTTTTCGGCGCCAGCAACTTCCCTTTTGCCATCGGTGTCGTGGGCACGGACACGGTTTGCGCCTTGGCCGCCGGCTGTCCCGTGGTGGTGAAAGGCCATCCGGCGCACCCGGGCACCTGTGAAATGCTTGGCCGGGCGGTTGTGAGCGCCCTGCAAAAGTCGGGACTTCCGGAAGCCGCCTTCTCGCTGCTGCAAGGGCGTGGACATGAGCTGGGCCGTGCCCTGGTGCAGCATCCCCTCACGCAGGCCGTGGCCTTCACCGGCTCCACACGCGGCGGCCGCGCCCTGATGGACATCGCCGCCTCAAGGCCGCATCCGATCCCGGTTTATGCCGAGATGGGCTCCATCAACCCGGTTTTCCTGCTGCCGCGCGCCTTGAAGGAGCGTGCCGCGAAGATCGGCGAAGCCTACATCGGCTCCGTGACCATGGGTGTCGGTCAGTTCTGCACCAATCCAGCCGTGGTGCTGGGTCTCAAAGGAGCGGATCTGTCGGCCTTTGTGCAAAGCGCGGCTGAACATGCCTCAAAATTCGCCCCCCAGACCATGCTGCATCGCGGCATTTGTGAAACTTACGAGGCCGGGACGGCCGTGTGGAGCACCCTGGGCGGTGTCAGGCTGGCAGGACAGTCCGAGGCGGAGCCCAGCAGCGAGGCCACCCAGGCCGCCTGCCGCATTTTCAGCACCACGATGGAGGTCCTGGAATCCTCCGAGGAGCTTCAGCGCGAGGTTTTCGGCCCCTGCTCGGTGGTGGCCGAGTGCACTTCGCTGGAGGACATGCTGCGCTTTGCCCGCAGCCTGGAGGGGCAGCTGACGGCCGCCGTTCATGGCACGCCGGAAGACCTTCGTGAATATGCACCGCTGATCCGTCTTCTGGAGCGCAAGGCGGGCCGCATTATCTTCAACGGCTTTGGCACCGGCATCGAGCCTTGTCCGTCCATGCATCATGGCGGACCTTACCCGGCCGCCAGCCACAGCTTCTTCACCAGCATTGGCACGGACAGCATCCTGCGCTTCGTCCGTCCTGTGTGCTATCAGGGGTTCCCTGATGACTGCCTTCCCGCGCCTCTGCAAAACGCCAATCCGTCAGGGGCCATGCGCCTGGTCGACAGCAAGCTCACACGCGATGCCGTCTGAGCCTTCCTAGCCGGGAGGATTGGGATGAATCCGGCATCTGGAACAAACACCGAATCCACCCGTTTGTGAGAGCACGGGGAAAGGAATGCCCAATGCCCAGGGGCCAATGACCAAAGAAGTTCCAAGGACCAACTAGTTCCACATGCCCCTCGGCTCCCGTCGAGCCGATGGCTCGAGAGACATGAGCCTGGAGTGAAACGAGCAAGGCGAGTGAGCACTCCAGGAGCCCATCGCCACCACCGCATTCCACGTTCACCGCGTCTTGGAATGGCGCGAGTGTGCAGCCGCCATGATCATGCGGAGCCCCTTCTCGCGCCCATCCAGGGCGCAACCCAGGTCCGATGATGGTTAGGCCATCTCGATCCGGTGGTTCTCGCTCGCCAAGCCTCGCTACACCAACGGCTTGATTTCTTTCGAGCCTCCGGCTCGGCGACCTTATGGCAGAACATGAGACCCCCACCCGTTTTCCGGGTGAGGTCGATGCGTTTTTCAATTGCCGGGCTGATCAACGTCCATGTCAGCGGCTCAGGGCGTCTTCTTGGCCTTTTTCACGGCAGCCTTCTTGGCGGGCGGTGCTGCCGCCTTGGCTTTTTTGACGGCGGGTTTCTTGGCCGCCGGCGCCGGGGTGGGATTCTTTTGGGCTGCCCAGTCGTCCACGTGCAGCCATTCGTCGGAACCCTCGAGACGCACATAGTCGGTCTCCTTGAGGATGCCTCGCTGGTGGAAGCTGAGCAGTTCTGAAGACGGGAAGGGGCCGAATTCGACAAAGGCACGGCTGAGGTAGAGCATCATAGGAGGATTGAGTTAGGTGGAGTGACCAGGGAGCTACCGCTTGACGGTTAGATGCCAAGCAACTTCCTTGCCACAATACCCGACGGGGGGAGGCAGACAACACGCCCTTGGATTGGCAAGAAATAGAGTCGCTAAATCCTGGGTATAAATATTGTAATTATGTTAATTGTTGATAAATTTATGGCCTCTTACTGCCCTTCGAATGCCTCCTGGCGATTCTCCAACCTCTACGTCCAAGCCACGCGTGCGTCTGATCCCCAGGCGTGGGCCGCTGCATTTTGGGCTGCTGCTGGCATCGAGTGGCATCACTCTGTTCCTTCCGTTCCTTTATGGCACGTTTTTGTTCGGCCTGGCCCTGTTCTGGGGATGGTCCGCTCACTTCTGGGCGCGAAAAATGACCATGGCCATGGCCTGGAGCTGGCAGGATTTGCTGCCGCTGGCAGGGCTCGCCGCCGGTCTGGTGACCTGGGTTTTGATGGTTCGTCCGCTGCTGAAACGCCCACGCTCCACCCGCAGCGCCCTGCAGATCACTCCGGCAAGCCAGCCGGCGTTTTTTGAGCTGGCGGATGAGCTTTGCTGGCATCTGGGACTGGAGCCGGTCGAGGAAATCTGGCTGGACACGACAGCGGGCGTGCGAGCTTCGGTCAAGGGCGGGCTTGGTGGCATCAGCACCGGCAGGGTGATCCTGCATGTCGGCCTGCCGGTGGTCTCGGTGACCAGTTCGCGTGAGCTGGCGGCCCTGATGGTCCGGGAACTGGCCATGAACTCGGGCGGGATGAGCACAACCTTCTGCCATCTCCTGCGCGAGCTGAATGCGTGGTTTTACCGGGCGCTCCATGAACAGGATCCCTGGGAGATGAACCTGCGTCAGGTACGTGACAGGCAATCGTTCCTGAGGAAATGCCTGCGAGCTTCGGTCCGGGGCTGGAGCCTGCTGGCGAAGCTGCCCTTTGCCTGTTTTTTCCTGGCGGCAAGGCTGGTGTCAGCCCTGGCGCTTCTGAGGCTGCGTTCAGGAGCCGCTGCGGGAGCCCGCAAACTGGTCGGCCGGAACGCGTTGACCGCGCTGGAGGCGAAGATGCGTCTTCTGGATCAAGCCTGGGCTGCGTGCTGCACGGAGATCCGCCACAGTGTCATGCAGCAGCGGCTGCCGGACAATCTTTCGCTGCTGATGGCGCGTCATGTGGCACGGGCGGCGCGAGAAGTGGACGCGGCGCCTGCTGCTGCCGGAGCCCAGGAACAGGCGACTTTTGGAGAGAGCATCATCGGGCATCTTCCCAGGGAGGCGCCGGCGGCTTCGTTGCTGGTCTCCTTTGTCGATCTTTCCCGGCAGGTCACCTTTTTTTATTACCAGCATGAACTGGGTATCAACCTGCAGGAGTGCCGCCTGGTGACCGAGGAGGAGGTGGTTCCTCAGAACCGCAGGGAGGATGAATCGCTGCTGGTCATCCGACGCTATTTCGGGGGGCTGGCCCATCCTGAACGTGCCATGTGCGGCCTTGGGGCCACCCATGCGGTGTCGCCGGGCAGGCAGCAGCTCCAGGACGAGATCCTGAAGGTGCGGGAGGAGGTCAAGGAATGGGGCGGGCGGCTGAAGACCGCCCTGCGTGAGTGGAACATGGCCTGGCAGCGCCGCCGTGACCTGGAAGCCGCAGCCACTCTCAGCCTCGCCGGCTATTCGGTGTCACGGGTTCAGTTTGGTGATGAGGACAACTGCTGTCCGCAGTCGCTGCGCGCCGAGGCGTCGCGTCAGAAGCTGGCGATGGAGGAGATGGAATCCGCGCTGCTTGCCCACGAGGTGCGGCTGGAAAGTCGCTTCGCCGCCGCGCTCGGCCTGCTCTGGTGGAGCGCGCCCGAGGAGCTGGACGACGTTCTTCGTGCACGCCGTCAGGACCTGCCGCACTGGTGCGCTCTTTATGAAAGCATGGCGGCGGCCCTGCCCGCCTTCCGTGAGCTGCTGACCACGTACTTTGCCTTTCAAACCCTGGAAGGCAGGGCCGCCGGCATGAGCGACAGCGGCCAGGTGTTCACCGCCCTGCAGTCGATCGTCCCCAGGATGACCAACCTGGTGCGGCAGATCCTGGGCATGCTTGACGGCGCGGTCCATCCCTTCACGCCTAACCGAAGGTTTGTCCCCCTTGGCGAGCACCTTCTGCAGGGCAGGCTGCCCGAGCCAGTCAACATCTCCATGAACCCGGGGGCTGCCGTGGACATGCGCGCGCTGTCGGCGGAGATGACCGCAACCTCGTCGGAGGTGATCGCGCCCTTTGTGGACAGGTTCCTGCGGCTTTACCACCAGGGCTTCGCCTGGCTGGCCGAGTCCGCCGAACGCACGGAAAACCATTATCTCAGTCCGGCGAACCTGGGTGCGGACATCGAGCTGCTGATGCCTGAGGAGTTTGCCAGGCGGGAGGAAACCGGTCCGCTCCAGCAGGCACCGCAGGCAAGGAGATGACTTTTTGGTTCTCCCGCCGCGTTTTCCAGGCTTGATTCCGCCCATGCACCTGCGCGCCCTCCTGCTTTTCCTCTGTCTCGTCGTTCAAGCTTCCGCCGCGCCCCCCTCCGAACTGCCGGCGACGGACGGCAGGTCTTACCCGCCGCTTGACGCCGGGGGCAGGAAGGCCGTGCTGCTTTTCTTTGTCTCCCCCTTTTGTTCGACCACCCGTCCGTTCATGAAGGAGATCAATGCGGTCGCCTCAGAGTATTCCGACAGGGTGGCCGTGGCCCTGGTGCATTCCGATTCGGAGATCACGGTCGAGACCGCCTTTCAGCATGCGGACCTGGAGCAGGTGAAGGCGCGGGTGCTGCTGGACAGGCAGCAGCAGCTGGCCCGGCACCTGGGCGCGACGACGACACCCGAGGCCTTCGTGGTCTCAACCGGCGGCGAAGTCCTTTACAAGGGCAGGATCAACGACCTCTACCTCGGTCCGACGAAGCGTCAGCGGGAGGCCACCACGCGCGACCTGCGCGACGCCCTGGACGCCATCCTGGCCGGCAGGCCGGCCGCCACGCCCTGGCAGCCGGCGCAGGGCTGCAGGATCGGCGGCCTGAAGTGAGCCGGAAACCCGGGGGCTCCGCCATGCAACGTCGTGATTTTCTCCAGGGTGGCGCGCTGCTGGCCGTCGTCTCATCGTGCTCCAGGCACCGTGCCGTTTCTGCGGCGGATCCCCTTTCGGAGGTGGTGAGGCGGATTGAGTCCGGCGAGGTTCCGGCGGCGGAATACTTGAAGCATTACTTGTTGCGCATCGACACCCTGGACCGTGCAGGACCGGAACTGCGGGCGGTCATCGAGCTGCATCCGCAACGGCATCGGCTGGCTGATGCTCCCCCCTCCGGGCTGCTGCATGGGGCGCCGGTGCTGATCAAGGACAACATCGAGACCGCGGACGGCATGCTGACGACCGCCGGATCCCTGGCGCTCGTGGATGCGCCGGCCCCGAAGCGCGACGCCTTCATCGTCCGGCGGTTGCGCGAGGCCGGTGCGCTGGTCTTTGGCAAGACCAACCTGAGCGAATGGGCGAACATCCGCAGCCGCGGCTCCACCAGCGGCTGGAGCGCGCGCGGCGGCCTGACGCGCCACCCCGGCAGGACCGGGTACAGCGCCAGCGGATCGAGCAGCGGCTCCGCCGTGGCGGTGGCGGCCGGCCTTTGCGCCGCCGCCGTCGGAACGGAGACCAACGGCAGCATCGTCAGCCCCGCCAGCGCCTGCGGCATCGTGGGATTGAAGCCGACGCTGGGAAGCCTGAGCCGCAGCGGCATCATCCCGATCTCGCACTGGCAGGACACCGCCGGACCGATGACCAGGACGGTGCGTGACGCCGCGCTGATGATGGAGGTGATGGCCGCGCATGACCCCGGCGATCCGCTTTCAAGCGCACCGCCGACGGGCGCGGTCCTCGGGCACTTGTCGTTGTTTCACGCGGAGGTTCTCCGTGGCAGAAGGCTGGGCGTGGTGCGCGAGCTTTGTGGAAGCCACCCCGGTGTGCTGGAGCGGTTTGATCATGCCCTGAAGCTGCTGCGGGAGGCCGGGGCCGAGGTGGTTGAAAACGTGGAGCTGCCGAACCAGCGGGCGGCGGGAGGGCTTGCCTGGAGGGCGTTGCTCACGGAGCTGCGGGCCGACCTTGACGACTACCTGCGGCGGCGCGGAGGCAGGGTTGGTTCACTGCAGGCATTGATCGCCTTCAACAGGGAGCATGCCGCCGAGGAGATGCCCTGGTTCGGGCAGGACCTGTTTGAGGAGGCTGAGAAACGCGGCACACCGGAGGCCCTGGCGGAGGCGGCTGAATCGAGGGCGCTCGCCCGTCGTCTGGCCGGGCCCGAGGGCATTGACGCCGCGTTGCAAAGCCACCGTCTGGACGCCTTGATCTGCCCAACCAATGATCCGACAAAAAGGATCGATCTCAAGAAGGGCGACGCCGACGTCCGGGTGGCATGCACGCCCGCCGCCGTCGCGGGTTATCCGCACCTGACCCTGCCGATGGGGGAGGTGGACGGCCTGCCGGTGGGGTTTTCCTTCTTCGGCGCGGCGTGGAGTGATCCGCTGCTGCTGGCGCTGGGCGATGCGCTGGAGTCAAGACTGGCGGTGTGACCAGGCTCAGCGCGCCTGGCAGGCCGCGATGTATTCACGGGCGGCCCGGGAGATTTCAGCGGCGACATCCGCGCGTGCCGTGGCAAAGGGCGGACGAAACCAGGGAAAGGCGCCGATGAGGTCATGAAGCACGAGCACCTGGGCGTCGGTGCCGGAGCCTGCCCCGATGCCGATGGTGGTGGCCTTGATGCGCCGGGTGATTGTGGAGGCCACGTCGGGCACCATGCTTTCCAGCACGATGGCCGCGGCTCCTGCTTCATCCAGAGCCATGGCGTCGTGCAGAAGCTTTTCCGCCTGCTCCGGGGTGCGGCCCTTCTTTTTATAGCCGCCCTCCTCCTTCACGCTTTGCGGCAGCATGCCGATGTGGCCGACAAACGGGATGCCCGCCTCGACGATGGCCCGCACCTGCGGCACGAAGTCCAGGCCGCCTTCCAGCTTCACGGCGTCAGCCCCCGCCTGGACCAGTCGGCGGGCGTTGGCCAGGGCCATCTCGGCGGTCTCATAGGCATGATAGGGCAGGTCGCTGATGACCGGGGCGCGTTTCACGGCCCGGCGCACGGCCGAGGTGTGATGAATCATCATCTCCATGGTCACGCCGGTCGTGTCAGGCAGGCCCAGGACCATCATGCCGAGGGAGTCGCCGACCAGAAGCAGGTCGACGCCTGCTTCATCCAGCAGGCGTGCCGCCGGGTAGTCGTAGGCGGTCAGCACTGAGAGGGGAGGGCCGTTTCTTTTGCGGTCGGAAAGCTGGGAGAGGCTGGCGAGGGGCGGGTGCACGGTTGTCGGCGGAGGTGAGACGCGGAGGGCGGCGGGGTCAAGCAGGCACGAGGGGCAAGTTCGCCGGCTGCATCGAAGCACTGGCGGAACGTCGCATCCTGCTGCAAGGAGCCGTCATGGCCGACGCACCGGATGCTTTGGAAAAACTTCGCCAGGATGCCTGGATCGGGGATGCCGTGCTTGAGCTCTATGTCCGCTCCTGGGTTTTGGAGCGCCAGGGCGGCGTGGATGCGGAGATGAAGACGCGCTTCACCTGCAACCAGTTCCTGAACTGCGTGGGCAATCCGACACGGGTGGAGGCGGACATCGGAGTGATCTACATGCGCGAGGGCATGGAGGCTGCGTTTGCCTGGATCCGGGAGAACCTGGAGCCCCTGTTTGTCAGGCAGGAGACACGCCGGGGGCCGCGCCGGCACTGAATGTGGCGGCATCCGCCACAGGGATGACCCTTGATCCGGGATTGGTTAGGGCGTTCATTTCCGCTCCCCCCGCATGTTTCATCTGTCTGATCTCCTCATCCAGGCCGCCGCCCGCCATGCCGGGCGCCCCTTTCTGCTGGGGGAAACGGGCGCCCTTTCCTATCAGGAGGCCGGACTTCGGGTGGAACAGCTGGCTTCCGGCATGATCGGGCTTGGCGTACGGCCGGGCGACCGGGTGCTGATCGTTTCTGAAAACCGCATCGAGCTGCCGCTCCTGAGCCTGGCCGCCAGCCGTGCGGGCGCTGTTTTTTCAGTGCTGAGCCCACAGGTCACCGCGTTGGGCTTCGGGCGCATCGTGAAGCAGTGCGAGCCGTCGCTCATCCTCCTTTCGGAAGGCCGCCGCGATCTCCTGCCCGAGGCCGGCGCAGCCAGGGCACTGGTGATCGAGCAGAGTCAAGAGGCGCTCTGCGGGACCAGCCATTCCGCCCTGCCTGAGCCGGCCGGTGGCGATGAGCTGGCGTTCCTGGTCTTCACCTCCGGCTCCACGGGAGCTCCCCGCGGTGTCATGCTGAGCCATGCCAACGTGGGGTTTGTCACCCAGGCCATCCTGGCGCGGCTTCGCTACCGCGAGGACGATCGCATCGGCGTCTTCCTGCCCCTGGCCTTCGACTACGGCTTCTACCAGGTCTTCTATGCGATGATGACAGGTGCGGCGCTTTTTGTCGGGCGTCCCGAGATGGCCGGTCCTGAGCTGCCCCGCCTGCTTGCGCGTCATGAGATCACCGTGCTGCCGGGCGTGCCCAGCCTTTTTGCGGGGCTGATCAAGATGCAGTCGTGGCGGCCGGTGGAGCTTCCCAAGCTGCGTCTGCTGAGCAACACGGGCGATCATCTTCCTGTCACGCATGTCCGCCAGCTGCAGAAGCTGTTTCCTGGAGCGCGGGTCTTTCCAATGTACGGCCTGACGGAGTGCAAGCGCGTCTCCATCCTGCTGCCGGAGGAGCTGGACGCCCATGAGGGCAGCGTCGGACGGGCGCTGGACGGCACGGAGGTGTGGGCGGAGTCGCCGGACGGCGCCCGGCTGCCGCCCGGTGAGGTCGGGGAGCTGATGGTGAAGGGGCCTCATGTCGGCCTGGGCTACTGGCGCGCCCCCGATGAGACGGCGAAACGCTACCGTTTTCTGCCAGACGGCACGCGGGTCCTGGTCACGGGTGACTTTGGCTCGGTGGATGCCGGCGGGTTCATTTATTTTCAGGCGCGCAGCGACTTCATGATCAAGCACAAGGGGCATCGCCTGAGCCCCGTGGAGGTTGAGGAGGCCGCGTGCAGCCTTGAACAGGTGTCCGCCGCCGGCTGCATCAAGGACGAGGCGAGGGACAAGCTCTGCCTCTTCGTCACGCTGGCCGGCGGACGACCTGACGACGCGGTGATCCTTTCCGGGCTCGCCGGGCTTCTGGAGGCCGCCAAGGTTCCCGACCGGCTGATCGTCCTGCCGGAACTGCCGCGCACGGCCAACCAAAAGGTGGACCGCAAGGCCCTGCGCGCGATGCTGGAGGAGGGAGCCGCATGAACGCCGGCCTCGCCCAGGAGCTTGCCCGCCGCCATGGCACCCCTCTTTACGCCTATGACCTGGGGGAGGTGACGGAGCGTGCCGCCGAGCTTTTTTCCTCGCTGCCCGAAGGGGCCGCCGTTTGTTATTCCTTCAAGGCCAACCCTCTGCCCGCCATCGCACGACGGGTTCGTGAGTGCGGGGCGAGGGCGGAGGTGACCTCAACGGGCGAGCTGGGCGCCGCGATTGCGGCGGGGTTCACGGGTGAGGAGATTCTGTTCGGTGGACCGGGCAAGACCGAGGCGGAGCTGGAGGAGGCATTGAACGCGGGTGTGCGGCTTTTCTCCGCTGAAAGCCTGCGTGACCTCGCCAGCCTGTCCGCGGCCTGCCTGCGTCATGCGTGCGAGGCTGCGGTGCTGCTGCGGGTGAATCCGGAGGACGCCCCGGACGCGCGCCTGGCGATGAGCGGCGTGGAGAGCCAGTTTGGCTTTGCCGAAGCGCTGCTGCTGGCTCCGGAGGCACGAGGCCAGGTCCGTCTGCCGGGGCTGAACCTGGCCGGACTGCATGTTTATTTTGGAACGCAGGTCGCCGGTGTGGAGGCCCTGGTGACGAACACGCGTCGCGCGCTCGAATGTGCGCAACGGGTCGAGGGGGCGCTGGGTTTTCAATCCCGCATCCTCAATGCAGGCGGCGGCTTTCCATGGCCGTATGCGAACGACCTGGCCCCCGCGCCCCTCGACGGGCTGAGGGAGAAGCTGGGCGAGGTGTGGCAGGCGTCGCCCTTCGCCCGCCGAGGAGCGGAACTCTGGTTTGAATCCGGGCGCCGGCTCTGCGCAAGCAGCGGCTGGCTGATTGCACGCGTGCTGGACATCAAGGCCTTTCCCGGCCGCACCTTTGTCATCCTCGACACCGGCATTCATCATCTCGGCGGCATGGCCGGCCTGGGGCGTGTGCCGCGCGGTGCATTGACCGTGGTGAACCTGGGCAGCGAGGCCGCTGCAGAACCCGCGATGACGGTGGACCTGGTCGGACCTCTATGCACGCCGCTCGACGCCCTGGGTCGTGGCGTCCGGGTTCCCCGGCTGCGGCCTGGCGACCTGGTGGGCATCCCCAACGTCGGCGCCTACGGCCTGACGGCCAGCCTGCTGGGCTTTCTCAGCCATGCACCTCCCGTCGAGGTGACACATGAAAACGGCCGGGAGGCCGAGGCCTGGCGTATGAATCACGGCCATGCCTTGCTGACCGCCAAGTCATCCCCCTTGCTCCCCCCTTCTGCCGAATGAATGCCGAACAAAAACTTCTCAGCCTGCTTCGTCCCTTCCTGCGGCTTCTGCCCGAGGGGGCGCCGCTTTCGATGGACGCGGAGCTAGGCAGGCTGGGGCTTGACTCGCTTCAGTCGATCGACCTGCTGATGGCCCTGGAGCAGGAGTTTGGCGTGACGATTGCGGACGAACGGATCAAGGCGGATTCCTTCGCGACTCCCGCCGACGTGCTGGCGCTGGTGTCATAGCCCCCAGTCGCCCTCGCCGATCACATGCCTGGCAGGAGAGTCCGCCAGACGGCCGGGGATCCAGTGATGATGGCAGATGGCTTCATCGCGTCTGAAGATGACCGGCAGGCCTTTCCAGGGATCATCGCCAGGAAAGGCAAGCAGGCTGATGAAAGGCCGCCACCCCGGCCGACCGGCGGGGGATTGATTCATCAGCTCGAAGACCAGGGCATGAAGCTCTTCATGGGATGGTTCCGTGGTGAACCAGTCAACAATCATCCAGGATGGGATTCCCCGGAGGCTCCGGCGTGTCATGATCAGGTAGGATGACAAGGTGCCGTCGGCCGCGATGATGGCGAGGAAATGATGCTCGCGCATCGGTGACTTCACATACCAGCGCAGGTATTCGGGCGTGATGTGCTTTTGCAGCCTGCCTGGGGAGGGTGCCGGGGCGATCCGGGTCACCAGGCCGGGATCCGTGACAATTCTCCGGCCTTCACGCATGGGCCAGGGCGCATGGCCGCCAATGCCTGCCAGGACGCTGCTCAGGGCTCCGCGCCAGACGAGGCTGTGCCTGACCCTGGATTGCGCGTTCCAGCCCCAGCGTTCCAGCAGTCTGCGCACTTCAGGGCTGGGGGTGGTGTCCACCATGACGCAGTCGCGGCCGGTGCGCTGCAGCATCATGCCCATGGGCAGTGCGGCATGTCGATGATCTTCGGCCACGGCCCAGGAGGTGGCGATCAAAGCCGGGACCGGCGTGCCGCAGGGGTCTTGATAAAGCGTCGGGATGACTCCAAGAAAACCGACGATCGTCTCTGCGTCGCGAAGCAGCCAGCCCCGGCATGGATGGGCGTTGGCGAACGGGTTTTCATCCCACCAGAAGGCAAAACGACGAAGCCACATGCCGGCGTCACAGGCGCCTTCGCCCTGAAACTGCTTCATCAGAAAGGGCACCAGTTCCGCACGCGCGGAAGGGTTGTCCTTGAACGGGCTGATTTGGGCGGGCATCGGCAAATCTCGACGCATGAACGAAGGCTGCATCCTGAAAGTTCATCCGCCTTCGTTCTTGCTTCCCCCATCGTCTCCTTCATACATCGCGCATGGCCTGGAGATTTGATCAAGCCGTGATCCGCGGCGAGCTGGACAACACCGAGCGCGGTCGTGTGACGGCCCGGCTGGAGGTGGTGGACCGTGCCGAGCCGATCCTGCTGGACCTGCAGGGGGACGCCTGGCGGGACATCGCGGGAAGCAGGCTGGTTTTCATCAATCCAAGCCCGCAGTCTCAGCCCACCGTTCCGCCGGGGGCCGGTGTCCAGACGGGGCAGGTGGGTGACATCACCGCGTCGCGCAAGGTCAAGGTGTTCGCCGTGCCGGAGGAGCAGTGGAAGCAGGCCTACCGGGAACGTCGCATCCACGAGGTGCCCACCGAGATGCGCAGCTGCTTCTACCTTGAATGGTTCACGGAAGGTCTCGGCCGCTGCGTCGTGGAAAGCACCGACTTTCAGATCGAGGTGGCCGAGCACCGCTGGCAGATGGACGAGGACGAGGAGGCCGCGCAGAGAATGGCCAACCTGCATGCCATGAGGGAGCATCTCGCCGCAGTGATCCAGCGTCCGCAACGGAACGAGGCTGAGGAGTACGATGACGAGCTGCGCCAGGAGGATTTCACCGAAGACAAATGGGAGGAGCAGCTCAAGGCCTCCGACCGTCTGAACGAGGCCAGCCTTGAGGCTCATGACAAGTATGAGGAGGACGAGGGGTCGGAGCAAAAGATCGCCTTCGTCATGGGCTGGGATCATCTCATCGAGGACCTGGCCGACGCCCAGGAGGGCGTGGAGCCATCCTCCGGGGATCCGCCGGAAAAGCAGCGGCGCAGGGAGTGGATGGAGACTTTGAACCAGGACTTTTCCGAAGACCCGGGCCCGGAGACGGAAGACGTGGGCAGGCTGGACGAGGTGACGGAGGGCGCCGCCGTGCGCCACAAGGCCCAGGAACATCCGCTGGGCCGTCAGGCGCGTGATCTGGTCGTCCGGATCTGCGAGGAGGCCAGGCGCGCAGGACTCGAACGTTCATCCGAAAGTTCGCCGGACGATCCGCTGACCCGTTTTCTCGGGAACATCATGCAGGTTTCAGGAAAGCTGGCGGCCGCCATCAGCATGCTGGGTCGCAGGTCCGACGCGGAGATCGACATCGACACCGGTTATGCGCTGGCGGTGAGCAAGCGCTGCCTGAACTGGATCAACGAAGCCCTCGCGGCTCTTCAGGAGCTGGAAACGTCTCCTTCGAACGCCTGTCACGAGGCGATTTTGGGCGCATGGAGGAAGGATTTGTTCAGCCTGCGCGAAGGCATTGTGGACTTCCGCCGCAACCTCCGGGAAAACTAGCGCCTCCTCTTCCGATGCTGGCGCAAAAAATAAGTGTTTTTTCAGCATCGACATCGTGAATTTAGTCGGATGAAATCCCATCATCATGACCCAGCCGCAACGCGAAGCGCTCTTCGACCTCCTCGCCCTTTCCATCTATGCCGACGCCCATGTTTCACTCGTTGAAGAGGATCTTCTGAAGCAGGCGTTCGTGAAGAAAGGCTGGAAGTCCGAATACCCCAAGGATCTGTTCATCGAGGAATCCTTCGCCCGGGCGCGGGAGGTGGCGGAGGATGACGAAGCGGTGTTCGATTACATGAACGAACGCGCCGCCCTTTTTTCCTCACGCAGCGTGCAGAAGGAGGCCGCTGAAATCCTCAAGGCCATCCTGGAGGCGGACGGGGAAACTGCGGAGGAAAACGAGTTTTACTCTCTTTTCATTCAGTCCCTTCCGGCGGTGAAGTGAGGAGCCGGGTCACTGAATGATGCCCTGCCAGGTGCGGGGCTTGTGGTTTTCCAGCTTTTCGAGATCGAGGGCGGCGTCGGATTTCACATCTGTCTTGCTGCCCCGGATGTCGAGGCTCAGTCCGCCCTTCAGATGGGCAGCCTCCAGCCAGTAGCGAAGCCGCACGCTCTGGGCGGTGCGGGGCGGGATCTGGGGTGGTTTTTCCACAGGCAGGATGAACGGCGGCACCTCGCGGCCTTCACGCGTGAGCAGCTTCACTTCGGGCGGCTGCAAAACCAGGGGCCTTGGGCTGCTGTTGCGGTAGCGCAGTTCGATGTCCAGCCGCGCGTTGCCGTAGTCGCGCTCCAGGCTGCAGCGGTGAATGACAAGCGCCGGCTCCTCGGCGGCCTGCTCCTCTTCCGTCACCGGGCGTGGATCACCCTCCGGTGCAGGCTGGTCCAGCGCCACCCACAGGCCTGCTCCCGCCGCGAGGAGGATGAGCACCCAGACTTCGAAACGTTTCAGCAATGACATGACCTGGGGTCGCGGAGGGGAGCAGGGTTTGCAATCAGGAAAATGAGCCAGGCCAGGGCTGGCGGTCTTGTGCTTGCCTCCATCCGTCCTGCTGCTAGCCTCCGGCTCCCCCAACCCCTTGCCCTAACCATCCATGTCAGACATCGCCCTCGCCAAAGGAGAAAAGTTCCTCGAAGACAACGCCAAAAAGGAGGGTGTCGTCGTCACCGCCAGCGGTCTTCAATACAAGGTCATCACCGAGGGGGCCGGACGCAGCCCCAAGGCCACGGACACCGTGGAGGTGCATTACGAGGGCACGCTGATCGACGGTCGAGTGTTCGACAGCAGCTACCGCCGCGGACAGACCATCGAGTTTCCGCTGAACCGCGTCATCCCCGGCTGGACCGAGGGCGTGCAGCTGATGAAGGAAGGCGCCAAATTCCGCTTCTTCATTCCGTCGCGCCTTGCCTACGGCCCACGCGGAGCAGGGCGTGACATCGGGCCGAACGAGGCGCTGATCTTCGACGTCGAGCTCTTCAAGGTGAAGTGACTCCGGCAATCCTCGATTCATCGCATCGAATGTCCCGGCCACTCATTGCCATCACCATGGGAGACCCCGCCGGGGTTGGTCCTGAAATCTGCCTTCAACTTCTCGCCAATGAAGAAGTGCGAGAGCTTGCCGTGCCTGTGATCTTGGGTGATGCCCGGCTGCTGGCAAAATGTGCTCGCCAGACCGGTCTGCCATCCCCTCGCCGCATTCTTAGCGAGATCGAATGGTCGGAAAAATTTGCCAGCCTGGACGAGCCTGCGGTGCTGGACGTGTTCGGGTTTGACGCCGACGGCTTCGAGCCCGGCAAGGTCAGCGCGAAAACGGGGGCTGCCGGCTTCCGCTATGTGGAAAAGGCCATCGAGGCCGCGCTTGCCGGCCAGGTGGCCGCCGTGGCGACGGCGCCGCTGAACAAGGAGGCGCTGCATGCCGCCGGGATCACCTATCCTGGGCATACGGAGATGTTCGCTGAAAAGATGGCCGCAGAACGATCCTGCATGACCTTCTTCTCGGAGGAGATGATCTGCAGCCTTGTCACCGTCCACATCGGTTATCAGGACGTGGTTCCGGCTCTCACCAGCCGCCGCATTCAGGATGTCATTGAGCTCACCCACGATGCCGTGCGCCGGGTGAAGGGGCGGGCGCCGAAAATCGCCGTCTGCGGCCTGAATCCACATGCGGGAGAGCATGGTCTGTTTGGTCGTGGCGAGGAGGAGGCCATCATCGCCCCGGCCGTCGCCGCCGCCAGGGCCGCCGGCATGCAGGTGGAGGGACCGCTGCCTCCGGACACCGCCTTCATCGCCGCGAAGAGGCGTGCGGTGGACGCCTACGTCTGCATGTATCATGACCAGGCGCTGATTCCTCTCAAGGCGCTCGCCTTTGACACGGCCGTGAACACCACGCTGGGGCTGCCCGTGCCCCGCACCAGCGTGGACCATGGCACCGCCTGTGACATCGCCTGGCAGGGGCGTGCCAGCGGCAGAAGCCTGGTCGAGGCGGTGAAGCTTGCGGCAAGCATGGCCAAAGGCTGAGTTTGGCAGATTCCTCGGCATCTCCGTCCCGGCGGCTGCAACATGTCCGTCCGATCCACGTTTTGAAAGGCTCCCATGACCTCGTTGCTTCGCCGATCCCTTTTCTCCCTTGTCACGCTAGCCGGCTGCCTGCCGCTTCTGGGGGCGCCCCAGGATGATCAATATGTGCTGGGCAAGGATTCCCAGGAGCAGCCCGGCGTGCCGCAGGGCAAGGTCATCCAGATGCCGCCCTGGAAGGACTCCAAGATCTATCCCGGCACCACCCGCGACTGGTGGATCTACGTTCCGTCCCAGTATTCCAAGGACAAGGCGGCTGCGGTGATGGTGTTTTGTGATGGAGGCGGCTTTGTGAAGCGGGACGGTCAGTTTCGTGCGCCGGTGGTGTTCGACAACCTCATCGCCCGTGGTGAGATGCCCGTGACCATCGGCATCTTCATCCAGCCCGGCGTCTTCCCGACGGCCAATCCGAAGGACAAGCCGCGCAGCAACCGCAGCTTTGAGTATGATTCGCTGGGCGACCTGCATGCCCGTTTCCTGGTGGAGGAGATTCTGCCCGCCGTGGCCAAGGACCACAACCTCACCAGCGACCCCGATCAGCGTGCCATCTGCGGCAACAGCAGCGGCGGCATCTGCGCCTTCACCGTGGCCTGGGAGCGGCCGGACGCCTTCCGCAAGGTGATCAGCCACATCGGCAGCTTCACCAACATCCGCGGCGGCCATGTCTATCCCGCGTTGATCCGCAAAACCGACAAGAAGCCTCTTCGGGTCTTTCTGCAGGATGGCAGGAACGATCTGGACAACCAGTTTGGCAACTGGCCCCTGGCCAACGAGGACATGGCGGCCGCACTGAAATTCGCCGGTTATGATTATCAGTTCATCCTTGGGGAAGGCACGCACAACGGCAAGCATGGTGCTTCGCTGCTGCCGGACACGCTGCGCTGGCTCTGGAGAAAGTGACCGCCGACGCGTGCCACTGGATCAACGTCTGTTCATCTCACCGCCTGCAACTTCCACATGAAGCCCCTGCTCCTTCTTCTCGCCCTCCTGGCCCCGGTCTGCGCCCAGGACACCTCCCTGCATGAATTCCTCTCCGATGGCGAGCCCTGGAAGGAGGCGGCCTCGGGCTATGTCTTCACCGACGGCCTCTGCACGGATGCCGCCGGCAATCTTTTCTTCACGGATGTGAAGGCCGGGAAAGGCATCTACAAGCTGGATGCGGCCACTGGCAAGGTGGACCTGTTTCTCGACAACCTGCCCGGCATCAGCGGCCTGCAGATCGGCCCGGACGGCAGGTTCTATGCCTGCCATAACAAGGAGCAGCGCATCATCGCCATCACCATGAAGGGCGAGGTGCAGGTGCTGCTCACGGGCGTGAAGTGCAACGACCTCGTCGTCAGCAAGGCCGGGCATGTCTATTTCACCGAGACACCGACGCAGATGATCCACCTCGTCACCAAGGACGGGAAGCACATCGTCGCAGACCAGGGCAGGGTGGCGAAGCCGAACGGCATCTCCATCTCGCCGGATGAACGCACGCTGGTGGCCTCCGAATATGGCGGCAAGCATGTCTGGGCCTGGAGGATCGAGGATGACGGCACGCTCACCGGTGGAGCGCCCTTCATGACCATGTGGCTGCCCGTGGGCAAGGAGTCCGCCTCAGGAGACGGCGCCACCACGGAGTCCAAGGGGCGGATCTTCGTCACCACCGAGCTCGGCGTGCAGGTGTTTGATCCTGCAGGACGTCTTGCCGGGATCCTGGCGAAGCCGGTGGCGGACGGCAAGGTGGTCAGCTGTGAATTTGCCGGCAAGGACCACGACATCCTCTATGTCGCCGCCGGTGACAAGATCTACGGGCGCAGGCTCAAGGTGACGGGTTATTTCCGCTGAAGCTCCGGAGCTCTGGGCCGCTCATCCAGGGCGGCCTGGCAAGACGCGGTGCTTTGGGTTCGACCGTGCGACGGGCTCAGGCGATGATGTCGCGCAGCACGTTGCCGTGCACGTCCGTGAGCCGCAGGTCACGGCCTCCAAAGCGGTAGGTGAGCTGCTCGTGATCAACCCCCATGAGATGAAGCACAGTGGCCCACAGGTCATGGACGGTGGCGATGTTTTCGACGGCCTGGTAGCCCAGGTCGTCCGTCGCCCCGTAAACGTGGCCGCCTTTGACGCCGCCGCCAGCCATCCAGAGGCTGAATCCGTAAGGGTTGTGGTCGCGGCCGTCGCTGCCCTGGGCAAAAGGCGTGCGGCCGAACTCGCCAGCCCACACGACGAGGGTGCTGTCGAGCAGGCCGCGTGATTTGAGGTCTTTGACGAGGCCCGCGATGGGTTGATCGACCTGATAGGCCATGTTGGCGTGGCCTTTCTTGATCTGGCCATGCTGGTCCCATGGATTTGGTCCCTGGCCTGCGCCGAGTTTCTGCGGGAGGCAGCTCAGTTCCACAAAGCGCACGCCGCGTTCGACCAGACGACGTGCGAGCAGGCACTGCTGACCATAGGCGGTGCGGGTGGAGGCGGGGCCGTCCATGCCGTAGAGCTTCTTTGTGGCCTCGGTTTCGCCGGAGAGATCGCACAGCTCAGGCACAGCGGACTGCATCCGCCAGGCCATCTCATAATTGGATATGGCAGCCTCAACGTGCAGATCGTTCTGCGTGGTCTTGGCGAAACGTCGGTCCATGCCGACGATGAAGTCGAGCTGATGACGCTGGCGTGCCCGTGGCTGCAGCGTCCGGATGTGCGGCACGGGCTCAGGGTCATCCACGCGCATGATGCTGGCCTGATGCTGAGCCGGGAGAAAGCCGTTGCTGAAGAGCCCCACGCCGCCATGCGGAGCCACGGCACCGCCGCTTTGCAGCACGACGTAGCCGGGCAGGTCACGCGATTCGGTGCCGAGGCCGTAGCTGGTCCAGGCTCCGGCGCTCGGGTAACCGAGAAACGGGAAGCCAGTGTGCATGAAAAAATTGCCCTGCGCATGCTCGCTGAACTTCGCCGTCATGCTGCGGATCAGGCAGATTTCATCGGCGATGGCGGCCATGTGCGGAAACAGCTCGCTCACCTCCATGCCGCTGCGTCCATGCCGGTGAAACGCCCAGTGCGCGGGCTGGACGGTGCCGTTGTTGTTGAACTGTGTCTTCTTCACCGCCACCGGCATCGGCTTGCCGGCGTATTTTTCGAGCAGCGGTTTCGGATCGAAGGAGTCGAGGTGCGACACACCGCCGCTCATGTAGCAAAAGATCACGCTGCGTGCCTTGGGCGTGAAACGCCTCGCCCGGTGCGTGGTGGCGTTTTCGGCCTGCAGCAGGCCGTGCAGCGCCGTCATGCCGAAGCCGGTGGAGGCACGGGCAAGCAGGTCTCGGCGTGAGAGGTGCGGGTGCATCAGGCAAAGAGGTCGCGCAGCACATTCCCATGCACATCGGTGAGGCGCAGATCGCGGCCGCCGAAGCGGTAGGTGAGCTGTTCGTGGTCGAGGCCCATCAGGTGCAGGACGGTGGCCCAGAGGTCATAGACGGTGCAGACGTTTTCGGTGGCGTTGTAACCGAACTCATCAGTGGCGCCGTAGATGTGGCCGCCTTTAACGCCGCCGCCGGCCATCCAGACGGTGAAGCCGTAGGGATTGTGATCGCGGCCGTTCGTGCCCTGAGCAAAGGGCGTGCGGCCGAATTCGCCCGCCCATACGAGCAGCGTGCTGTCGAGCAGGCCGCGGGCTTTGAGGTCCTTGATGAGCGCGGCGATGGGCTGGTCGATCTGGTTGGCCATTTTGCCGTGGCCTTCTTTGATCGCGCCGTGATGATCCCATGGGTTCGCCGCATTGCCGCCGCCGAGGTTGTAGGCGAGGGTGCTGAGTTCGATGAAGCGCACACCGCGTTCGACGAGTCGCCGGGCGAGCAGGCATTGGCGGGCGTAAGCGGCTTTTTTCGGCTCGGGATCGTCGAGGCCGTAGAGTTTCTTCGTCGCCTCGGTCTCGCCGGAGATGTCGCAGAGGTCGGGCACGGCGGCCTGCATGCGCCAGGCCATCTCGTAGTTCGAAATGGCGGCCTCGATGTGCGTGTCATGCTGTGTGGTGCTGGCAAAGCGTCGATCCATCGCGCCGATGAAGTCGAGCTGGCGGCGCTGGAGGTCGTGGGGCTGTCGCGGCCGGATGTTGGCGACCGCCTCGGTCTCGTCGGCCTTCACGATGCTCGCCTGATGCTGAGCTGGCAGGAAGCCGTTGCTGAAAAGGCCCACGCCGCCGTGCGGTGTCGCCGCGCCGCCGCTCTGCAGCACGACGTAGCCCGGCAGATCGCGTGACTCAGAGCCGAGCCCATAGCTCGTCCATGCCCCGGCGCTGGGGAAGCCGAGAAAGGGAAAGCCGCTGTGCATGAAAAAGTTCCCCTGCGCATGCTCGCTGAACTTCGCCGTCATGCTGCGGAGCTGGCAGATGTCGTCGATCACGCCGCCGATCTGCGGGAAGAGGTCGCTCACCTCGATGCCGGACTGGCCATACGGTTTGAAGTCCCAGTGCGAGGGCTGGACGGTGCCGTTGTTGTTGAACTGCGTCTTCTTCACCGCCACCGGCATCGGCTTGCCTTCGAACTTCTTGAGCATCGGCTTGTGGTCGAAGGAATCGACATGGGACACGCCGCCGCTCATGTAGAGAAAGATCACGCTGCGTGCCTTCGGCGCGAAGCGCTTGGCGCGATGCACGAGCGAGGCCTGGGCCTCTTCCTGCATGAGTCCCGCAAGCGCAGCCATGCCGAAGCCAGTGGAGGCGCGGGAGAGGAGGTGGCGGCGGCTGTAGCTTCGTTGGGCAATCGAAGCCGCCGGGTTATTTGGAGCCGACTGCCAGTCTGTTTTTTGGGAAGGCGAGGCGTTCATGAGAAGTGGTTAGGGGGTATGGACTGCGGCAGACCTGATGCGCCTTTCGTGAGCCAGCCCTGCTGGCGATGGTGGCAAGGAGGCGTTTTCCCGGCAGCAGGGCTGCCACACCCGAAAGCGGCAGCAGGCTGCCGCAGTCCAAGGCGCTGGCGCGATGGTTGGGACTGCTTTCATCGAAGATAGATGAATTCCTTCAAGTTGATGAGGCTCTGCGCGAGACTTGTCCAAGCCTGCACATTGGGATCGTCGCTGCTCGTGGACGAGCGTGTGGATTCGATCGCTTGGTTCATCGCATCGCGTTGCGATTGCAGGCGCGTAAGTTCCTGTCGCTGAGCTTCAGTCAGAGCCGCCAGGACATCCGACTCACGAATCGTGTTCGCTTCGATGCGGGAGGTTTGGGCGATTTCTTCGGGGGTGAGGGCGCGGTCGTAGAGACGGGCGCGGAGGATTCGGCCGCGCAGGCCGTGATTGCCGCTGGGGCTGCCGTGGCGGCAGCCGAGGAGGATTTGGCTTTTGTCGGCCTCGAAGGTGGCGCCGGGGGCTTTGCGGTAGGTGCGACCGTAGGGCTGGCCTTCGCGGTAGCCGCGGATGGTGCCATCGGCCTGATACACGACGGCGACATGCACGGGACGTGTGGCGGCCTCGGTCTCGGCGCTGCCTTCAAAGAGTTCGCTGCGCTCGAAGAAGTTGCTGCCGGCGACCCAGTGCGCGGGCGTTTTCTCCGCGAAGACGAGCGAGTCGAACAAGTCGCCATCCTGGTGCTGCACGGTGATGACGCCGCCGCCTTGCTGCTTGAGGTCATCAAGCTGCACCCAGGCTTCGAGGGTCTTCGCGGTGAGCGTTTTCGGCAGCGAACCGCTTTGGGCCATGGACTTGCCATCGACGATCAATGCGCCGTTTTCGATGCGGGCATTGCCGGTGAGTGTGAGCGGGAGTTTGCCGGTGGTGTCGTTGAGGTCTTTGTCGAAGGTCCATTCAGCGAGCGGGGATGGGACCGGACTGACTGGAGTGACCGGATTGACGGCTTTGACGAGCTTTTCGCGTGCGGGAGCTAGGGTGGAGGTGATCTGGCGATTGAGCGCGGTGAGCTGGTTTTCTTGTTCGGTGAGTTTTTGGGCTTCTTGGGCCGTTTCAGCTTGGAGAGAGGTCAAATAAGCCGTGGATTGCTTCACTTCGTCGTCGGTGGCTTCGCGCGAAAAGGCCTCGCGGAACATCTGGCGGATGCGGAGGTCGTCGGGGCGGTTTTTGAGATCGTTGATCATGCGCAAAGCCCAACTGCGGGCCCAATCGATGACGTTGGGATCGTTGAGCAGCGTGAGCGATTGCGCGGGGACGTTGGTGGCATCGCGTTTGCCACGAGTGGCGAAGGGCACGGGCGCGTCGAAGGTGGTGAGGAAGGGCGGGAGCGAGTTGCGGATGACTTTGATGTAGATGCTGCGGCGCTCGTCGCCATTGCCGACGGATTCGCCGTAAAGTGTGCGGTCGAGCTTGCCGGAGAGCGTGACGATGGAATCGCGAATGGCCTCGGCTTCGAGCCGCCGCGTGCTCCAATGGCTGAGAAGCTTGTTCTCCGGGTCCAACTGAGCACTGAGCACTGAGGACTGAGCACTTCTTTGGAAGGCTTTCGATGAGAGTATGAGCTTCAACAGTTCTTTGATGCTGCCGCCGGAGTCGATGAAGCGCTGCGCGAGGAAATCGAGCAACTTGGGATGTGTGGGGAGATCGCCGAGTTTGCCGAAGTTATCGACGCTGGCGACGATGCCGCGGCCGAAGACGTGATGCCAGAGGCGATTCACGATGACGCGGGCGGTGAGCGGATTGTTTTTCATGTCTGCCATGCGCTCGGCGAGCTCGAGTCGGCCGCTTTGCTTGGTGGCGAAGGGCTTCGGATCGAGCGCTTCGAGGAAACGGCGTGAGACAAGCTCAGCAGGCTGCTTGTGATCGCCGCGAACAAAGAGCGGCGCGTCCTTCGCATCGGCGTCGATCACACCGGGCACGCGGGTGGGAAGCGGGAGCTTGGCTTCGAGTTCGCGGTAGCGGCGGAGAAGTGGCGTGATGGAGTTAGTGGAGAGCTGGTTGGATTGGATGAGGGCGTCGAGAGCTTCGGCGTCGGCATCGGAGAGCGTGTTGGTTTTCCAAGCGGCGACGAGTTGGTGGGGTGAGGCTTTAGATGGAGTGGGGTTGGGTGGCATCTTGCCGTCCTTCGTGATGATGACGTCGTTCAACGCAAACCAGGAAGGTTCGTCGGCCTTGTATTCCGCGGGCATGTCAGCGGCGGTGGCGAGCTGGAGGAAGATTTCGTCGCCCTTCCAGAATTCGAGATCGAGGCTGCGCCAGGCGAGTTTTTCGTCTTTGGCGTCTTTGAGTTCGACGGCTTTGTGGATGGTGCCGGTGCGCGGGTAGTTCTGCACGACGTATTTGGCCTTCACACCGCCGTTTCCGGCAACGCGGAACCACAGTGTGCCGCCGGGATTTTCGAAGCGGTTGGTGAAGAGGAAGGCGCGGTCTTTTTGAGTGAGCGTGTTCGAGATGTAGCCGCCGGGGTGGATGCGGAGGCCTTTTTCGGTGAGGGTGAATTCGCCGGGTTTGGAGTGTGGGAGGCCGTGGAAGGTGAAGGCGGGCTTTTTGTCGGACTTGTCGGACTTGTCGGACTTGTCCGAGGGGAGTTTGGAGAGCCAATCGGTGATGAGCGTGGACTTGATCTCAGCTTTGAGTTTCGCCAGCCCGGCGCGGATGGCGTCGCCGGAGCCGGGGGCGTTGGCGTCGATGACGGCGGGGTGGGTGCTGGTGAAGATGCCGTAGAGGGCGTAGAAGTCGGTCTGGCTGATGGCGTCAAACTTGTGGTTGTGGCAGCGGGCGCAGCTGACGGTAAGCGCCTGGAAAGCCTTGGTGACGGTGTCGATCTGATTGTCGGTGAAGGTGACCATTTCATCGAGTGAATCGACCGGTGAGAAGCCGTGCAGCACCATGCGCAGCTGGGCGATGCCGATGGCGCTTTCATTGAGGCCGTTCTTCACGCGAGGCGTGGGCAGCAGGTCGCCGGCGATGGCTTCCCTGACGAGCTGGGGCCAGGGGACGTCGTCGTTGAAGGCCCGGATGAGATAGTCGCGGTAGCGCCAGGCGTAGGGGATCGCGGGGTCTCCCTCCGAGCCGTAGGATTCGGCGTAGCGAACCCAGTCCATGAAGTGACGGGCCCATTTTTCGCCGTAGGCCGGAGAGTTTAAGAGGGCGTTGATCTGGTCTGACTGGTTGGACTTGTCGGACGGGTCCGACGGCGGGAGGCCGGTGAGGATGTAGCTGATGCGGCGGCGCAGGGTGGCGAGATCAGCGGGTGGGGCGGCGGGGATGTTTTGCTTTTTCAGCTCGGCGTCGATGAAGTCGTCGATGGTCGGAGTTTCAGGTTTCAGGTTTAAAGTTTGATTCGCTACGCTCCCCTGCGGGCTCCCTGCGGTCGTCTGTCTCGCTTCGCTCGGCTCAAGCTGGCCTGAACCTGAAACTTGAGACTTGGAACTTGGAACTCGGATCGGCTGAAACGCCCACCACTCCTTGCGGCGCTGCAGCGTGGCGGACCACGCGGTTTCATTCTCGATCTGCTCCTTGCTCGGCGGGGCGTCACGGGGGTCGGGGGCTCCTTCGCGAATCCACTGCTCGAAATCGGCGATGACCTTGGCGTCGAGCTTCGCGCCGTTTTTGGGCATTTTGAGGTCTTCGTGCTCGTGTTTGAGGGTTTGAATGAGCAGCGAGTTTTGAGGATCAGCGGGTTTGATGGCATCGCCGGAGTCACCACCGGCCTGCCAGCCGGGCCGGGAGTCGAGCACGAGGCTGCCTTTCTGCTTGGTGGCGGTACTGTGGCACTCGTAGCACTCCTGCGCGAGGATGGGGCGGATGCGCGACTCGAAGAACTCGAGCTGCTGTGGCGTCGGTGCGGCGAAGGACTGGCCGCCAAAGATCGCAGAGATCGCAAAGAGGGTTTTTTTCATGCCAGGAGTCTGCGGGTGATGGTTTCGGCGGCCTGGATGCAGAGGTGGCCGAGTTTTTCGAATTGATCGCGCTTCACGCGGAAGCTCGGGGCCATGACGGTGACGGCGGCGACGGGATAGCGATACTCGTCGAGCACGGCGGCGGCGGCGCAGTGGATGCCTTCGAGCCCTTCGGCGAGGTCGGTGGCGTAGCCGCGCTTGCGTGTTTTGATGAGATCAGCCTCGAGAGCGCCGCGAGTGGCGAGCGTGGTGCTGGTGTATTGCTTGAGCTTCACGTGGGCGAAGAAGGCGTCGAGTTCGGCGGCGGGCAGGTGGGCGAGCACGGCCTTGCCGGGGGCGCAGGAGTACATGGGCACCTGCAGGCCGACGGTGCTGCTGACCTTGATCGGCTGCGAGGAGATGCACTGCTCGAGCACGGTCATTTTGTGGTTCACGCTGGTGAGCAGCTGCGCGGTCTCGCCGGATTCGTCGCGCAGCCATTTGAGCGATTCGAGGGCGCAGACGACGAGGCTTTTCTCGCGGACTTGAGGGCGGGAGAGATCGAAGAGCTTGTTCGTCAGGACGAAGCGCTTGTCGTCCTCGCGGCGCTGGAGGTAGCCGCGGTTGTGCAGGGTGGCGGTGATGCGGAAGACGGAGTTCACCGGCAGGTCGAGCTCGCGGGCGATCTCGGTGAGGCTGAGGCCGGCGCGGTGGCGGCCGAGCAGCTCCAGGATGGCGAGCGTGCGCTCCGTTCCGGGAGCCAGTGTGTCGTCGGTGAGGGGGATGGCGGCTTCTTTGTGCATTTCCATATTCAGAAACGTTTCTGGATTTGGAAATCTTGCTTGTCCGTGCGATCGAATCTAGGAAGGCGGGGAACCTTCATGAAATCCGTCATCGCCGTCCACCCTGGTCATCTTGAAATCCTCGACACGCCCGTGCCCAGGCCGGGGCCCTATCAGGCGCTGGTGAAGACGGAATGCTCCTGCCTCTGCAACCGGACGGACAGCGAGCTGCTGCACGGCACCTTTCCGGGGATGGAGGACAAGTTTCCCTTCGCCCTGGGCCATGAGAGCGTGGGGATCGTAACGGCGGTGGGCGAGAAGGTGCGGAACTTTGCCGTGGGCGACCGTGCGGTCGGAGGCTTGAGCTTTGATCTTCAGATGGAGGGAGTGGACTCCGGGTGGGGCGGGTTTGGCGAATACACGCTGGCGAATGATCATTCGGCGATGGTGGAGGACGGTGTGGCGGACGAGGCGCATGGCTGGGTGGAGGTGTATGAAATCCAGACGAAGGTGGACGCGGACATTCCGCCGCAGGAGGCGGTGCTGCTGTGCACCTGGCGCGAGGTTCTGGGGGCCTTTCGTGACTTTCATCTGCAGCCCGGGGATGACGTGCTGATCTTCGGGGCGGGTCCGGTGGGGCTGAGCTTCGTCAAGCTCGGGCGCCTGTTTGGGCTGCGCTGGATCGGCATAGTGGACCGTCATGCGGACAAGCGGGCAAAGGCTCTTTCCTTCGGGGCGGACGCGGCCTTTGAGCCGTGCGCGATCCAGGCCCCGGGGCGGCTGGATGCGGTGATCGACGCGGTCGGCCATCCGGACATCCTGCAGCAGGGGCTGCCGCTGCTGAAGCGCGGAGGATCGCACTGCATCTACGGCGTGCTGACGCAGCCGGTGCTGCACATCGACAAGACGAAGGCGGACTTCAACTTCAACCTGTTCGTCCACCAGTGGCCTACCCGGAAGTATGAACGGGAGAGCCAGGCGCAGCTCTGCGGGTGGATCCGGGAGGGAAGGCTGACGTCGGCGGAGTTCATCACACATCGCTTCGCGCTCGCGGACATCCGGGAGGCCTTTGACGAGGTGGCCCGGCGAGGGGTGATCAAGGCGTTGATCGAGTATTCCTGAGCCGGCTCAGGGCCGTTCCGCGATGGCGAGCAGGGTCTGGAAGTGCGGGCTGCGGGTTTCGCGGTGCACGATGCTGGTTTCGATGCCCTGAAACCCGGCTTCGGAGAGCATCTCATGCAGCTCGGCCTCGGTGAAGCCGAGCCAGACATCGGCATAAAGTTCGCGGGCTTTTTCAAACTGATGGCGGAGCAGGTCAAGGATGGCGATGCGGCCTCCTGGCTTGAGCAGGGAGAAGGCGGCGCGCAGCGCCTGGGCCGGGCGCTGGGCATGGTGCAGGGCCTGGCTGAGCAGGACGAGGTCGATGCTGCCCGCCTCGACAGGCGGGTTTTCAAGGTCGCCCAGGCGGTATTCGAGGTTGGTGAAGCCGTGCTGGCGGGCGAGGCCTGAGCCATAGCTGACCATGGCCTCGCTGCTGTCCACGGCGATGACCTTTTTCGCCCGCTGGGCCAGGAGCTGGGAAAGCGTGCCCTCGCCCGCGCCGAGGTCGGCGATGACGAGGGGAGGCATGAGCTTGAGCAGGGTTTCGCCCAGGGCCTTCCAGGAACGTCCGGGGATGTAGTGGCGGCCGAATTTGCCGGCGAGGGCGTCGAAGTAGGCCTGCGCGGTGCGCTCACGCTTTTGTAGCACGACCCTGAGGGCGTGAACGTCTTTCTTGGCCTCCCGGACCTCCTCTCCCGCCGTGTCGATGAGGCGGAGGAAGTGGGTCCAGGCCTCGGTTTGCTTGCGGTCAGGCTCCTCCAGTCGGTAAAGGCGGTTTTTGCCGGAGCGGCGGTCGCTGACAAGGCCTGCCGACTTGAGCTTGCCGAGCTGGGCGGAGATGTTGGACTGCGGAAGGGAGAGGATTTCCTGGAGTTCGGCGACACTGAGCTCCTCGTTTTTCAGAAGCAGAAGGAGGCGCAGCCGCGTGGGGTCGGCGATCAGGCTGAGCGATTTGAGGAGGGAGGTCAAGGGGGGAACCCTATCAATGGATCGGGTTTCATCAATACATTAAGGCCCGGGCATGAGTGGATTGGGAGTTGAAGGATTCCGTGACGGAGGGTGTAGTAGTGGCTGTCATGAGCCGATTTCCTTCTCTCCTCGTCCTTTCCCTGATCACTTGGGCCGCCGCGGCGGAAACCGCACCCACCAAGGACAAGCCGGCGGAGGCATCAGCGGCGGCGAAGGCGCAGGAGCCGGATCCCTTGGAGGCGGTGAAGGCGGAGACGGCGAAGCTCGTGGCGCAGAGGGAAAAAATCGCCGCGCAGATCGCGCTGGAGCAGACGCAGCTGGATGAGAAGCTGGCCCCGAGAAAGCGGGCGCTTGCGGAGCTGCAGATCCAGATGGAGGAGATCAAGCTGAGGATGGAGCTGGCTGAATCGGAGCGCCGGGCGAAGGATGACCCGGGGCTGGTGGAGCTGAGGCGGGCGAATGAAAAGCTGATGATGGAGTATGCGATTGAGAAGAACCAGACGGACATCGAGGGCTTTCAAATGCGGCGGGAGGAGAATGCGATCCGCAGGAGGACATCGGAGCTTGCACTGCAGATGGAGCTTCAGCAGAAGGAGTCGGAGGCGAGAACCTACGCGGTGGGGAAGGCGCCGGCGTATTCGAAGGATCCGCTGGAGGGTCGGAAGCTGGTGCTTTCCGACCGGACGATCCAGCTGAACGGCGTCATCACGCAGAAGACGGCGGACAGTCTGGCGGACCGGATCGCCTACTTCAACAACCGTGACAGCGAGGCGCCGATTTTCATTGTGATCGACGACTGCCCCGGGGGCAGCGTGATGGCCGGCTACAAGATCCTGAAGTCGATGCACGGCTCGAAGGCGCCGGTTTACACGGTGGTGAAGTCGTTTGCGGCGAGCATGGCGGCCTGCATCACGACGCTTTCCAAAAAGTCCTTTGCCTATCCGAACGCGATCATCCTGCATCATCAGCTGAGCGTGGGGGTCATGGGCAACCTGACGCAGCATCGTGAGAATGTGAAGGAGCTGGAGGAGTGGTGGAAGCGCCTGGCGGGGCCGGTGGCGGATAAGATGGGGCTTTCGAGGGAGGAGTTCATCGCGCGGATGTACAAGGAGTCTTCCACGGGTGACTGGAGTGAATTTGCCGATGACGCGCAGAAGCTGAAGTGGGTGGACGAGATCGTGGAGGAGATCGAGGAGACGGCCCTGCTCAGGCATCCTGACGCCACGCAGACGGCGCAGTCCGCGCAGCCTGGTGCGCCGCGGATCACGCCTGGACCGCCGATGACCGAGGCGGCCGAGGGCCAGGATGACCATGGCAGGCCGGTGATGCTGCTGCCGCGGCTGAATCCGCTGGACGCCTACTGGCTTTACAATCCGGACGGTTTCTACCGGATGCAGTGAGACGGCCTATCTGCGGCTGAGCCTGTAGAACAGCCAGCCGCCGATGCCAAGGAAGAGGAGGTTGGGCAGCCACATGACGAGGTGGGGGTGGCTTCCCGGCTTGTCGTTGATGGTGTCGCCAAAGATGATGAAGCCGATGTAAACGGTGGCGGTGATGAGGCTGAGGGCGAAGCCGGTGGAGGTTTCGCGCCTCTGGGCGGTGACGCCGAGGGGGATGCCGACAAGGGCGAAGGTGAAGCAGGCGAGGGAGAAGCTGTAGCGTTTGTTCAGCTCCGTCCGCGACTGGGAGAGGTGCTTCTCCTCCATGTCACGGCCCGAGACCGTGTCCTTGCGGGTGCCGAGCTCCTCCCAGAGCTGGTCGGTGGACTTCATGCTGGCGTTCACACGGACGGACTTGTCCTTGAGGCGTGACATGGGGAAGGTGATGGCGGTTTCCGCAGCCTTGAGGAAGTCGACCTTGTCGATCCGGCGGTCCTGGTTGTAGGCATAGGTTTCGATCTCGGCATCGAAGAGGTGCAGGGTGAAGTCGAGCACGCCCTTTTCGGTTTCCAGCAGGGCGCGGCGGGCGCGTACAACGCGTCCGGCCAGGGCGCCGTTGAGTTCGACGATCTCGAGGTTTTTGAGTTCGCGCTCGTTTCTTTTCCCGGTGTAAATGCGAAAACCCGGGACCTTCTCCAGCACGCGTCCCTCCTGGAACAGGGCTTCGGGGTTTTCGAGAGCGACCTCGTAGAACAGGGTCTTCATGCGGTTCTTGGCCATGGGGGCCAGGTCCACGTTGACCCAGTAGCAGATGGCGGAGAACGAGACGGCGAGGGCGAAGACGGAGGCGCAGATCCTGGGCATGGACCAGCCGGTCATGCGCAGGGAGACGAGCTCATTGTCCGCGGAGATGCGCCCGAAGACGAGCAGGATGGAGGTGAGGAAGGCCCAGGGGATCGTGAAGATCAGGGAGAAGGGGATGATGAGGCCGATGAACTCGGCGATCACGGTCAATGGCAGCTTGGTGTCGCCGAGCAGTTCATCGAGCTTCTTGTAGACGTTGCCCAGCACCATGACGCCGCTGAGGAGCAGGATGCCCATCAGCGTGGAGGACAGGACCTGCCTGCCGAGATAGCGGTCGAAAATGCGGGGGGTCATTGGGCGGAGACTGTTTGCAGCGGGATGGCGGGCTTTGCAACGAGCGGCGTCCGACCCTGGTCATCCAGGGATTTTTTTCCACTGGGAGAGAACCTCCGGGAGCAGTCGGTGCTCCTGCTCCTTGATCCGGCGGTGGAGGCCGGTGGCGTCGTCACCCTCGAGGATGGGAACCTCGGCCTGGGCCAGGATGCGGCCTGCATCGATCTCGCGGGTGACGAGATGGACCGTGCAACCCGTGACCTTGTCACCGGCGTCCAGCGCGTCCTGAACGGCCGTGGCTCCCTTGTGGGCGGGAAGCAGTGAGGGATGGATATTGACGATCCGGTCGTGGTAGGCGTCGAGCACGGGCTCCTTGAGGATCTTCATGAAGCCGGTCAGCACAACAACATCCACCTGCGCTTTTTGGAGGATGCTGGTGACGCATTGCTGGGCGGCATCGTCGAACCGTCGCGGGCTGGGGCCGCCATTGACGGCATGAGAGGGCAGGCCCCTGGATCTGGCGATTTCAAGAAATCCGGAAGCCTCGTGATCGGAAATGGCGGCGACGATTTTGGCGTTGAGCCGTCCTGAATCGATGGCGTCAAGAATGGCGCGGAGGTTGGAGCCTTCTCCGGAGCCGAGGACGCCCAGTCGCAGAGAGGCGGGCGTGGTTTCTGAGGCGGTCATCTTTTGAATGATGCCGGTGGTGGAGCGGTTGGGCACCAGGGAGAGGATCTGAATGTCGGTTCCTGCGGCGTCGAGGGCGGCCTTCTCCCCGGGGTCGAGGGTGTCCGGCGTGTAGTCGCCGCCTTTGGCATACACGTGCGGCTGAATCTCCTCGATGAGGCTGGTGGCACGTTTGCCGTTGAAGATGACGACGCCATCGACGGCACGCAGGGAGGCCAGGACCTCGGCACGGTCACATTCGCCGTTCAGGGGACGTGCCGGCCCTTTGAGTTCGCGGACGGATTCATCGGAGTTGAGGCCGATGATGAGCGCGTCACCCAGCTGGCGGGCCTCCTGAAGATAGCGGACATGACCGGCGTGAAGAAGGTCAAAGCATCCGTTGGTGAAGACGAGCCTGCCTCCCTGACTGTCCAGACGGTCACGCAGGCGGCGTGCTTCGGACGGGGTCATGGGGCGGTAAGGGGCTTCGGCGGGCATCCGTCAGTTATTGCTGCTGGCTGACGGCGGCGCAAGCCGGGGCTAGATGCCGGAGAGCAGCTTTTCCCAGAGGGCGTCGTTGACCAGAACCTTGGTGACGAACTCCTCGCTGCTGACCTCGGGATTCACCGGTGGGGTGGATGTCACGGGGATTTCGAGCGAGTAGAAGACGCCCCTGCCGCTGGCGTTGGAGGCGCGTACGGTGCCGCCGTAGTGATGGGCGAGGAAGAAGACGCCGAGGAGGTTGAGGCCGAACTTCTGCTCGTCCGGCTTGTGCATGCTGAAGGGATCGAAGACGGAGCGCATGGATTCCGGCGGGATGCCGGGGCCGTCGTCGGACAGGGTGAAGCGCAGGCGCACCGGGGTGCCGGAGAGCGAGAGGACCTCAGCGCCGAGGTGGATGGTGGACCCTGCGGGCAGGTTGACGATTTCATCCTCGATGAGCAGCTCAAACATGCGGGCAAACTTGCCGGCGTTGACGTGAAGGTTCGGCAGGTTTTCGGGCAGGCTGAGGCTGACCTTGATGCCGAGGTTGTCGAGCCTGGGCCGGGCCTTTTGAACGACATCGCTGATGACGGCAAAGGGCTGGACGGAGGTTTCGTCGCTGGTGCTTTCCGGCAGGGCGATGCTGTCCAGATGACGGACAAGCTCACTGACCTGGTGGGCGTGTTCGAGCACCTGGGCATGGAAGTCTTTCCAGAAGCCCGGGTCGCGCAGCCGGTTCAGGTCGAGGTCTTCATAGCGGAGCTTGGCGGGCGTCTGCTGCAGGAAGGTGCGCACGGCCTCCAAAGGGTTGCGGAGCTGCTGGCTGAGTCCTGCGGCGAGGACGCCAAGGCTGATGATGCGGTCAGCGATGATCATGTTCTGGATCACCGAGAGCTTCTGCATGAGAAGCTCGTCACGCTCGCGCTGGAGGAGGTAGTACTCCAGGGCGCGCTTGAGGGTGTTGCGCATGTCCTCCACCTGGATGGGCTTGGAGATGTAGCGGAAGATGTTGCCATGGTTGACGGCATCGACCGTGACGCCGAAGTCGGCGTAGGCGGTGACCATCATGCGCACCATCCGCGGCCGGAGCTGGCGGGCGCGTTCGAGGAGCTGGAGGCCCTTTTCGCCGGGCATGCGCTGGTCGGTGAGCAGCACGCCGATTTCATCCCCTCGTTCCTGGATCAGCTTGAGCGCGTCGGCGGCGCTTGAGGCCGTGATGATCTGGAATTCGTTTCCGAAGGTCCTGGAGAAATACTTGAGGGACATTTCCTCGTCATCGACGTACAGGACATGGTAGCGCTTATAATCGTGCATGAGCTTGGGGGTTAGGTAGAAGCCGCTTCCGGATGTGGGTGAACATACGAACAGGCTTGGGGTAAATCCAGAATAAATTCGGTTCCTTCACCGGGCTTTGACCTGAGGGAGATGGTACCCTGGTGATCCATGATGATGCGGTGGGAGATGGCCAGTCCAAGCCCCATGCCCTTGCCGACGTCCTTGGTGGTGAAGAAGGGGTCGAAGACATGTTCCTGGGTTTCGATGGTCATGCCCGCCCCGTTGTCCCTGACCTTGAGGATGATCCTGCTGTCCTCCTCCTTGGCGGAGATGTGAAGGGTGGGCTTTTCGCCGTCCTGAAAGGCCTTCTCATCCATGGCGTCCAGTGAATTCTGGACCAGGTTGACGAGCACCTGGGTGATCTGACCGTGGTTGCCGAGCATGGCCATGCCTTCGGGGATGTCGATGTGGATCTCGACAAAGCCCTTGATCTGGTGGGAAAAGAACCTCAGCACGGTTTCGATGAGCGGGCGGATCTCAAATTCGACGAGCTTGGTGTTGTCGGTGCGGGTGAAGCTGCGCAGGTCGGCGATGATGGTGGAGACGCGGTTCACACCGGCTTCGATGTCGCCCAGCGTCTCGATGAAGACCTCCCTCGACTCCGCAGGGACCTGGGGCATCTGCTGGCGCAGGAAATGCAGCCCCTGGACGGCGAAGTTGAGCGGGTTGTTGATCTCGTGGATAAGGCCGGCGCTCATGCGTCCGAGCGAGGACAGTTTTTCCTGACGGACGAGCAGGGTCTCGGACTCCTTGAGCTGCTCCAGGGCGGATTCGAGGCGCGCGGTCTGCTCGGCGAGCTTCTTTTCATGCCGGTGGGATTCGACCAGGTTGTTGAGGCGGACCCTCACCTCGGTGAGGGAGAAGGGCTTGCCGACAAAGTCGGTGGCTCCGGCCGTGAGGGCTTCTATCTTGGTGCGTTCGTCCGGGCGTGCGGTGAGGAGCACGACGGGAATGGCCCGTGTGGAGGTGCGTTCCCGCAGTTCGCGGCAGACCTGCATGCCGTCCTTGTAGGGCATCATGAGGTCGGAGAGGATGGCGTCGGGAAGATACTGGACGGCCTTTGTGACGGCTTCGTTGCCGTCGAGGGCTTCGATGATTTCAAAGGAGTCGGCCAGCTGGCCGCGGAGATAGGCCATCATGTCCGGCTCATCCTCGGCGATGAGCAGCCTGGGCTTGTTCTGCCTGCCGGGAGTGCTGGGAAGGCGTGGCTGGGAGACGGCGGCCGGGATGTCACGGCGGCGCTGGATGTGGGAGACGGAACCGGAGAACTCGGCACGCCGGTAGAGGTCCATGATCCATTCGCCAGTGGTGGGCTCGCCGTCGGCGTTCAGCCTGGGCCTGGCGGCCGGGGCTTCGGTGACAGCCTCCTCATAGGGGAGCTGGACGGTGAAGGTGGCTCCCTTGCCGAGGGCGCTTTCGACGGAGACGGAGCCTCCATGGACTTCGGCAAGCTCCTTGACCAGGGCGAGTCCGAGGCCCAGGCCCTGGAAGCGGCGCTGGGAGGAGGCGTCCGCCTGCCAGAAGCGGCTGAAGAGATGGGGGAGATGCTCCCTGGCAATGCCGACGCCGGAGTCCCTGACCTGGATGATCACGCTGCCGCCGCTGAGAGTGGCGCTGAACTGGATGGTGCCTCCTGCAGGCGTGAACTTGAGGGCGTTGAACAGGAGGTTGAGGCAGATGCGCTCGAGCTTTTCGACGTCGGCCAGCATGGGGCGGATGTCCGGATCGCAGGTGACGTGAAGGGTGATGCGCTTGTCCTGGGCCAGGGCGCTGCAGGCCCGGCCGAGACCCTGGATGAAGTCGGACATCAGCATGGGGGCCTTCCGGAGCTCGACGGCGCGGGTGTCGAGGCGGACGAGCTCGAGCAGGGTGTTGATGAGCTTGAGCAGGCGCATGGCGTTGGCCTGCATGGTGGCCAGCATCTCCTGCCGCTGGTCCTGGGAGATGTCCGCACCCTTGTGCAGCAGGGTTTCCACCGGGGCGATGAGGAGGGTGAGTGGCGTGCGCAGCTCGTGGCTGATGTTGGCAAAGAAGCGGCTCTTGGCCTCGTCGAGCTCGCGCAGCTTCTGGTTGTTCTCCTCCAGCTTGAGGTTGGCCTGCACGACCTCCTCGTGCTTCTGGTCGAGGGTGCGGCGGAGCAGGAACTCATTGAAGCGGATGCTGTTGTAGAGCCAGGTTCCGACGACCACCATGACGCCGGTGACGAAGATGAAGTAAAGGTTGCTCAGGAAGATGCCGCTGAGCAGCGACTGCTCGCCTCCGATGCAGGCGAGCAGGTAGGCGGTCATGGTGGCGAGGACCACGAGGGTGCTGTCCCAGACGGTCCAGCGCATGAGCAGGACGGCGCCGACCATGACGAGGTTCAGTCCCGCGTAGTAGCTGGACTCGGCGCCGCCGAGCTGGTGGATCATCCAGGCGATGGCGGTGATGGGGGGGAGCGCCACGGAGAGGCCGAGGAGGCGCACCATCCTGGCGGACTTCACCCTGCCGAGCAGCAGCCAGATGATGGCGAGGGCGAGGCTGTTCAGCCAGCGTGCGGGCATGAAGTGCCAGAGATGGCTGCGGTCGGGCAGGAGCAGCTCCAGGAAGGAGCCGGCCGGCATGAAAATCATGGCCACCACGCAGCAGATGCGGTAGTTCGCACGCTGAATGGGGATCTCATGGCGCAGGAATGCCAGCCATGAGCCGTGGCGGTCTTCTGGTTCAAGAAGTCGGGTCATGGACGGGTTTCCTGACTTCGAGGAAAATGTTCACACCCGTCGGGTCGGCCTGCACCGTGGTGCAGCCTTCCGGTGCGCGTTCCGGCGCCAGGGCGAGGAACTGCGCCTCATCACGATAGACCAGGTGCCAGTCCATGACGCTCTCCATCCACTCACGGGATGGGTTGGCGGAGTGCACGTTGGTCGCGATGAGGAGCCCGCCCGGTGCCAGCATCTGGTAGAAGATCTCCAGCAGCCGTCTGCAGACTCGGTCTGACAAATAATCAAACAACCCGGCGCAGTAGACGACGTCGAAGCCGCCGCCGACGCCCCTGGCGCCCTCCTTGAGGATGTGCTGGACGGACTTTTTCTGCAGGTTCAGCCCGGTGCTGCGACCGTGCCTGGCCCTGAGGCTGTTGAGCGTGGCGGTGGTGTAGTCGAGCGTTTCGTCGTTGAAGTCGAGCAGGGTGAAGTCCGCGGCGTCGCTGATCTCGTCCTGCTGCAGGAAGCGCTGAACCTCCTGGGCCGGGCCGCAGCCCAGGTTCATGAAGCTGACACGCCTGCCTGCGGCGACACCCGCCCGGACCTCCTCGAGGATGCGTCCGTGGAGGTAGGTGATGCGGTTGCGGTGGGCGACGACCGTTGGCGACTCCAGGAAGACGCGGTTCAGCACCTTGGCGAACACGGTGCTGCCCTCATAGGGGTTGCGCAGCATCATGCTGACCATTTCATAGTCGCCCGCATAGCCGAGCGGCTTCTGGAAGGTGCGGTAGGTGAAGGGGGAGCACAGGACGAGCGGGTGCAGCTGGCGCTTGACGTAGCTGCGGTGCACGCCGGTCAGCTCCTCGGGCACCCCGCCGGCCACCTGTTCAAACCTGAGGAAGAGCGGCCAGAGGGCGGGCAGCACGGGGGCCTCGATCTCCTCGATGGCGTAGGATTCCGCCTCGTCGTGGTCGCTGGCAGGCAGGGAGCGGATGCAGAGCTCGACCTGCTCCATCCAGCGGCGGAGGTCGGTGAGGAGCGTCTGGATGTCGGAGACGATCACCTTGTAGTCGGGCAGGACGCGGAAGATGCGCTTGCTGTCCTCCATGAACTCGGCGAGCTCGGTCCTGAGCCCGAGGCGGTGGAGCAGCGGGTTGAAGACGTCCACGTCACGCCAGCCGTCCTCCTCCAGGGCGGCCTCAAGGACGAGCATGATGCCGGCGTTGACCAGGTTGCTGATGACGGCCCTGCCCGAATAGAGCAGGCGTTCGTTGGAGCTGATCTGGAACTCCGTCAGCACCTCGGAGAGCTGCAGGATGCTGTAGGGGTTGTAGACCTCGAAGACCGCGCTGTGGCGCGTCATCCTCAGCAGGGTGCCGCGTACCTCGGCCCCCTGGCTGTTGCGGCAGTAGATGATGCTCAGCCTGTCCCCGGCGAGCTGGCCGCCCGCGGCGTTTGGAAGGATGATTTCATTGGCCATGTGGAGTTCGGAACGTCTGTGCGGGTGTGGGAGCCCTTGATGATCCCGCGCCTGGCAGCATTTGCCATGAAACGGGTTAACCCTGCAAGCACTCTCACTGCCCTGGCACAACCAAAATTAAAATCAGAACTTGTGGCCAATGCTGAGCATCACGACGTGCCACTGGTGCCTGTACCGGCCGTTGAAGGCTGCGGTGGCCGCGTCCGAGACGCTGCGGGCCGGATTGTAGATGAAGCCGTAGGTGAGGTCGACGCTGTTGGACTTTCCCTTCCAGCCAAGGCCAAGGCTGAAGATGTGGCGGTCATAGGCGGGGATGGACGGCATGAAGGTGCTGCCGGGCATCGAGTTCTCGGAGAAGAGGTAGCCGGCGCGGGCGACCCAGGCGTCATTCAGCCGGTAGCTGGCCCCGGTGCCGATGTCGATGGAGTTTCGCCATTTGAGGGGGATCGAGTTGGTGGGCAGCAGGCTGTTGCTGTTGCTGGTGTTGAGGGGGATGTCGTCGTGGGAGTTGTTGGCCGACCACTTGAAATCCAGGCCGAGGGTCAGCCTGTCGGTGACGTCGATGCCGTAGCCCAGCGCGACGGAGCCGGGGAAGGTCATCTCGGTGTTGAAGTCGCTGTGGTTGTCAAAGCCTGCGGGCAGGCCCGGGGCGACACCGTCGGCGCTGAACGTGCCCTCCATCTTCACGCGCAGCGGGAGCCTGCCAACGAGGGCGATCCGCTGGTGTTCGGTGATGTCCCAGCGGATGCTGCCATAGCCGCTGGCACCCCAGCCGGTGGCGTCAAAGTGGAACTCGCCGTCAAAGCCGCCCAGGGGGACGACCTGGTTGATGCCCAGGGTGCCCTGCATGATGTCCAGGCCCAGGCCGGCGGTGACGCTCTTGCTCACACGCCAGGAAACGGCCGGGGTGATGCTCATCGTGCGAAGGCTGGATTCATAAGGAACCAGGTAACGCAGGGCGCTGCTCTTGGCATAGCTGGAGCCAAGTCCGTAAGGCGTGCTGATGCCGACGCCGAAGGCGAGCCTGCCCGGGATGACGGGCAGGATCGCATACACGCTGCCCGGGTAGACCCAGGGGTCATTGTGCTCAAGATGGACGCCGGTGACCGAGCCAAACTTCACGTCTCCATGCCAGATGCCGGTGTTGACCTGAAGAACTGGCCGTTCGGCATCCACCATGCTGGCCGGGGAGACCCTGACCACGGTGGCGTCACCCAGGTTGGCATAGCGTCCGCCGGCGATGCCAAGGGCCTCGGCGGAGTCCGGGATGAGAGACAGAGATTCTGCGCCCTGCAAGGGCTGCGTGGTCATCTGCAGAAGGCCAAGGCAGGCTGCGAGGCAGCACGGGATGGGATTGAGCTTCATGGTTGTTGGGCTGGATGCGGTTCGGAAGTCACGGGTCTGAACGCCTGGCCCGCCGTCGGTGGCGTGGATGACTCCAGTGCCCTGGCGGTGGTGCTTAAAAGATCAAGGACATCAAAAGGTTTGGAAAGATAATTTATTCCAATGGTAAGATTTTCTCCTTCGCTGAAGCTGTCTGGCTGGTAGCCGCTCATGTAAATGACGGGCAGCGAGGGCCTCTGGGCCTTCATGTGGCGAACCAGCTCAAAGCCGGTGACTCCATCGGGCAGATAGATGTCCGCGATGACGAGATCGATGTTCTGGTCGTGGGTCTGCCACTGGGTCCAGGCCTCCATGGCGTGATGCGCCTTGAGGACTCGGTGCCCCTGGCTGGAGAGCACATAGCCGAGAATGTCGCATACGGACTTTTCATCATCGACGACGAGGACGGTGAGGCCGGCCGGGGGCCTGGAACTGCGGTTCTGCTCACTGGTGTCCTTGGTTGCCGACGGGATGAAGATGGTGTGGCGGCAGCCGACGCCTTCGATCAGCTCCACGGACATCCAGCCGCCAAGATGATCGACCAGCCTCCTTGCGGAGAGGACGCGGGGCGGCTCGTGATCCGCCGTGGCTTCCTGCCAGAGCGGGTGGGAATGGTCATCGGGCGCGCTGCCGTGCAGGCAGGTATCGTCAAACTGGAGGACGGAGTACCTGCCGCGCTGGGCGGCCGAGTGCAGCCCGGCGGCTTCTTCGGCGGAGGTGATGTCGCGGGTGCCGACCGTGACCGTGAGCTTGCCGCCCTTGGGCATGAGCTCCCTTGAGCGGACGATCAGCAGGTTCATAAGCCTGAGGATCAGGGTGTCGGAGGCGCGGATGAAGACATCCTGGCCGGCGTGGCAGATCTCGACCTGGATGCGATCGCGCATGACGCGTTGGATCATCTCCAGCTGCTGTTCGAGCAGTTCGACAAGGTTGATGAGCCGGCTTTCCGTGGGGATCTCGACATCCGAGGTGAGGGCCATCATCTGTCTGCTGAGCATGGAGGCGCGCTGGGCGGCCTGGAGCATCTGCTCCAGGGGCATCTCCAGGGTGCCCGTGAAGTCGGAGGTCATCAGGGCTGCGCTCAGGTGTCCCTGGATGACGGTGAGCGCGTTGTTGAAGTCGTGGGCGATGCCGGAGACGAGTCCGGACATCATGTCAACCATCTCGGCCTCCGACTTGGACTGTCCGTCGTCCTGCCGGTGCCTGCGCTCCTGGTGAAGCTCGCCGGCGACGCGTTCGACCTGCTGCACGCTGGCGACAAGACGGTTCTGCAGGGTGAGCTGACGGCAGGCCATCTCGCGTTCCGCAGCCCACTTGGTGGTCATGGCCATGCAGAGCTGAAGGACCTCGATGGGGTCAAAGGGCTTCTTGAGGACGACCAGGCGGTGGGAGACACCGAGCTCGCGGATGATGCCCTGCCAGGAGTAGTCGGCATAGGCGGTGCAGAGGATGATCTGCAGGTCGGTTTGCACGCGCCAGAGACGCTTCACGGTTTCAACGCCGTCAATGCCAGGGGGCATGCGGATGTCCACGATGGCCACGGCGAAGGGCATGCCCTGGTCCATGGCGGACTGGGCCAGCTGGGCGGCGGCGTCACCCTGGGTGGCGAACGCGGTCTGAAAGTTGGGGCGCAGCTTTTCATACTGGCAGGTGGCGTCAAACACGGCCGCCTCCAGGTCGTCCAGCATGTCCGCATCATCGTTGGACGGGCACAGGATGCGCCGGTAGTCCTCCCGGATGGTGGGGTTGTCATCAACAATCAGGATGCGGTTGTTGGCAGTGTTCATCGAATGAGCGCTGAGTGTTGAAGCAGGGTGCTTTTGACCATGACGTCGGCCGCCGATGCCGCGCCTGGGTAGGCGACGGACTGGAGCATTTCGGTTCGGCAGGGAAGTTCCAGGGTGAACACGGCGCCGTGGCCCTCCCCTTCGCTTTCAGCGCGCAGCCTGCCTCCCATTTCCTCGACAAGAAGTGCGGCGTGGTGGAGGCCGAAGCCGTTGCCGTCCTTCCGGGTGGTGAAGCCATGGGTGAAGATGCGTGCCAGGTTGGTCCTGCTGATGCCGCAGCCGTTGTCCGCCACGCTGATGGTGATCCAGCCGCCCTTCGGCGGCTGGATGCCAAGGCTGATCCGCCGGGGGCCGGTGACACCGCTGGCGCAGACGGCATGACGCGCGTTGCTGACAAGGTTGACCAGCACCTGCAGGAACTGGCTGCGTGAGATCCACTGAGGAGGCACGTCGGCGTAGTTTCTTTCGATGACAATCTCGTTGTCCATCAGGATGTTGCCTTCCAGCGCCAGGGCCTGCTCGACAAGCCCGGCAAGGTCAACCTGCTCCTCAAACGCGGAAGTGCGTCCGTTCACCTGCTCCAGGGTGATGATGTCGCGCATGTGCTCGATGTGGTGGACCATGGCCATCGCCTCGTTGTAGAGACGGCGGTTTTCCTCCTCCAGGTGTTCGCTCACGGTGATGAGGTATTCGGGCAGCCTGCGGCCCTGGCGGGTGCCCTTGATGAACTGCGCGAGGTTCTCCTGGTTTTCTTTCAGCAGCCTGGCCGCCCTTCCGAGGTTGGGGGCACGGGAGGCGGCGATGGCCTCCATGTGCAGCTTGGCGCTGACGTTGAGGCTGTTCATGACGTTGCCGACGTTGTGCAGCACGCTTTTGGCAATCTCGGCCTTGCCGGACTCGTGGGCTGCCTCAAGCTGCTGGCGGTGGAGCATGCGGCGCGCTTCGTTCTCCTCCATGCGCGAGGTGACATCCTTGCTCAGGCCGCAGATGGTCAGTTCCCCCGACTGATCCTTGAGGGAGGCGCCGTTTTCACAAATCCAGCGCCAGGTGCCGTCGGCGGCGAGCATGCGGAATTCAACCTGGTACTTTTTCGGAAACGGCAGGAGCTCCCGCCAGGTCATCTGCACCCTGTCGAGGTCCTCCGGGTGAATCCACTGGGTGAAGACATCGGCCCCGTTCAGCCAGGCTTCCCTGCTGTAGCCCAGAAAACCCTCCGCCTGCTCGCTGATGCTGATGAAATTCCAGGTGCTGGCATCGCGCTGCCAGAGGACCCCCTCCACGGCACGCACGATGTTGTCCCATTGTTCGTGGGTGAAGCGCAGTTCCTCGGCAATTTCCTTTGCCTCCTTCGCCCTCTTTTTGCTGTAATCCAGGGCACGCAGACACATGCCTGCGGCCAGCCCGGTGATGCACACGATGGGCAGGGAAAGGGCGAACATCGTCAGGCATTTCGCGGACATCCCCTGTTCGGGGCCGGCCTGGGCAAGCAGCGTCCAGCCGACAGCATCCGCCAGAACGAAATCAAGCGCTGGCCCGCTCAGAAAGCAGGACAGGAGAAAGTCATTACTGGATGCTAAAAAGTCGAACACTGTCCTATAAATTACTAAAATTATGAAATTTAACAAGCATTTATTTGAACCTGTTAAGTACTCTTGTGTCACCCAGCCCCGGCTAGAAGCCTTCGGAGGCATTTTAACAAGCCATGCACAGGGGAGGGCGCCTGCCGTCTCCTTGTGACAGAACCCAGTTCCAACAGGGATTGTCAGCCGGGATTCTGCGAAGCTCGTATTTGACGTAGAATTCACACTGCGCGACTGAAGGGGCCTGGCGCCGCTTCTGTTGTTCGTCCGCCTACTTATTTATCAATGACCGCCACACCTCCAGCAGCCAGCGCCCCGGTTTTTCCGTTCGAGCTCATTCGCGAGGATCTGCAGGTGGTTGAAGCTGCGATCCGCGATCAGGCAAAGGCCTTTGATCCTGCCGTGGAAGGTTATGTGGCCTATGTCTGTCAGACGGCGGGCAAGCGGATACGCCCGGCCCTGGCCCTGATGGCCGGCGGGGCAACGGGAGGTAAGACAGCGGCGCACACACGCCTTTCCGTCATCCTCGAACTCGTGCACATCGCCTCCCTCGTCCACGATGACATCATGGATGGAGCGGCCACCCGTCGCGGGCTGCCCACGGCGGCCGCCAAGTGGGGGAGTTCACTCAGCGTGCTGCTCGGGGACGCGCTTTTCGCCTACGCCCTGGAACTGGCGACGGAGTTTGATGACACGGAGGTCTGCCGCCAGATCGCCAGGGCGTCCCGGGATGTCTGCAGCGGCGAGATTCTGCAAACCCAGCGTCGATTTGACCTGAACCTGTCCATTCCCGACTACCTGCGGATGATTGAGATGAAGACGGCCGCCTTGTTTGCCGCCGCCGCCGGACTGGGCGCCCGTCTCAACGGAGTTTCCCAGGACGTGCAGGAGGCCCTGCACAGCTTTGGCATGAAGCTGGGCACCGTTTACCAGATCTACGATGACTGCCTGGACCTCGTGGGGGATGAATCCAAGGTCGGCAAGACCCTGGGAACGGACCTTGCGCGCGGCAAGCTGACGCTGCCGATCCTCTACCTGCTGATGGAGGCGACTGACATGCAGAAGCAGAAGCTGAACCGCATGCTGCTGCAGGGAGAGCCGATGGACACGGGCATTCTCGCCGGCATCGCCGACTATGAAGGGGCGATTGAGAAAGCGGTCAGCTTTGCGCAGGGGATGATCACGGACGCCGAGGCGGAGCTGGCCTGCCTGTCCGGTTCCTCCTACAAGGATGCCTTTCTGGGCATCGCCGCCTACCTGCGCGGGCTGCTCGCCAACTGCGTGATCCCGCCGCAGTGCGCCTGATCAGACAACGGCGGTGCTGACGAAGGCCCGGATGTCAAAGTCCTCGGAGACCTTCTCCGCCTGCCATCGGCCGTCCGCGTTCAGACGGAAGGTGCCGATCCAGCGCTGATGCCAGGAGGCCGGCTCGATCATGCTGAGGTGACGGCGTCCGTCGATCTCATAGAGGTGGTAAACCTCGCCCACCACGGGCTCGAAGCCGAACTGGGATTCGTAGATGAGCTTGTTCCAGTTGAAGGCGTCAATCACCTTCAAGTAGGCCTCGCGCAGTTCGACGAGCTCCTGCTGCAGCTCACGCTCCACGCGGGTGATGCCGCGGCTTTTGAAGTTGGTGAGGTCCTGCGGGATGATTTTCGCCGCCAGGCGTGAAGCCGGGTAGGGCAGGAAGTTGGCGCGTGGGTCCTGCTGGGAAAGGTCTCGGTCGATGGGGTCTGCCTCAGGCATGATGAAAGGGAGGCCGGGGATACGCCGCCTGCGGGGCCAAAGGGCGGATGTTTTCAAAAAAAGGATCAAACGACCGCCGCGGGAGCCGGCAGCTGCCTGGAGATCTCATCGACACGGTAGCCAAATCCGCTTCCGCTGAGTGACGAAAGATCCACCACGCCTTCACGACGGCGGTAAAGCCCGGGGTGAACGCGTTCCTCAATGACGGAGGCATCCGGATAAAACTGCATGGCGTTGCACTCTACTCCCTGGATGGTGCCGGCATGTGCGGCGAGCCTGACGTGCGGGATCATCGCCAGCATCGGATTGGTCAGGTCCTGGACCATCAGCGGCATGCCATGGGCCTTGGCCCAGCAAAGGCTCAGCAGCGCTCCGGTCTGGGTCTTGCAGGTCTTCAGGGCCACCCCGCTCCAGCCGAGGCGGCGGCCGAGCCTGACAAACTCCCAGTCGTGGGCGCTTTCATCCAGGAACAGGGGCTTGCGTGCCGAGACACTGCGGACATCGATCTGATGCGCCTCCAGGTCGTAGGGGAAGGGCTGCTCCACATACAGAGTGCGGGCGTAGATTTCCGGTTCTTCCGCCAGCAGGCGGTCGGTGATGGCGTTGACGTAGGCGGGATCCTGCACAGTGCAGTTGAAGTCGGCGCTGAGCCAGCGCACCCCGTTGGCGAGGCCGATGCGTCCGACGCGAACCATGCGTTCATAATCCCAGGCGGCGTCTGTGCCGCGAAGCTTCACCTTCAGGCACTTCAGGCCGTCGCGCTGGATCCAGTCGGCCAGCAGCACCGGATGCTCGTCCCTGGGCTCGCTGCCGTTCAGGTCGCAGGCCTCCAGGGCGTCCACTCCGCCAACAAGGTGCCAGACGGGCAGCGTCCTGGGCGCGCTGCGCACCAGGAAGTCCTGGGGAAACCTGCCCTGGAAGTCGATGCCGCTGCCTGCTTCCGCCTCGATGTAGGTGCTCAGGTCGCGGCTCATGAAGTCCGGGCCGTAGGTGTCATAGACATCGCAGCCGAGCAGGTTGCCATAGGCGTCATGCACGGCGATGTCGAAGGCGCTGAAGGCGACGAGCGAGCCCAGGTAGGGCATCTCGGGCCCGCCTGCCCTGACGTTGGCCTCCTTCAGGGCTGCCGCCAGCGGGCCATGGATGAAGTCGGCTCCGATTTCCATCGGGTGACCTGTCAGGCCGCTCTCCACCAGCTTGTGGGCGAGGAGGATTGAGAAGTCTTGCATGCGTTCCAGCCTTTCGCCCACGCCCAGCGTGCTCGGCCAGACCCAGGACACGCTCAACGGTGTTTCCCCCCAGCCTTCGGCAGTGCGGCCCTGGCGGTCAACAACGCCCACCTTCACCCGGAGGCAGGCTGCGCTCGTCACGGTTTCCGGGCCGAATTTAAGCGGCACACGCATGGTGACGGGCAGAAAGTAAACGGAGGCGGATGTGACACGGATGTCGGTTGTTTTCATGACTGCTTATAAAATCTGGATTGAATCAATTGGTTAGACGCCGATTTGAGAATGGGATGGTGGCAAGATTCCGGCCGCTGGCAATTCACGACTCGACTGACCCAAGGCCCGCCGCTAGAGAACGCGATCAGATGATCTCGAAATCCTCCCGGTTTCGTCGGCTGATCGCCGAGCTGCTTCCCGTTGTTTACGGCGGTGTCATGGCCTGCATGGCTGTCGTGCTTTTTCTGGGAGTGGTCATCTTCAACAGCCATGAACGGGCCTTCGCGAACTCCCTGGAGGTGATCCAGACAGTGATGATGACCCTGCCTCAGGCGGAGCTGCCGGGTGATGTGATCCGGGAGCGTGAGCCGAAGCAGCCCGAGCATCGGTTGACTCCTCCGCGGACGGCGGTTGTCGATGATGTTGCAGGGAAGCCAGCGGCTGTGGTTCCCAGGAAGTCACCGGTGCGGGAGGCTGCTCCAAACCCCGCCCGCACGAGTCCTGAGCCCTGCCGCTGGGTGCCCTTGCGCGACGATGTGGCGGAATATTTCAGGATGCACATCCCGGACATCGGCGGCACGCCGCTCCTGCATTATGCCGCGATGCTGGATGATGGAGAATGGATCGGCCGGCTGGTGGCCTGCGGAGCGGATGCCAATGAGCCGACGGCGGCGGGAGACACGCTGCTCTGCTCGGCAGTCAAGCTGGGGGCGGCAGGCAGCGTTGCGGCATTGACCTATGCGGGTGCGGATGTCCACAAGCCCGGGCTGGAGAAGCAGCCGCCGCTGACCCTGGCCTCGTTGAGGCGCGGGCCGGAGATCTATCGTTCGCTGCTGGCCGCAGGAGCGGATGCCAACAGCCGTTTTGCCCTGCCAGTGACCCGTGAGCTGCTGGACCGGGTCACCATCAAGGATTTAAGGAACACCCTGGAGAGCGACCGCGGAGTCACGCCGCTCATCGCCTGTGCCTCTCGGGGGGATGTCGAGGGGGCCGCCATGCTGATCCGCTACGGAGCCAGTCCGGCGAAGTGCACCACCCGCTATCACCGTTACCCGATCAATTTTGCCGCCACGCAGGGCTATCTTTTTCTCATGCGAATCATCCTTGGCAGGCAGCCGGAGTCGGAGCCGGAGGTGCTGGTGACCGTGGATCTTTCCAGCCAGAGAGCCTGGCTGACCCGGGATGGACGCGTGGTGGACTCCTGCCCGGTCTCCACAGGGCGTGAGGGCTACAACACCCCGGCGGGCCGTTATGTCATCACCGACAAGCACCGATCCTGGACCTCCACGCTCTATCATGTGGCCATGCCGTATTTCATGCGGCTGAACTGCTCCGCCATCGGCCTGCACAGCGGCTATGTCACCGGCCGGCCGGCCTCCCATGGCTGCATCCGGCTTCCCTATGACAAGGCGCGGAGCTTCTTCGGCATTTGCAATGTCGGGGACGAGGTGCAGATCATTCATTGAGCCTTCGGGCAGGAGTGGGTAGTCTGTGCCCGATGAAATCACGCAAGGCCCTCCGAAGTGTGCCAGATCCGCAGGCGTCTGGAGGGGCCGTGCTCGGCATTGAAGCAGGCGGCACCCGCACCTCCGTGCTGATGGTGGACGACGGCGGTCATGCCCTGGCCTCCTTTCAAACCGGCCCCGCCGTGCTGCCGCTGATGTCAGACCGGGAGCTGCAGTGGCATTTCCGGGAGATCGCGGCGCGACTGCCCTTTTCGCCTTCAGCAGTCGGCATCGGCATGGCGGGAGCTCGCAGCGAGCCGGACAAGGACCGCCTTCGCCGCGTTGTATCGCGGGTCTGGCCGGCGGTGCCGTGCGTGGCAACCAATGATCTGGAAACCGCCCTCGCCGCCGCACCCCTGAGGCAGCCTCCGATCCCCCGGGTGCTGGTGCTCAGCGGCACCGGTTCCTGCTGCTTCGGCCGCGCACCCGACGGACGCACCGCCAAGGTGGGAGGGCGGGGGCATGTGATCGGTGACCGTGCCAGCGCCTGCGACATCGGTCTGCGCGCCCTGCGTGCCGTCATCGCCGACCTCGACCATCATGGCCGCATGGGGCCTCTGGGCAGTGCCATGCTGGCGGCGCTGATGTTCAACGAACCTGAGCAGCTGATCCCGTGGTCCGTTCAGGCCGGGAAGGCGGAGATCGCCGGCCTGGCGGTGACGGTTTTTGCCGCGGCCGGGCGCGGTGACCGGCTGGCGCGCGGCATTCTGGCCGAGTCTGCGGCGATGCTCGCCGAGGATGCAGTTGTCTGCGCACGCCAGCTTTGCGGGGCCGAGGTCGGAGAGGTGGAGTTCGTGCTGAACGGCGGTGTGCTGCTGAACAACCCGGCCTTCATGCGCAACGTCGCCCGGCGTATTCGTCTGGCCTGGCCTGGAGCACGGGTGACACCGTTAAAGCAGGCCTCCGTCTGCGGGGCGGTGGCGCTTGCCCAGTCCCTGGACGGCCTGCCTGTGCAGAGGGTCAAAGCCACGGATTCGGATCACCTGCTGCCACCGGAGATTGCCGACCTTGCCGTGCTGGCCCGGTCGCCCACCGAAAAAAGGAATCCGCGCAGCCTGAGGCTGGACCGGATGCCAGTTTTGAAGGGAGTCGACCTGATGCTCGCCGAGGAGGACCTGCTGCCGAGGGCCATTCATGCTGAGCGACGCCGGCTGGAAAAGGTGATCCAGGCCGTCGTGCGCGCCTTTCAATCCGGCGGCCGGCTGTTCTATGTTGGAGCGGGCACGAGCGGACGTCTCGGTGTGCTGGACGCGAGCGAGGTTCCACCGACCTTTCGCGCCCCCCGGGAGCAGGTGCAGGGCATCATCGCGGGCGGCAGGCAGGCGCTCTGGAGCGCGGTTGAGGGGGCTGAGGATGATGTGCATGGCGGCGTCCTGGCGGTGAGCAACCGCGCCGTGGGCGGCCGTGATGTCGTCATCGGCATCGCCGCCAGCGGCCGCACGCCGTTTGTCTGGGGCGCGCTGAAGGAGGCGCGGCGGCGCGGCGCCTTCACGGCGCTGGTCTGCTTCAACCCCGCCATGCGCCGGGCCGTGAACCAAATGCGTGACAAGGCATGGCGGCCCGACGTCGTGATCGCGCCGGATGTCGGGCCGGAGATCCTCACCGGCTCCACCCGGCTCAAGGCCGGCACGGCGACGAAGCTGATCCTCAACATGATCACCACGCTGGCGATGACCAGCGTGGGCAAGGTCGTCAGCAATCTCATGGTGGACCTCAATCCCTCCAATGTGAAGCTGCGTGACCGGGCGGTGAGAATCCTGTGCGAGCTGACCGGGCGGGACGGGGAGGCCGTGCGTGAGGCGCTGGAGAAGAGCGGCTGGATCGTCAAGAACGCCCATGACCTGCTCCGCCGCCGTTGAGAAACGACCGGAGGTTCCTGCTCAGCACCTGCGTGACAAAACTGGCGCACCGCCTAATTTGCCAAGCTTCATGGAATTTCCCCCCGCCACGCCGATCGTTTACCGCCCGAATGTCGCCGCCATCCTCGTGAATCACGAAGACCGCATCTTTGTCGCCGAACGGATCAACATCCGTGGGGCCTGGCAGTTTCCTCAGGGAGGCATCGACGAGGGCGAGGATGCGGAGACGGCCCTCTTTCGCGAGCTGGCCGAGGAAATCGGGGTTTCCAGGGATCGGCTGCAGGTGCTGGAACGCCGCGACGGCTACCGCTACGCCTTCACCAAGAACCGGCTCAAGTACGGCATCTATGGCGGCCAGGAGCAGACCTACTTCCGCTGCCGTTTCACCGGCACCGACGCCGACTTCAACCTGGCCGCCACGCATCAGGAGTTCGTCCAGTGGCGCTGGATCCTGCCGCATGAGTTCCAGATGACCTGGGTGCCGCGCTTCAAGAGGGCCGTTTATCGTGCCGTGTTCATCGACTTCTTCGGCATCGAGCTGGAGATGCCCCGGGACTGACCGGAGCCGTCGTGATTGCAAACCTTGTTGACGCCGTTCCTGCGGCGGCGCATGGCAGAGGCATGCACTTCCTCATCACCGCCGGTCCCACTCGGGAGCCGCTGGATCCGGTGCGCTACCTGTCCAACCGCTCCTCGGGCCGCATGGGTTATGCCCTGGCCATGGCGGCATGCGACGCCGGTCACTCGGTGACGCTGGTTTCAGGGCCGGTGTCCCTGCCGCCTCCGGAAGGGGTTGATCTGGTGAGGGTGGAGACGGCCCGCGAGATGTTTGAGGCCGTGAAAGGGCGCATCCAGGGCTGTGCCGTCGCCGTTTTCGCCGCCGCCGTGGCCGACTACCGGCCGGTGAGATGCGCCCCGCAAAAGATCAAGAAGGGTTTCGAATCCCTGGTGCTCGAACTCGAACGCACGGAGGACATCCTGGGCTCGGCCAGGTCCGCCTTCGGCTTCCAGGGCTGCCTCGTCGGCTTCGCGGCGGAGACGGAAAACCTTGTCGAGCACGCACAGGACAAGCTCGTCCGCAAGCAGTGCGACCTGGTCATCGCCAACGACGTGTCGCAGCCGGGCATCGGGTTTGACAGTGCGGAAAACGCCGTCACTCTCTGCCTCCCCGGCGGCCTGACGCAGCCCCTGCCCAGGCAGGGCAAGACGGACCTCGCTCATGAGCTTGTCCAGTTCATCATCCACCTGGCCGCCAGCAAGAAAACTCCCCATGTCTGAACTCCTCCCCATCGCCCTCGACGCCGCCCGGCAGGCTGGCAGCCTGATCAAGGCCAACTTTGGCTCCGAACTCACCGTCAATGAAATGCAGCGCCATGACATCAAGCTGGAGCTGGATGTCCGCAGCCAGAAGCTGATCACCGAGATCATCCTGAAAAACGACCCCACTCATGCGATCCTCGGCGAGGAGGAGGGGGATGTCGGCGGTGACGGTGACGTGGAGTGGATCGTCGATCCGATCGACGGCACCGTGAACTACTTCTTCAGCATTCCGCATTTCTGCGTCAGCATCGCCGCGCGCCACCGGACGACCAAGGAGATGCTTCTCGGGGTCATCCACGACCCGATGCAGAATGAGACCTGGAGCGTCGTCAAGGGCGGGCCGCCCATGTTGAACGGCAGGCCCATCAGCGTCAGCAGCCGCGCCACCATGGGGGAGGCGGTGGTCACCGTCGGTTTTTCCAAAAGCAAGTCCGCCCTGGACGCCGGCTTCGAGCGCTACAAGCGCATCGCCTACGACGTGCGCAAGACCCGCATGCTCGGCAGCGCCGCCCTGGCCCTGGCCTACATCGCCTGCGGCCGCCTTGACGCCTATGTGGAGGAGCAGATCAGCCTCTGGGACATCGCCGCCGGGGTGATGCTTGTGGAGGCCGCCGGCGGCAAGGTCAGCACCTGCCCGAGCACCACCAAGCCGGGCACGATGTTCATCTGCGCCTGGAACGGCAGCCTGCCCATCGAGCCTTATCTCTGACAAAAAAACAACGGCATCAGGGATGCCTGATGCCGTCGTTTGTGGGTTTGGACAGGCTTTCCGGCCGGCCTCACTTGGCGATCTTCTTGCCGAACTTGTCCGGGTTCGAGTCAAACCTCGCCTTGCAGTTTGTGCAGCAGAATCCGACGGTCTTGCCCTTGTATTCGGAGGTGACGCCCTCCTTGACAGGCTTGCCGCTCATGATGCAGGTGGAGTTCACGGGGGCGGCGATGACGCTGCCGGCTGCGGCCAGCATGGTGAGTGCGGTAAGGATTGTCTTCATGGATTCGGAGTTGATGGGGGTGTCCCGACGGCTTGAGCCGCCAGGCTGACGGCACAAGATACGAACAGAAGGCCGCCGGATTGACAACGAAAAAGTCCCGTTTGTCCCTGATGCCGCCTTGACGGAAGCCCGTTGTTTGGCCCAGCATCCCGGCTTCCTTGGAAAAATCCGGTTTCCGGTACGTTTTCCCTACGCCTTCCAACCCCCAGCCATGTCCACAGCACCAGCTCCTTCGCCTGCCACCGTGCAGGCGCTCCGCAACGCCGTCATCCGCCTCGCCGGCAACTCCCAGGACGGGATTCAATCCATCGGCGGCATTCTCGCCCGCCTCGCCGGACGCACCCAGCAGGATGTGATGACCTACATGACGATCCCGTCCACGATCAGCGGCGGCCCCTCGATCTTCCAGGTGCACCTCGGCAGCGGCGAGGTGCTGCATCCCGGCGATGAAAGCGATGTGCTGGTGGCCTTTTACCAGCACAGCTACGACAGCCATCTCAGTGCGCTGCGCGAAGGCGGCATCTGCTTCTACGACAGCGGCGAGGTGAAGGAGCTGAAGCATGAGCGCGGCATTCATCACATCGGCGTTCCCTTCACGGCAGCCACCGTGGAGGCCATCGGCGGCAGCGCCCGCGACCGCGGCAAGAACATCTTCGTGCTCGGCATGCTCTGCGCCGTCTTCCGCCTCGACAAGGACAAGGTCGCCGGCATCCTGTCACGTCAGTTTGGCAAGAAGGACGAGAGCGTGCTGCGCAACGCCATGCTGGCCTTTGACGCCGGCTACGCCTACCCGGTGGGTGACATCACCACCTTCCGCTTTGAGGAGGGCGAGCATACCGCCGACCGCCGCATCAGCTCCGATGGCAACACCATGCTGAGCATGGGCCTCATCGCCGCAGGCGTGCGCTACGGCTCCGCCTACCCGATCACGCCCTGGTCGAGCATCATGGAGACCCTGCGCACGGAGCTGCCGAAGTATGGCGGCATTTATGTGCAGGCGGAGGATGAGCTGGCCGCCGTGTCCATGACCATCGGTGCCGCCTTCGCCGGACATCTGGCCATCACCGGCAGCTCCGGCCCGGGCCTGAGCTTGAAAATGGAGGCGCTGAGCTACGCCAGCATGGCGGAGATCCCGCTCATCGTCGTCAATGTGCAGCGCGGCGGCCCCTCCACCGGCATGCCCACCAGCATTGAGCAGAGCGACCTCATGCAGGCCATCTACGGAAGCCATGGCGACGCCCCGCGCATCGTCATCGCCCCCCAGGACGTGGAGGACTGCTTCTACATCGCCCTTGAGGCCGGCCGGCTGGCCCGTGAATACTCCTGCCCGGTCATCATCCTCACCGACCAGGCCCTCAGCAGCCGCATTGAAGCCTTCACCGAGCCCGACCTCGACAAGCACTGGGTGGAGCCGACCCTCGACCTCTCCGACCGTGGCGCCGACTTCAAGCCCTACCCGCTGGACGCCATCACCCGTCACGCGCCTCCGGGCACGAAGATGACCGGCAAGTACCCGCACATCTCAGGGTTGGAGCACGACGAGTACGGCCATCCGAGCGGCAATCCCAAGATGCACCAGAAGATGACCGAGAAGCGTCGCAACAAGCTTGTGGAGCTGGGCAACAAGCTGCCGCTGCCTGAAATCTACGGTGACCAGGAGGGCGACCTCCTGCTCATCAGCTGGGCCAGCAACCTCGGCCAGGTGAAGGAGAGCGTGAACCGCCTTCGTGCCGAAGGCCACAAGGTGGGCGCCGCCCATCTCCGCCACATTCACCCCATGCCTGCCGGTCTCGACAGGCTGTGGAAGAACTTCAAGAAGGTCGCCGTCGTCGAGCTCAACGACGCCGGCGTCTATGGCTACGGCCAGCTCGCCATGATGATCCGCGCGGCCTACGCCGAGCCGAAGGTTCAGTCCATCTGCAAGACCGACGGCCTCACCTTCCGCATCCGTGAGATCGTCACGGGCGCTGAAAAGATCATGAGCGCCTGATTCACCGCGTCCTGCCTCCCCGAGTCCTGAATTTCATCCCACCCCAAGATCATGTCCGCCCCTGCCCAGGAAGCCGCCTCCGCCGCTCCGTCCAGCCTTGTCACCCCGCCCGCCATGGCGGCCGAGGAAAAGCTCACCAAGAAGGCCCTCACCGCCGACCACCCGACCTGGTGCCCCGGCTGCGGAGACTTCGCCGTGCTGGCCGCCTTCTACAAGGTCCTCGAAAAGCTCCAGTATCCTCATGAAAAGATCGTCTGCGTGGCCGGCATCGGCTGCTCCAGCCGCTTCCCCTACTTCATGAACACGCATGGCATCCACTTCATCCACGGTCGTGCCCTGCCTCTCGCCACCGGCGTTTCGCTCAGCCGCCCGGACGTGCATGTGTTTGTCTTCGGCGGTGACGGTGACGGCTTCTCCATCGGCGGCAACCACCTCAACCACGCCGCCCGCAAGAACGTCAAGCTCACCTATGTGATCATGGACAACTACGTCTATGGCCTCACCAAGAAGCAGACCAGTCCGACCAGCCCCCTTGGCTTCAAGTCCAAGACCGACCCGACCGGCAGCATCGACCGTCCGATCAACCCGATGAAGCAGCTGCTCGCCAGCGGCGCCACCTTCATCGCCCGCACCCACGCGGCCCAGGTGAAGCACATGGTGGACACCTTCGAGCGCGCCATCCTTCACGACGGCTTCAGCGTGGTGGAGTGCCTCAGCGAGTGCGTGATGTTCTACGAGGGCAGCTTCGATGACAGCACGCCCCGCAAGGGCGGCACCTATGACATCATCGACGAGACCCAGCACGACGTGAAGGACGACATCGCTGCCTACAAGCTCGCCGACCTGCCCAGCCCGGGCAAGTTTGGCGTCTTCTACCAGGTCGAGCGTCCAACCAAAAACGCGCTGGAGCAGAAGTGGATCGACGACACGCAGTCGAAGCTCGGCGGCGCGAGCCAGAAGGACATCCTGCGCAAGCGCTTCGAGACGATGCGTTGATCTGCGCGGGAATGCGGTGGCGGAGAACAAAGCGACCGTTGTCGGACGTTTGGTTCTCCCGACGCCATGAAGACCTTCCTGCTCACCGCCCTCGCTCTTGCCGCCAGCCTCTTGCATGCCCAGGATGTCCGGCGTGACGTCCGCTATCTTGATGACGGTCATGCGCGCCATGTGCTCGACATCTACCAGCCCAAGGGGGCGAAAAACCTGCCTGTCGTCTTCTGGATCCATGGCGGCGGCTGGCAGGTGGGCGACAAGTCGCGCGTGGCCCTGAAGCCGGCCTGGTTCATGGAGCGCGGCTTTGTCTTTGTCTCCACCAACTACCGGCTGCTGCCTGAGGTGGACATGGGCACGCTGATCCGCGACTGCGCGACATCCTTCGCCTGGGTGCAGAAGCACATCCGGGAGCATGGCGGCGACCCGGGGCGGATTCTTGTGGGCGGGCACAGCGCCGGGGCGCAGCTGGCCGCGCTCCTTTGCACGGATGATCGCTACCTCAGGGAGGCCGGGGCCGATTTTAGTGCGCTGATCGGCTGCGTGCCCGTGGATGGCGACACCTTCAACATTCCGGCGATCATCGAGGTGGCCGAGACGCGGGCAAGGGTGCACGGTTTTCCGCTGCCCAAGTTCGGCCATCGACTGAAGTTCGGCAACTCCGCTGAGAAGCACCGGGATTTCTCCGCCGTCACGCATGTGGCGAAGGGCAAGGGCATCCCCCCCTTCCTGATCCTGCATGTCTCCGCGCACCCGGACACCTCCGCCCAGGCCGTGCATTTTGGCAATGTCCTCCGTGAGGCCGGCGTGAAGGTCACGGTCTTTGGCGCGAAGGACACGGGCCACAGCAAGCTGAATGATGACCTTGGTCTGCCCGAGGATCCGGCCACGAACGCGTTGGAGCTCTTCGTGAAGCAGGTGAAGGGAGAATGACGGCCGGGATGGCCGCCCCCCGAGGAGCTGCCTCATCCCCGCGAACCAAGTTTTTGTCAGTGGATTCTTGGCGGAAGTCTCCCGAACGGCGGCGACCGCCCCGGCCAAACCATGTTTAGTACTTCTTGCCAAACCTCCGGCGCGGAGTCGAGTGGGAACCCTCCGCCGACCTATGACCTTCCGCGTCCTTTTCGCCCTGCCATTCCTGGCCTCTGCAGCGTCTGCCTCGCAGCCCAAGTCCGCCGCCGATGTGCCCGATCCCAACCCCGAGGTTCAGAAGGCGGGGTTTGTCGTGCCCGAGGGCGTTGAAGTCAGCCTTTGGGCGCAGGAGCCGATGATCGCGAAGCCCGTGCAGATGAACTGGGACGCCCAGGGCCGGCTCTGGGTGGTGAGCAGCACGACCTACCCGCAGATCAAGCCCGGTGACGGCACCAAGGACCAGGTGGTGGTGCTTGAGGACACCGACAAGGACGGCAAGGCGGACAAGTCCACGGTGTTTGCGGAAAACCTCTTCATCCCGACGGCGGTGATCCCCGCCGACGGCGGGGCCTACGTCGCGAACTCCACCGAGGTGCTCTTCCTCAAGGACACCAACGGCGACCTCAAGGCGGACGAACGAACGATTGTGCTCAGCGGCTTCGGCACGGAGGACACGCATCACCTTCTTCACACGATGCGGCACACGCCGGAGGGCCTGCTCTCCTTCCTGCAGTCCATCTACATCCACAGCCATGTGGAGACCCCGCACGGGGTGCGTCGCCTGATGGGCGGTGGTGTCTGGGAGTTCAGGCCCGAGACCCGCAGGCTGGAAATCGTCAGCAAGGGCCTGGTCAATCCCTGGGGCTATGAGTTCGACCGCTGGGGCCAGTCCTTCGCCACGGACGGCGCGGGTGGCGAGGGCCTGAACTTCATCTTCCTCGGCAGCGTCTTCAAGACCTCCCCGGGCGCCAAGCGCACGCTAAGCGGCCTCAGCCCGGGCCAGCCGAAACAGTGCGGCCTGGAATACATCGAGGACCCGCACTGGCCCGAGGACTGGCAGGGCACCTGGGTGACCAACGATTTCCGCGGCAACCGCACGAACCGTTTCCGCGTGACAGCGAACGGCAGCAGCTATGTCGCGAAGCAGGAGGCGGATGTGCTGGCCTCCAACCATCGTGCCTTCCGCCCCATCGACGTCCGCACCGGCCCGGACGGTGCGATCTACATCGCCGACTGGTACAACCCCATCATCCAGCATGGTGAGGTCGATTTCCGTGACCCGCGCCGCGACCAGGTCCATGGCCGCATCTGGCGCCTGACGGCGAAGGGCCGTCCGCTCAGCACGATGCCGGACATTGTCGGCGCCGCCGTGCCCGCGCTGCTGGACATGCTGAAGGCCGACCGCAAGTGGACCCGCCATTTTGCCAAGCTGGAGCTGCGTGCCCGGGGCGCCCAGCAGGTGCTGCCCGCCCTGAAAACCTGGACCGAGGCGCTCGACAAGGCCGACAAGAACTACTGGCATCACCTGCTTGAGGCGGCGTGGGTGCGCGAGGGCGTGAACCGGTTTTCCGGCAAGCTCTGGCATGAGCTGGCCGCCAGCCCGGATGAGCATGTGCGTTCCGCCGCCTTCCGCCTGCTTACCCATCGCTGGCGCGAGCTGCCGGACGCCATGGCTGTGCTGTCCAAGGGCATCGTGGATGACAACGCCCAGGTCCGCCTCTGGGCCATGGCCGTGCTGATGGACATGCGCCAGCCGAAGGCCTTCGAGCTGGCGCTGCGTGCGCTCGACAAGCCGATGGACGAATCCCTCGACTTCCTGCTGGAGCTGACCGCTCGTGAACAGACCGATGTCTGGCTGCCGCTGGTGCTGAAGGGAGACCTCAAGCTCAACGACAACCCGAAACACCTCGTCTATGCCATGAAGGCCACCGGCCGTAGCGAAGGCCTGAAGCCGCTGCTGGCATCCTTCAAGGCGGGCAAGCTGGGCGCGGAGGATGCCGCTGCCGTCATGGCGATGGCCGGAGATGCCGCCGATGCGGCCCAGCTGCTGGAAATCAGCAACCTCGTCAATGACCCCGCGATGAGCGCCCAGGTCGTCGGGCTGATGGATGCGCTGGTGAAGGCAGGCACCACGCGCGGAGTCAGGCCTGAAGGGGCCGAAGCCCTGGTTCAGGGCTGGCTTGCATCGCCTCGCGTCGAAATCGTGCACCGCGCCACCCTTCTCGCAGGGGCCTGGAAGGTGGAGTCCGCCCGTCCAAAGCTGGAGGCCATCCTGATGGCCGTGGACACACTGGCGCCTGTTCGTGACGGCTCTGTGCAGGGTCTGGCTCGCCTGGGTGGCGTGAAATCCCGCGACTTCTTTGACAAGGTTTTCCAGCAGAACGCCGCCCTGCGCGCCCTGGCCATCCTGGGCCTGACCGATGTCGGCCCCAACCTGGCGGCCAAACGGGCTGTCGAGTTCATGGCTTCGGTCAAGACGGCCGCTGAGGCCGGTCCCGTGCTCACGGCCTTCCTGAAAAACAAGCAGCTTCCAGCCGTCCTTGCCAAGGAGCTGGCTGGCAAAACGATCCCGGATTTCGTGGCGGTGGAAGGCATCCGCATGGTGTCCACCCGCGGCATCAAGGGCCCTCTGGAAGACGCCCTGCGCGCTGCGGGAGGTGTGAAGCAGATGAACCAGGCGCTCTCACCGGAGCAGATGGCCGCGATGGTGGAGAAGGTGAAGACCCAGGGTGATCCCGTGCGCGGCGAGGCCATCTACCGCCGCCAGCAGCTTCTCTGCCAGACCTGTCACGCCATCGGTGACGCCGGTGGTGTTCTTGGGCCCAACCTGGTCAGCATTGGCGGCAGTGCCCCGGTGGACTACCTGATTGAAAGCCTTCTGGAGCCCTCGAAGAAGATCAAGGAAGGCTATCACATGGTCATCATTGGCACCAAGGACGGCAAGGTGTTCAGCGGCGGACTGGTGCAGGACGGGGGCGACGAGGTCGTCATCCGTGACCCGGCCAACCAGCTGCAGAAGATTCCCAAGGCGCAGATCAGCAGCCGTCAGATGAGCCCCGCCAGCATGATGCCGCCCGGTCTCACCGCCAGCCTGCGCGAGGACGAGTTCGTGGACCTGGTCCGCTTCCTCTCCGAGCTCGGCCGCGAAGGCGCCTACAAGATCAAGCCTAACAATTACGTGCGCACCTGGAAGGTCATGGGCGTGCTCGACCAGGCCACCAACGATCACATCCGCCATGTCGGCCTGCATGCCCTTCATGAGAAGGACACCGCCTATCCATGGGAAATCCGTTTCTCCCAGGTCAGCGGTGAGCTGCCCCTTTCCGAACTCGTGAACGCGCAGAAGATGTATCCCTGGTTCCCGAAAATCGCCCGCTTCGGCCTGAAGCTGGCATCCGCCGGCAAGGTGAAGCTCGGCCTCA
>JBIIRD010000153.1:0-4419 GCA_044341745.1 Prosthecobacter sp. | reverse complement strand
TCCGCCGTGGTGCGCATGGAGGCCTGCTCGTCCGTGATCTTCTGCAAGGAGGCATTGGCCTCAAAGATGGGCGTGCCGGTAAAGCCGAAGAGCTGGGCCTTGGGGAAGAACTCCTTGATGGCCTTGTGGTTCTCGCCGAACTGCGAGCGGTGGCACTCGTCAAAGATGAAGACGATGCGTTTGTCGCTCAGCGGGGCCAGCATCTCCTTGTAAGTGGGCTGGTCGTTCTTTTTCCGCTGTTTGTTGCGCTTGCTCGTTTCATCCAGCGCGAGGCCGAGCTTTTGGATGGTGGTCACGATGACCTTGTCGGCGTAGTCCTCGGACAGCAGGCGTCGCACAAGGGCGGCGGTGTTGGTGTTTTCCTCGACGCAGCCTTCCTGGAAGCGGTTGAACTCCTCCCGCGTCTGGCGGTCGAGGTCCTTGCGGTCCACGACGAAGACGCACTTGTGGATGTGGTCGTTTTCCTTGAGCAGGGTGGAGGCCTTGAAGGAGGTGAGCGTCTTGCCGCTGCCGGTGGTGTGCCAGACGAAGCCGTTGCCGTTGTCGTCATCAATGCACTTCACCATGTGCTGCACGGCATAGACCTGGTAGGGCCGCATGATCATGAGCTTCTGCTCGCTGACGATGAGGACCCTGTAGCGGCTGATGGTCTTCGCGAGGGCGCAGTTCTGGAGGAAGCGGTCGGCAAAATCATCCAGGTGGCGGATTTGATTCACTAGGGGGTCGTTCAGCGAGGTGTTGTTGCGGCTGAAGCTGTTGATGACCCTCAGCGTCTTCGAGGCTACGAAGACATCCGGGGTGACGATTTCATCCAGCAGGCGAGGTAAATTATCCCTCGCTGCACTCGGGCTCTGCGGGATGGCTGCGCGGGGTGGGTGGGCGCTGTCGCGCTGGGCAGTCTGCATCGTGAGGCGGACGCGGTTCAGGGCCTCGAACTTCTCGCGGAAGTTCCGCTCCAATGCGGCGCGGTCGGTGATGTCCGGGCGATACTCGTATTTCAGGCCCTGGAGCTTTTTGATGAAGCCGGACTCGATATGATCCTCCCGGACGACCGATGAAGGGGCGTCGGACGGCAGGGCATAGCTGGACTTGGGAGACGGCATGGACGGTGGAGAACGGCCGGGCCAGCGACGGCGCTGCCACGGCAACCTCTGATCTTGAAGCACATCCATTGGACTGTCTCTAGTTTTTCCTTAAGGGTTGCCTTTCAACTCGTGAAAAACCCGACTCCAAAGACTTGGTTCGCTAGCGCGCCAAGGAGGAGAGTGGGAGAAGGGTCGTGGTGAAATCCGGTCTTGGCTTTTCACGCCGGGGAAAAGGACGGCTCCTCGGGAGGGGGAGGATCGCCCGTTCCGCAGCGGAATTGAAGGTTTAAGAATCTCAAACATTCAGATTGCCTTATTTTATATGGTAATTATAATTGATGGAGAAAATTTAATCCATGCCCTCACAGCCTGCCTTCTTTGCACGTCTTGGCTTCACGGCCTTGCTGGGCCTGACTGCGTCCTTGAATGCGGTTCTGCGGCCTGAGTGTCTGGCCCAGGCGGTGGCCGCTGGCGGGGCGGCTTCGCCTCAGATTCATGGAGATTCGGCGATCAAGCTCAACTTTCAGAACGTGCCCGCCCAGGCGATCATCCCGCTCTACACCCAGCTGACGGGCAAGAAGATCATCCAGGATTCGTCGCTCCAAGGGGAGCCGCTGCGCATTGTCGCCCCCGAGCCCCTGCCGGCCAGGGAGGCGATCAGCTTCATTGAGGCGACCATGCTGCTCAACGGCTACGTGTTCATCCCGGTCGATTCGAAGACGGTGAAGCTGATTCATCACAGCGGGGGCAAGAGCCCGACTCCGGAGGGGCTGCCCGTCTATCGCTCGATGAAGGAGCTGCCGCCTGGCGAGGAGATCTGCCATTTCATCCTGCCGCTCGAGCACATTTCGCCGGACGAGGCCTCGAAGGCCTTTCAGCAGGTGATCAAGCTGCACGCCTATGGGGCGATCATGCCGATGACGAATTCGTCGGCGCTGATCATCACGGAGAACAGCGCCACCATCCGCAGCATCGCCGGCATGGCGGAGGTGATCGACGTGCCGCCGGCGGAGATCGCCAACGAGATGATCCAGCTTCAGCGCAGTGACGCCGAAAGCGTCGCCGAGATCATCAGCGAGATCTTTGAGGAGCGGGAGAAGGCGGCGGAGGCCGCGGCCAGTTCCACCGCTTCCGCCCCGGCCGCGCCAGCCGCTGTGGCGCCCCCCGGCATCCGTGCGGCGGCGGCACCGGCAACGGCGGCCCAGGCGGTGAACTCGGCGAACACGAATCCGGCGATCGCGCGGGTGAAGGTCATCCCCCATCGCCGAACCAACAGTCTGCTCGTCATCGCCCGTCCGGTGGACATCACCTACATCCGCGGCCTGGTGGACAAGCTCGACCAGCCTAGCGAAAGTGTCACGTTTTTGAAGCGCAAGCTCAGTTACATTGATGTCGGTGACTTCCTGCCGGTGGCCTACAACGCCCTGGCGAAGGACACCGACATCCAGTCGGAGAACGGCGGCGCCAGCCTGGGCGGCGGCGGCTCCGGAAGCAGCCGCCGCAGGCCGAGCGGCTCGTCCAACAGCCCGTCCACGGATGCCGCCAGCCGGGAAAATGACAACGGTTTCAACGGCGGCCTGAGCGGAGGAGCCTTTGGCTTCAACACCGGCAGCCAGGGCCAGAATAACCGGGCGAACCGCAGCCTGCTGGACGATCCGGAGGCCGCCTCCGCGCCGGAGTCGATCATCGTCGGCAAGACCCTCCTGATCGCCGATCCGCAGTCGAACAGCCTGGTGGTGAACGGTTCGCCCGAGCACATCCAGATCATCGACAAGCTGATCGAGGAGATGGATGTCTGTCCGCAGCAGGTTTACATCAGCACCATCATCGGTCAGCTGAGCCTGGGAGGGGAGTTCAACTACGGCTTCGACTTCCTGAATGCGCTGGATGACTTCACCCTGAGGCAGGAAGGCGTCACCGCGCCGACCGGCAGCACGGGGGTGGCGGGCGCCGTGGACCTGCCGATGAACGGAGAGGGCCTGAGCAGCGCGATCCTGGGTTTTTACGGCCAGCTTGGGTCGCTCAGCCGCTATGCGAGGGTGCTGGAGGGCAACAAGAACTTCAAGGTGCTGTCCAGCCCGAGCCTGCACATCATGAACAACGGCAAGGCCACGATCTCCAGCGGCCAGAGGATTGCCGTGCCGACCAACATCCTCTCCAACGCCGGGCTCAGCAACGTCGCCGCGACCAGTGCGAGCATCGACTATCGTGATGTGGTGCTGAAGCTGGAGGTGGTGCCGCTGATCAACTCCGACAAGGAGGTCACCCTGCGCATCGCCCAGATCAATGACAACATCGTGGGCGAGCAGAACATCTCCGGCAACACCGTGCCGACCATCGGCACGCAGGAGCTTCTGACGACAGTGACCGTGAAGAACGGGGCCACGGTCGTGCTTGGGGGCCTGGTCACGGAGCGTACGGGCAACAATGAGCGCGGCGCGATCTTCCTGCGCCGGGTGCCGGTGCTGAAGCATTTGTTTGGAACGACGCAGAAGACCTCCCAGCGGGACGAGCTGCTGATCTTCATCCAGCCGAGCATCATCAATTCACGCGATCCGTCCAATCATCCCAACCAGATCGAGGCCCGCCGCACGCAGATCATGGACGAGACGCTGCGCTTTGGCATGCCGCTGGAGCAGGTTCCACGCGCCCTGCCTGCGGAGAAGTAGGGCGGCGTGCGTGGCCATTGCTGACCGGCGGGGGCGGAGGGGGCATGAAAACAGCGCCCGCCGTCTTGACTCCCTGCCAGGAAAACGGCACATGAAGGGCTGGTGCAGCACCGCCGGAACCTTCACCTCATCCCATGCCCACGATCCCGATTCTCATGCCTCAGCTTGGCGAGTCCATTGCCGAGGCCACGCTTGTCAAAATCCTCGTGCAGCCCGGAGCCCTGATCGAGGCTGGAGCGGACATCTTTGAGGTGGAGACGAACAAGGCCACGATGACCGTCGGCAGCCCCTGTGCGGGCAGGGTGGAGCAGGTCCAGGCCCAGCTGCAGACCAGCTACGCCGTCGGCAGCCAGCTGGCGATGTTTGAAATTTCGGACGAGGACGCGCAGGCGCTTGGTTTTTCCGAAACGCCCGCAGCGGGTTCCTCATCCTCGGTGCCGTCCTCCATGCCAAACGCGGAGTCCCTGCACTTTCAGTTCAACGAGGAGGACAACATCGTCGGTTACCAGCCCAAGGTCGAGCCCGTGGTTGGCGGCCTGCCGGTCCCGGCCGGGGCCACGGGGGCAAGCTACATCTCGCCCCGGATGCGGGCACGCATGAACGAGCTCGGTCTCAATGCCTCCGACCTGGCCGGCATCGCCGGCACCGGGGCGGGCGGACGTGTG
>JBIIRD010000106.1:0-13958 GCA_044341745.1 Prosthecobacter sp. | reverse complement strand
AAAACTCACCGCGGAAGACGCAACGCGCATTGGGCGTTTCGTGAATGGTGATCTCGGCAAGGCCGGGAAGCTGGGGCGCCAGATGTTTCCAGAGCCAGGCGGCCATGTATTCAATCGTTGGATTTTCCAGCCCCTCGATCTCGTTGAGGTAGCTGTGGTCCAGTCTGTCCATCAAGGGCTTCATGGCACGGCTGATCTCGGCGTGGTCGTACACCCAGCCGATGGCGGGATTCACCTCGCCCTCAATGGCGATCTCCACCTTGAAGCTGTGACCGTGCATCTTGGTGCACTTGTGTTCACAAGGCAGGTTGGGGAGAGTCTGGGCGGCTTCGAAGCGGAAATCTTTGATGATGCGGGCGCGCATGATGCAACGATTGTCCAGAGCCAGGCGGAGCGGTCAAGGCGCAGGCGTTTGATATGCTTGCCCTCAGGGCGCCGTAGAAATGAGGCTTATGAACCGCCTCGCCGCCGCCCTTGCCGCCCTGCCCCTGCTGATCCATGCGGAGGACTGGCCCCAATTCCGAGGCAGCAACGGCGGCGGCATCTCCACGTCCGAAGGGCTGCCCGAACGTTTCTCACACGACACGAACCTCGCCTGGAAGGCCCGGCTGGGAGAAGGCATTGGTTCCCCGGTGATCAAGGACGGCCGCGTTTACGCGACTGCCATGGCGGAAGGCCAGAAGGCCTCGGTGACCGCCCTGGACGCCGCAAGCGGAAGGCTGCTCTGGCGCACGGAATTTGACACCGGCACTCTGCCCCGCATCACCCCGCCCAACAGCCACGCCTCCTCCACCCCCGCCGCGGACGGCGAGCGCGTGTATGTCTACTTCAGCACCATCGGACTGCTCGCCTTCGACGCAGCCACCGGCCAGGAAGTCTGGCGATTCTCCATGCCCCGCCCTGCCTTTCTCATGGACTGGGGCGCTGCATCCTCTCCCATCGTTTACGACGGCCAGGTCATCTTCTGCCAGGATGACGACCTGGCCCCCTTCATCGTCTCCGTCGATGCAAAAACCGGCAGGGAACGCTGGAAAACCCTGCGCAAGGACATGCTCGCCGGCTACGCCCTGCCCGTCCTCTGCACCGCCAACGGCCGCACTGACCTGGTCGTCGCCGGCAGCGGCAAGCTGAAGGGCTACGATCCATCGAATGGCAGGGAGCTCTGGACCTGCAACACGCTGCTCCGCACCATCATGGTTTCGCCCGTCGTCCACGACGGCGTCATCTACATCGCCGTGCAGAGCTACGGTGACTCCACCCGCACCCTGAAGCACGCCCTGCTGGAGTGGCTGGACACCAACCAGGACGGCACCCTGGCCCGTGAGGAAACCCCCAGGGAGTTCCACGAACGCTTCGACCTTTCCGACAAGAACAAGGACAAGGTCATCGGTCCGGAGGAGATCGACACAGCCTTTCAATCTCCCGACAACATGGCCGCCGGAGGCAACATCATCCAGGCCATCCGCGGCGGCGGCAACGGCGACGTGACCAAGACGCATGTCCTGTGGAACGAGGATCACAAGACACCGTCCAACCTTTCCTCGCCACTTTATTACAATGGCAGGCTTTACCTGGTGAAAAGCGGCGGCATGTCCAGCTGCTACGACGCCAGTGACGGCAGGCTTCTGTGGGAACGCAGCCGCCTCGGCAACTTCGGCGACTATTATGCCTCGCCCATCGCCGCCGACGGACGGGTTTACATTGCCGGGAAAAACGGCTTCATCGTCGTCCTTCAGGACGGCCCTGAACTCAAGGTTCTGGGCAAGAACGACATAGGCGAGGACATCATCGCCACCCCTGCCATCGCCGATGGCAGGCTGTATGTCCGCACCCGGGAAAATCTCTTCTGCATCGCGGCCAGCGGTGGAAGTTCGACCATCGTTGCCATTGGCGGTGCAGGCTCCGCCCCGGGCCTTGCAGGTCTGGAGAAAGCCGCACCCGCCTCCGGCCGCCGGACCTGGAACGGCTACACCGGCTCCGCCCTTGGGCAGGAGGCCTGGACGGACGCCGAGCTCGAAGCCCTGCTGCCACAGCTGCGAAAACTGAACTACACCACCGTGGCCATTCCCGAGAACGTTCACCCGTTCAAGCCCATCCGGGTCGATGGCGACACCGCAGGCCGCCGAGCCTTCCAGGGCCAGGAAACCTTTGCCAACCCCGATGTCACCGCCATCACCGAACGCTTCCGCAAACGTGCTGCGGAGCTTGGCTTTCAGGTCATCACCGCACCGCCCCAGCCTGGGTCTGTACTGCCCCAGGCAGCGTTCACCGATGAAAAGACCCTCCATGACCTCATCACCCCGATGTGTGGTGAGGGCGTTGCCGAACGCATGTGGCTGGGATTCCAGGCCATGAGCAAGGCGGCGGATCTTATCGCCAAAAACGATCCTTCCCTGGGACTTCCGGCACCGGACATGCTGCTCCGTCATCTCAATGCCAAGGGCCCCGCCCCGGCCTGGCTGACGGATGTCAAAACACTCTACACCACAGCCATGAATGAAATGTTCCGGGCCAACACCCGGGCCCGTGAGGGATCACGAAGCCTGACCCTCTATCATGCCAAACGTCTCGAGTTTACCTTCCACTTCCTGACCGCCATCGAAAGCCTCTACAAGGCTCATGAACCTGGATCGCGCTCGGAATCGCTCGTCGCCGCCCAGGAATCACTCTACAACGCCCTCAACTCCTATGCCGATGCAGCCCGTGACTCCGGAGACCGCGGCGCCATCGCCCTGCTGAACGAGCACGGCTATCGTGTCCTGATCAAGACCGCCCAGGCCAGTCCCTGACGGAACATCAGAGCCTCACCGGCACCTGGTGGTCGCGCAGGAAGCGCTTCACGTCGCCGACCGTGTACTCACCAAAATGGAAGATGCTCGCCGCGAGCACGGCGTCCGCCTTGCCCAGGCTGAGGACATCGGCCATGTGCTGAAGATTTCCAGCCCCGCCGCTGGCGATGACAGGTATCGTCACGGCTTCGCTCACAGCCCGTGTCAGGGCGATGTCGTAACCGGCCTTGGTGCCGTCCGAGTCCATGCTGGTCAGCAGAATCTCCCCCGCCCCGCGGCGACAGACCTCCGCCGCCCACTCGACGGCGTCCAGCTCGGTCGGATTGCGACCGCCATGCGTGAAAACCGTCCAGGAACCGCGGTCATTGCGCTTGGCGTCGATCGCCACCACCAGGCACTGGCAGCCAAAGGCCTCCGCCGCCGCGTCAATCACCTCGGGAGTCTTCACCGCCGCCGTGTTGATGCCGACCTTGTCCGCGCCGGCCAGCAGCATTTCACGCATGTCCGCCACAGTCCGGATGCCCCCGCCGACGGTCAGCGGCATGAAGCAGCTCTCCGCTGTGCGCGCCACCACGTCGACCATCGTTTTCCGCTCCTCATGGCTGGCGGTGATGTCCAGAAACACCAGTTCATCCGCCCCCTGGGCGTTGTAGACCTTGGCACACTCCACCGGATCACCGGCATCGCGCAGCTGCAGGAACTGCGTGCCTTTGACCACACGGCCTTCTTTGACGTCGAGACAGGGGATGATGCGCTTGGTGAGCATTGAGAACTGGGCTGATACCGATGCCGCCCCGGGAACGCAAGCAGCTTGTCAGGGGGGTGCGATTCCAAGATTGACCCGGCCGCCTCGCACCGTTGAAGCTGCACCATGCCCGTGACTTCGCGCCGCTCCTTTCTGACCTCTGCCACTGCCACCACCTTCTCCCTGGCCAGCCTGCCCATCATTGGCGCCGAGGGCCGGAAATACCGCACCGCCCTCATCGGCAGCGGCTGGTGGGGCATGAACATCCTCCGCGAAGCCATGGCCTCCGGCCGCTGCAAGGTGGTCGCTCTTTGTGATGTTGATGAAAACGTGCTCACCAATGGCATCGAGGACGTCAAGTCCGAGAACGGTGACGAGCCCAAGGGCTACAAGGATTTCCGCGATCTCCTGGCCGAAGCCAGGCCCGAGATCGTCATCATCGGCACCCCGGACCACTGGCACGCCCTGCAGAGCATCGCCGCCTGTCAGGCCGGCGCCCACGTTTATGTGGAAAAGCCCACCGGTCATACCATCCACGAAAGCCGGGCCATGGTGAATGCCGCCCAAAAGGCCGGCGTTGTCGTCCAGGTCGGCCTGCACCGCCGCATCGGCCCTCATCATGTCGCCGCCATGGACTTCCTGCGTTCAGGGAAAGTGGGCAAGGTCGGCATGGTTCGACTATTCGCCCACAGCAAGGGCGGCCCCGAACAGCCGAAGCCGAACAGCAAGGCTCCAGACAGCCTTGACTGGGACATGTGGTGCGGCCCGGCCCCCCTGCGTCCCTTTAACACCAAGCTTCATCCCGGCGGATGGCGCAACTTCCTCGACTACGCCAACGGCACCATGGGCGACTGGGGCGTGCACTGGCTGGACCAGGTTCTCTGGTGGAGCGGCGAAAAGGGCCCTAAAAAAGTGTTCTGCACCGGCGGCAGGCCCGTGTTTGGCCCTCCCGTGCTCAACGACAAGGAACAGACCACCGATGCTCCTGACCATCAGGTCGCCACCTTCGAATTCGAACAGTTCACCGCCGTCTGGGAGCACCGCAAGTTTGCCGGCAACGGCTCCGAGAAGCACAATGTGGGAGCTTACTTCTACGGCGACAAAGGCACCCTGCACATCGGCTGGAAGGATGGCTGGACCTTCTACCCCGCCGACGGCAAAAGCCAGGTCAGCCACGGTGACAACCAGCTCCAGGAACCCGAGGGTGATGGCCATAACATCGGCGCCCTCTGGGCCGATTTCATCGACGCCATCGACAAGGGCCGCGCCCCCGTGGCCGACATTGAAAGCGCCCATCGCTCCAGCTGCCTGCCCTTGTTAGGCATGATCTCCTGGCGCACCGGCCGCAGCCTCCAATGGGATGCGGACAAGGAGCAGATCATCGGCGACCCGGAAGCCGCCAAGCTTCTTCGACGGGACTATCGCGGCCCCTGGCAGTATCCAGCCTGAACCAAGACCAAAGCGTAGAAATCAAGGCGACAATGAATCAGTCTCTGCACTGATTTATTGCCCAGCCCATTCGTCAATTTCTAAGCAGCAATTTGGCTCATCCAATTGTTCTCATTCAATCAAATTGGACTTAGGTCTGCTTTTGATGAAAATTATATAGTTTAATATCATAAATTTGGAAATTCAGATCACAGCAACCCATTCATAAAAAGCCTCACAAACCTACACCAAGGTTAATAGTTCGTTCTAATTTTGTTATTGCATTGCTTATCCCTTTGAACAAGACTTGGGAATTAATCTGCTGAGCCAATTCAATAACTCATGGCCTCACTGCACCAGACGAATCTATTAAGAGTGTTCCTTGGGGCGCTTGGCTTGGTATTTCTCATCTGCGCATCGAGTTGTTCGACGAGATTTCGCCCATCAGACATCACGTTTCGCCAGACTTCCAATCAGCACTTCACCGGACTTGATGGCAAAGCCAGAGTCCAAACAAACTGCTCCGGAGGAGCAGCGGACTGGCAGTTTGATCAATTCCGCCTGCAAAAAAAATGTGCCCATCCTGTAAACCTCCGGGCGCAATTTGACACGACATTGCGAACGATTTCCGACAGGGCCTGTGTGGCGGATGTTGAAGTCAAGCTCCGGTATGCCCATGGCTTATCAAATGCCCCCATGGATTCAGGCATCCTCATGGGAGCGCGGGTCTATTTGAACGGGCGGATGGCAAAACTGGTTGAGAATCAGCACACAAACGCCGGTTCACATACGGCAACATGTGTTTTTCGACGGGTCAGGTTCAGCCCTGGCACAACGGTTAGATTCAAGATCGACATCGCCCTTTTCAGTCCTTCTGCCGCTGGAAAGGCCAGCCTGGAAGTTGATTCCGCATCCATCACCCTGCTTCCACCTTCAAAAAGCACCTCATCATGAATCCAAAAACAGCATGCGTTCTCACCTGTCTGCGCCGATCATTGTGCGGTGGATTGCTCCGCAGCCTCTGGATGCTTCTGGCAGCCCTGCAGGCAGCACAGGCGGGCGGCCCGGGATGGTCCCCACAGCCACCGGTGAAAACACGTCCCATCTTCCCGCAGGACAGAGTGTTGAATGAATACAATGCGCCACCCCGCCGGAAGGAGGACTGGCTGGAGGATGTGCGCAGATCAGGCAGGGTGCTGGACGAAGCAGCGAAGAAGATTGAGGAATTTGGCACCATCACCATGTCGGCCCCCGTGCTGGCAGAACCTTCCGGCACCTTTAACTTCGACCTGAAGCACACCTCGGAAAAGTATTTCAACGACGCCCGCACGGATGTGAACGCGGCCATCGGATCTTCAGAGGTGGTCTCCCAGATTTTCCAGGGCGGAGCCAAGGTGTCGGCCGATCAGTTCAAGCTGGACGCATTTCGTGACAAACTGCAAAACTTTGAGGCGGAAAAGGACCAGTATCAGCGCGCTCGGGCCGACCGCGAGGCCTTGTATCAGAATGAGGTTGCCACGGTAAGCCAGAGGCTGATCCAGGAGGTGAATCTGATCAACCAGTCTGACAAAACCGAGGAGGAGAAGGCTGTCATGATCAACGAGGCGGAGTCCAGGGCCAATGATGATAAAAAGAAGCTGATTGAGGAATACTACGGCAAGGACCTGCAGGCACCCGAATATCCAGGCACGGCCTCGGCGGATTCGCCGCCTACAACGGACAGTTCTCTGTTGAAAGATCCGTCCACGGCAAGATCCAAGGTGGATGACCTGCTCAAGCAGGCTGCGCTGGGTGCCGTGACCGGGGCCACTGTCACCGTCCCCAACCGGAACGCCATACGCATTGCCCAAGGGGACACGGCCGAGCAGGCCATCTACCGTTTTTTGGGCAATCCAAACGAATCCAACCAGTTTGTGGACAAGAAGGTGCTGTTCGGTGTTTGCACCGTCGGCGTCACGCCAGGCTGGCGCAGCCAGAGGGACTATGCGGCGGACATCTCGATTCAAACCAGCTATGAACTTCAGCCAGCACGTTTTGAAACCATTCAGCGCCTGATCAATGACATCAGGTATCCTTACCAGATCCGCCTTAGGCTGGCTCGACAGCATGAGCTTCCTGCCCCGAGGCAAAACACAAATGCCGCCGAGGCGGAGGCCGACACCGGCAAAACCCCCGGTGTTGCCGCAACCAAGGAGGCAGGCGGCGCGCTTCCAGGAGGACAACCTTCCATCCCATCGGAGCTGTTGAAGTGCAATTACGCCTCCAGGGTCAAAAACAACAAGCCTGTGGTCGCGGGCGTGTCCCCGCTTATGGAGACGCAGACCCTGGATTTGGAAAGCCGCTTTCGCAGGCAGGATGAAATAGCCCTCTACCTTGCAGCCGTGATGCAGCAGGCAGGTCTCACCGGACAGGTGGAAGCCTTCAATCAGTTTGTCAAAAACAGGCAGTCCGACGCCAGGTCACGAACAACTTCCGCCGTGATGAGCACGACAAGCACGGGCGGTGGGCTCTTTGGGTTTCAGGTCGGGCCGAGGCTTCAGGCGCTCGCGGATCCTGCCAGCAAAAAGGCCGGACAAGGCCGGGTGCTGGAGCGCCAGTCCTTCCCCGCCCTCATCATGTTCGGCCTCGATCATGAGGATGTACGCCCGGTGCTGGACTGCAATGACCAGGGCGAGGTCGAGGTCTATGAACCTGCCATCAAGCTCATCCAGATGACTCGGTGGACAAACATCACCCCCAGGTTTGTCGAGCGCTTTGTCCCTTGGAAGCCAAGCACCTGGTTCCGCTCCCGCTGGAGCGAAAGCGAACGCATGAACTATCTGGTGGACGGCAGCCTGGCCATGAAACGCACCGACATCCTGCCTGAAGACGGGGATGAACTTTTTGCAAACGGCATCCATTCCACCCTGAAGGAACGCTTCCAGCATTACAGCTATCAGGCGGTGGGGGCCTTTTCCCAGCTCAGCATTCCTGTGAGCACAAGCCTGCCCCAGCAGCACCAGTTCAAAAAACCTGAGAAGGAAACAACAGCGTTCGCGCCGGAGATCACCCAGGTGATTCCTGAATCGATCACCGCTAGCACGACAGGTGAGAATGATGCGGACCTTGTTCCAGCAGAGCACAAGTTTGCCGTCATCGGCAGCGGGCTGAAGAGTATTGATGAGAAAACCCTGAAGGTGTTTCCGGCAACATTCATGAGCGAGGTCAAAATCGTGTCGAAATCGGACAACCTGATGATCATCAGCGGCACCCTGCAGAAAAAGGGGCACACCGGCGGAGTCTTTTTCTTCAAGGCGGATCCCAAGGCCACCCAGACGAAAAACTCCCCCCAGATCAACACCCTGCCCATCGAGGTCAAGGTAATCAAGAAATCCGGCGGCGGGGGCGGAGGCAATGCTTCCTCAGGACAGGCTGGCAGCAAGCTGCAACCCGTCGCCGTGTCGACCGTGGAGGTGCAGAACGGCACGCAAAAAACCACGGAAAAACATGAGGTGATGTTTGGCGCCGGAGCCAGCACGGAACAGGTTGGCGAGGCTTCGAAAATCATTTCCACAGGCCTGCTGCCGCCTGTGACTGAAGACTCTGCAGAGAAAAAGTGACGCTCAAGACGCCCCCCGGCACCTAAGATCATGAAAAAAATCCAGCGCCCATCCCCTGCCCATGAGCACAAAAAGACCAGAGCTGGAAAATCCGTCCAGTCCTGTGACTGTCAGCATGTCACGGTGATCCCTGAATGGCGTCCAGCCTTGTCGATGCTGGGGGATGGAGGGGGCTGCATCGGCCCGGGGTGCGGCTCTTCCGGCGGATCAAACCCGCCCTCCTGGCTTAAGAGCCAGGCTGCATGGACTAAATTGCTCGGGGATGGCGGAGGCTGCATCGGCCCGGGCTGTCTGAGTTCGGCCTCAACACTGACCACGAGACCAGGTGCGGTGACCAAAGGAATCGGCTGCAACCCAGATCCCATGGATCGACGGGACTGGACCTTTGAGGAAGGCGTACAAAGGCTGAAACTGACCATTGCCAGCAAAAAGAAGCCGTCCCACCCAAGAATTCACCTTTGGGATGCCCAGCCCGAGTGGTCGATCGTTGATGACCAGGGCCCCTGGAACACCTGCACGGCCTGTGTGGTGACAACAGCCCTTGAATACTCGCGTATCAGGTCTCAGTTGCCCACGAGGCAGCTCTCCAGGTTATTTCTTTATCACACCACGCGCTTTTTACTTCGGCAGCCGGGTGATTCCGGGGCTGACTTGCGCACCACGATCAAGGCAGCCCAGGGATTCGGAATGCCACCGGAACAATTCTGGCCTTATGATCCTCAGGCCCTTCTCTTTGCCAGCCCCGACGCACTGACCTGTGAAATGGCCCGCTCCGTAAAGCCTGCAGGATATTGTCGCCTTGATGATGGCAGCGCCACAGGTCCTGCATTGGTGAACCGCCTGAAATGCGTTCTGTCCTCCCATATGCCCCTGGCCTGCGGAATTCCAGTCCACCGTTCAATGGTACGATGCGGCGAGGACAACGGTTATGTGATCCCTCTGCCTTCCCGAGGAATGGCAGATTCCGATTCGCTCACCGGAGGTCATGCGGTGCTGATCGCCGGTTACGATGACGAGGCGGAATGGGACGACCTGGGTCGAACGAAGAAAGGCGCCTTCATTGTGCGTAACAGCTGGGGACGCTCCTGGGGAGATAAGGGCTACGCATTCCTGCCTTATTCCTACGTCGAAGAGGGCCTTGCCATTGACATCTGGCTCGTCGTCTAACTTGGTTTCCCTGGGCCTCCAAGCATCGGATCCAGCAAGATGGCCGACTTCTCCTGGCTGCATTTTATTACGGATATTATCACAATATGACTTGTGAAATTTTTTTACATGCGGCCCGACTCCCAACGACCTAGCGGTCTGGAGAGCAGCCTTCCATGGCTCCCGAACTCGGCAGCCCAAAAAGCATCATCCACAGACATCCGCCACGCAGAGGAATCGCTGGCACCCGGGCCAATCAGGATTTAACCGTCCGGCCTTCGCCATGCCCGTCCCCCTTCTCGACGTCAACGCCCAGAACCTGCCCCTCGAACCCGAACTCCAGGCCGCCTTCACCCAGGTGCTGCGCCACGGCCGCTTCATCATGGGGCCCGAGATGGAGGCCTTTGAAAAGGAGGTTGCCGCCATGACCGGGGCCAGGCACGCCCTGTCGGTTTCCTCAGGTACCGACGCCCTGCTGCTGGCCCTGATGGCGCTCGACATCCAGCCGGGTGATGAAGTCCTCTGCCCCGCCTTCACCTTCTTCGCCACCGCCGGGGCCGTGTCCCGTCTCGGAGCCGTGCCGGTGTTCACCGACATCTGCCCGGTCTGCTTCAACATGGATGTCAACGACGCCCGAGCCAAGATCACCTCCCGAACCAAGGCCATCATCCCCGTCCACCTCTTCGGCCAGTGCGCCGACATGGATCCCATCCTGGCCCTGGCCCGTGAGCATGGCCTGAAGGTCGTGGAAGACGCCGCCCAGTCCATCGGAGCCACCTACAAAGGCCGCCAGTCAGGCACCCTGGGCGACTTCGGCACCTACAGCTTCTTTCCCAGCAAAAACCTGGGCGGTTTTGGGGATGGCGGCATGCTGGTGACCAATGATGATCAGCTGGCCGAATTCGCCCGCGTCCTCCGCGTCCACGGCTCCAAACCCAAGTATTACCATCATTACGTGGGCGGCAACTTCCGCATGGACACCCTTCAGTGCGCCCTCCTGAGCGTCAAACTGAGGCGCTACGCCCAATACACCGCAGATCGTCAGCGCAACGCCGCCCACTACACGGCCGAATTGCTGAAGCTGCCGGGCGTTGTCCAGGCCGACCCCGCCCACTGCAAATGCCTTTCCAGCCAGGACAGCTGGCTCTCCGCCCAGAAGGCCCGGATTGTCCTGCCGGTCGGTTACGACCACAACGGCCACATTTGGAACCAGTACACCCTTCGCGTCCTCGGCGGCCAAAGGGATGCGCTGCGCGAGCACCTGAACTCCAGGAAGATCGGCTGCGAGGTCTATTATCCGGTCACCCTCGACCAGCAGCAATGCTTTGCCAGCCTGCCGGACACCTCCCGCCAGGGTTGTGAAATCTCCCATCGCATGGCCGGCGAAGTCATCAGCATTCCGATCTACGGCGAACTGACCGAGGCCCAGCGCCTGGAGGTCGTCGCCGCCATCGGCGAATGGTTGAACATTTGAACAGGTCACCCTGGCGGAAAGCTGTGAAAAACCTGCTTGCGTCAGGGTGGTAAGTCCCCATACTCCGCCCCCTCGCGAGCCAGCCCCCTGTTAAACTCGCCGTTGGTCTCCGGATCCACCTCCTTGTGAGGTATGGATGGTTCGCCTGGAGGTAACCCGGCACTACATACCCACACACCATGTCAGTTCGTCTCGCACGATTCGAAATGCCGAACCGTCTCGTCAAAAACGAGGCCACGGCCACCGAAACCTACGCTCAGTTCGTCGCCGAACCCTTTGATAAAGGTTACGGCCACACCCTCGGAAACAGCCTCCGCCGCGTCCTGCTCTCCTCACTTGAGGGAGCCGCCATCACCTCCGTGAAAATCCGCGGCGTGGAGCATGAATTCTCCACCATCCCCGGCGTCGTCGAGGACGTGGTGCAGATCATCCTGAACCTGAAAAAGGTCCGTTTCCTCCACCATAGCGAAAGCAAGGAGCCCCGCCTTCTTTCCATCGCCGTGGAAAAAGACGGCACCATCACCGCCGGTGACATCAAGGATGACAACCACTACGAAGTCATCAACAAGGACCTCGTGATCTGCCACCTCGACCGCAAGATCAAATTCGACTGCGAGTTCGAAGTCCGCGTCGGCCGCGGCTTTGCCTCCTGGGAGGAAAACAAGCGCCCCGACATGCCCATCGGCGTGATCCCGATCGACTCCATCTACAGCCCCGTCACCCGCGTCAAATACACGGTGGACAACACCCGCGTCGGCCAGAACACCGACTATGACAAGCTGGTGCTCGACATCTGGACCGACGGCCGGATCACCCCGCAGGACTCCCTCCTGCAGTCCGCCGCCATCCTCCGCCATCACCTTGATGTCTTCGTCAACTACGACGACAAGGCCATCGAGTTCGAGGCCGCCCCGGAGGCCCAGAGCGAGGAAAACGCCGAGCTGCGCAAGCTGCTCAACATGAGCGTCAACGAGATCGAGCTCTCCGTCCGTGCCGCCAACTGCCTCAACAACGCCAACATCACCACCGTCGGCCAGCTGGCCATGAAGACCGAGGCCGAGATGCTGCGCTACCGCAACTTCGGCAAGAAATCGCTCACCGAGATCAAGGAAAAGCTCGCCGAGCTTGGCCTGTCCCTGGGCATGAAGTTCGACGCCGCGCTGCTTGAAGCCAACCCCGGCGGCGTTTCCCTCCTCTCCCGCAGCACCCTGCTCGCCGATGACGATGAGGCCGACGCCATGGACTTCACCAAGCTGATCGACAGCAACCTCGGCGACGGCGACGACGACGAGTAATCCGCAGACATCCCTTTTAAACCCATACTGACAGAGAAAGACAAGACGACATGAATCACGGAAGAAAAGTTCCCAAGCTCCAGCGTGACGCCTCCCATCGTAAGGCGCTCCTGGCCAACCTCGTTTGCTCGCTCATCGAGCATCGCCGCATCCGCACCACCCTGGCCAAGGCCAAGGCCCTGCGCCCTGTGGCTGAAAAGCTGGTCACCCTCGGCAAGCGTGGCGATCTCCACGCCCGCCGCCTGGCCATCGGCTCCCTTCACAACAAGGACGCCGTGAAAAAGCTCTTCGAGGAAATCGCCGTTGCATCCAAGGACCGCAAGGGTGGTTACACACGCATCACCAAGCTCGGCCAGCGCCGCAGCGACTCCGCCCCGATGGCCTTCATCGAGTGGGTGGACGCCTATGTTCCCAAGGCTGCCAAGGCCAAGGAAGCCGAGGTCGAAGTCGTGACCGCCGAGCCTGAAGCCCCTGCCGCCGAAGCCGCCGCCCCCAAGAAGCGTGCGACCAAGAAGGCCAAGGCGGAAGCTGCCGAATAAGCCGTTTCACAATCTCTGAAATCACGGCGCGGATGTCGAAAGGCATCCGCGCTTTTTTGCGCCTGTGCGGGTTGCCGATTGATTCAACCCGCAAGGATGTTTTCGGCGCGCCAGCGCGGGGCGCGGATTTCCAAATCCGCAGCAAGCGGGTTCGCTTCTGTGTTTCGAAACGCCCTGCAATCTGCTTCAGCAGGACCGCCTCGGGGCTAGAACAAGCCTGGAGACTGCCCCACGCTCTTCCTGCGTTCGCGGCGCTGCGGAATCGGAGCTCCGCGCCCCAGGACCGCCTCGGGGCTCGAACAAGCCTGGAGACTGCCCCACGCTCTTCCTGCGTTCGCGATGCTGCGGAATCGGAGTTCCGCGCTCCGTTGAGAACTGCTGCGGAATCGAGGGCGTCTCGATCCCCGCGCCAGCGCGGGGCGCGGATTTCCAAATCCGCAGCAAGCGGGTTCGCCTCTGTGTTTCGAAACGCCCTGCAATCTGCTTCAGCAGGACCGCCTCGGGGCTCGAACAAGCCTGGAGACTGCCCCACGCTCTTTCTGCGTTCGCGATGCTGCGGAATCGGAGTTCCGCGCTCCAGGACCGCCTCGGGGCTCGAACAAGCCTGGAGACTGCCCCACGCTCTTCCTGCGTTCGCGATGCTGCGGAATCGGAGTTCCGCGCTCCAGGACCGCCTCGGGGCTCGAACAAGGCTGGAGACTGCCCCACGCTCTTTCTGCGTTCGCGATGCTGCGGAATCGGAGTTCCGCGCTCCAGGACCGCCTCGGGGCTAGAACAAGCCTGGAGACTGCTCCATGCTCTTCCTGCGTTCGCGATGCTGCGGAATAGGAGGAGCCTGTGTGAAAACTCCTCATGGTCTCGTTGACGCGTACGAGCCCGGGCCTTAGCAGGCACGCATGAGTCATCACATCCGCGGCCTTGATCGCGACCAGGTCCAGATGCT
>JBIIRD010000053.1:0-38234 GCA_044341745.1 Prosthecobacter sp. | reverse complement strand
CGGCCCTTTCAGCTGACGGCCGAAGGGCGCGAGCTGTTTGCCTTCATCCAGCCCTTCTTCCAAAACCTGCCCAAGGTGGTGGACAAGCTGCGTGGCGATGACCGGGCGCGGTTGCGCATCGGTGCTCCGGCGGCCATCCAGCAGAGTTATCTGCCCAGGCTGCTCAAGCTGCTGAGGCGCAGGTTTCCGCAGCTGCAGTTTTTTCTGAGCACCGGCTCGCAGGAGGAGTTCGAGGCCCTGCTGCTGGCGGGTGAGCTGGACCTGGCGGTGACGAGCATCTTCAGCAAACCGGCCGCCGGCCTGCGCTACCGCGATCTCATCTCCCTGCCCATGGCTTTGCTGCTGCCGGAGAAAAGCCGCGTCAAAGCCGCCTCCGAGCTCTGGGACCAGGACCGGATCGGCATGCCGCTGATCTGCGTCGAGGGCTCCGACCCCCTGTGCCGGACATTCCAGCAGGAACTCAAGCGACGGAAGCGCGAGTGGTTTCCGAGCCTGGAGCTCTCCTCGCTCGATCTGGTGGCCGAATACGCCGCGCAGGGTTTTGGCGTGGGCCTCGTGGTGGACCAGCCGGGCGAACGACCGCCTTCAGGAACGCGCCGGCTGCACCTGGAAGGCTTTCCCAGCCTTGCCTACGGCGTGTTGTGGAATGGCAGGACGACGCCGCTGGTGGAGTGCTTTCTCACTGGAGCCTGCGAGATCGCCAAGGAGCTCGAAAAGCAGCGTGGCTGACCTGAAGGCAAGAAATCAACCCCAAGGGCGGCCAGAATCGGCGCAGCGAATCACCCGCAAGGTGTCATGGAGTGGCAGCGAAATGCGTAGCTTGTCTCCGTCCATGTCGCGCCTCTCGACCTTCGCTTTTTTCTGCCTGCTTCTGCTCATGGCCTGCCGGCCGGGCCCGCCCGTCACGTCGGTTCGCACGGAAACCCTCACCTTCTTTGTCTCCGGCCTGGAATGTGTCGCCTGCGCGGAATCGGTCAGGCAGTCGATCAGCGAACTCGAGGGCATCGAATCCATCCGCATGCGGGAGGGCCTGGAAGGTTATGCGCAGGTCTGCTTTGCGCCTGAACGAGTCTCGGCCCAGCAGATCGCCCAGGCCGTGTACGAGGCCAGGCCTCTGCATGGCACCCCCTACGAGGCCACCCTGCGGCTGCGGCTGCCGGGACAGGAGAACCCCTGCGGGCTGGCCGCCGTGAAGACGCTGCTGGCCAACCAAAAGCATGCCATCGAGGCCGAGCCGTTCTGGGATGCCGCGGACCAGATCCTGGTGCGCTTCCTGCCGCTGGAAAAGACTGCGCAGACCCAGGGCGCGAAAGGCTGGAGCCATGAGCGCTTGTCCTCGGCGCTCCGCCAGCCCGCGCCTTCGGGGCCTGGCCTGGAAAACCGCTGGGTGAGCGTGGGTGATGCCTCGGTGAAACCCTGAAGGGTTAGGCCGCACGTGCTTTTTTCGTCCGGTTTTTCGCGTGAGAACGGGTATCGTGGAACGCCATGACCTCGCACGAGACCCGCGCCGCCCAGCTCTTCCTCGCCCATCACGACTTCGTGAAGGGCGTGGCGCTCAAGTACGCGCCCTGGCCGGGGCTGATGGAGGACATCGCTCAGCAGGTGTTCCTGGAGTTCATCGGCAAGGAGCAGCGCTGGGACCTGGAGCGCGACCTGCGTCCGCTGCTGGCCACGATGACCAGGCATGTGGCGATGCGGCTCTGGCGCGAACGAACCCGGGAGAAGCCGGAGGTCGTGCAGAAGCTGGCCGAGCACATCCGCCAGCTCGCCGAGGAACGTGACGCGGAGCCGCGCTATGAAACGGAGATCGGCCTGCTGCGTGACTGCCTGCAGAAGCTGCCGGAGAAGAGCCGAGAGCTGGTGCAGCTTTACTACTATCATGACATCGCCACCCCGGAGATCGCCGGGCAGCTGGAGATGAAGGCGGACACCGTCTGCCGTGCGCTTTCCCGGGTGCGTGACAAGCTGCGCGAATGCATCCAGCGCCAGATTCAGAAGGGAGGGCCCGCCCATGCTTGAATCCTCCTCTCAGGACCCTGAAGTGCTGATCCATCATTACCTCGAGGACCGGCTCACTGAAACGGAGGCCGGCACGCTGCTGGCGATGCTGCAGGCCGAGCCCGCGCTGGCGGAACGCCTGACGGAGCAGCTGAACCTGGACGCCATGCTGCGTGAGGTCTCGGCTGGAACGCTGGCCCCCGCCGCACCTGTTGTGAGGCCGGTGATGAGGCGCAGCCGCTGGCTGCCCGTGGCCCTGGCGGCGGCGGCCGCCGCCTGCGTGACCCTGGCTGGAACCTGGCTCATCGGCCCAACCAACGATGCCGAGGCCACGACCAACGCCGTCGCCGTGCTGATGCGCGGGGTGAACGCCGAATGGGAGGGCGGCAGGTCGCCAACGGTCGGCACGCCGCTGACGCCGGGCCTGCTCCGATTGAAGCGAGGACTGGCGCAGATTGAATTCTACGAGGGGGCGCGAGTCACCCTGGAGGGGCCGGCCGAGCTGGAGCTGCTTTCCGCCAGCGAGGCGCGCTGCACAAGCGGCAGGCTGAGCGCCCATGTGCCGCCGCAGGCCCGAGGCTTCCGCATGCAAACCCCCAGGGGCACGGTGGTGGACCTGGGCACGGACTTCGGCCTGGATCTGAACACCCCGGAAGCCCAGGTGCATGTGTTCAAGGGCGAGGTCGAGCTGCATCCGGACGGCTCCGCCATGCAGCCGCTCAAGGAGGGCGAGGCGATGCTGCTGACCGACACGGCGCGCAGGCTGGCTGCGGACCAGCGTGCCTTTGCCTCCCTGGACAATCTGGACGAGCGCACGGCGGAATCCCAGCGCATGGCCTTTGAAGACTGGCTAAAAAACGCCGCCTCCTGGAATGCGGATCCGGCGCTGCTGCTGCACCTGGATTTCCAGGACTCCAGCCACACGCGCACCCTGCTCAATCATGCGCAGGTTTCACCCGGCGTGCCTGCGGGCAGCATCGTCGGCTGCCAGTGGACCGCAGGCCGCTGGCCGGGCAAGCGCGCCCTCGAGTTCCGCAACGTCAGCGATCGAGTGCGGTTGAGCATCCCCGGAGAGCACGAGGCGCTGACGCTCGCCGCCTGGGTGCGGGTGGACGGGCTGGACCGCGCTTACAACTCGCTCTTCATGGTCGAAGGTTACAAGGACGGAGCCGTGCACTGGCAGATCACCCGTGACGGCAGGCTCCGACTGGGACTGGCCGGCAGGCTGGGCCATCCGTCCAGGGATCACGACACGGAGGCGATCCTCACGCCGGAGCGCTTCGGCCAGTGGCTGCATCTGGCGACCTGCGTGGATCCGGTCGCGAAGGAGGTACGCCACTACCTCAATGGCAGCCTGGCAGCGCGTGTGTCACGACCAGTGATGTTCCCTTTGCGCATGCCCCTGGCAGAGCTGGGCAACTGGAACAACGGCGGCCACGGAGGCGCGACGGCGATCCGGCATTTCAGCGGGCTGATGGATGAATTCCTGCTGTTCCGCCGCGTGCTGAGCGAGGCGGAAATCCGCAGGCTGGCGCGATGATCCGCCCCGGAAGGCGGCTCATGCGATCACGAGCCGGGAGCTTTCGGGGTCACCGGGTAGCGGGCCGGATTTTTCTCGTAGGTGTCCATGCACTCCACGCAGCAGAAGGCGACGTTGCCTTTCTCGGTGAAGATGCGGTAGATGATGCGGACGGCCTTGCCGTCGACCGGGCACTTGTCGTTGATGGCCGGGCCGCCTTTGGCGAAGACGGCGGTGACGCTGATGATGGCGAGAAGCAGGGCTGGAAGGATGGCTTTCATGACACGTTGAGGTTGATGCGGCGCAGAGGCCGTCATGAGCGCTTAACGTGCAGAAATCCCATGTCCTAGAGGGCTGCCAAGGCCTGCGCAGTGTTGCACAAGCCTTGCACACCTCCTGGATCAAAACGGGATGTCGTCGCCATCCAGACCGTCAGTGATGGGGCCTTCGCCGAAGTCGTCATTCTGCTGCGGAGCTGGGCGCTGGGGCGGCCGCTGCTGGGCAGGTGCCTGGCGCTGCTGATAACCACCGCCACCGCCGCCCCCACCCGCCGGACGACGGGCCTGCTGGGGAGGTGCGCTGTAGCCACCCTCGCCGTCGTCGGCCTGCTGTCCGCCACCGCCGCCGCCACCGCCCGTGCCGCCGATGAACTGCATGTTCTCGCAGACGATCTTGATCTTGTTGCGCTTCTGGCCGGTGGCCTTGTCCTCCCAGGTGTCCATCTGCAGACGGCCTTCGATGAAGAGGGAACGGCCCTTGTGCAGGTACTGGCCGGCCAGCTCGGCCTGCTTGCCCCAGAGCACAACATCAAGGTAGGTGACCTCCTCCTGGCGCTCGCCGGTGGCTTCATTGATAAAACGGCGGTTCACGGCCAGGCCGATGTCGCAGACGGCGGTGCCTTTGGGGGTGTAGCGAACCTCGGGATCACGCGTGAGGTTGCCGATGAGCATGACTTTGTTCAGACTGGCCATAAGACCGCCACCTTAGCCACCCGACTCCGGCCTGGGCAAGGTTTTTGTCATCTCGCCCGGACTCCAGATTAGAACTTGGCGACGGCGGCGCGTGCGGCTCATAGTGACTCCATGGCCTACCTTCTCGACGCCTTCGTCATCCTCGCCTACTTCGCCCTCATCATCGGCATCGGCCTTTCCCAGCGGAGCAAGAGCGGCAGCGTCGAGGGCTTCACCCTGGGCGACCGTCAGATCGCCTGGTGGGCGGTGCTGGCCTCAATCCTGGCGGCGGAGATCAGCGCAGCCACCTTTCTAGGAGCCCCGGAGGCGGGCTACAGCCGGAGAAACTGGAGTTATGCCCAGTTTGCCATCGGCACGGTGATGGCGCGCATCATTGTGAGTTTTCTATTCATTCCCATTTTTTACAAACACGGGGTCATTTCCCTCTACGAGTTCCTGGAAACCCGCTTCGGTCCGGTGACCCGCAAGTTTGCCTCGATCAGCTTCATGGTCACCCGCGTGCTGGCCATGGGCACCCGGCTCTATGTCTCGGCCATCATCCTGGTGCTGGCGGTGGCCATGTGGCAGGGGGCGGCGGTGCAGCCGGAGACGAAGTTCTGGCTCTACGCCGGAGCGGTGGTGGTGGTGACCCTGCTGACGGCGCTCTACACCTCGGTCGGCGGCATCCGCGCGGTGATCTGGACGGACTTCATCCAGGTCGGCGTGCTGGTGGCCTCGCTCGGCTTCACCATTCCCTACCTGCTGGGCAAGATTCCCGGAGGCTGGGACACCGTGGCGGCGACCATCAAGAGCCCGGTGTTCTTTGAATTCGCCCGCCCTGCCGACCCCGGCGCCTGGGCCTGGGTGAAGAATGTGCTGACCCAGGAATACACGCTCTGGGCGGCGGTCATCGGCAGCACCTTCGTGACCATGAGCACGCACGGCATCGACCAGGACACGGTGCAGCGCATGCTGACGGCGAAGAACCGCCGCCAGAGCGCCTTCGCCACCATCCTCTCCGGCATCGTGGACCTGCCGATCGTCTCCGCCTTCATCCTCATCGGGGTGATGCTCCAGGCCTACTACAGCGCCCACCCGACGCCGAACCTGCCGGTCGAGACCCGCGAGGTGTTTCCGTTCTTCATCATGAGCGAGATGCCGGCGGGCATGCGCGGCCTGGTGACGGCGGGCATCCTGGCCACGGCCATGGGCTCGCTCAGCACGGCCCTGAACGCGCTCGCCACCAGCCTGTCACGTGACTTCATCCTGCCGCGCCTCGGCCCGGGGGCGAGCGAGCAGAGGCAGGTGTCGGTGCTACGCATGAGCACGGTGTTCTTCGCCGTGCTGATCATCGGCGTCGGGGTGGTGACGGCCTGGTTCATGGCGCACAACCCGAAGGTGGAGATCCTGCCGCTGGTGCTGGGCATCCTCGGTTTCACTTTTGGTTCGCTGCTTGCCGTGTTCCTGCTCGCCGTGCTGACCCGCACGCGCGGCAACGACTTCGGCAACATTCTGGCGATGAGCTGCGGCATCCTGGCCGTCCTGTTCCTGAGCAACGTGCTCGGCATCCAGCAGCGCCTCGGCATTGAAACGCCCTTCGTGCTGTCCTTCCCCTGGCGCATCACCCTCGGCACCCTCGTCACCTTCAGCATCGCCATCCTCTTCCCCACCCCGCCGGAGCGGAGGCAGGCGTGAGGAAGCCTGAGATCTGCCGGTGACCCGGGTCAGTGATTGAAGAGGAAGGCCGGGGAGTTGATCAGGGCCCAGGCAAGGTCCTGGGCGTTGGTCAGTCGCTTGTTGGCGAGCTGGCGGGCGCTGAGCTCGGCGTCGCGGCGCAGCTGCACAAGCTTGGGATCAAGGACGATGGGCTTCTGCGCATCCACATACTTCGCCTCGAGGGCGATGAGCTGAGGATCCACCGGCACGGGCTTGCGGGCGTTGGCGAGCACCTTCCTCTGGGCCTGGTAGTCGCGGAACTGGTTGAGGAAGTGCTGGGTGAGCACGGCGTTCTGCTCGGGCGTGCGCCTGGGCGCCTTGAGCGCGGCGGCGACGTCGGCCGGCACGCCGAAGCGGACGACGGGGCTGTTGGTGACCCACAGGCGGAAGCGGCCGGGGTTGTATTTGCCGTTCTGGAAGTTGCTGGTCATCTGCACGGAGAAGCTGGTGCCGCCGTCGTTCATGACCGGCTTCTCAAAGGAGAAGACCGCCTCATGACGAAAACCGCCCTCGGGGCTGACAGCCCAGCCGCGGTCGCGGTTGCCCTTCTTCAGCGCCTCGGTGACGGGGAAGTTCGCCTGCTCAAAGTCGGCCTTCGGGTTCCTCAGCGTCTGCGCCACGCCGGCTCCACGCACGCGTTTGGCGTCGGCGGGCTGGGTGGTGACGACGAACTCGCCGAGGACGAAGTTGCCGTCGGGCGCGAGGCCGGGCCCGTTGTTAGGCAGGCGGTCGTCCGGCAGCATCTCAAGCTTGATGGCGGTGATGTTCGGCAGGGTGGATTTGCCGATGAGCAGGTAGTTGCCGGTGCTCTGGCGGCCTTCCGGCAGGGCCGTGGCCAGCAGGGAACCGTCGGGAAGAACCTCGATCTTCTCGACCCCGCCGGCGCGCTGCACCTTGACGTCGAGGGGATGCCACTCGGTGCTGAGGTCGAGGTAGTTCTCCCACTTCGGCTGGCTGGCCGGAGCAGTGTCAAAGGCGGCCTTCACCTTGGCCTCGGCGGCCTTGATGGCGGCGAGACGGGCGTCCTCCTTCTTCTTCACCTCGGGTGCGATCTTCGCCTTGTGGGCCTCCAGCTCCTTTTTCGCGGCGTCGATGGCGGCCAGGCGCTCCTGCTCGGCCTTCGCGATGAGCGGCTTCTGCTCGGCCTCCTTGGCCTCACGCTCGGCGGCGAGCGCCTTGTGCTCACCGTCCATGCCCGCCATGCTGGCCAGCGCGGCGTTGATCTCCTTGCCGGTCGGGCGGCGGTTGAGGATGCGGATGAAGATCTCCTCGACGAGCTTGGCGTCGTCCTTGAACTCGTTCGTCAGCTTGGCGATGGCGTTGTTGGGATCACTGATGGCGTCGCCGACGGTCGGGCCGGACATGAGGGCCATGACGGGGCCGAGGTTGACGTCGTTGCTGCGCTCGCATTCGCACACGGACTCGCGCGCGGGCTTGCCGAAGTTGGTCAGGAAGCCGTCGGGCAGCTGCGTCTGGCCGTCGATGAGCTGGGCGGCGCGGGTGCCCTTCGGCACGCCGGGGATGTTCGGCATGGAGCCGGTGACGGCGAAGACGGAGTCAAACAGCACCTCGGCGGGCAGGCGGCGGGCCCTGGCATGGCTGTAGTTCACCTTGTCGTCCTCGTTCCACTTGTTGGTGTCGAGCGCGAGCTGGTAGGTGCGGCTCTGGACGACGAGCTTCATGAGGTGGCGGACGTTGAAGCCGCTCTGGATGAGCTCGCTGGTGAGATACTGGAGCAACTCGGGATTGCTCGGCGGGTTGCCGGCGCGGATGTCGTCGAGCGGTTCGATGACGCCGGTGCCGGTGAGGTAGCCCCAGATGCGGTTGGCGTAGCTCATGGCGAAGTAGTCGTTGTCCGGGCTGGTCATCCAGGTGGCGAACTGCTCGCGGCGCGAGGTGGCGGTCTTGCTGACCAGCTCGGCGTCAAAGGGCACCTTGGGGGCCACGGGGGCGTTGGTGCGCAGGTGGTTCATTTCACCGGCGGCCTTGTCGGCGACGATTTCGTAAAGCGGCTTCGCGCCCTCCACGGCCGTGCCGCCGATGGTCTTGCCGGCGCTGGCGGGGTCGGTCTTCAGCTCCACCTGGGCGAAGAAGGCGGCGGTCTGGTAATACTGGTCCCAGGTCCATTTCTCGAAGGGATGGTCATGGCACTTGTTGCAGTTGAAGCGGGTGGCGAGGAAGAGGTGGGTGGTGTTCTCCACCAGCTCCTCCGGTGTGCGCACCGTCTTGAAGTAGGCGGCGGCGGGGTTGTCCTTGTTGGAGCCGGTGGCGGTGATGATGCGGTAGGCCATGCGGTCATAGGGCGTGTTCTCCGCCACCTGCTGCTTAATCCAGTCGCGCAGGATCTTGACGCCTTCGTTGCCGAGGAACTTGGAGTTCACCTGCAGCATGTCCGCCCACTTGTTGGTCCAGTGGTCGACGAAGTCAGGATTGCCGATGAGGCGGTCGATGACCTCGTTGCGCTTGGTGCGGGTGTCACGCGTGTCGGCGATGAAGGCGCGGACCTCCTCCGGCTTCGGCGGCAGGCCGGTGAGGTCGATGTGGATGCGGCGCAGGAAGTCCTCGTCGCTGCACAGCCCGCTGGGCTGGATCTTCATGCGCTGCCACTTGCGCGCGGTGAACTCATCGACCTTGTTCCACTTCTCGGGCTCGTTCCAGACAAAGCCGCTGCGGTCGCCCATGACCGTGATGGTGGTGGCGGCGTAGGCCCCTTCAAAGCGCGCCAGGATGGCGGCCTCGCCGCGGCGGATGCTGGTCATCAGGCCGGTCTTGTCCGCCTCGATCACCTCGCCGTTGCCGCTGTCGATGAAGGCCTCGGCGGTGACGTCCTTGACATAACCATCGGCATAACGGGCGATGACGCGCATCTGCTGGCGGGCGCCGATGCGCTCGAGCACGGGGTTCTTCGGGAAGACCTCGATGCCGGTGACGCGCGGCGTCTTCAGGTCCAGCTTCGCGCCCTGGCTGATCCAGGCCTTGAGCGTCTCGTAGTAAAGCTCGCCCGGCACGGTGAGCTGGCCGCCTTCATGCGGCACGGCTCCGCTGGCCTTCAGCAGCATGAGCGAGTGCTCAGGCGATGCGGCGTTGGCTCGGCGGCTGGCGAGCTCATCGGTGAAGGCGAGCACATCATAGATCGGATCATAACCGCGCAGGCTGAGCTTGAAGCCGGCCTTGCCGTCCTTGGCGCCGTGGCAGGTGCCCATGTTGCAGCCCAGCTTGCTGGTGATGGGCATGACGTCACGGACATAGTCGGGCTTCAGGGCCACGTTCATGCCGCTGACCTTCACGGGCACGCCGGCGGTCCGGCCCATGAAGGCGACCTTGATCTCCGCGGCCCCGTCCTTGCCCGGCCGCACCATGCCGCGCTCGTTGACCGTGGCGGCGGCCTCGCTGCTGCTCGTGAGCTTCGCCATGCGGGTGATGTCGGCCTTCGTGCCGTCGCTCATGGTCGCGGTGACGACGAGCTGCGCATACTCGGTGGGCCTGGCGATGCTGACGCTTTTCGGCTCGACCTCGATGCCGGTGACGGTGAGTCCGGGCACGAGGGTTTCCACCCTGTCATCCTTCTTCGCCGTGGCGCGCACGCTGTCGTCGGCGATGACCTCGCTGGCGGCGAGCGCCTTGTCGGCCACCAGCGGCACGCTGGGGAACTCCTTCGCGATCTTGCCGGTGGCGGCGTCGATCAGGCGAATGCGGCCGTCCTGGCCGGCGGCGGCGACGCTTTTGCCGTCGGGGGAGAAGCTGACGGTGAAGATGCCGCAGGGCATGGGCGTGCTGCTGAGCTGCTTCACATCCTGGGTGACCCAGTCATCAAGCTCCTTGCCCTTGCCATTGACGGTCTCGACGATCTTCCTCACCGCGTCGGGCATGGTGCTGTCATATTCACTCGCGTAAAGGTTCACCGCGCCGCTGCCTTCATGCGAGGCGCCGGCGGCGATGCGTTTTCCATCGGGAGCGAAATCGACGCCGAAGATGCGGCCCTGCATGGCGGGGAACCTGCGGATGAGGTTGGCGTTGTCGCCGATGACACGCTTGGTGATGCGCTCCATGCGATAGATGGCGGGCACGCCGTCAGTGCCGCCGATGAGAATCTCGTTGCGCTGCGGATGACGGGCCAGGGCCTGCACGCCGCCCTTGAGGGCTCCTGGCGTGATGGAGGTGATGTTGTCAACGAAGCGCTGCGTGGCGACCTCGGTGAGCTTGACGCTCATGTCACGGCCGCAGGAGGCGATGAGCTTTCCTTCGAGGCCCCAGACGGTGTCGAGCACCCAGTCGCTGTGCGATCCCATGAAGACCACCTCCCGGCCACTGGCCGCCTCGAAGGCGCGCAGGCCGTTGTCGCCGCAGCCCACGGCGATGAACTTGCCATCAGGCGACCAGCTGGCGCCGTACAGCGTGTCAAAGGTGAGGGACTTGGAGAGCTCGAGCTTCTTCGCCGCCACGTCCCAGATCTGGATCTCACCCATGCGCGCCGGGCTGCCGCCGGTGACCAGGATTCGTTTGCCGTCGGGCGACCAGGCGAGCTTCTGGATGCGCTCGGCCAGCCCAACCAAACGTGCGACAATGGCGGAGCCGTCCGCCTTGTGGACCAGCACCTCGTGATAGCCCGCGACGGCGATCATCGAGCCGTCCGGCGAGTGTTCCAGCGAGGTGACCGCCGGGGCCGTGACATAGACCGGAGGATGCTCCATGTCATAATGGGCCATGGCGGAGGCGGGCGTGTCGTCCTTCGCGCCCTCGGCGATCCATTTTTTGATCAAGGCGACCTGGCTTTCATGCAGCGGGTCACCCTTGGGCGGCATCTCGACCTTGCCCTCGGCGTTGGGCATGGAGACCTTGAGCAGGTTGGATTCCTCGGGCTTGCCGGGGACGATGGCGGAGCCCTCCTCACCGCCGCTGAGCAGCCTGGCGAAGTCGGTCATGATGTAGTCGCCCTTGGCCTTGGCCGGCTGGTGGCAGCCCGTGCAGTTGGCCTGCAGGATGGGCCGGATGTGCTTGTAAAAAGACACCGGCTTCGAGGGGTCGATGGTCTCTTCTTTCTTCGGGGCGGCGCTGGCGGCGGCCGCGAGGAGGACGAGGAGAGGAAGGGCGGGTTTCATGGGAAGGGAAAACGGGTCAAGCAGAGGCGGCCGGGTTCACAGGCCGAACGACGAGGGCACAAAAAAGGAGGCGGGAAACGCCAGAGAGGAGGAGGCTCTTGCGAAGCCGGTCTCCGGCGGCGGGATCGTCCATGCCCCCGGGAAGGATGGAACAGGGCAGGCGCCGAGCAAAAAACGCCAGCCGGAGGGGCTGGCGTTCTGCGGGAAAAACAGGCGGCGGTTACTTTACTTTTTCACGCGGGTGACCCGGACGCCCATCTTGCTGGCGACGGGGTTGGGCGACTGGCGCGCCTGCAGGCGGTAGTTGGCATCCGGCTCATCCGGCTTGGAGTGACGGTCAAAAAGGCCGGGAGGATCATTGCTGTGGTCGCGCAGGAAGACGCCTAGCACACCATCTGTCTCGATGGTGCGTTTTGGGGTGGCCCCCGCAGGAGCAGGGCTTGAATTCACATACCGGTAGCTCGTCCCCATCTTGGAACCAATGGGGAAGGCATTGCTGGCGGTGTAGCGGCGGCCGTCCTTCTCGCCCGTGGCGCAGGCGGCGAGGCACAGCAAGGCAGAAAGCAGGGAGGTGAGCTTGAAAATCTGGATCATGACGAGAGCTGTTGCGACGCGTCGAAAAGGCGGTCAGGGGACCAGGGCGTCCGGGGAGTCGACGAAGAAGTCCTTCAGCTCCGTCTCCGTGGAATTGGTGCGGATGCCTTCCAGACGGCGGCGGCTGCCGCGATCGGTGCGGGGGCTGTTGGCGGCACGGCCGACGAGGTCGGTGATGAGCGGGGCGGCGACCACAGCGCTGGCGGCCAGCAGGGTGAGCGAGACGATGTTCGAGGTGCTGCGGCTCATGCCACGACCGAAGAGAATGCCGAGCGCGCAGCCGGCGGCGGCGGGGGCGATCACGTTGGCGTAAGTTTCGTAACGGCTTTCGGCGGTGGTTTCTGGAGGCATGACGGGACATGATAGCAGATCCCCACATTCTCCAAAGTGGAAATTGCCCGGCCGGGCGAACACTTGCATGATGACCCGAATGACCCCCGCGACGAACTCCCGATACGCACTCATCCTCGCCGGCGGCAGCGGCCAGCGTTTCTGGCCCATCAGCCGTGACGCCCTGCCCAAGCAGCTGCTCAAGCTGTTCGGCGACAAGACTCTTCTGGAGATGACGGTCGAGCGCCTGGACGGCCTGGTGCCGAAGGAAAACATCCTGATCCTCACCAACAAGCAGCAGGAGGCGGGGGTCAGGGCGCTGCTGCCCCAGCTTCCCGAGGGCAACATCATCGCCGAGCCGGAGAAGCGTGACACCGCCCCCGCCATCGCCCTGGCGGTCGGCTGGGTGGTCGCGCGTGACCCTGCGGCGACGATGATGGTCCTGCCTGCGGATCACCTGATCCAGAACAAGGCGGAGTTTCAGCGCGTGCTGACCGTGGCCATGCAGGCGGCCGAGGCGGGCAACGCCCTGGTTACCGTGGGCGTCAAGCCCACCTGGCCCTGTCCGAGTTATGGTTATGTCGAGCGCGGGCGGCGCGCCGCCCTTCCCGGGGTGGATGATGGCGGTGTCTATGAGGTGGTGCGCTTCCGGGAGAAGCCCAACCCCGATCTTGCCGAGCATTTCATCAACCAGGGCACCTTCACCTGGAACGCCGGCATGTTCATCTGGACGATCCCGGCCATCTTCAGCGAGATGAGCCGCCACTGCCCCGCCCTGGCCGACTTCATCTCCGAGCTGCGCGGTTCCAAGGACTTCATGGCCACCGTGGCGCGTCAGTTCGGCAAGCTGCCGAAGCTGTCCATCGACTACGCCCTGATGGAACGTGCCTCCCGCGTCCTGAACGTCGAGGCCACCTTTGACTGGGATGACGTGGGCAACTGGACGAGCGTCGGACGCTACCTGAAGTGCGATGAGGAAGGCAACCAGCACAACTGCGCCTTCTCCCAGATCGGCGCCGCCAACAACCTGGTGTTCTCCCAGACCGGCCAGCATGTGGCGCTGCTCGGCGTCCAGGACCTGATCGTGGTGTCCGCCAAGGACGCCCTGCTGGTGACCAGCCGCGCCCATGCCGAAAACATCAAGAAGCTCGGCGACCTGCTGCCCCGCGAGTTGAAGTGACCTCCGATCCCGCGATTGCCAGGCGGCCGCGACGCACGTAATCCCGCTGCATGAATCCTGAATTCGGCACCCTCCAGGCCCTCTTGAAGCGAAGGCTCCAGCTCATTGCTGACCATGACTTTCGCGAGGTCGATCCGACCGGCCATCTGGCCGCGCTTCAGCAGGTGTCCGAGCTGATCACGTCCGAGCACCACCGGCTCAGGCCCGTGCTGCCGGGCCGCCTGAGCCATTTCCTGCAGCAGGCGAGCTTCAGCAAGGCGCTGGAGTTCCTGGAGGAAAGCTGCCGGCTGGGCTCAGGATTTCCGCAGGAGCACTGAACCGCCGACGGCGACGAGGCTGTTGAGGGCAAGCGCGTAGATGCCTGGGTGAAAGCCGCTGGTCTTCAGCCAGGCCATGAACCCGCCCGCCTTGTCATCCACCCAGAAGAAGGATAGCGCGAACAGCAGTCCGAGCAGCATTCCGGCAAGGACGGGGCCCGCCTTCAGTCCCTTCCAGTGCAGCCCGATGAGAAAGGCGGGCGCGATCTGCAGCAGCATGTCGAACTTCATCTCCAGCAGCTCGACGAGGGTGAACTTCACGCCGGAGTTGTTCATGTAGACCGCGAGGGAGGCCATGGTGACGACGATGCCGGTGGAGGTCCATTTGCCCAGGCGTGTCAGCGACTCCTGGCCTGCCTTGGGGTTCACGAAGCCGGCATAGAGGTCCTTGGTGATCATGCTGGAGAGGGACAGCAGCGAGGAGTCCGCCGTGGACATGATGGCCCCGAGCACGGCGGCGAAGATGAGCACGACCAGGGAGTAGCCCAGGGCGCTTTGGTCCTGCACCTGCCGCATCATGACACCGAGCACCGCGTCCGTGCTCACCCCGGAAAGCTCCCCGGACAGGTTGGCGGCCGCCGTGACCCCGGCAAGCACGGCGATGAGGGCGGTGGTCAGCGGCATGAAGGCCATCACCGCCAGGCTGCGGCGCAGGGCCGGGGCGCTGCGGGCCGCATAGATGCGCTGGATGGCCTGGGGATACAGGGCGGCCCCGACTCCCAGCAGCAGGATGTAGCTCAGCCAGCTCCGCGCCTCGGCGGCCTTCGGCGGCAGCACCTTCGCAGGCGCGACCTGGGCCAGCTTCAAGGTCGAGGCCTCCAGGGAGCCATATTCGACAAAGATCAGCGCCATCAGAACCACGAAACCAATCGCCAGGATGCCGCCCTGGATCATGTCCGTCCAGGCGACGGCGCGGAAGCCGCCCAGGGTTTCATAGAGCAGCATGACCGCCGCCAGCACCCCCACGCCCCAGGCGAAGGCGGTGTCCGGGGGCAGCGTCGTCAGGCCCTCCACCGCCCGGCCCATCGCGGTGAGCTGGGCGAGGTAGAAGTTCAGCAGCGCGGCGACCATGATGAGCGTGGCCAGCAGGTTGAGGCCCCGGTGCTGGAAGCGGTGCGCCAGAAAGTCCGTCGGAGTGATGAAGACATGCCGCTTGGCCAGAGTGAAGAGTTTCGGCGCCAGGATGAGGTAGGTCACGACGATGGCCGTCATGAAGTGGACGCTGGCCAGCCAGGAGAAGCCGACCCGGGAGGCCTTGCCGGAAAAGCCGAGGATGGTGTTGCCGCTGTACTGCGTGGCATAGAGCGTCAGCAGAAGGACAAAGAAGCCCACGCCTGAACCGCCGATGAAGTGATCGCGCATCGAGTTCTCCTCGCGCGCCTGACGACCCAGCCAGCCGATCCAGACCAGGGAGAGCAGGTAAAGCCCGATGAAGGCCAGGGCTCCGGGACCAAAGGGCAGCACGTTCATGCCTGGTCATCCTCCTCGTCAGGCCAGCGTTTCACCAGCAGCCAGGCCGTGTAGGCGGAGATGAGGGCCGAACCCAGCACCGACACCGCCGCCCAGAGCGGCATGCCGAGCAGGAGCGGCCCGACCTCCTGCGGCCAGTACCAGGGAATCGAGACGGCAAACAGGACCGCATACACGGCCCAGACCCGCCAGGAGAGGAAAACGGATTTTCGGTTCATCATGAAAAGCAACCGTCCCCAGGGAGGCGGAGACGGCGGAATGCCTCGAAGCATGGCAGGACGGCCTCCCTTGGCAAGACTTCGACGGCAGCCCCTTCGAGTCCGCAGTTGTGCCGTCGCGCTCCTGGCGCGATGGGTGGGCGTGGAGAAGACGGAGGCCATCCTCATCGGACGCACGCGCTATTCCGAGACGACCCTGATCGTCCACTGGTGCAGCGCGGAGCTGGGCTTGTTCCGCACCATCGCCAAGGGGGCGCTGCGGCCCAAGTCCGCCTTCTCGGGCCTGCTGGATCTTTTTGTCTCGGCGGACATCCGTTTTTCCAGGGCCCGAAGCAGCGACCTGCACACCCTGGTGGAGGCCCGTTGGATCACTCCCCGGCTCGGCCTGCGGCAAAGCTACGGTCGTGTGCTGGCCGCCACCTACCTGGTGAAGCTCGTCGAGCTGGTCGTCGAACCCCATGCACCCCTGCCGGAGATTCACGATCTGCTGTCGAAGGCGCTCGACTACCTCGCCGAACATGATCCCAGCCGGGCGTTGATGGAACGTTTTGAATTCCGGCTGGCTCAGGACCTGGGGCTGGTGGGCCCGGACACGCAGGCAACAGGCCTTTCCGCCCATGCCATCGAGGACAGCTTTCACCGCCCTCTTCCCGTGCAGCGGCGGAAGTTGGTCGAATGGATCGATGCCAGGGCGGGCCACGGCTCCGGAGCGGCCCCGGGCAGGGAGCATGGATGAATGACGGCATGTTTTCACTTGCTGGCAGACGGGAAGAACCGCGATGGTACCTGACAACCAACCCCGCCAGCCCTCCGTGTCCGACTTGAACGCCAACTCATCCTCACCCGCCCAGATGCTGCTTGCCGAAGGCAGATTTGAAGAGGCGCTGTCGGCGGCCAAGAAGGCCCTGGAGCAGGCACGGGCCGGCTCCCGGCCCGACGTCGTCTGCCAGGCGCTTCTGGACCTGGGCGACGTCAGGCGCGCTGAAGGCGATGCGGCCAAGGCGGAGGCCTGCTACCGCGAGGGGCTGGAGGAACCCGCAGGCGGGGCTGTTCTAAGCACCTTGAAGATGCAGCTCGCCACCCTGCTCGACTTTGACGGGCGTGAAGCCGAGGCCGTGAATTTTTACGAGGAGGCCATCCACGGATTGGAAACCCTGAGCCCGCCCGATGAACGGCTGCTCTCCCAGCTCAGGAACAACCTGGCCATGATCTACAAGGGCCTGGGCAGGTTCGCCAAGGCTGAATCCCTCTGCGTCCAAGCCCTCAACACCCTGGAACAGCGGCTGGGACATGACACCGAGGAAGTCGCCTCGCTCTACAACAACCTCGGCTCCATCTATTACACGGCCGGATTTTCCGAGGAGGCCCGAAAGATGTTTGCCGACGCCCTCGCCATCCGGGAGAAGCTGCTTCCCTCCGACCACCCGGACCTTGCGCAGTCGCTCGGCAACCTGGCCACCGCCTGTCATGAGCTGGGGGACGACAGCAGCTCAACGCGGCACTTTGAGCGGGCCCTGGACATTCTGAAGAACCATCTGGCCACCAAGCCGGACAGCTATGAGGCGGCGGCGGCGGATTATGCAGCGCTTCTGGAGGCCCTGGGCAAGGAGGACGAGGCCCAGGCCGTCCGGGATGAATCCAGGCGCCTGCTGGGCTGAGACCGGCAAAAGTGTTTCGACAAGACGCTGACGGACGACGTATGAGCCTGGCATGAATTGTCTCCGCCCCGCCGTCCTGGTTCTCGTCTGCCTGCTTTGCGCCTGCACCAAAAGGGACGTGCTGGTGATCGGCACGGACGCCACCTACCCACCCTTCGAATACGTGAATGAGCAGGGTGAAATCAGCGGTGTCAGCGTGGCGATGGGCGAGGCGATCGCACAGCGGCTGGGCAAGCCGGTGGAGTTTCAGAACATCAACTTCGACGGGCTGATCCCGGCGCTGCAGACCGGCCGGATTGACCTGATCATCTCGTCCCTGACGGCAAACGAGCAGCGGCGGAAGTCCATCGACTTTTCCGTTCCCTATGTGAAGACAGGCCTGGCCGTCCTCGTGGCCGCGGATTCCAGCGTGCGTTCGGCGGAGGATCTCAAGGCCCCCGGGCGGAAGCTGGCCGTACGCATCGCCACCACGGGGGAGCAATGGTGCCGCGAGCACCTTCCCGGGGCGAAGCTGGTGGCGCTCGACACGGACGCCGCCTGCGTGCTGGAGGTGGTCAACGGCACGGTGGACGCCTGGGTGTATGACCAGGTCAGCGTGATGAACTATCATGCCAAGCATGCCGGGCGCACCCGTGCGCTGCTGGCACCCCTGAGGGAGGAGGTGTGGGCCGTGGGCCTGAAGAAAGGCCGTGATGACCTGAAGGCCCTTGTCGATGAAGTCATCGGCCGCATGAAGGCCGACGGCTCCTTTTCCCGGCTGGCGGACCAGCATCTCGGCAGGGAGCGGGACATGATGAAGGCGCAGGGGCTGCCCTTCGTGTTTGAATGAACGAAGGCAAAAAGAAGCGCCGCCCGGCGTGAGCCAGGCGGCGCGACGTGAGCTTTTTAGCCCCTTGGATTAGTGCTTGTGGCCGGTCTTGCAGCACTCGCCAGCCTTGCCGCAGCACTTGGCAGGGGCAGGTTTGGCGGCGGCGTTGCAGGAGGAGCACTCCTTCTTCTTCGTCGCGCAGGAGGCGAGAAGGAGGGAGGAAGCAGCCAGAGTGACGGTCAGGAGACGGATCATAGTGTGTTCGGTTGGTAAACCCAATCTACGAAACAAGGCCCATAAGGCCCGTCAGATTACTTGGCGGCCTGCACAGGAGCAGGGGGCGGAGGAGGCGGGGGCTTGGAAGCGCAGGAGACGAGGCCGCCGGCGATGACCGAAGCCGCGAGGGCGAGGAGGGCGTATTTCATAGTGTGGTGTTCGTTGTGTTTGTTGTTGTTCTCACGGCCCGTTCAAGGGCGCATGGAATTGGCGAGAAATAACAATGAACGTCTGATTTGCAAACAGGCAAATGAACCGGCCCCAGGAAAGTCTCCTTATTGATTCTCAGCGCGGCGAAGCCGGAAGGTCACCAAGCTGCTGACGCAGCGTGCTTTGAGGAGCCTTCAGAAGGGACGAGGCCCGGGCAGGGTCGGGTGGCGGAGGCAGGGCGGCAGGCTCAGGAACAACGACAGCTTCCGGAACGGCGGCGGCCCTGGGCAGAGGCTGGGCCCTGGGAGCTGGCAATGCAGGCGCTGGGCGTACGTCCTGGATCGAAGGCTGCGGACCGGAAAGCTCGGTCTTTTGCTGCCACAAGGCGTCTCCGGAGAAGTGCGCCAGCATCGCTCCGACGATCATGGAACCGCCCAGAAAGACGGCGGCGCGCAGCCAGAACGGCACAAACTCATCCGGAGGCAGCAGCGCCTCATCAGCATGAATCGTCGGCGGGGCGTCGGCCGCCGTCTTGGCCCAGTCAGGACCTGAAGCCGGAGTGGTGACGCTGGTGCCACGAAACAGCAGTTCGGCAAAACCGACGCTGGGCCGCTCTACAGAACTTGATCCTCCCTCGGTCAGCGCCGCCAGGAGGGGAGGATCGGCGAGGGCTGAAACCGGCTCCTTGGGCATGGGCGTGGCCTGGATTTGCTGAAGGCCTGCCGTGCGGCTGCGAACCAGCCTGGGCTTCAGGGGCTCCAGAGGGCCGGAAGGAATGGATTCCACCGGCTTCACCAGGTCGTGATGGTGCACCAACCGGGCATACCGGGCCAGAAGCTCCCCGCGCTTGGTTCGCAGTCCGTCACGGCTTTTGGCTATCTCCTCATCCAGGAGCCCGGCCACCAGCTCGATTTCTCGTCCTGTGCCGGCGGCTTCAGAAACCGCACCGGGCAGCGGTTCCAGGGCCAGCAGAAAACGACCGACGGCGGAAAGCCAGGCGGCATCCCAGGAGGCCGGAGCATCCGAACGCCGTGGAGCGGAGAGAAGCAGGGCGGGATCGGTGCCGCGCCCGGCCATCGAGGCGAGGGTGGGATGCGCCCTGAGCATGATCGAAAAAGCCGGCCAGTCCGTCAGCTTGGTCAGCAGAAGCTTCAGGCTGCGCGCATCCTCCCGGGGAAAGCCGGTCAGCAGGTGGATGTCCTCCAGGCGCAGCCGGGAGGGCTCCAGCCCTGAGCTTTCAAGCTGTGTGAGCGCCGCATCAAGGCCGGCGAGCACCAGGTAGGTTTCATGCACGTTCAACGCACGGCGTTGAAGCAGGAGGTCGGCCAGGCTGATGCCTTCCACGACTTCTTCCGCCAGACAAAGGATGCCGTCAGCCTCATGCACCAGGACCACGGGCACGATGCCCGGAAAGCTGCCCTTGTTCTCCAGACGCCAGGTGCGCTCCTGCATGGACTGCACCACCTCCGTGGCCAGCCGGACCGGAGGCACCTGCTCCACCAGCACGGCACGGCCTGTCTTGGTCAGCGTGCCGCGCATGGCATAGGGATTGGTCATGTCCAGGCGCTGGCTTTGAATGCGCACCCGGTTCACCAGGGCGCGGGCGACCTCCTGATAGCCCGCAAGATGAGGTGCCAGAAGCGGTCGCGGTTTCAGCGCCGTCGGAATTTCGACACCTGCCCTGCCGTCGGCCATGCTGGCCAGGGCCGCGCGAAGTTCCTTCAAATCAGCCAGCCCCTGCCCGTCCACCGATTCCAGACAGGCGGACAGCAGCTCGGCCAAGTCCGCAGAGGCCGCCACAACCAACAATTTTTCCTCCAGATAGCTCCTGAGAAACCCGGCCTGCTTGGCCAACGAAGCCTTGGGCACCCGCGCCCCCACCGAAGCTTCGGCGGTCAATGCATAGTCAGCCACCTGCACCTGCAGGGCCGCACCGCCGGTCTGCACCACCCGCAGTTGTTGCAGGGAGCAGCCGGAGGCCGCCGCATTCCTGCAGGACAACGCCAGCACCGCCTCCACGGCTCGCGAGGCCAGCAGCAGCGCCAGCCAGCCGGGAAGCTCGGCCTGCCGCGCCAGGTAGGAAGCCAGCGTCTCGCCATCGACATTGCCGGTGATGTAATACGGGTTGCCCTCGTCTTCACCAAAGTCCACGAGCCGCGCCAGCAACGCATGCCCGCACTCCTGCTGACGACGGCAGGCCGTCTCGAAAAAGCCGCGCTCCTTGAGCGGCTCCAGCAGCACGTGACAGTGCACGAACTCCAGGCGGCGCGTGTCAAAGCCGAGCACGTTGACCTGCTCCGTGTTGCGGGTCAGCTCCACGTTGTTCCCGTCCCCGTCCTGGACGATGAGATAGTGCCTGAAAAGACTGGGTTCCGGCATGGGACGGCAGAGGGGGAAAAGTGGGTCCAAGTCTCGCCGTGCTGGTGCGTTTGACAAGGGCTGAATATCAAGACCGTACTTGCCTTCCTAGCCAACAGTTTGGTAAAGCCTGCCAATTCCTTATGAAATCCCCCCTCACCGCCGCTGTCGTGCTTGCCACCGCCGTCTCCGTCTCCGCCGTGGACTACACCAAGGACATCAAGCCTGTCTTCAGCCAGAAATGCTACGCCTGCCATGCCGTCAGCAAGGGCAAGACCAAGGGTGACGTGGCCCTCGACACCCCCGAGGAACTGGCCAAGGTCATCAAACCCGGCGGTCACATCATCCCGGGCGACGCCGCCAAGAGCACCCTTCTGCTCTCCTGCAAGCTGCCTGACGACGACGATGAAGTCATGCCGCCCAAGGGCAAGAACCGGCTCACGCCCGCCGAGATCACCGCCCTGGAGACCTGGATCACGGAGGGCGCCTCGCTGACCGCAGGCGCCGCCGCCCCGGCCGCCGCGCCTGCAGCCGCCATGCCCGCCGCCGGTGCCGCCCAGACCTGGACCAGCAGCGACGGCAAGACCCTCCAGGCCACCTTCGCCGGCATGAAGGACGGCGGCGTCCTGCTCAAGATGGCGGGCAGCGGCGAAGTCTTCCTGGTGCCGCTCACCCGCCTTTCCCCGGAAAGCCAGGCCCAGGCCAAGGCCGCCACCGGCCAGTAAGCCACGGCCTAACCGATTTTTTGTTCAGACCCCCGTTTTCACGCGAGAACGGGGGTCTGCTTTTGCGGCGAAGCCGCGCGGATGGCTGCAACCCGGGCTTCCCATTTCGGCAAAGTTTGTTTAGAACGGCCTGAATGTGATGAATTTGCCGGAAGATCATCCCGAAAAAGCCCCATGGCACGCATCCAGCGGCGGCCGGACGGCATCCAGACCGTCAACCCCGGCAGCCCCTGCTTTCAAACCATGCCGGCCGGCGGCCCATGCACGCCTAACCTATTTTTCATCATGAAAACCAGACGCCTCGCCCGGACCACCGCAGTGATCCTCCTCCTCTCCCTGGCACAGCAGGCCTCGGCGGATGTCACGGCCAGGATTGCGGAGATCCAAGCCAGGTTCCAGGCGGCCTATGACCGGGACGTGGGCGGGCCCTTTCAGGCCTCCCTGCTGGACCTGGATCAGAAATACCTCGGCGCCGTGAACCGCAGCCTGGAGGCCGCCACCCAGGCGGGGAACCTGGAGGAGTCCCTGAAGCTGCGTGAGGAGGTTCAGCGCGTCGTGAAAAAGGAGCCGCTGCCGCCCGTGGATCTCGACTCCCTGCCCGCAAGCCTCAAACAGCTTCGCGGCACCTACCGCTCGGCCCTGGCAAAACTCCAGCAGGACCGCGACGCCAGGTCGCAGCCCTATTATGACCACTACGACAAGCTCCTCGAAGCCCTGCAGTCCGAACTGACCAAGGCGAAGCTCATTGATGACGCGCTGGCCGTGAAGACCACCAGGGACAGCGTGGCGCTCGACCGGCCCAAGGCCGCCGCCGCACCGCCCGCAGAGGCAGCCGCTCCCATGCCGGAAGCAGCCCCTGAAAATCCGAAGGGGAAGAAGACCACCTCCGGCAGCGCTGTCGCCATCACCGGCAGCCCCTGGCGCGCCGTGGCCGAGTGGGTGCTGCCGCTGCGGGGACGGCTGGAGATAGCCAAAGATGACGGCCGACGCGGCATCGAAACCCTGGATCAACTGCCTGCAGGCAAGTTCGAGATCCTCGGCATCACCTTCTCCCGTTATTACCCCCACGACGGCAAGAAGATCAACGAGGTGGATCTCGCCCTGCTGAACCCTGTGGCCAAAACTCTGGAGAAGCTCGACCTCGAAGGCTGCAACATCACCGGCAGCGGCCTTGAAGCCATCGCCGATGCCCCCAGGCTGAAGAAGATCTCCTTGGATGGAAGCCCCGTGACGGATGACGCGCTCAAGCACCTGTCAGGACTGAAGGAGCTCAACCATCTTAACCTAGGCTCCACCCCGCTCACCGGCACGGGTCTGGCCTATCTGCGGGCGCTGCCAAAGCTCAGGAAAATCTCCATCAACGCCAGCACCTTGACCCCGCAGGGAGGACAGGCGCTGGCGCTTCTGACCGGCCTGGAGGAATTGTCCGCCACCACCTCCAGCTTCACAGGAGACGGCACCAGCTTTACCCAGCACCTGGCCGCACTGGTCAATCTGCGGTCCGTGTCCTTTGGTGACACCACGAACATGACAGATGCGTGCCTGGAGCACCTCAAGGGGCTGGCACGGCTTGAGAAGGTCAACTTCTCCAACTCACGCATCTCCGGCGCCGGCGTCATGCATCTCAAGGCCAGCGCCGCCACGCTCAGGAGCATCAGCCTGTGGTATCAGTGCCCCGTCACCGACGAGGCCCTCGAAGTCATCGCCAGCACCCTGCCGAACTTGGAAAACCTCCAGGTCGGCTATGGCGGGACCTGCGGTGCGCGCGGCCTGCAGGCACTGACGACGCTGACCAAGTTGAAAAGCCTGGGATGGAACTCCAAGGGCATGATGAAGCCGGAGGATCACGCCCTGTTCGCGGCCATGCCCGCGCTCGAAAACCTGGTCTTCAATGAAGGCATCTCGGTCACGGACGCCGCCCTTGAGCACCTCAAGGGAGCGAAGAAGCTCAAGCACCTGAATTTGGAGGGAAACAAGAACATCACCGACGCCGCCTTGAAACACATTGAAGCCATCAAGACGCTGCAACTGGTCACGCTGAGACGGTGCAATGTCACCGACGCCGGCGTGGCCGCCTTCAAAAAGGCGCGGCCTGAGGTGAAGGTGGAGAGGTGAGCTGAATTAAACAGCCCTCACCAGCTTTTCATCGATGCGGGCGACAAGGGTGTCGAGCACCTCGCTGTTGCCGAAACGTTCGATGACGTCGGCCAGGAAGCCTTCGACGATGAGGCGGCGGCTTTCGATGTCAGGAATGCCGCGGGCCTTGAGGTAGAAGAGCTCCTCGTCCGCAATCGGGCCGCTGGTGCTGCCGTGGCTGCACTTGACCTGGTCGGCGTTGATCTCGAGACCCGGCAGGCTGTTGGCCTCGGCGTCGTTGCTGTTGAGCAGGTTGCGGCAGGTCTGGTAGGCGTCGGTGTAGTGCGCGCCTTCATCGACGATGATGAGGCCGCTGAAGACGGTGCGCGACTTGCCGTAGAGGGCGTTCTTGTAGAGCAGGTCGCTCGTGGCGTGCGGGGCCTTGTGACGCTGAAGCGTGCGCTGATCGACGATTTGATCGCCGATGGGCAGGCTGACGCTGAGCATGTCGCTGCGGGCGCCCTGGCCGACGAGGTCGCTGACGCTCTCGCTGCGGCTGAAGGAGGCGCCGAGCTGCACCTGGAAGCTTTTCACGCTGGCATCGCGTCCGGCGGTGATGCTGGAGAGATGCAGCGCCTGCGCGTCGTCCGCCAGCTCCTGGCAGGCGGCGTAGGTGATCTTGCTGCCATGGCCGCCGACGAGATCAGCGATGGCGATGCTGAGACCGCCCTCCCCTTCGAGACTGCGGTAATGATCGACGACGCTGACCTCGGCATGATCGCCCGTGACGATCAGCGTGTGCGGAAAGATGGCCGCGTGGTCGCCGACGACCCAGTGGAAGATTTCGACGGGCTTTTCGATGACGACATTCTTCGGCACGATGATGACGGTGCCCGCTTTGACATGCGCGAGATGCAGCGCGGCGAATTTGTTCGAGCCGAGGGCTTGCTCGCCCTTCATGAAGTGCTGCTGCAGGGCTGCCTCGTGGGATTTGAGGGCTTCTTCAAAGCTCATGCAGACCACACCAGCGGGAAGGCCGTTCGTGTCGGACTCGACGAGGGTGTCATTCACGAAGACAAAGCGTGCGGCACGTTCCTTGAGGCCTTCGGTGGCTGCGAGCGCGGCTTTGGACTGCTCGGCGGTCGGTGCCTTGGCTGGCGCGTGGTCAGCGAGCTCGATGTTCTTCGCATTGGAGTAACGCCAGTTTTCGTCCTTGAGCCCGGGAAGCGGCAGGGACTGGAATTCAGTCCACGCGGCGGTGGAACGGGCTGTGAACCATTCAGGCGTGGAGGTGCTGCGGGTAGGTGCGAGAGCGAGAAGGCCGGTGGAGGTGTCGGAGGGCATGTGGGGATAAAAATCTGGCTAGACTGGCTAGAATCAGGCGGTTAGTCTTGATGGCATGAAAGCAGCGAAAAAATCCGAGTGGCAGCTCCAAACGGCCAAGAACCGTTTCAGCGAGGTGGTGAACCGTGCAGTGACCGAGGGGGCGCAGACCATCACGCGCCATGGAAAACCCGTCGTGGTGGTCTTGTCACAAGAGGAGTTTCGGAAACTGGCTCCGGCGAAGGAGGAGAAGGAATGGAGCATGCTGGAGCACTTGCTGGCCTGTCCGGATAAAACCTTGCACAAGCGCATCTTCCGCACTCCAGGCCCGCCGCGAGATGTCGATTTCTCATGAAATTTCTGCTCGACACCATGGTCGTCAGCGAGCCGACCAAACGCAAAAAAGACCCGAATGTGATGCAGTGGCTCACCTTGCATGATCCTGACTGCGCGATCTCCATCCTGACGCTTGGAGAAGTGGAGCGAGGCATCGTTAAAATGGCCCCGAGCAGGCGGAAGACCACCCTGATGGCTTGGTTCAACAGCTTTGCGGATGAGATGGAGCGACGTGGACGAATTCTGCCCGTGGATCGGACTCTGATGAGCTTCTGGGGGCCGGTTTACAGCCGCGAGGAACGACTGACCAAGCGAAAACCGCCGTTTGTGGACACGCTCCTCGCCTCGACGGCTGAAATGCATGGGCTGACGATGGTAACGCGAAACGAGAAGGATTTCCCGAAAAGTCTGACGGTGATCAATCCGTGGAAGGTCTAGCCGGCCGTATGAGAGCAGTGTTGGCGATGCGAGGCTTCGCCCTCGCATCACTACCACCGCACTCCAGGACGCTGACGCACGCATGGATAAGCCTGGAGCAAGTGAGGAATACCCGAAGGCGGAGCAGGGTGTAAAACTGGCAGACATCGAATTCATGCCTTCTCGCTCCACATTTCGATGATGTCCCTCGCAAAGGCCTGTGTGTTGTCCTCGGAACCGTTGGTGAGATACTTGTCGATCTTGGCGAGGGGATAACAGTAGCTCGTGGCGTTCTGCCTGAGCACGAAGGCGTTCCCAATCGCTTTGCCAAAAGCCGAAAAGTAGCCTGGGGCGATTCGATCGCCTTCGTCATAACCAATCCAATGCCATTCGGCAGGGTTGTGGCGTCGAATGACTTCGCCGAGATAGGCACCAGCTCTCAGGCAAATGAGGTTCCAGACTGATTCCACGCTTTCACGCTTACGGGCAAAATTGAGGTATGTGTTGAGTTCCGACAAGCTATCCACCGAGTAATCGAAGGCAGGAACGTTCAGACGCTCGCGCCAAGGTGTGGGACGTTCGTTGTCATGCAGGAACATCTCGGAAATCTCCGAGAGTGCTTGGTCTGCATATTCGACAAGTTGTTCCATGCTCTTCGATCAGCCGACGCTGCCTTCCATTTCGAGGTCGATGAGGCGTTTGAGTTCGACGCTGTATTCCATCGGGAACTCCTTCACGAGGTCGTTGATGAAGCCGTTGACGGACAAGCTCATGGCCTCGGCTTCGGTGAGGCCGCGCTGCATGAGGTAGAAGATCTGCTCGGCGCTGACCTGGCTGACGCTGGCCTCGTGCTGGGTGGCGTGCTGGTTGCCGCGGACGCTGATGGCCGGGTAGGTGTCGGTGCGGCTGTTGGGGTTGATGAGCAGGGCGTCGCACTCAGTGTTGTTCTTGCAGCCCTTGAGGTGCTTCGGAATGTGAACCAGCCCGCGGTAGGTGGCACGGCCCTCGCCGATGGAGATGGACTTGCTGATGACGTTGCTGGTGGTCTCGTCGGCGGCGTGCACCATCTTTGCGCCGGTGTCCTGATGCTGGCCGCTGTTCGCCAAAGCGATGCTGATGACCTCGCCACGGGCGCGTTTGCCTTTCATGATGACGCCGGGGTATTTCATGGTGAGGCGGCTGCCGATGTTGCAGTCGATCCAGCGCACCTCGGCGTCCTCATGGGCGATGCCGCGCTTGGTGACGAGGTTGAACACGTTGCTGCTCCAGTTCTGCACGGTGACATACTGGATCTTCGCGCCTTTCATGGCGACGAGCTCGACGACGGCGCTGTGCAGCGTGGCAGTCTCGAACTTCGGCGCGGTGCAGCCTTCCATGTACATCACTTCCGCGCCTTCATCGGCGATGATGAGCGTGCGCTCGAACTGGCCGAACTGCTCGCTGTTGATGCGGAAGTAGGCCTGGAGCGGATGCTTCACCTTCACGCCGGGCGGGACGTAGATGAACGAGCCGCCGCTGAACACGGCGCTGTTGAGCGCGGAGAATTTGTTGTCGCCGGTGGGGATGACCTTGCCGAACCACTTCTTGAAGATCTCGGGATATTTATGCAGGCCCTCGGTGCTGTTGACGAAGATGACGCCCTGCTCCTCGACGGTGGCCTTGATGTTGGAGTAGGCGGCCTCGCTGTCATACTGCGCCTCGACGCCGGCCAGGAACTTCCTCTCCTGCTCGGGGATGCCGAGACGGTCGAAGGTCTTCTTCACATCCTCCGGCACCTCGTCCCAGGAACGCTTCGGCTTCTGGCCGTCGCTGAGGTAGTAGCGGAACTCGTCGAAGTGGATGTTTTCGAGGTCCTTGGTGGCCCAGTGCGTGGGCATGGGCTTGTCCTGGAAGACCTTGAGCGCCTTCTTGCGGAACTCGCGGATCCAGTCGGGATCCCCCTTCACATCGGCGATGTAGTCGATGGTCTTTTCGGTGATGCCGAAGCCGGAGTCGAACTTGTTGCGCTCCGGAAAGGTGAAGTCGCCGACGCTGTCCACGCGGATGTCGGAGATGTCGGGTACTTCACTGGCCGGAAGGTCGGTTTCGACGGATTCCAGGATGTCTGGGGCTGAGACCATAAGTTGAGCAGGTTTAAAGTTTCAGGTTCACTGCGCTCACGCCGCCGCGAGCATCTCCTCCTTGACCCAGTCGTAGCCTTTTTCCTCGAGCTTGAGGGCGAGATCCTTGCCGCCGGTGTGGACGATCTGGCCGTCCATGAGGACGTGGACGATGTCAGGCTGGATGTAGTTCAGCAGGCGCTGGTAGTGGGTGATGACGAGGAAGCCGCGGTTCTCGCTGCGCATGGCGTTGACGCCGCGGGAGACAATTTTGAGGGCGTCGATGTCGAGGCCGGAGTCGGTTTCGTCGAGGATGGCGTACTTCGGCTCCAGCATCATGAGCTGGAGGATCTCGTTGCGCTTCTTTTCGCCGCCGGAGAAGCCTTCATTGACGCTGCGGCTGGTGAAGCTGCGGTCCATCTCGAGCTGGTCCATGCGGGCGTAGAGCTGCTTGTAGAACCTCACGGCGTCAATGTCCTCGCCCTTGGGCAGGCGGGCCTTCAGAGCGGCGCGCAGGAAGTTGGCGTTGCTGACGCCGGGGATCTCGTGCGGATACTGGAAGGCGAGGAAGAGACCGGCGCGGCTGCGCTCATCGACGGTCATGTCGAGGATGTTCCGCCCGTCGAGCAGGACCTCGCCGCCGGTGACTTCGTAATCCTCGTGGCCGCAGAGAACCTTGCTCAGCGTGCTTTTGCCGGAGCCGTTCGGGCCCATGATGGCGTGGACTTCACCGGGGTTGATCGTGAGGTTCAGGCCTTTGAGGATTTCGCGGCCGGGGATCTGGGCGTGGAGGTCTTTAATCTCGAGTGACATGTCGTGGGTGGGGGAGGGATTATTTGGCGGAGCAGGCATCGCAGGTGCCGTGGATGGCAATGTCCATGCGGGTGACCTTGGTGCCCTTGGGCAGGATCCAGAACCTGGCCGGGTCAAAATCGGCGGCAGGGTGGGCGTCGATGACCTTGCCGCAGGTTTCGCAGTGAAAATGAACGTGTTCCTGCAGGTTGGCGCAGTAGCGGGACTGGCCGCGCTCCAGATGGACCTGCTTGATCAGTCCGGCGGAGGTCAGGTGGTCCAGGCAGTTGTAAACGGTCGCCAGGGAGATGCCGGGGGAGCGATCCTTGATCCTGGTGAAGATGTCCAGGGCGGTCGGGTGGTCGGTGGAAGCCGCCAGGGTGTCAAAAACTTCACGCCGATGGGGGGTGAGGCGGACATCCGCACCGAGCACGGCCATCCGGCACTCGAGGCCGGTGGGTTTGGAAGAGGGGCGCGCAGGGGAAGGCATGGCTTTAGAATTAGAATGATTCTAAATCTGTCATGCAACGGAACGTCTCGCGCGCAAGCCCGGGTTGCCCTTTTTCAAAAAATCCCCCTCTCCCGGCTTTCGGAAGAGGGGGATCGGGTCGCCGCTGGCTCTGAGACGGATCAGGGGGCCAGCTGAGAACGTTGGAGAAACTCGACACCGTAATCACCGGCAGGCACCCAGACGTCGAGGCCCGGGGTGAAAGTCGCACGGTCCACACGCAGATGGAGGTCCACAGGGGTGTCGTAAGAAGCCGCCGGGGTCAGCACCCCGGTCAGGGAGATGCTGGCGACCTCCAGATTGCCGAAGCTGCTGGCCAGGAGGTGACCGTGACTGACGTGCAGGAGGGTGGGAGCCTCGGCCATCGACCAGGAGCTGCTCTGGCCCAGGCGGCCGGTGGCGGTGTTGTAGCCGATGCCGACCACGCCTTTTTTGGCGGCGGAATCACAGGCCAGGTAGATGCGGATGCCGTCGGTGGCGGAGACGCCATCGAAGGGGGTGGCGGAGATGTAGCTGTCGAGCTGCCAGGCGGAAACACCGTCATAGGCGCAGGCCTGGATGGCTCGGGTGGTGGGGCCGCGGGTGCCGATCCGCTGTTCACTGTGGGTCAGGACCACGGCGCCCTGGGCATCTGCCTGGGCCACGCTGAGAAGCTGGCCGGGGATGGAAACGGGGTCGCGGAGGATGGGATCGCCGCTGCGCCAGTCGATGACCTGAAGCCAGCTGGTGAGGAGCGCAGGTTTCAAAGCCAAGACACGCAGGTTCTTCGCAGGCATGGCGGGTTTGATCACCGGCGTCTGAGCCTTGCTGGTGTCGTAGCTCATGAACAAGAAGCCATCCTGGGCAAAGGCGCGGCTGGCACCCCGCGAGCCTTCTTTCACCCGGACGACCTGGGGCGGATCGGCGAGGATTCCAGAATCACTCACGGAAACCGGACACAGCGCGGCAGCGGGGACCGTCAGGGTGAGAACAGGACCGGCAGGAGGAGGCGCAACGGTCGCCCCACCCGTCACCGGGGCGGAGGTGCCGTTCAGGGTGCCTTGCAGGATGATGGGCCGGGCGATGATCGGCTGCAGGGTGATCGGTCCGATGATGACTGGTTGGATGAAAATCGGCCCCCACCAGTTGAAAGCGGGCTGCATGGGCACATACCAGACCAGTTTCTGATCCGTGACCCAAAGAGGCTGGAGCCGGTCCATCTGCAGGTCATAGCTGTTCAGGGAGGACAGGTCATGCACGGTACTGCCGCTCTCGGCAACCACGGGAGGCGAGCTGGCAAGGTTCACCTCCAGGGTGCGCAAGCCGTGGCCGCTTTCGGTGGCCTCCGCCTGGTATTGCGCCAGAAAGAGTCGGTTTCCCCGGCTGGTCAGGCCGACGATCTGACCTTCACCCAGGTCCAGCACCTGCTGCAGCCCATCCGGATCCTGGGCGGAGGTGACACGCAGGGTGGCTCGTCCCTGGTTGCCGCCGAGACTGATGAAATTGAAGCCATACCTGGAGGGCCAGACCGAAGGGCCGTCCTCGATTTGAACCAGCCAGTCTCCCACGGACAGCACCCGGTCCGTGCGCCAGGCTAGGGGCAGCCTGACGACAGGCTCGGTGGCAGGCTCCGGGCCGGCGGAGTGAACCAGCAGTTCCTGGCCTGAAATGCTGACAAAATGGTCAGCGATGAAGCTGCCCCGCCGAGGATTGAAGTCATGCTCGAGCGTCGGACCGGCGGTGAGGTCATCCTCGCCCACCCCAACCACCTGGATCGCCTTTTGCGGCCCGGCCGAACCCCACCACGTTTGGAACGGCACCATCACCAGCCCCTGTTCCGGCAGGTATTCGACGGCCTTTTCATCGTAGTTGGCCTCACTCCAGCTATACACGCCCGGCTCGCCCAGATGCAGACGGGAAAGCAAGGATGGAGCGCTGACGTCGGTGACGTCAAAGAGTGAAACCGTCACCTGCCCGGCCTCCACGCCCACGGCCAGCAGGCGGTTTCCGAGCGGTTCGAGGTAGGTGCTCCAGCCGGGGATTTCCAGGATCCCCGAAAGCACCGGGGCGGCCGGATCGGCGAGGTCCACCACGAAAAGCGGGTCAATCTGGCGGAAGGTCACCACATAGAGCCGGCTGCCGTCAAAGCGGGTGGCATGCAGGGTCTCCCCACGGGCGCCTTCGAGTTCAAGGGAGGCCAGGGCCGAGACCGAACCACCGCTCAGGGGGAAGGTTTCCACCCAGGTGCTGCGGTTGTTCCAGCTGCCATTGTTGAAAAGGCTGACCACCACGACGGCATCCCCGACGATGCTCATTTTAAACTTGTCCTGAACCACTCCCTTGGGCTTGAAGGTCTTCACCACCCTGGGGGCATCCGAGGCCTCCACGAGATGCACGGCGTTGGTCTCCAACTGACCTGACGCGTAAGATTGCGTGGCAATCAGGAGCTGCCCTCCAGCCGCCTGCAGCACTCCGGAAACAGAGACGGGAAAGCGCAGCGTGCCAAGCTTCCGGGGCGTCTCAAGGTTGCTCACCTCCACGCTGGTGAGCAGCACCTCGTTGTCCGTGGGCTGCCCTTCCTTGTTCAGAACCACCTGGGTGCAGAGCACGTGCAGACGGTCGCCGATCAGCCGGCTGTCCGCGATCGCCCCCTCCAGCGCCACCTCATTCACCAACACCGGCACGCCCTCCGTCACTTCAATCAACCAGATCGTCGCCGCCCCGGCCCGCGTCTTGTCGTTGGAGCGCCCCAGCAGGGCAATCCGGCTGCCTTCAGGATTCAGCACAAACATCTGCTCCCCGCTGGCGGGAAGCCTCAGGCTGCCCAGGCGCGCAGGCTGGGTCGGATCGCTCAGGTCCAGGATCTGCAGGCCGCGATACTGGTTGAAAAAGTAAACCCGGCTGCCGACGATCTGCCAGATGTCCGACTCAACGGCTTCCGGCAGCGGCGCCGAGGTCAGAGCCCCGGCAGCAAGGGCCTGCGGCATGTCCGCCGACCGCATCCCGTTCACGACCACGCCGCTCGTGAAATTGATCGTTGGCATCAGGGTCAGCTGCCCGGAGGTGAGGTCCACACTGGGATCAGGCCGGTCAAAATTTCTGATGCCGCTCTTGAACCGGGCGGGGAACTTCGCCTTGCGGTAGCCTTGAACCCTCAGTTCCGAGGCAGGCACTTCCGTCGCAAGGTTGAAGACCGAAACCCTGGGTCCGTAGGGAAGCGGATAAGTCACTGCCAGCGGTTTCCAGCCGCTGCCGTACTTCCGCTCGAGCACCACCTGCTGCAAGCCAGGCTCCAAAAGAGCCGTGACGGTGTGCCTGCGCACGGTGAAGCGCAGTGAAGTCAGGGCTGCCACATTCGGAGCCGGAGGAACGGCTTTCGCATCAACGAGGAAGGACAGGGCCAGGACCCAAAAGCAGGGCCTGAGAAGAAGTCGGGTGAACATGGACTTGGGGTTGGGTTGAAGATTTATCAGGGAGAATGGACTGAGGGAAGCCTGGAATCGTGCCGGATTAAGGCGGCGGCTGGGTGGGAGGTGTCACGGGAACCACGACAAATCGGATCCCGGACGGTGCATTGGAGGAAAAGGAGACACCCCCCAGGGAATCCATCAGCGAAGCCCGCACGGCGTTGCCATCGGACATGGAACTGCTCATGGCGATGTTGGTGGCCATGCCTGCTGCAAGCGGCACGCTTCCCAGCACCACGGGTGCCTGGCCGGTTTGCTGAGGAGTGTCCGGCATCGGCCCCCTGGCGGCCACCAGCTTGAGGCGGTCCCCGTCCGGTTCCAGCATCACCAGATCCGGGTTGTTCGGCCCTGCAAGCGTGGGGGTGAAGGTCAGTACCGGCTGCAGCCCCAGAGATTGGATCTTGTCCAGGGAGTCCTGCTTCTGCTCGGGCATGATCACTCCATCAGGGGGAGCGGTGTCCTGGGGCACGGCATAAACCGCGAAGGCTGGCATGGGGATGAGCCCAAGCTGGTCCCGCATGTCGGTCAGCTGCCGCAAGGCCTCCCACTGCCCGCGTGAAAGCTGCGCCGTTCCATCTGCGGCGACCGGGATGCCCAGAGACATGGCATCCTCCCAGAGCAGTCCCATCCTGTCGGCATCCTCAATCATCGGCACACCTCCGGGTGAAACCCGCCCGGCCAGCAGGTCTGTCAGCACTCGCTTTTCCACCACCTGCGGAAAAATGCCCGGCTGAAGGATCAGCGCGATCGTCAGGTCATCCACCTCCACATCGCAGCCAGCCAGCGCCGCCACCGCCCGTACCGCCTTCAGATAGGAGATCGGGCCGCTGTAAAAAGTCACCCTGCGACCCAGCGCCCCGGCGGGCACGGTGACACGAAGCTTTTCGACAGGCAGGGTTTTCAAAGAATCCTTCTCCACCAAGGCCTGCCGCAGCTCCGCCATCGCCTGCCCCAGAGGCACCTGGTCGAGGCTGACTCCGCGGATGAAAAACAGGTCGAGGCGCTCCACCAGCGTGGGCTCGACAACGGCGGGCGGGTTCAGCCCGGATTCCGCCGTCATGTTCTCGATCGGCGGCAGCCGCGGAGACACGGGCGGTGGCGAAAAAGGTTCCACCTGCACGGGCGCGACCGGTTTCCTGACCTTCTGCTGGGCCAGTTGACCCCTATTCTGCAGGTCCTCGGGCCAGAGCAGGGCTGCGACCACCCCTGCCGCCACCAGCACGGCCGCCCAGGCGAACGACCGCATGGGAACGCCCGGCTTTTTCGCCGGTGCCGCGGCCACCGAAAGCGGACCTGTCTGACGCGGCGTCACCGCCAGCACCTTGCGCGCCTCGGCCTCGACATCCCGCGCCTTGATGGTGTCCGCCAGCAATCCTTCAAATCGTGACGCCGCCGCCAGTTCCGTCGCACACTCCGGGCACTCCCGCACCCGGCGCCAGAGCAGCTCCGCCTCCTCGGCCGTCAGCGTGGCGTCAAGCCAGCGGTCGAGCAGTCGCGCAAATTCGGCGCTGTCAGCAGGAAGGGACATGGTTATTCAAAGCTGAGGCCCAGCCGGCGCTGCACACATTCACGCAGCTGGCGGCGCAGACGGCTGAGGGTCTGGTAAATGGCATCCAGGCTCAGGCCTTCCTCTTCGGCCATGCGCTCGATGCTGTGATTCTGATGATACCGTTCGCGGATCAGCCTGGAACTGCGTTCAGGAAGCTGTTCCAGGCAGTGGTTCAGCGCCTTTTCACGATCCTTCCAGGGCGCCTCCGCCTCATCGGCGTCAAATCCATGCGAAAGGGCCTCCAGCGTCTCCGCCGTGCAGGATTCCGGCAGCCTGCCCTGGAGCCGGCGATCCTCCAGGATCTTGCGGATGGCGATGCCCCGGGCCCAGGCTCCAAACGGCCGCGCCGGATCATACAGCTCAAACTTCTTCCACAGGATCATCGCCACCTCCTGGAAGATGTCCTCCCGCGTGACGACATCCCGCACCGCTGCACCAATGAACGCCCTCAGGTCCGCCTGCACAGGCAGGAAGAGGGGCAGAAAACGGTCATGAGCAGGCTCGGTCATGGTGGCTTGACTCACTTTGCCGGAAGGGCCGTTTTCCTGACAGACTATTTTTGAATTCAAGAAAATAGGCGGCACCAGGACACCCCGAAAGTGGGTCTGACCCTCTGTCCGCGCCACGGCTCTTTGCAGCACCTTGTCCTCCACTGTCGGGATGCCGATGGGCCGGGTGGCGCTGCCGTCCCCTTTGGGGATATGCACCCGCCGCACGGGCGCGGCGTGGCAGCTGCCGCTCTTGGCCCGATCGTGCAGGGACTGGAGGTTGCCCTCCAGATGCTCGGCGAAATCCTTCGCGCTTTGGTTGTCGATGCCGCTAGCGCCGTCTTTGCGCACGCAGTTGTAGGCTTCGCGGAGCCAGTCCATGTCCATGTGGTGGGCCAGCGTCGTGAAGGCCATCCCAGGCCGTTCTGTGGCCAGTTGTGCTATCCGTTGTGGTTTCGTTGACCTCTTTTCATTGCTCAATGTCACTGCGGTGTTTCCTCCCAACGGGGCAGTGCCCAGACACCCCGCCCGCCCCGCACCTGCGGGACAGACGTTTTCCCTTCTCTACTGCGCGGCTCCTCTTGGGATCGAGCTCACCCCTCTTCTAACGATACTATGGGGGTGCCACGACTTCCCTTTGTCCATCGCGCAGCGCTTCGGTTTCCCTCGCCCTGTGCCTGCCCGCCGCCCCTGCCTCTCTTCGCTCAACACCACGCGGCAGAGACCGCGGTGTTGCCTGGATGTTGTTGAGCCGGTGTCATCCACAGCCTCGCGGCCTCCGGCGTTGTGCGCGGCGAAAGACGAACGGATCTCTTAAGTTTCCAGGGAACCCTTTTCCATGTCCGCGCCGTGCTCCACGACCCCGGTCGAACTCAGATGCGTCTTCGCCAAAACTAGCGACGCACCCCGGTGCTGCCCACGCTTGCTCCGAATGCGGGGGCTTCGACGTCAACTCTATTTGAGGCTCAATCACACGGCCCTACTCATTCGCTGTTTACGCTTCATGCCAGCCTCACGACTGACAATGCAAAACACGCTTCTGGCCGCCTTGGCTGCGGCTCTACCACACGGGATTTGGACCCGCTTGGGTTCCTTAAACAATGGTTTCAGTCAATGTCTGGGTTACATATCTTTTCCTCCTTCTCTGGACTGTTCTTGACGCTACGGAGCTGCGAGCTTCGTGAAGCACTGGAGTTGGTGGGGCCGGCTGCCTGCTGTGTGACGAGTCACCAGCCTTGCCTATGACTGCAAAGCTCAGGCACCGGCAGGGGTGGGTTGGGAAGCGTTGCATGCCGGAGCAGCGTTGCACTAGCCCCACGCTCACGAACGCCGCTTGAGCAGCAACCACAGCAGGCCAGTTGCCGCGACGATCAACACAACCACCGCTGACCAAGGCGTTGATGATGTTGTCTCCTCGCTCGGCGATGGTCTCGCTTTGGGTTCCTTCGGTGTTGCTACTGGCGCAGTTCTCGGTTCCGATGTGGTGTCAGGTTGACGAGCTGCGCTTTGCTGGTGATCGTTCTGACTCTTTGCATTCGGGATCGAGAGTCGTCGCCCCGCTTGATCCTCCTGCGCTCGGTTGTCGTCTGGCGGCGGTTTGGGACCGACTCCCACATGGAACATGCTTTGCGCTTTAGTGTCAGGTTGATTCCATGCTCCCCGATCTATCAGCCTCATCCCAGCATTGCCGAGAAGCGCGGCGACCTTCTCCTCGGATTCCCAGTTGTAGTTCACTTCCCCGCCTGCAAGCCAGATCACATAACGCCCTGGTGCATCACGGCGATCTTCACCAATCCGATTTGCGGTGTAGGCGATCATCTTTGCCGTCGTCGCTTGATCAACCGGCCCACTTCCTCCGAGTATTTCAAAGCGATCTTCAAACTTGCCCTGTGCGGTTGAATTTGCTGCTTCAACGTCAACCATTTTAATGACTTGCCCCATTGTTAACGCATTGATGTCTCCACCGTTGGCAAGGTATTTTGTGATAACCATTCGCAGTCCCCTTGTCGCAACAGAGGCAGGGGTGCTAACGGTGGTTCCCAATGCTGTTAATGTCAGCACTATGAATGAGAATGAAATCAGGAATGTTTTCATGGTTCTTGCCAGCGGTAAACTTGACGGAGCCGCCTCAACGATTCCGCAGAGAAGTCATGTTGGGGAGCGCCTTCCCCCATCAATCCGCTCTCTGGGTGCGAACCCGCAAAAATGCCCCCTGGATCATTTGGACCGTGCCCGATTTCATGAGCAACGATCTCATCAAGTCTTGTTTTAAACTCCACGTCATCGAGATCGAGGATTCCCGCAGTGGCGTCTCGGATCGTTTCAACAAAAATGACCGAGTAGCGAGGTCCATAACCTGGAGGCATTGTAGCACCTTCAACCACGTCACCGCTGGGATCATTGGCTTCGCTCATTTGGGGTTGATAAGATGAGATGACGTAATGATTCCAAAATCCTCCCCAATCATCGCCGTTTGTATCGATTGCATTATTCAAGCTGGAATCGGCCAACAGCGGATGCGTGACTGACGTGTAGAGTTTGAATGGTATCGTTTTCGTGGGGTTTTGTGTTCGTTCTTCAATGGCGATGTAGGCCCTCTTGAAGATGTCTTTCACACCCTGGGTGATTAAACTTGGCTTCGGAAGCGGTGGGCCAGCCAAGCCTCGATCGTCGTCGTCATAAATTTCTACTGGCCCAATAAATCCAGGCGGCACCGACTGCACTGATGTGCTGAGAGTCACCCAGTCGCTGCCGCTTTCTACGATCATGTATTCAGCGCCACCCGCTTTAGGTCGTCCACGCTCATAGAAGTTGTTTCCCTCTGGCAACGATCCCGCAAGATACAGACGCTGACGATTCTGCAGGCCAGATGTGTCGGTGACCCAATGATCTCCCGCCGCATCAACCCGATCAGGGCTGTCTTTCGGGTTCGTGACCGCCTCCATTGAATCAACTTCAATGTGTAGTTTGCGCCACACAGTAAGCATGGGCGAGACAGCGCCATTGAAGCCCGAAACTGATTTGTCATCTGGCGTCACGAAGCCTTGACCGTCTGGGTTGGTGACTTGCAACACGTTGAGGTCGGCATCCTTGATGGCTACCGCGACTCGATAGTTGTTTCCTGGTTGCTGGTTGACCTTAAACGTGGCGGTCGTCTCTCCAGATGAGTTGAGAGTCACTGTGATTAGCTTGGCTGCCTGAGGAATGAAGTGGTCCCAGTTGTCCCCCAATCCGACAGCGTGCATGTTGTCGTCACCAGCGTCGTCGTTCGGATCAAGTTTGTCGCCGGGGTCACTCACAGTTGATGGATCATCAACATCAAACACCTTGAGGTAAACAGGCTGATTCGCGTATCCAGGTATGCTCACCTTCACATTCAGCTCGCGGCGCATATCGCCACCATGGTCGTTCTCGGGAGCACCAACCATGATGCGTTTGCCGTTGGTCTTGTCGGTCCACGGGTCTGGATTGTCGTCCACGTTGGCAAATTCCGGCTTCGCTTCCCACTTGATGTCAATGGGCAGGAGGCGGAGCAGCTTTTCGGTGTTGGGGGCGGCGGGGCTCATGAGGCCTTCGGTCTCGATGGGGGTGCTGGTGGAAGCCCCAGGGGGGATCACCATCTGCAGTGTCTTCCTGATTCGGGTTTCCGTCGCCACTCCCGCGCCTGTCTCCGTGTCAAACTGCTTCACCGTCTCCATCACCAGCAGCGCCAGCGTCGTCCCCTGCGGCAATACCACCGGCTGCCCGTCCTTCATCGCCACCAGCCGAGCCCGGTATTGCGTGGTGCTGGCCGTGATCTCGCGCCCCCGGACGGTTTCGCCGTTCTCCTCCCCT
>JBIIRD010000105.1:0-14176 GCA_044341745.1 Prosthecobacter sp. | reverse complement strand
GCCGACGGTGGCGAAGTACATGCATCATGCCACGGTGATCAACGGCCTGACCAGCACCCAGGGCGCCCATGAGCAGGGCAATTATTTCCAGCACACCAGCTACACCCTGCGCGGCGGCACCCGGCATCCGTCCATGGGAGCCTGGTTGCAGAAGTTCCAGGGCAAGGGCAATCCAGACCTTCCCGGCTCGGTGGTGATCAGCGACAACAGCAAGCATCCTGGCGGCGGCTTTTTTGAGGCCGCCTTCCAGCCGCTGGTGATCAACGACCCCTCCGCCGGGCTGCAGAACAGCCGGCGCCTGGCCGGCCTCAGCGAAGGCGACTTTGACTACCGCCTCGGCCTCAGCGCACGCCTCAACTCCGGGTTTGAGAAGACCTACAACCAGTCCTCCGTGCGCGCCTACGCCGACGTCTACCGCGAGGCGGTCCGGGTGATGAAAAGCGCCGATCTCACCGCCTTTGACCTGTCCGCCGAGCCTGCAGAGCTGCAGGAGCGCTACGGCAGCGGCAAGTTCGGCCAGGGCTGCCTGCTCGCGCGCCGCCTGCTTGAACATGGAGTTCGTTATGTCGAGGTCGGCAACGGCGGCTGGGACATGCACCAGGAGATTTATTCACGCCTGCCGGAGAAGATCGCCGAGCTCGACCAGGCCCTTGGCGCGCTGCTGGGGGACCTGGAGTCACACGGCCTGCTGGAGGAGACCCTGGTGGTGCTGACGACCGAGTTCGGCCGCACGCCGAAGATCAACCAGAACGCCGGACGCGACCATTATCCGAAGGCCTTCTCCAGCGTGCTCTGGGGCGGCGGTGTCAAAGGGGGGTATGTGCATGGCAGGACCGACAGGGGCATCGAGGTCACCGAGGGCAAGGTGAGCGTGCCCGACCTCAACGCGAGCATCGGCTACGCCCTGGGCCTGCCCCTTGACCAGGTTTTGTTCTCGCCGAACAAGCGCCCGTTCACGGTTGCGGACAAGGGCCAGCCCGTGCTCGATCTTTTTGCGTGATTCACGCGGCGCCTCCGTATTTCGCCTTGTCGCAGGCCGCCTCCCATGCAGCCTGGAGGCCTGTGTTTCAGACCTCCCGAACCGCCCTTGTCCTCACGCTGTGCCCTCTGCTGAGCGGCTGTGGTTTTCTGCCACCGCTGGGGGCGGGCAGGATGAAGGAGGATGTGGGGGGGCTTCACGCCAAGGCTCCCAACAAATGGAGCGCCCTGCCGAGGATTGAGGCCGAGGCGGCGACGGGATGGCTGGAGGACTTCAGCAGCCCGGAACTGCGCCGGTTGGTGGAGCGGACCCTGGAGTCAAACCCGAACCTCAAGGCGGCCGCCGCACGTCTGACCCAGGCCAGGGCGGAGACCGTTCAGGCAGGCGCCGCCCTTTACCCGGAGATCGCTGGCAGCTTTGGGGCAAGTCGTCAGCAGGCGCCTGCAGGCCAGCGCTTTTCAGGGCTGAACCTCATCAACAACCGCTTCAGGCTGCCGCTGAACGTCTCCTGGGAGTTCGATCTATGGGGCAGGGTCGCCGACCAGCGTGGCGCGGCGAAGGCGCGTCGGTTTGCCGCCGAGGAGGATTATCATGGATCCCGGCTGTCGCTGGCGGCGAACACTGTGCGCACGGCGGTCACGCTGGCCGAGGCCCGGGCGCAGCTCACCCTGGCCGAGGAAAATGTCAGCACACGCCGGATGCAGCAGGCGGTTTTGGAGCAGCAGATGGAGCGCGGGCTGGATCCGGACCGTGCGGCGCTGGATGTTTCCCTGGGAAGGGCGGATCTGGCCCGAGCGGAGGCGACTGTGCAGCAGCGCCGTGCGGCGGTGGACCAATCCCGGCGGGCCCTGGAAGTGCTCATGGGCGGCTATCCCGCCGGAGCCGAGCGTGGCCTGGGCGTCCTGCCGTCGCTGAAGCGGGCCGTGCCTGCCGGACTGCCCTCGGAACTGCTGCTGCGCCGACCTGACCTTCGCGCCGCCGAACGTCGCCTGGAGTCGGCCCTGCGCCTGGAGAGCGCGGCCAAAAAGGCCTTTCTGCCAAGCATCCGCCTCACGGGGGAGTATGGCAGGACCTCGCAGGAAACGGACGACCTCCTGGTACCTGAGGCAGCCATGTGGAGCATCGCCAGCAACATCACCCAGAGCTTCTTCCAGGGGGGGCGGATCCTGGCCACGGTCAAGCAGACCCGCGCCCGCTACGAGGAGCAGCTGCAAACCTATGCCAGCAGCATCCTGACGGCCTTTCAGGAAGTCGAAACGGCGCTGGCGGCGGACGTTTTCCTAAGGGAGCAGGCCGAGGCCCTGGCGCGGACGGCGGAGGAGGCCGAGCGCGCGGAAGCCCTGGCCCGGGGGCAGTATGAAAAGGGGCTGACGGACGTGCTGACCCTGCTGGATGCCCGGCAGAGGGCCTTTGATGCCCGCAGCGCCTTGAACGCTGTGCAGGCGCAGCGCTTGCGTAACCGGGCCGATCTTCATCTGGCCCTTGGCGGTGAGTTTTAAGAGGGGAAAAGTTTTCACCAAAACGAGGAAAAAACTCTTCCCGGCTGGCATGGGCTGTGCTCTATCGAGAAATCGCTTCTACGGGGAGGTTTGCACCACCCCGTCAGGCAACCTCAAACCCAAGTCGAAACACCACAACCATGGCCAAATACAAACTCGAATACATCTGGCTCGACGGCTACGAGCCTGTCCGCAATCTCCGCAGCAAGACTCAGCTGAAGGACTTCGCCAGCTTCCCGAAGCTCGAAGAACTTCCGGACTGGGGCTTTGACGGCTCCTCCACCCAGCAGGCCCCCGGCGGCAGCTCCGACTGCGTGCTGAAGCCCGTTGCCGTTTATCCTGACAGCACCCGCAAGAATGGCGTCCTCGTCATGTGCGAAGTTTACAACGCGGACGGCACCCCCCATGCCTCCAATGACCGTGCCACGATCGTTGACGATGCGGGCGCCTGGTTTGGCTTCGAGCAGGAATATTTCCTCTATCAGGACGGCCGTCCCCTCGGGTTCCCTGAGTTCGGCTACCCGGCCCCCCAGGGCCCCTACTACACCGGTGTTGGCTACAAGAACGTTGGTGACGTCGCCCGTCAGATCGTCGAGGAGCACCTGGACATCTGCCTCGACGCCGGCATCAACCACGAAGGCATCAATGCCGAAGTGGCCAAGGGCCAGTGGGAGTTCCAGATCTTCGGCAAGGGTTCCAAGACCGCCGCCGACCAGGTCTGGGTGGCCCGCTACCTCCTGATCCGCCTTTGCGAGAAATACGGCATTGATGTCGAGTTCCACTGCAAGCCCCTGGGAGCCACCGACTGGAACGGTTCCGGCATGCACTGCAACTTCTCCACCACTCACATGCGTGAAGTGGGTGGCAAGGAATACTTCCTCGCCCTCATGGCCGCCTTTGAGAAAAACTGCCACGAGCACATCGCCGTTTACGGTCCGGACAACCACATGCGTCTCACCGGCCTGCACGAAACCCAGAGCATCGACAAGTTCTCCTGGGGTGTGGCTGACCGTGGCGCCTCCGTCCGCGTCCCCCACAGCTTCGTCAACAACGGCTACAAGGGCTACCTTGAAGACCGTCGTCCGAACAGCCAGGGCAACCCTTACCAGATCGCCTCCCGCGTCCTCAAGACGATCGCGGAAGTGCCGACGAAGTAATCCAGCCCGGGCTCCCACGCCTGCCTCCCTCAAACGCCGCCTGGAAACAGGCGGCGTTTCTTTTTTCAAACCATGTTCTCAGGCACTGTGTTGAAATCTCCGGCGTTCTGTCTTCGTCTCCATAAGCTCTTCTTTTTTATGCGCATCCTGGCATTCCTCGCTTCGCTTTCCATTCTTTGGAGTTCCGCCTCCGCAGCCTCCCGGCCCAACGTTCTCTTCATCCTCTGCGATGATCTCCGCCCCGACGCCCTGGGCTGCTACGGCTCCAGGCATGTGAAGACGCCGCACATCGACCGCCTTGCCGGAGAGGGCGTGCGCTTTGCCAACACCTTCTGCACCACCTCCCTCTGCTCGCCGAGCCGGGCCAGCATCCTGAGCGGCCTTTACGCCCACAGCCACGGCGTCACCAACAACTTCACCGAGTATCCCGCCACGATGCCAAGCTTTCCCGGCATCCTGCATGAAAACGGTTATGCCACCGCCTACTTCGGCAAGTACCACATGGGCGAGGACAATGATGAGCCTCGCCCCGGCTTTGATGTCTTCGTCACCCACAAAGGCCAGGGAAAATACTTCGACACCGAATGGAACCTCAACGGCAGGGAGAGGAAGGTCATCCCGGGCTACTACACCACCGTGGTCACCGACCTCGCCCTGGACTGGCTGAAGCAGCAGAAGACGGACAAGCCCTGGTGCGCCTTCATCGGTCACAAGGCACCGCACAGCTTCTACACGCCGGAGCCGAAATACGAGCACGCCTTTGACGAGGTGCGGGTGCCTTATCCGGCGACATCCTTTCAGCTGGATGACAAGCCGGCCTGGATCAAGCAGCGCCTCTACACCTGGCACGGCATCTACGGACCGCTTTTTGAATGGCGGAAAAAGTTCCCTGATGACCGCCCCGAGGCAGTGAGAGACTTCGAAAACATGGTCCATGGCTACTGGGGAACCGTGCTCAGCGTCGATGACAGCGTCGCCCGTCTGCGCACCTGGCTGGAGGAGACTGGACAGCTCGACAACACCCTGGTTGTCTTCATGGGCGACAACGGCCTGCTTGAAGGCGAGCATGGCATGGTGGACAAACGCACCGCCCATGAAGCCAGCCTGCGCATCCCGGCTGTGGCGCGTTATCCTGCGGCACTCGGGCAGGGCAAGGTCATCCAGCAGCAGATGCTGACCGTCGACATCGCTCCGAGCGTGCTCGAGCTCTGCGGCGCTCCCGTCCTGCCCAAGTCCCACGGCAGGTCCTGGGTGAAGCTCGTCAGGGAAGGTGACCCTGAATGGCGCAGCGCCTGGTTTTACCATTACAACTACGAAAAGCAGTTCCCCTACACGCCCAATGTACGCGCCATCCGCACTGACCGCTGGAAGTACATCCACTACCCGCATGGCGACGGCAGTCCGGATCGTCACATGGCCGAGCTCTACGATCTTCAGGCGGATCCTGGGGAGACGAAGAACCTGATCAGCAGGCCCGAGCTGGCCGCCACTGTCGCTGAACTGCAGGCCCGGCTTGCCAAGCTGATGCTGAACACCGGTCTCGATAAGACGACGGACAAGATGCCGATCGATGAAGGGGTGAAGAGCGAGCTGCCGGATGCCAAAATTCGTTAACTTGGGTGAAACGATTGGGTTCCAACCTTTGAGAACCTGACAAATTCCTTGCGACTTCAGGGTTGCTGAAAGGGTGGTTTTTCCAGAATTTTACCACCAGTCACATTTTTTGTGGCTTTTACATTCTCCTTTGCCCCAAGTCATGAAAACGTCCTCCCTCTCCCGCCTGGTCCAAGTGCTGCCACTCGTGCTTTCCGCAGCCGCTCTGACCAGCTGCAAATTGCCTCCCAACGAGGCCATGCGTGTCATCCAGAGCAAGGGGCTCTTTGCCTATTGGGGCGGGGATTATTCCGCCATTCAGCCTGCTTCCTATTCGTCTGTTCCCCTGCTGACTGCCCAGGCTCAGTCCGCGCAGGATCTTCAGCAGAAGCCATACGCGACCCCTCGTTCGGTGCATTCCGTCCCCTACCGCAGCACTTACCACACGAACAGGAATCTTCGTGCCGATTACACGCGCACGCCCTATCGTGCCAGGACCGCCTCGGTCGCCGAGCCGATTCAACGCAGCCCAGGATCTGAAGCGCCAGCGCCGTTGCTGACAGATGGCATCACACCTGCGCCAACGCCGGTAGCCGCCGCCTCTTCGACGGCCTCCAAGGAAGCCGCCGCCATCTCGGCCCCGGCGCCAGCCTCGAAGCCGGCGATGGAACTGCCCTATGGATCCGCCGTTTCCGGACGTCCCGGCATGGTCACCAGCCCCTATGCCCAGAGCCACCAGCTGGTGGACGTGACGGGCCTTGCCCCGGGTGACACGGTCAAGGACCCCTACACGGGCAAGCTCTTCCGCGTGCCGCCTTCACAGCAGGCGGCCGCCAAGGTGACGGAGCAAACCAAGACCCCCGTGGCTGAAGCCCGCCCTTGAGCAGGCTCATCACCGCAGTTTGCCGCAAGAAGCCGGTTCAAGACCACGAGTTCATGGGATGACACGCCTGTTCATCCCCTTGTTTTTCTGCCTGGCCACCGCCGTCCCGGCATCGGCCCAGGCACCCATCCAAAAGTGGATCGACGAGGCCATCAAGGCCGGGGGAGGCGTGGTCACGATTCCCCCGGGCGAGCACATTCTGCCTGCCGGACTGCTGATCAAGGACGCCAAAAAGCTCGCTCTGCGCGGCCTGGAGCGCGAGCAGTGCGTGCTCAAACTGCCGCCGCTGGCTTATGCGGAAAGTGCCGAGGCGACGGCCGCTGGTTCGACCCTGCTGAAGGTCAGGTCGGCCCGTGGATGGAAGCCCGGGATGCGGCTGCATCTGGAGGCGGATGGGGACATCGACAGCTTCACCCAGAAACCCAAGCCCTATGTGCTGGCGGTCATTCAGGAAGTGAAGGCGGGGGAGTTTCTGCTGAAGGCGCCGCTGAAGCATCCGATTCCTGCCGGGACGGTGATTCGTCACGAAGATGCGCCCAACCTGATCGAGATCCGCGGCGCCTGTGAGACGATCGAGCTCACCAACTTGGTCCTGGACGGCGGCCGAGTGGACGGTGATCCGTCGGTGCAGGGACATGCCCAGCTTTGCGGTGTTTTTGCCTCGGGGCAGTATGGCTATGAAAAGGGACCCACGGGGCCAAAACCGAAGGACATCACGGTGCGTGACTGCATTCTGCAGAACTTCTTTGGGCGCGGCATCGCCTTCTACAGCGTCGCAAACGCCGGGGTTGAGCGCTGCAGCATTCGCGACTGCAACGACGAGGCGGTGGACTTCGATCATTTCACCGAGGAGGCGGTCGCGGCCGACAACCGCATCACCCGCTGCCGGATCGCCTTTGAGCTGAATGACGCCATCAAGTGCCTCGTGCGCGGCAATGAGGTGAGTGACTGCGGCCTGGGGCTGAGCCTCTGGCGCTGGTGCAGGCAGCCGGGGCTGAATGAGGGAAATGTCGTGAAATCGAACAGCTTTCGAAACATCCAGGGCAACGCCATCCAGGTCGCCACCGGCACCGCCAGGAACCGCTTCGAGGGCAATGAAATCGACGGGACGGGCCGGAACGGCATCTCGTTGTCCGGCTCCAGCCAGGTGCTGAAGGGCAACCGCATCCAGGGCGTGAAGCTGAAGCCGCTGGTGGTGAACGAGGGGGCGCATGACATCCAGGACACGCCGGGAAAATGAGGCTTGAGGCGGTCACGGGGGCTCGTTAGAACCTCGTGGATGACCCCCTCTTTCATTCGTCTCTGCCTGGCCCTCGCCGCCTCCTGGTCACTTCTTCAAGCGGAGGCGCCGCGGCCGAAGCCGGAGCGTTTTGCCAAGGACATCCAGGCCTTTGCCAGCCAGCCTGCGGAGAAGGGCGGCATCGTGTTCACTGGCAGCTCCAGCATCCGCCGCTGGACCACGCTGAAGGAGGATTTCCCCGGCCTGCCTGTGTTGAACCGGGGCTTCGGCGGCAGCGTCGCCAACGACCTGAGCGTTTATGCCGAGACCGTGGTGTTCCGTCATGAGCCGAAGATCCTGGTCACCTACACCGGCAGCAACGATCTGAACGCGAAGCTCAGCGTGCAGGAGGCCTTTGAGGATTACACGAAATTCCTGGAGATTGTGCACCAGCGTCTGCCCGCGACCCGGGTCATCCTGACGTCCGTGAAGATCTCCCTTAAGCGCGAGGCGCAGATCCCGCAGGTCAGGGAGCTGAACCAAAAGCTCGAAAAATGGGCAAAGGGCAGGGGCTGGGTGCGCTTCCTGGACTGCCACAGCTACCTGGCGGGTGTCGATGGCAAACCTGTGCGCGATTTCTTTGTCGACGACCTCCTGCATCTCAGCCCCGCCGGCTACGCACGGTGGACGGTGATTCTTCTGCCGGTGCTGCGCGAGGAGTGGTCGAAGCTGAAGTGAATGAGGTGCCTGGGTGCAAACAAGGCGGCCGGGTTTCCCCGCCGCCTTGTTGAAAACCGGGTTGCCCGGAAAGGGATCAGTCAATGAAGGAGCAGATGTACTCGCAGATGCCCGAGGCGACGGTGATGTCGAAGCCGGACTTGGCGGGGACATCGAAGAACTGGCCTGCGGAATAGGAGGCGGTGGCCTCGCCGCCATCGAGCTTTACCACGCAGCTGCCGGCGACCACTTCCATGCGTTCGGCCTTGTCGGTGCCGAAATGGTAGCTGCCGGGATAGATCAGGCCCAGGGTCTTCTTGCTGCCATCGGCGAACAGGATGCTGTGGCTGACGACCTTGCCGTCGAAATAGACGTTGGCTTTGGCGATGGCGGTGACGTTGTCGAATTGCGAGGGAATGGCGGACATAGGAGGGAAGGGCGCGCAGGGTGGCGAGCCCTCGGGATTGCGCAAGCCTGTGAACGCAGGGGTAGTCCGTCTGCCAGGGTTGAGGTTTTCACATCCTTAGAGGGGGGTGATACAGGATTGACAGGATGGCAGGATAAACAGGATTTTTCAGACCTGTTCATCCTGTCCATTTTGTGAATCCTGTCGAAAAAGCCGTTTGATTCGTTTGATGCGCAAGCCCTGCAGGCCTGCCGATTGCCGGGCATCCTGCCTTGCGAAACACGGGGTGAGGCGCGAGGATGAAGCTTCATGCAGGAAGCCAAAAACACCGCCCGATCTCTTGTCCGCCTGGGTTATGACGGCCGGGTTTACAAGACCTTCCGGGGGCACCTGGCGCGTGAACGGTTTGAGCATGAGGTGCGTGTGCTGAAGTACCTGGAGAAGCAGGGCTGCACCTTTGTGCCCAAGGTGCTGGAGGCGGATCCGGAAACCCTGCACCTGGTCACCTCCAACTGCGGCAAGCGCGTCGATCATCTGAGCGAGGAGAAGCTGCGCCAGATCTATGCGGAGCTGGAGCAGTATGGCGTGCGCCATGAGGATCCCTACATGCGCAACGTCACCTACGACGCCAGGCAGGGCCGGTTCTGCCTGATTGATTTTGAGTTTGCCACCATCCTGGACCAGCCGGACCTGGGCCCGCCGCCACCCCAGCCGGACCCGGCGGAGATGGGGCCTCGCGGCTGGTAGGCCGGGTCAGTTTTTCGTCTTCGGCTGCTTGCCGCGCACGCTCATGCGGAAGGGCACGCCCGGTGCCGGCCATTCCTGGCGGATGACGCTTTCCAGGAAGCGCAGGTAGCCTTCGGTCATCTTGGCGGCGCGGTTGGCGAAGAGCACGAAGTGCGGCACGGGCACCTGTGTGTGTTCGTCGGTGTCATGCACCTGGGTCACATAGAGCAGCTTGAAGGCGAAGCGGCTGCGGCCAAGCGGGCCGGGCGTGCTTTCAATGGCCTCGTGCAGGAGACGGTTGAGCACGCCGGTGCCGATGCGGGTTTGGACGCCGTTGCGGACGGCCTCGATCTGCACGAACAGCTTGCCGATGTTGTCCTTCTCCTTGGCGGAGATGGCCACCAGAGGGGCGTAACTGAGGAAGAAGAACTCGCGGCTCATCATCTCCTTGAGCTCCTCCAGCCGGTCCTTCTGCTTGGCGGTGGGATGGAAGAGGTCGAACTTGTTCATCACCAGGATGCAGGGCTTGCGCTCCTCGAGGATGAGCTGGGCGATCTTGCGGTCCTGCATCTTGGCGCCGTCGGCGCAGTCCACGACCAGCAGGCAGATGTCGGCGCGCTTCACAGCCTGGATGCTGCGCTGGACGGAGAAGATCTCGACGTCGTTGTCCACCTTGGCCGTGCGGCGGATGCCGGCGGTGTCAATGAGCTGGTAGCGCTTGCCGTTGTAGGTGCAGTGGATGTCCAGGCTGTCGCGCGTGGTGCCGGCGAGCTCGCTGACGATGGCGCGGTCCTGGCCGAGGATGGCGTTGACCAGGGAGGACTTGCCGGCGTTCGGGCGCCCGATGATCGCCAGCTTGAGCGGGCGGCTGCGCTGGCGTTCCTGCGCTTCTTTTTGTTCGGCCTCGCTCGTTTCCTTGAGCTCGAGCTTTTCGGAGATGATTTCCACCAGGCCGTCGATGCCATAGCCGTGCACCGCGCTGACCTCGGCGATGTCCTCGAAGCCGAGCCGGGAGAACTCACCCGAGCCCAGGCGGCGCTTTTCGGAGTCGGCCTTGTTGCAGACCAGGATAACGGGCTTGCGCGTGCGCCGCAGCATGGCGGACAGCGTCTGGTCGATGGGGGTGACGCCTTCAAAAACGTCCACGACGAAGAGCAGCAGGTCGGCGACGTCGAGGGCGATCTCCGCCTCGGTCTGCACCTGGCCGGTCAGGACGTCGTCGGTGTTCGCCCCGATGCCTCCCGTGTCCATGATCTGGAAGATCTCGGGCCCGCGCCGGCATTCCGCCGTGATGCGGTCGCGCGTGACTCCCGCCAGGTCGTGGACGATGGAGATGTTGAGGCCGGCGAGGCGGTTGAAGAGGGCGGACTTGCCCACGTTCGGGCGGCCGACAATGGCGACGGTTTTCATGGCGGACAGGCGGGGGTTTTGACGCCCTGCACATCCGGCACCCTGGGCGAATGTCAACCCGTCAGGCTTCAGCCGGCATGCTTCACCTGGCGGACGCCGGCGGCGAGATTCAGGAAGCCTGAGATGGCGGTGAAGGCGCCGGCCAGGGCCGTGGGCCAGAGCAGGCCCGGCAGGTCGAGCATCAGCCAGAGCACGGCGCCGAACTGGGCGAAGGTGGCGACCTTGCCGGTCCAGTGCGCCTTGATCTCGCACTTGCCAACCAGGTGATCGATCAGAAAGGCGCCGCCGATGCTGGCCAGGTCGCGGAAGATCACCAGGGTGGGGAACCAGAGGGGGAAATGCTGGCGCCAGTGAGTGAGGCTGAGGGTGATGATGGCGGACAGCAGCATCAGCTTGTCCGCCAGGGGGTCAAGGATGGCGCCCAGCCGGCTGGCCTGGTTGAAATGCCGGGCGATGAAGCCGTCCACGGCGTCGCTCAGGGCCGCCAGGGCGAACACGGCGACGGTCCACCAGCGCAGGGATTCGTTCGGCAGGCCGGTGACGACGCTTTCGCCGTAATACACCGCCAGGCCGATGAAGACCGGGATCAGCAGGATCCGGAAGACGGTGATCTGGGTGGCGAAGGTCACGGGAGGACCTCATAGCGCAGAAAACGGAAGCCGACATTGGAAATCCGGTTTCTGAATGCTCCAGTACCCGAAGATGTCCTTGTTCCGTTTCATCGTCCTTCTCTGCCTGCCCCTGCTGGCGCCGGCGATCCTGGAGGCTGCGCCCAGGTCCGGGAAACCCGCCGTCCCGGCCGGGGGCCGGCCTAACGTCCTGTTCATCATCGCCGATGACCTGCGCGACTTTGCCGGCTGGATGGGCGGGCATCCGCAGGCAAGGACGCCGAACATGGACCGGCTGGCCCGGATGGGCATGCGCTTCACCAACGCGCACTGCAGCTACGCCCTGTGCAACCCCTCCCGCACCAGCCTGCTCACCGGCATGCTGCCTTCGTCGAGCGGGGTCTTCGGCAACGAGCAGGACTGGCGTCGCAGCGTGCAGGTGGCGGGCCGGTCGACGCTGCCGGAGCATTTCAAGGCGGCGGGCTTCACGACCCTGGCGGCGGGCAAGCTTTTCCATGCCAACCATGGCGGGCCGGACGGACGGCTTTCCGGCTGGCATGGCGGGCGTCGTGGCTTTGAGCAGGACGCCGCCTGGGTCACGCGGTTCCCGGAACCGGGCGTGCAGATTCCTGACCTGCCGGTTCACACCGGGCAGAACTACAACGGCCTCAACATCTGGCACTGGGACTGGGGCCGGATCGACGTGCCGGATGAACTGACCGACGACGGCGCCGTCGTGGCCTGGGCTTCCGACCAGCTCCGCCGCAAGAGCAGCCGACCCTTTTTCCTCGGGGTCGGGCTCTACCGGCCGCACTCGCCCTGGTATGTGCCGAAGGCCTATTTCGACCTGTTCCCGCTCGATTCCATCCAGCTCCCCGAAGTGCGCGAGGATGACCTGGCCGACGTGCCTGCGTTTGCGAAAGCCCACGACAGGCCGGGCAGTCATCATGAGGTGATCCTCAGGAGCCAGAAGTGGAAGGAGGCGGTGCAGGCCTACCTGGCCAGCGTGGCCTTCTGCGATGCCATGCTCGGACGTCTTATCGACGCCCTGGAAGCCGGGCCGAACGCGGCGAACACCCTCGTGGTCTTCACCTCGGACCATGGCTGGTACCTGGGTGAAAAGCGCCAGTGGCACAAGGGTGGGCTGTGGGAGGAGGCGACCCGCGTGCCTCTCTGCATCGTGGCCCCGGGCGTCACGAAGCCGGACACGGTCAGCCAGGAGCCGGTTTCGCTCATCGACCTTTATCCCACGCTCTGCGAGCTGGTGAAACTCAAGGCGCCGGAGCATCTGGACGGCACGAGCCTGCTGCCGCTGCTGCGTGATCCCTCGCTGCGCGGCAGGCCGCCGGCCGTCACCGTCATGGGCGGCGGGGCGCGAACCAGCTATGCGGCAAGATCGGAGCGCTGGAGATACATCCGTTATGCGGACGGCGGCGAGGAGCTTTACGATCATCACTCGGACCCGCACGAGTGGAGCAATCTGGCGGCGCTGCCTGAACATGCGGCCGTGAAGCAGGAGCTGGCGGGCTTTTTCCCGCAGGAGTTCCGCAGCGCCGCGCGTCCCGCCGCCGAGGTGGTTCCCGGGCCGAGCCCGGACGGTTCGGTGCATCTCAGCCTGCAGTGTGGGGATACGCTCAGCGCAGACGAGGCCCCCCGGCTGAAGGGCCGGACCTTCTTCATCGAGGCCTCCTTTGACTACGATCCGCGGGTGGATCAGGACAGCTCGCTGCTGGCGCAGGGGGATTCGAAGCTGGGTTATGTGCTGCACCTGAGCAGTGGCAAACCGGTGCTGATGCTGTTCCAGCAGGGCAGGTCGGTGGCCGTCACGGGCGACGGACTCCAGCCGGGGCGCTGCCATGTCCGGGCGGGCATGGACCAGGACGGCCTGCTGTCCATCGCCGTGCCCGGCAGGAGTGAAATGCTTGCCACGGGGCCTATGACGGGAGGGTTTCCCTCGGAGCCTGAGGCAGGCCTCGTCGTCGGCCAGAGCTTCGGCCCGCTGGGTGTGAAGGACTATCCCAACAGTACACCGTTCGACGGCATGGTGCATCGCCTGAGGCTGACCCTGCTGCCCGTGCAGGCGGAGACAGCCACCCCGGAGACGGAGGTCCGGAAGCCGGTCAAGGCCGTGCCTGTGGAGGAATGAAGCCGGAAGTCCGGGATGTTCTGAGTTTATGATCTGCGGCCCGGAGTGCTGGACGACGTTGACACGCCCGGTTGTTGGACTGGCAGGCATGACCTCATGACACGTTTTCAAAGCGCTCTCGAGTCAGGCTGAACTTAATACGATTTCGTCTTATTATCGGTAGTTTTACCGACTGTTTTATTTAAGCCGTTTGTCTAGATGTGGAGCCCCGGTTTTCCCCGGGTGCACTCCATGGATCCTCGCCACCTCTCCCCCCAGGCCTGTTCCTCCTCCCTCCCCGCCAACTCCCATCGCTCCTGTTGGTTAGGCCGTCTGCGATCCCGGTCCAGACGCTGGCACCTCCTCCACGGCCTGCTCATCGCCCAGCTTCTCCTGCCACCCCTGCCGCTTCCCCCGGGTTCTCCCCGCGCCTTCGCCTCTGAGACCGACGACACCTCCGCTCCTGCTGAGGCGCCCGAAACTCCTCCTGAACCCGTCCCAGCTCCGCTCCTGGACTCCGACGGCGATCATCTGCCGGATGTTGAGGAGGCTGCGGCGGGCACGGACGCCTTCAACCCTGACACCGACCATGACGGCCTCAGTGACCATGATGAAGTCATGGTCACTGCCTCCAACCCACTGTCCCCGGACAGCAATGCCGACGGCATCTCCGACTACAACGCTTTCTATGGCTGCTTGACCGTCAACACGCTTCTCCACGGTCCCGGAGCCTCTCCTGATGACTGGGATGGCGACGGCCTGAAGGACCCTGTGGATCCCAATCCCCTGTCAGCGCTCAACATTCCTGACTCCGACGGCGACCATGTGCCCGACAGCCAGGACAGCCATCCTTT
>JBIIRD010000052.1:0-38722 GCA_044341745.1 Prosthecobacter sp. | reverse complement strand
GCGAAGGCTTCTCGCGTCCCTCCAGGACGCAGTGAAGGTGGAACGTGGGTGCGGGCTGGGATCCGGTGGTTTTCGGCCGCTTCGCGACCTGCACCACCGGCTAATTTCTCTCGAGCCTCCGGCTCGGGGAAAGCGGGGAGCGATGCGTCCAGTCCTTGCACCTTGCACCTTGGAACTTGGAACTTGGAACTTGGAACCTCCCTGGTCATTGGCCCCTGGTCATTGGGCCTTCATTCCCAGGTGCACAGAAGCCTGCCTCTGCTGGTTCGCGAAGGCAGGACGGAGGGGGCTGCGTGGATGGTCACGAGCTGAATCTCATGAGTACTTTGTGAGGCCGCGGGCGGGCAGGGAAAGTAGCAGCGGGCTTCATCCCGTGTGGGCTGGGTTCGCGAAGGCAGGGCGGAAGGGGCTGCGGTGCTGTCACGAGCTGAAGCTCATGACTACTTTTTGTCAGGCTCTTCAGCGCGAGTTGTAGGCGTCCACGTAGCCGCGTTCGAAGCTGCGGCGGTAGCGGGGGTCGTAGCGGCCGGTATGGGCGGTGGGGTCGTTGGCACGGCCGCCCACGCGGTCACGAAGGCCGTAGTCGTAGCCCTGCTGGTAGTAGGGGTCGTTGTTTTGAGGCGCCGGGCTGCCTGAGGGATAGCCGGGGACCTGGGGCTGCGGCTGGGTCGGCCAGGCGGGCTGGGGCACGCCACCGGCTCCGGGCAGGGGGGCGAGCGGGGGCAGGTAGCCCTGGTCATAACCCTGCTGGTAGGCCTGCTGGGTCGCCGGGGTGTAGTTCTGGTAGTGCCTGGCCACGCTTTTCGACAGGCCGGCGTTGGCGTCGGCGCGGCCGTCGGAGACGCCGCGTTCATAGGCGTACTGATTCTCCTGCTGGGCCTGGTCGCGGTTCTGGGTGCGCCATTGCTCCTGCTGGGGGCTGTAAGGCGCGGGCTGCGGGGCGAAGGGGTTGATGTAGTTGCCGTTGGGATCGACGCAGGCGGCGAGGAGCAGGGCGGGGCAGAGCAGCAGAAGGCGGGGGGACATGAGGAAAGAAAAAGCGGCCCGTTTGAGGCCGCGCAGGTTTGGGGACGATGGAGAGGTTCTACTCGATGCGGATCACATACTCGCCTTTCTTGTGCATGTGCTCGTGATCACGGGCGCGCATTTCGAGGTAGGCGGTGTCCGTCTTGATCCACTCGACCTGGCGCAGGAGCTTGTCGCGTTCGGCGGCGCGCTGGTCACGTCCGGTCTTGAGGGCCTCAAGCCGGGCGCGCTGGGCGTTCTGCTCGGCCAGGGGCTTTTTATAAATCTCCACCACGACGGGCACCACGAGGAGCAGGAGGCAGAACTTGCCGATCCCGACGAGGCCGCTGAGCATGCGATCCACAGGTTGTGGGGCGATGCGGGCTTCGTGCTGGATTTCCTGGTATTTCATCGGGGTGCGCCGCCGGGGCGGAGTGGTTGCTGAATCAGACCTTCATGCGGCCGCCGAAGATGGCGTAGTCGCCCAGTTCCTGCTCGATGCGGAGGAGCTGGTTGTACTTCGCGATGCGGTCGCTGCGGGAGAGGGAGCCGGTCTTGATCTGGCCGCAGTTGGTGGCGACGGCGAGGTCGGCGATTGTGTAGTCCTCGGTCTCGCCGGAGCGGTGGCTCATGACGGCGGTGTAGCCGTGGCGGTGGGCGAGGTCAACGGCGTCCAGGGTCTCGGTCAGGGAGCCGATCTGGTTCACCTTCACGAGGATGGAGTTCGCGGTCTGGTTGTCGATGCCCTTCTGGAGGAACTTGGTGTTGGTGACGAAGAGGTCGTCACCGACGAGCTGGGTGGTGGCGCCGAGGGTGTCGGTGAGATGCTTCCAGCCGGTCCAGTCGTTTTCGGCGCAGCCGTCCTCGATGGAGATGATGGGGAACTTCTTCTTCAGCTCGGCGTAGTAGGCGACGAGCTCCTCGGCGCTGCGCTCGGACTTGTCGCTCTTCTTGAAGACGTACTTGTTCTTCGCCTTGTCGTAGAACTCGGAGGAGGCGACGTCGAGGGCGATGAAGATGTCCTCACCCATCTTGTAGCCGGCCTTCTCGATGGCCTGGGCGATGACTTCGAGGGCGTGGTCGGCGCTCTTCAGGGTGGGGGCGAAGCCGCCTTCGTCACCGACGGCGGTGTTGAGGCCGAGGTCATGCAGGATCTTCTTGAGGGCGTGGAAGACTTCCGCGCCGTAGCGAAGGGCCTCGGAGAAGCTGGGGGCTCCCTTGGGCATGATCATGAACTCCTGGAAGTCGATCGGGGCGTCCGAGTGGGCGCCGCCGTTGATGATGTTCATCATCGGCACGGGCAGGACCTTGGCGTTCGGGCCGCCGATGTACTTGTAAAGCGGCTGGCCGAGGGCGGTGGCGGCGGCTTTGGCGACGGCGAGGGAGGCGCCGAGGATGGCGTTGGCGCCGAGCTTGGACTTGGTCGGCGTGCCGTCCACTTCGAGCATGGCCTTGTCGATGGCGACCTGGTCGGCGGCGTTGCTGCCGATGATGCAGTCGGCGATTTCGTTGTTCACGGCGTCAACGGCCTTGAGGACGCCCTTGCCGAGATAGCGCTTCTTGTCGCCGTCGCGAAGCTCCAGGGCTTCGTGTTCGCCGGTGCTGGCACCGCTGGGGACGGCGGCGCGGCCCAGGGCTCCGTTATCGAGGAGCACGTCCACTTCGACAGTGGGGTTGCCGCGGGAATCGAGCACTTCGCGCCCGATGACTTGTACAATGGTGAGGTCGTCCATGAGGTGATTTATTTCAGTATGCTTAACTATTTGGGTTTTGGCAAGCAGGCTTGCCGGGGCCATCCCGGGGCCGACATGCGGCTGGGGTGATAGCCGGATTCGTGCCCGGCACAAGGGGCAAGCAGGAGCCGATCCTGTCAAAATAGGACCCGGGGCAGGTGTGGCGATGGAAAGCGCCTTCCGGCGTCGTTTTGTGGGGCCCATGAAAAAACGCCATTTTCTTCCCCTCCTCATCTCCCTGGCCGCCCCCGCCCTGCTCCCTGCCGAAGACACCTGGCAGGAGTGGTTCAAGGATGGCCTGGGTGATGCCCAGATCGTCAGCGGCCAGGCCACCTACAAGGTGGAAAACGGCGTGCTGGTCGGCACCACGACCGACGGCAGCCCCAACTCCTTCCTGGTCAAAGGGCCCTTCAAGGATTTCGAGCTGCAGTTTGAGGTGAAGGTGGACGACGAGCTGAACTCAGGCGTGCAGGTGCGCAGCCATCTGGCCAAGGAGGGCGATCCGGCCCCGGAAGGCAGCAAGAATGGCAAACCCCTGCCGGTCGGCCGCCTTTATGGTCCGCAGTGTGAGATCGCCATCAACGGCACGGCGGGTGATTTTTATGACGAAGCCCGCCGGGGCACCTGGTGGAGCATCCTGACGCAGACCGAGGCCGTGCGCACGGAGGCAGCCAAGGCCGCGTTCAAGAAGGGCGAGTGGAACCATTACCGCATCGTGGTGCAGGGCGACCACTACCAGAGCTTCGTGAACGGCGTGAAGACCGCCGACTTCAAGCAGCCGGGCGACCCCGAGGGGCACATCGGCTTCCAGGTGCACGGCATCAAGAAGGGCAGCGGTCCTTACTCGGTGCGCTGGCGCGCGGTGAAGTTCAAGACCCTGTAAGCCTGGCTCCAGCCTGGATCGTCAACGGCCGCCTGCACAGTGGGCGGCCGTTTTGCTTAGGGGCGCCAGGCCTTCCAGCAGGAGACGAATCCCTTGGCGAAATCCTGCGGACGGGCGGCGACCCAGGCGTCGATGAGCTCGGGCGCAAACCATTCGCCGGTGGCGATCTCCTCGGGCAGCGGGTGCATGGGGCCGTTGTGCCGGGCGACGTGGAGCTCGACGAACTCGTGGTCGGTGTGGGCTCCGGCGGGCAGTTTGGCGGCGAGCTCCGTGCCGGTGATGTCGATGCCGATCTCCTCGCGAGTTTCACGGATGGCGCAGGCGGCGTAGCTTTCGCCCACGTCAAGGTGTCCGGCGGCGCTGCTGTCCCATTTGAGCGGAGACACGTCCTTGAGGTGCGAGCGCTTCTGGAGATAAACCTCGCCGCGTGAGTTGATGACGAAGACATGGACGGCGCGGTGCAGCAGGCCGCGGGCGTGGACCTCGCCGCGCGGGAGCTGGCCGGTGACCTCGTTGTTTTCGTTCACGACGTCAAACATCTCGCTGGCCTTTTGGCCGGCGTCGCTGCCCTGGCGGTTTTCATAGAAGCGGCTGAGGTTCACCCAATCTTCCAGGCTCAGCTCCTCGGCGCGCAGGGTGGCGGGTTTGCCAAGGGAGTCCACGAGGGCCTGCCAGCCTCCCGGAGGTTCGGGCAGGAGGTTTTTCATCTGCTTGCGGCGCTGGCTGAAGCCGAGACGGACGAGGCGCTCAAACATGCGCCGGTCACAGACGGGAAGGGTGCGCGGATCGCGCGGCGTGAGGCGGATGACGGCGCTGTCCACCTTGGGCCTGGGCTTGAAAACCTCCGGCGGCACCACGCGCAGCATCTCCACATCCCAGTCGCGCTGGACAAGCAGGCTGAGGGCTCCGTAGCCGTCCTGGCCAACCCTGGCGGCAAGGCGGTCGCAGACCTCCTTTTGCAGCATGAAAACGGCGAGTGTGACGGGCGTGGGGGGCGTCAGCAGGTGTTTCAGGATTTCGCCGCCGACCGAGTAGGGCAGGTTGCCGATGACCCGCACGTCGCCGTGGACATACCAGCCGCGGGTGCCGACGCGCGTGGCGTCCTCATGGAGCACGGTGACGTCGTCGCGGCCCTCAAACTTCTTCTGCAGCTCCGGGGCGAGGGCGTGGTCCTTTTCAATGAGCGTGAGATGCTGGGGACGGCCTACCAAATGTTGTGTCATGGCACCGAGGCCGGGGCCGGGTTCGACGATGAAGGGGGCGCCGTCGGGCTCGACCTGGTCGGCGATCCAGCGGGCGAGATTGTCATCGACGAGGAAGTTCTGCCCCATGCTGCGGCGGGGCGCGACCTCCTGGCCGCTGATGATGCGGGTGCTGCGTCTGCCGGTGCCTTGGGATCTCATGCCGGGACATGCATGGAAGGCGCCGGATGCGCAACTGCAACGTCCGGCCGGGGCGGCGGCGGGTTCAGCGGTTGGCCAGGTCGACAAACTTGTCGTTCATCGTGCGCAGGCGGTGGGAGAGGCAGGTGGCGATGCGTGAAATCAGGCGGTAGGCGACCTTGGGGCTGGCCGTGTGCAGGCGGTCGAGGCTGTCCTTGGAGATGTGCCAGACCTCGGCGCCGCTGATGGCGCGGACGGTGGCGCTGGCCGGGCCGGGGTCGAAGACGCTGACCTCGCCGAGGGAGTCGCCGCTTTCCAGGAGGGCGACCTGCTTGAGCTCACCGTCCACCTCCTGCAGGACTTCGATCTTGCCGCGCAGGACGAGGAAGAGGTGCTCGTTTTCATCTCCCTGGCGGATGAGGAGGTCGCCCGGCTCATAGGAGCGGGAGTCGCCGTAGCTGGAGAGGAGCTGGAGTTCCTGGGCGCCGAAGTTGGCAAGGAGGGGGGTGAGGGAGGCCATGGTTGGAGGGAATTTGAGGGGGGAAAAGCCTGCGGGCGATGCGCATTGGAAGCTCACTTCCACCAGTCCGGGATCTTGCCGGCGCCATCCATGGCGGGGATGCGCATTTTGATCTTCTTCTTCGACGGGTGGATGATCCAGGCGGTGGCGTCGGGCATCTTCATGAGCTCGCCCGGCTGGACCTCGTAGTCCCACTCCTTGTTGACGGTGGTGCTGCCGTCCTTGCCCATGAAGCCATAGGACTTCGACTTCTTCTTTTTCTCGATCTTGGCAATGAACTGGGCGACGGCCTCGGCGCCTTCGGGGTCGGGCTGGCGGAAGGCGATGCGTGAGCGGCAGTTGAGGGTGAGCACCTGGGCGGTCTCCTTGCCAAGCACGGGGAAGAGCGAAGCGTCGCTCTGCATGCCGAGGATGAGGCAGCAGTTGGCGGCGCGCAGGCGGTCGATGACATTGTGGTCGGAGATGCCGTCCTCGCTGGCGGTGGCCAGGGCCTGGAACTCGTCCATGAGGGCGATGAGCAGGTTCTCCTTCTTGCGGTCGGCCTTGGGCTTGTCAAAGCGCATCATGGCGTGCGTGTAGAAGAGCAGCTTGAGGTAGGTGTTGATGTAGCGCCGCTCGGTCTGGAAGGTCTGCGGCATGGCGGTGCAGAGGACGCGTCCCTTGTCCACGTCCTGGATGTCGATGGTGTTCGGCTCGTCGGAGCAGAAGACCTCGGCGATGTCGGGATGGGTGAAGAAGCCGAGCATGACCTTGAGGGTGCCGATGAGGCCCTCCTTCTGCTCGGCGGCCTGGGCGCTGAGGAAGGTCTGGTCGAAGTACTTCGCCAGCTTGATGCGCTCGGGCGTGCTGTCGGCGTCCAGCAGCTCGTTGAAGAGCTGCTCCATGGTGGAGCGGTCGGTGAGGAACTCGTAGGCGCGCAGGACGTTGACGGGCTTGCCAAGGGATTCGAGCAGCTCAAAGGCGCTGGTGAGGGCCTGCTGGGCGGCCGGCTTGAAGAAGGAGGACTGCTCGCCCTCGGTCAGCGAGGCGCCGGTGTCGACGAGGTTCTTGGCGTGGGTGGTGTAGGGCAGGCGCTTGTCGGAGACGAGGTTGTAGCGCTCCTTCGGCTGCCATTTGCGGTCGAGGCGGTCGGGGCGCACGGCCAGGACGCAGACAGCGGTCGGCCTGCCATGGCCGGTGAAGTGCTCCTGGGCGAAGAAATGCTCGTCGCCCTTGGCGCCAAGGATGATGCCGCCCCAGTTGGGCCGGCTGACGCTGATCTGGTGGAGGAGGGGGTTGAAGCCGGAGGTGGTCTTGCCGACGCCGGTGTCACCCGTGATCAGCCAGTGGCGGGTGAACTCGCCAGGCAGCCACTTGAGGTTCTTGTACTGGACGATGTAGTCCTTGCTGGAGAAGTCGGGCTGCCACTTGAGAAGCACAAACGCGCCGAGAATGCAGATGAAGGCCACGCCGCCGGTGACTTCACTGATGCTGTCGTATTGAAACAGGTACCAGAGGCCGAAGACGGCGATACCGGCGGCGACGAGGAATTTCAGCAGGGAGAACATGGACGGGTGCCGCAGCAGGGGCGGGGTCTGAGGGGATTAGCCGCTGTGAGCCGCCCTGTGACAGCCTGCCGGTGATTTCAGCGTTGTCACAGCCGGGGCCGGACGGGCTAGGGAAGGGAACTCGCCATGCCACCTCAAGATCCTCCACCCGGCTATTCCGAACCCGATCTGCCTGCCAACGAGGGCTACAGCGAGCCCGACCTGCCGGACGCCCCGGGGGTTGCCAGTGAGGGCTACAGCGAGCCCGACCTGCCGGATGCGCCGGGGGTTGCCAGTGATGGCTACAGCGAGCCCGACCTGCCGGATGCGCCGGGGGTTGCCAGTGATGGCTACAGCGAGCCTGATCTGCCGGATGCGCCGGGGGTTGCCAGTGATGGTTATGTCACGCCGGATCTTGGTGAAGGTGATGGACCGGCTTTGCCAAGCGATGGTTATGGCACCCCTGATCTTCCGGAATCACAGGGACAGTCTGCCGGCCAGGCGAAGGAAGGCCAGCCCCAGGATCGTCAGGCGGCGGCGCAGGGGCAGGAGGCTTCCAGGTTCCAGATGAAGGAGCTGGGCGGGGAGTTCATCCGAGGAGAGCGTGAGAATGAGGCGACCACGGTCACCATGGGAGGCCAGGAGATCGAGGTTCATGAAAAGGACTGGCTGCGAGAGCAGACCGACGCATCTCGCGCCAGGAACGGCCAGGCGCCTGTCACGGATGAAGTGTGGAAGGCCAACGTGGCGACCACGCAGTACATGAACGAGCAGCAGCGAGCCGACCACAGCCTCAACCTCAGCCAGGGGACGGACGCCAGCAGCACGCAGAACATGCGGCTTGATCCCAAGCTCGTGGACGAGGCCTTCAAGGCGCAGGACCGTCGCATTGACGAGCTGAGGAAGTCGGTCGAGGACCTGCAGAAGCAGCCGGGCAAGGAGCAGACGGTGAAGAACAAGCAGGCGGAGCTGAGCCAGCTGGAAACGCTGAAGGCCAACGGCCAGGTGAGCGCCATCTTTGTCATGGACGGCCAGGGCCAGCTTTATGGCAAGGGCAACGCCGCCGCGCTGGCCGGCAAGGACGACACCGGGCGCGGCGTGAACGTGCATCACTCCAGCTTCCTGGCAGGCGGGGCCGTGGCCGGGGCGGGGGAGATGGTGGTGGACAAGCAGGGATTCATCAAGGAGGTGACGGACCGCAGCGGCCACTACAAGCCAGGTGAGGAGCAGACCTCGCAGACGCTGGATGAGCTCGGCCGCCAGGGCGTGAACCTGGACAACACCAAGTTCATCCTCGACCGCGGTCATGAACGAACCTCGGGCATGGCGCAGGAGTACCTCCAGGGCGGCGAGCAGGTCTTCAAGGACCGACATCAGGTGGCGGAGGAGGTTAAAAAGAAGGGTGCAAGCGTGCGTGACTCCCTGGATCAGGAGGCTGAGGAGCGTGCGGCGCGCATCAGCCAGCTCACCAAGAAGCCCGAAGCGCCTGCGCAGGGGGCGGACGGGCCGGAGGCCGGCGGCGACAAGAAGCCGACTCTGCGTGAATCCATGGGCGGCAGTCTGGGCTACGGCCAGAAGGAGTCGACGGCCAGCCATGGCAACCGCCTGCGTTAACACCCATCAGAAAAGCTCAAAGACCAGGTCGCAGTGACCGGGGAATGACCCAGCGGGCCAATCATCAAGGAGAAACGTGGCTGCTGCTGGGATCCGGGACTTCCTTGGTCATTCACCTCCTGGTCATTGGACATTCCCCGCCTGCGTTTTGCGCTCAAACTCACGCCACAGCCGCTCAATGGCCTCCTCGGGGTCCTCCAGCATCATGCCCTCCTTGATTTTGCTCGCGAAGATGCCGAACGAAAAGGGGCTCACGACCGGCACCTCGACCAGATGCCAGCGAAGGTCCGCCGCCCGCCTCAGGAAGCCGATGGCGCGCGGCAGGTCGAGGAAGGCATGGGTGCTTTCCCGGAAGGCCTGGATGATCATCGGATGATCAGGCTCGTGCTCCATGAGGACGCGGAACAGGATCTCGGCGTTCCAGCGCAGGCTCTTCAGCCGTTGCTCGCGCCCAGGCCGGCTGCGCGGCACCATCAGCCCGGTCTGCGCCACGCCGCGGAAGTTCCACTTCACCAGCTCGCTCGGCTCCAGGGCGGCGTGCATGTCCTTCTCCGCATCCCGGGTGTGAAACAGCTCCCTCCAGGCTTCGAGCTCCAGATCCTGGAAGCCGCGCACGGTCAGCAGGAAACCGTAGTCGTCGATGGTGACGAGGGTGTTGCCGCCGACGGCCTCCTTGAGACGGTGCGAGATGATGCGGCTGAGGGCGTCGTTGGCACTGCGTCCGATGAGGCTGTGAAAAAAGAAATGCACCAGGTCCGGCGCGCCGTCCTCGCGGTCATCGACAAAGCGCTCGATGAGGAGGGTGTCGTCCGTGGGGATGCGCGAGACGCGGAGCTGGTTGAGGCAGTGGCGCAGGATGGCATCGGCGTTGGTCCGTGAGATTTCATAGCGCTCCACCAGCCAGTCGGTGGTGGTTTCATCCAGATCATCCGCCAGCCGCCGCGCCAGTTCGGTGCGCAGCCCGGCGACCTCATCGGCAAGACCCGAGGCGAGCGGCATCTTGTTCGCATTCCAGGCGGGCACGGTCGGCAGCCTGCCCGACGCGTTCTCCACCTTCACCTCGGCCACGCCTGTCTCCACCAGCCGGACCGTGCGTCCGGCGAGCACGAAGATGTCGCCGATCTTCAGGCGTTTCAGAAACCCCTCCTCGATCTGCCCGAGGCGCCGGCGTCCGAGGATGACGCTGACCATGCCCTCGGTGTGGATGACGCCGACGTTGGCCAGATACTCCCGTTCCACTTTTTTGTCAGGCAGGGCGAGCCGTCCTTCAGTCGTCCAGACGATCTTGCCGAAGTTCTCGCGGTACTGCTTCTCCAGCGAGCGCCCACCGCCTTCGAGATAACGCAGGACGCCATCAAGGGCGGCTTCGGGAAGCTGGCGGAAGGCGTGGGCGGCGCGCACGGTTTCCAGTACGTCCTGCCTGTCGTAGCCGCCCTCCATCGCCATGCCGACCAGGTGCTGGGCGAGCACGTCGAGCGGCTGTTCGAGCGGCCTGACGGCGTCGAGCCGGACCTCGCGGGTCATCTCGGCGCAGACGATGCATTCCATCAGGTCGTTGACGTTCGTGGCGACAAGGATGCCGTGGCTTTCCGTGTGAATGCTGTGGCCGCTGCGGCCGATTCGCTGGAGGGCGCGGCTGACGCCCTTCGGGGTTGAGATCATCACCACGCAGTCAACGCTGCCGATGTCGACGCCGAGCTCCAGGCTGGTGCTGCAGACGACGGCGCGCAGCTCGCCGTTCTTGAGCCGGTCCTCGACCTCCAGGCGCACATCCCGGTCCAGCGAGGCATGATGCGCCTCGATCCTGTCCGCGAGCTCGGGCAGGGCGTCCTTGAGGCGGATGGCGATGCTTTCGGTGCTGCTGCGCGTGTTGCAGAAGATGATGACGTTGCGGCTGCGGCGGACGATCTGCGCGATGTCCTGCATCACCCTCTGGGCGGTGTAGCCGGCCGGAGGATAGGGGTCGCGGCGAAGCGGGGAGAGCACCTCGACACGGCGGCGGCGCTCCATGCGCGCCTCGACGATCTCACAGGGCCTGCCTGCTCCGGCGAGAAACTCCGCCAGCAGCGGCAGCGGTGCGGCGGTGGCGGACAGGCCGACTCTGACAAGGCTGGTGGCCACGCGTTTTTCAAGCCGCTCCAGGCTCAGCATCAGGTGGGCGCCGCGCTTGTTTTCAGCGAGGGCGTGCAGCTCGTCGATGATGACAAAGCGCACGCTTTCCAGCAACTCCGCCCAGCCGGCCTGGGGCAGCAGGATGGCGAGGCTTTCCGGCGTGGTGAGCAGGATGTGCGGCGGTTTGCGGCGCAGCCGGGCACGTTCGGCGGCGGTGCTGTCGCCGGTGCGCACGCCAATGCGGATGTCCTTCTCCAGCCCGATGCCGACGAGGGCGGGCTCGAGGTTCTTGCGGATGTCGTAGGTCAGGGCGCGCAGCGGCGAGATGTAGATGCAGTGGATGCGGTCGCCGAGCGTCCCCGCCTCATGGGCGCGCACGAGGTGGTCGAGCACGCCGAGGAATCCGGCGAGGGTCTTGCCGCTGCCGGTGGGCGAGGAAAGCAGCACGGTCCGGCCTGCCAGAAGGTGAGGCAAGGTCAGCTCCTGGGCCTGCGTGAGCCTGTCGAAGGATGTGGCAATCCATCGGGACAGGAGCGGGTGCAGGTTCATCAGATGCGGGCGGACGATCTTACGTTCCGGAACGGTCCGCAGATCACCCGCCACCCCGCCCGGGGCAAGCATCAATCGCGGGTGATGAACTCGTCCATGTTCAGAAGGATCCGGGTCACGGCGGTCCAGGCGGCGTTTTCCGCAGCGGCGGCATCAGGCGCCGCGTGCATGCCGGCGGCGCTCTTCGCCTCTTCGGCGTGGTCCCGGTAGTAGCCGCGGGCATCGTCGAGGAGCTTTTGCAAGGCTTTAAGTTCGGCCGGGGCGGCGGGCCGGACGAGGCAGGTCCGGAAGGCCAGGGAGAGCCGGGCCTCATCGTCCGCCTTGGTGCCGAGCACACGCTTTGCCAGCGCCTGGGCGGCCTCGGCGAAGGCTTCGGCGTTGAGCGTGGTCAGGGCCTGGAGCGGGGTGTTGGAGACCGTGCGCCGGACGTTGGTGAGGTTGGCGTCCGGACAGTCGAAGGTGGTGAGGTCGGGATGCGGGGCGGTGCGCTTGAAGAAGGTGTAGAGGCCGCGGCGGTAGCGGTCGGCGCCTGTGCTGGTCTGCCACTTGAAGTTGCCCGCATAACTGAGGGCCGCGATGTCGGCCGGCATCGGCGGGTAGACGCTTTCGCCGCCGATCTTCGGGCTGAGCAGGCCGCTGGCGGCGAGCGCGAGGTCGCGCACGATCTCGCCTTCGACCCGCAGGCGGTTCTGACGCCAGAGCAGGGTGTTGCGGGGGTCGATGTCGAGCATGTCGGGCCGATGCCTGGACTCCTGCCGATAGGTGGCCGAGGTCATGATGAGGCGGAGCAGGGCCTTGCGGCTCCAGCCCAGGCGGATGAACTCGGAGGCGAGAAGGTCGAGCAGCTCCGGGTGGCTGGGCCTGGCGCCGCGCACGCCGAAGTCGGCGACGGTGCTGACCAGGCCTTCGCCGAAAAGCCGGCACCAGACCTGGTTGACCGTGACCCTGGGGGTGAGCGGGTTTTCAGGGCTGACGAGCCAGCGTGCAAAGTCGAGGCGGGTGGAGCCCTGCATCCCTGGCAGGACGGCGAGGGTTCCGGGCTGCACGGTTTCACCCGGCTGCAGGAAGTCGCCGCGATGCAGCAGATGGGTGGGGCGTGGACTGGCGGTGCGCTGGGCGATGACACGCGCGTCCATGAGCGGAGGCCTTGGCAGCCTGGCCCTGGCCTCCTGCAGCATCCTCGAGGCCTCGACGACCTCGGGGTCCACCTTTTCCAGCCAGTCCCAGAGCGGCTTGATGACCACCGGATTGCGGCGCTTCGGCTCTTCTCCGAGAATCCTGATCACCTCGGCCGGAGCGATGCTTGGCTCGGTGACTTCGGCGCTGCCGAGCAGCCGGAAGCGCCCCAGCGTGTGGCCGGCGGCCTTCCTGCAGTCCTGGCCCAGCCTAACAAAAAGGGATTCACCAGCTTTCAGCGGGCTGGCGAGCTGGAACGTGAGATGATGCGCCCTGCCCACCTGTCCGCCCACGGCCCAGCCGGTGGCGTCATTGCCATCCAGGGTGGCTGAGGCGCTGAATCCCTTCTGCTCATGATCCGCGGCGGGGGAGTGGAGCAGCACCTCGCGGGCGGTGGCCGCCGAGGAGCCGCGCAGGAGCCTGAATTCGCTGAGCACAAAGTTGCCGTTGCCGGCCGACCGGCCCGGGCCTTTGCCGGGCAGGCTGTCGTCCGGCAGCACTTCGATCCGAAGCGCGGCCAGGTCCTGCTTCAGCGGGGCGAGTTGAACCGTGCAGGTGTCGGTCGCCGCCGTGGCGCCGGAGGCAAGCTGGGAGCCGTCGGCGAGCTTCTCAAACCGGGTCTTGGAAACGCTGCTGACCTTGACGATGTCGAGCGTGCTGAAGACGGGTTTGGCCTTCAGCCTGCGTGCTTCGGCGAGCCGGGCCTGCACATCCTTCTCCCATTCGGGAAGCCTGGCGGGAAGGGCCGCCTTGGCCGCGTCCAGGCGCTTCTGCAGCGGCAGCAGCCTCCTGGCGGCTTCGCCATTGGCCTTTTCATAGCTGCTCCAGGCCTCGGGGGAGACGGGCACCTGGCGGGTGACCTCGTCGCCGTTGTTGTAAAAGGCGAAGAGCTGGTAGTACTCCTTCTGCGTGATCTGGTCATACTTGTGGGTATGGCAGCGGGCGCAGCCGACGGTGAGGCCGAGCCAGACGGTGCCGGTGGTCTCGGTGCGGTCCATGACGGCCTCGATGCGGAACTGCTCCTGGTCGGTGCCGCCCTCGGTGTTGGTGAGGGTCTGGCGATGAAAGGCGGTGGCGACGATCTGTTCGTCATCGGCGTCGGGCAGCAGGTCGCCCGCGATCTGCTCGACGGTGAAGCGGTCAAAGGGCATGTCATCGTTCACGGCGCGGATCACCCAGTCGCGGTACCGCCAGGCATCCGGGCGCGGGCGGTCCTTTTCATAGCCGTCGGAGTCGGCGTAACGCGCCGCATCGAGCCAGTGGCGGCCCCAGCGCTCGCCGAAATGCGGGCTGGCCAGCGCCCGGTCCAGCATCGCCTCATAGGCGCGGGGCGAACGGTCATCGAGGTACAGCTGAACCTCTCCGGGCGTCGGCGGCAGGCCGGTCAGGTCATAGTGGACGCGCTTGACGAGGGTGTGGCGGCCGGCTTCGCGGGATGGTGCGATTTTTTGTTCGGCAAGACGGCTGCGGATGAAGTGGTCAACGGGATGGGCTCCCTTCGGAATTGCGGAACGCCGCAGCGGCTGGTAGGCCCAGTGTGCCTCAAACTTCGCGCCTTCGCGGACCCAGGCCTTCAGAAGCTCGACCTCCGCCGGCTTCAGCGGCTTCTTGGCCTTGGGCGGCATGCGCTCCTCCAGGTCGCCGGTGGTGACGCGTGCGATGATCTCGCTGGCCTCCGGCCTGCCGGGCACGATGCCATGGGCGCCGCTTTTCAGCTCCTTCACGGCTCCTGCCAGCGTGGTCAGAACCAGGCCGCCCTTGCTGTCATCCGGGCCGTGGCATTCCAGGCAGTGCTCGGCCAGAAGCGGCTGGATGTCGCGCGAGTAGTCGGCGGCATGAGCCGTGAGGGCAAGAAAGGGCAGGGCGAGAGGGCGGAGCATGTCGCGATGAAAAACGCCCTTTTCAGGTCGATCTTGTCGTCCGCGGGCCTGGATTATTCGGCGGCAGCTTCTTCAACCGCAGGCGTGGCGATGCCGGCATGGCGGCCGAGCACGAAGCGCTCGATGCCCGCGAGGTCGGCCATCAGCCGGACGCCGGTGAAACCCTGTTGGTCCATGACACGGGCGGTTTCCGGACCCTGGTCGTGGCCGACTTCAAGCACCAGCAGGCCGTCGGGAGCGAGGTGGGCCGGGGCGTCTTCGATCATGCGGCGGACGATGTCGAGCCCGTCCGGGCCGCCGTCGAGCGCAAGCACGGGATCCTGCCGGACTTCACGGCTGAGGGTTGGGATCTCGCCGGCGGGAATGTAGGGCAGGTTGGCCACGATGAGGTCCCACTGGCCGGGCAGCTTTTCGAACAGATCGCTGCGCGTGAACTGCACGTTGCCGGCCTGGGTGCGCGAGGCGTTGAGGCGGGCCAGGTCAAGCGCCTCCTCGGAGATGTCGGCGAGCGTGACGCGGGCCCCGGGCCAGGCGGCGGCGAGTGACAGCCCGATGCAGCCGGAGCCGGTGCCGACGTCGAGCACGGTCTTCGGGACCGGCATCCTGGCGGCGCCGGCGTCGCGGATCAGCACGTCCACCAGATGCTCGGTCTCGGGCCTTGGGACGAGGGCGCGGCCGTCGCTGACCAGCTCATGGCCGAGGAAGTCCACCGTGCCTAACAAGTGTTGCAGAGGCGTGCCCTCGCCGCGGCGGCGCAGGAGCTCGCGCAGCGTCTGCAGGTCGGGCTCGAGCAGCTTCTCGCCGAAGCGCAGGTAGAGGTCCAGGCGGCGGCAGCCGAGGACATGGGCGAGCAGGTGCTCCATGTTCAGGCGCGCCTCGTCAACGCCGTGCTTCTGGAGGTAGGCGGCGCCGGAGGTGAGGACTTCGAGGAGGGTTTTCATCAGGATGCCGTGCTTGCCTTACTTCAGGCCGGCCTCCGCCAGGCGCTCCTCGAGGTCGCTGGCCAGCAGCCGGTCGATCATGTCTCCGATGCGGCCCTCCATGAAGGTGTCGAGGCTGTAGAGCGTCAGGTCGATGCGGTGGTCGGTGACGCGGTTCTGCGGATAGTTGTAGGTGCGGATCTTTTCCTCGCGTCCGCCGCTGCCGATGAGGGAGCGGCGGTGGGCGGAGTACCTGGCGGCCTCCTCCTGCTGCTTTTTCTCGAGAAGGCGCGCGCGCAGGATGTTGAGGGCCTTCTCCTTGTTCTTGATCTGGCTGCGGCCGTCCTGGCAGCGTACGATGATGCCGGTGGGCAGGTGCAGGACCTGCACGGCGGAGTCGGTGGTGTTGACGCCCTGGCCGCCGGCTCCGGAGGAGCGGCAGACCTCGATGCGCACTTCGTCGGGCTTGAGCTCAAAGTCCACCTCCTCGGCCTCGGGCAGCACGGCGACGGTGGCGGTGGAGGTGTGGATGCGGCCCTGGGCCTCGGTGGCGGGCACGCGCTGCACGCGGTGCACGCCGCTTTCATAGCGCAGGCGGCGGAACACGGCCTCGCCGCTGATCTTCATGACGATTTCCTTGAAGCCGCCGACTTCGGAGGGGCTCGACTCCAGAGTTTCGACACGCCAGCCCTGGGCTTCCGCATAGCGGGAGTACATGCGCACCAGGTCGGCGGCAAACAGCGAGGCCTCATCCCCTCCCGTGCCTGCACGCACTTCAACCAGGGCATCGCGACCTTCCAGCGGGTCGGGCGGCAGGATGGCGACCTGCACGGCCTTTTCGAGAGGGACGAGACGCGCCTCGATCTGGGGAATTTCCGCCAGGGCCAGGGCGGCGAAGTCGGGGTCGCCCGAGTTGGCCATCTCGCGGCTGTCCTCGAGCTCGGTCAGCTGCTTTTGATAGGCGTCCCAGTTCTGCAGCAGCATGTCGAGCAGGCGGTGCTCACGGGTCAGTTCACCGGCCTTCTTCGGATCGTCAAAGAAGCCTTCCTGGCCCATGAGCTCCTCAAGAAGCTGAAAGCGGGCGCGTTTGCTGGTGATGATGCTGCTGTAATCCATGGGGCTGCCTTGACGGTCTGCGGCATGACTGCCGCCGGGGGATGCGTGGAGCCGTGCAGCATGAAGCTGGGCGGGAGATGGTCAACCTTGACTGGGGGAAATCGGAATCCGAAGTTTTGGGTTCGAAATCTGAAGGCTGAAATCTGAAGGCTGAAGGCTTCTTCCGAGCCGAAGGCTCGAGAGACGTTAGCCGGTGGTGAAACGAGCGCAGCGAGTGGGAACCACCGGACGCCAGAACACCCACGTTCCACCTTCACTGCGTCCTGGAAGGACGCGAGAGGCCATCGCACAACCTTGTGCAGCCGCCTTGATCCAACCGCCCGCTTCTCGCGCCCTTCCAGGGCGCTCCCCAGATTCGGTGATCGTCGTTCTGCGCCGATCCGGTGGTTCTCGCTCGCCAAGCCTCGCTTCACCACCGGCTTTTTTCTTTCGAGTCTCCGGCTCGAATCTCAAAGACCACTGCACCCTTCATCACCGGTTGACCTCCTGCGAGCCTTCGTCTCGAATCGATGAATTCGCCAATGTGACCGTATGCCGGATCCACCTTTTTCCCGGTTGAGGTCGATGCGCTTTCACGGTGCCGGATGAATCCATCCGGATTTTTGGCCTAGGTCCTTGGCAAAAAAAGACGGCGTGGTTTTGGCCACGCCGTCTGCGAACAAAAAGAGAAAGGTGAATTATTCGACGCCCTTCCAGGCGCCGAAGCTGGCGCCGGACTCGATCCACTTCTTGATCAGGGCCTGGTTGGCGGCGCTGACGCGGTCGCCCTTGCCTTCCGGGGGCATGGCAAGGTCGTCGGACTCAGGAAGCGCCATGGTCTTGAGCAGCCAGGAGGCGTCGGGCTTGCCGGCGACGACGTTTTCATCCGGATACTCCTTGCCGCCCTTCATGATGGCGGCGGCGCTGTCGAGGCGGAGGCCGCCCTTGGGCTTCTTGATCTTGCCGTTCTCCTCATGCTCCTTCTCATGGCACTTGAAGCAGCTTTCCTTGAGGACAGGCAGGATCTGCTTTTCGAAATCAACGGCTCCGTCCTGGGCGGAGGCGGTGTTCACGGAGAAGGCGGCGACGAGGGCAGCGAGGGTGAGTTGGGTCTTCATTGGGGTGGGTGAGGAATGGTGTTCTCTGCGTGCGGATTGGTCAAGCCCGAGGAAGTTCGATCTCGAAAACAAGCCCATGGGGGCTGTTGGCGGAGAGGCTGACGCTGCCCCCGCAGGTTTCGATGCAGGTTTTGACGATCGCCAGGCCGAGGCCGCTGCCACCTGTCTGGCGGTCGCGGCTGGTGTCCACGCGATAAAACGGCTCAAACAAACGCGGCAGGCTTTCTGCCGGCACGCCAGGGCCGTTGTCGGCGATGCGCAGGCGGACGATGTCGCCCCGGCGCGTGGCGCTGACTTCGACAATGCTGTCCGGAGCGTGGATGCAGGCGTTGCGCAGGAGGTTGCCGATGGCGCGGCGAAGCAGGTCGGGAATGCAGCGGATGACAAGGTCGGCGGGAACCTCGACGCGCAGCTTCTGGGGCGGGATGGCCTCCATGCCGGCCACGTCGTCGATGAGGGTGACCAGCGGGACGTTTTCCAGCGGCTTCGAGGCGGAGGCGAGGGTGCTTTTGGAGAAGGAGAGAAGCTCATGGACCAGCGTGGACATCTGGCGAAGCTCCTCGCGCGCATCGGCGAGGCGCAGGGCGTCATTGTCGGTGAGGCGCTCCTCGAGGATGCCGAGGCTCATCTCCATGCGTGCCATGGGGCTGCAGAGCTCATGGGCGATGTCGCCCAGGAAGCGCTTCTGGCCGCGGACGATGCCGTCGAGCTGGGCGGCCATCTGGTTCACGGCATGGGAGAGGCGGCCGAGTTCATCGCTGCGGTTTTCCGGAACGCGGACGTCGAAGCGGCCGCGGGCGATCTGCTCGGTGGCGTTCATGCTGGCGCGCACGCTGCGGGTGATGCCGCTGACAAAGGGCAGCCAGAGCAGGGCGGAGGCGGCCATGGCGCCAAACAGGCCCCAGAGCCAGGGCTTGACGTCAAAGAACAGTCCGCCGCCGGTGATGCGGTGGGTGACGATCATGAAGATAAGCGGGCCGTCGCGACGGTTCCAGCCAGGCACCAGCGGCAGGCGGATGCCGGTGTAGTAAACCGGCGGCGTGCCCACTGGCAGCATGAAGGTGCCGAGCTTGATGGGCATGCTGGCGGTGGATTCGTCAAAGGCCGGGCCGCCCTCCGGCCTTGGCGGCGGGCCGTCATGCGGAGGAGGGCCGGAAAGCAAGTCGTCGCCGAACAAAAGACGCTCCAATTCGTCCCGGGGAGGCGGCGGGCGGCCTGCGTCCGCGCCATGCGGCGGCCGACGGCTCAGTTCCGGGTGCATGTCCAGCAGCATCCGTTTCAGCTCCTCCGGCAGGGTCACCCGGGTTCCGGCGATGATCCGGTCGGGCAGGGTCACCAGGGCGGCCTTGACGTTGTGCCGGGCGCTGAAGTCGTTGAAAAGCCGGTCCCACTCGTCCTGCGGCCGGGTCATGAGCTGGCCGTGGATTTCGCGGCCGATGGCCTGCAGGCGGTCGCCGACGATGCCGCCCAGGGCGCCCTGCATGCCTTCACGGAACTGCCATTGCAGCACGGCCCAGAACCCGGCGCCCAGGACCAGGACGTTGACCAGCAGCCAAAGCAGGATGCGGGCGTAGAGATTGAAGAAGCGGCGGGGCATGAGGGGTGCCGGCCATGCTAGTGGATGCCGCCGTGATGGCGAGACGAAAAGCCGGGAGGGTTCCATGATTGACGCCCGTCCGCATTTTCATCATGCTGGGCGGAGCTTCGGAGGAAAATCATGATGAAAAAAGACACGAGAGGCCTTCTCCCGCCCTCCGGCATCCGGAGCCTGTTGCTGATGCTTGTGATGGCCCTCGGCCCGGCATTCGCGGATGAACCTGCCATCAACGACCCCCAGCCTCCGGATGTTTTTGACCTCGTCATCCTGGGGGCGGGCAAAACGGCGGACTGGATGAACGTGGAGGCTGTCCTGAAGCCGAACATCGACTCGGCGGCGGAGCTGGAGGTGGAGTCTGCGAGCGGCGCGCGGCTGATCTCCGGCGGACGCAGGAAGCCGCTGACCCTGAAGCGTGGCACGGCTGAGCAGCGGGAGAGGATGGAGGTCAGCATCGCCGACGGCAAGATGCGCACGGTGAAGGTGAGGCTGCGGCTGCTGAACGCGGAGGGAAAGGCCTGGATGGTCATCGACCGTGAGGTGAAGGTGAAGAAGCCTGGCGCCGTGACTTCCGCCCAGGTCTTGTCAGACGATGAACGGGTGCCGGTGGTCCGGACGCTGCCCGATGGCACGAAGGTCGTGGAACGAATGACCCGGCGTGAGGCCCGGGAGCGCGGCCTGCCGGAGAACGGGGTGCCCGCCACCTCCTTCCGCCGGATTCCCATGAACGGCCAGCCTGCTGCCAAGAAGCCCTGAAACGCATCCCGAAGCGCCTCATGAAAAGGATGATTTTTTTGAGCTGGGTCGCGATGACCTGCACGGCTGCGGCGGACTGGACCGCCACGGGGCAGTTCAACTACACGGACCGTCTCTATGACCTGAGCGGCTTCACCGACACCCTGGTGCGTCCGGTGCGTGAGGCGGACGTGCAGGTCTATGACACCACGACGCTGGCGGTGCTGGCCTCGGGGGCGACGGACTCCTCGGGGAATTTCTCCATCGCCGTCACGGATGCGGAAACGCGGAACGTGGGCGTGCGCGTGCTCTCCAGCAACGTGCAGGTCGCCAGCCTGAACTTCAGCGTGGTGGACGACAAGAACAGCGACGCCATTCATTCCTACCACGCCGCCGCCACGGACCAGACGGCCCACCTGCCCGGGGACAATGTGAACTTTGGCGTCATGACGATGCCGGTCTCCATCGGCGACGTGGCCACGACGGACTGGTCATCCCAGGTGTTCAACACCTATGACATGGGGGTGCTGGTCGCGGACTGGATCGCCAGTGCGGATGGCGCCAGGCCGGCGGTTTTCTACACCATCCTCTGGAATCCGACGAACCTCCGCACGGGGTCGTTTTACTCGGGAGGTACGAACCGGCTCTCGCTGGCCGATGACGACGCCTATGATGACCCGAACATCCTGCATGAGATCGGTCATTACATCGAGGACGAGTACGGCCGTTCGCGGAACACCGGTGGCAGCCACACGATCGGTGATGATGACCAGGATCCGCGTCTGGCCTACAGCGAGGGCTTTGCCACCTTTGTCAGCGCCGCCGTGCTGCAGCATGGCGGCCGTCCGCGTCCGGACCTTTATCAGGACAGGGGCAGCTTTGTGGCGGGCGCGGGGGGCGGCTTTTCCTATGCCTATGAAGCCGGCACGGTAGGTGGCTCGACGAATGAGCAGGCTGTGACGGCGGCGATCTATGACCTCATCGATGATGCGGCCACGGCGGATGACACGCCGGGCACGGACGATGACCCGCTCAGCGGTCTTCATGCCTCGGTCTGGCAGGTGGTGGAGCAGATGCGTGCCATCGACCCGGCCACGACGCAGATGGAGGACTTCTGGGACATCTGGTTCTCGCTCGATCTGGGAAATGCCGCCGGCATGGCGACGGTCTTTGCCTCCCACAACATCGACTTTGTCCCGGATGCGCAGGAGCCTAACAACACGCCCGCCACCAGCACGCTGCTCACCGTCGGCACGACCTACCAGCGCAACAGCTTCTACCGCCAGGGCGCGGTTGCCGGCGGTGATGAGGACTGGTTCCGGTTCGCCGCCACGGCCGGAACCTACTATTCCATCGAGGTCAACGGCGCCGCGAACACCATCTTTGGCAGGCCTGACCCCGAGATGTGGCTCATCGATGCGGACCTGTCCCGCGTGCTCGCCTACAACGATGACCCCTACGACTCGACGCTGAACACGCAGGCGACCGGCAGCTCGCATGACATGATCGAGACGGTTCCATCCGTCTTGTGGCGCGCTCCGGCCACGGCCGAATACCATGTCTATGTCCGCCACTCCTCCCAGGAGCGGAACCTCCTCGGCCGCTACGGCACCTACAACATCCGCGTGCGCAGCCTCACGGTGCCCACGCCGACCGTGTCGATCGTTTCCGAGCAGCTCATGCTGCAGGGGCAGAGCTACCAGGCGCTGGTCGTCGGCACGAACTTCTCACGCGGGGCGACGGTCACGACGGGCGCCGCCGGTGTGGCGGTCACGTCGGTGGCGTGGATCTCCCCGACGGCGCTTGTTGTCACGCTTGCCCCATCCGCCTCCGTCGCGGACGGCACCTACTCGCTTTCCGTCACGAATCCGTCCGGCAGCGCGGGCACGCTGGCATCCGCCTTTGAGGTGAGCGCCGCCGCCCAGCCGCCCGTGATGATCACGGAGGTGAACTTTCCCAGCGGCCTCGTCGAGGTCAAAAACCTTGGCACCGTGGCGGCGACGCTCACCGGCTGGCAGATCCGCAGCTCCCAGCCGAGCGCCGCCACTTATACTTTTCCTGATTTCACGCTCGCTGCCGGGGCTACGGTCGTGGTCAGTGAATCCGGCGGCACCAACACCGCCGTGAACCTCTATGACACAAACAACACCGTGAACTTCCCCTGGTCGGCGGGGGGTGTTTCGGATGTCAGCCTTCTCGACAGCGGAGGCAGGAACGTGGACTTCCTCCGGGTCATCACCTCGCCGCATTCGACCCATTCCGCGCCACTGGGTGCGGGAGGGGCCTGGATGCCGCCCCAGTTTCAGTCCCCGGCCTCCGGCTTCACCCTTTCGCGGGCGGAGTCCACCGCGCTTTTCCGCACGCCATTCGGCCTCGCCGCCGCCGCCGCCACCCTGCCCGCCAGCGCCTTCGGACGTGACAACAACACCGATCCCTGGGAGAACAACGACCAGCCCCGCCGCTGCCGGATCTTCGGCCCGGTTTCTTTGCTCAAGGGCGTGCGTGTCAGCAGCCTGCCGTCCGGCACGGACAGCGACTGGTACGGCTTCATTGTCGAGCCGGGCGATGAGGTGGTCTTCAATGCGCTCTTCACCCATGCCGCCGGCAACCTGGACATGGAGCTCTATGCGCCGGGGGAGGAGTCCACGCCGCTGCTCACCGCGAACTCCACGACCGACGACGAGACAATCACGCTCACCTCCGCCCAGAGCCTCGCCAGCGGCGGCGGCATCTACCGCATGCGCGTCTTCGGTGTCTCGGGCGCCGTGAACGCCTACACGCTGAGCGCGGGCTCCGTCGTTGCCATCGCGGGTGTGGATGCCACCGCCTCCGAGTCCAATGTCTCTGACAAAGCCCAGTTTACGATCAGCCGCATGGGCAGCCTTGAGCAGCCCCTGGTCGTTCAACTGGGCATCTCAGGCACGGCGGCGAACGGGGTCGATTACGCCCTGCTGGACTCTTCGGTCACCATCCCTGCGCTGGCGGGTTCCGTGACGGTGGATGTCACCCCTGTCGCTGATTCGCTGGCCGAGGGGACGGAGAACGTTGTTCTCGGGATCAACGCGGACGCCGCCTACTCCATCGACACCCCGTCCACGGCGGCGGCGTTGATTGCCGACAAGCCGGTGGATGCGTGGCGGTTCCAATATTTCGGGGGCAATCCGCCACTCAGTGGCGACGAGGAGGATGCGGACGGTGACGGCGTGCTGAACCTCGTCGAGTACGCGTTCGGCCTGGATCCGAATGTCTCCGGCCTGGCGGGTCTGCCCATGTCAGGCATGGAGTTCGATGCCGGCACGGGCTATTTGACGCTGACCTACGAGAAGGACCTCGCCAGGACGGACATCACCTACCAGGCCGAGTCCTCCATCGCCCTGAGCGGCTGGACGGCCGTCAGCGACACGCTGGTCGGCACGGCGGGCAACGTGGAAACCCGGCAGGCGCGCCTCCCGATGAACGGCACCGGGAAGTTCCTCAGGCTGAAAGTCACCCGCCCCTGACCAGGCGGTTATTCCTGCAGCAGGACAAACACGCCCATCTTGTTGCCGACCACGACGTCGACCTTGCCGTCCTTGTTGACGTCGCCCGGGGTGATCTCGGTGCCGACGCCGCTGGCGTCGTCGATCAGGTGCGGGATGAATTCCGCGCCGCCCTTGCCGTCGCGCTTGATCTCAAACCAGTAAAGCACCGGGGCGGCCATCGGCTCGTCATCCTTGAGCGGACCGTGCGCCCAGCGGCGCTTGCCGGTGACCAGGTCCAGCACGCCGTCACCGTTCATGTCGGCGAGCTGCATGGCATGAAGCTGGCTGAACTTCACGCCGACCTTGCTGTCCTCCACGGTGGCGCCCATGAGGTCGTGGCGGACGAAGCTGCCATCCTTCTTCTGCTCAAACCAGCCGAGACCGTAGCCGTGCGCGTCATAGCCGGTGATGACGTCGTTGATGCCGTCGCCGTTGACGTCGTTGACGAGGATGAAGCTGCCGCCGCGCATGCCTTCCTTGGTGAACAGGTTCGGGTGGAACTTCCAGTCGCTGTCCTGGCTCATGTCGGCCGGCTGTTCGCGCCAGCCCTCCTTGTCGAGGATGTCCGCGCGGCCGTCGCCGTTGACGTCGCCGAAGCCATAACCATGAGTGTAGCGGAAGTACTTCTTGTCATTCTCCTCGCTCACCGGGGTGATGGGGCGGAAGCGGGCCTTGCCGAAGGGGTTCTTCCAGTCGATCTCGGCATAGCCAAGGCGGCCGCCCTTGGAGGGCTGGGTGCCGTTGCTGGTGTGGCAGATCAGCTCCGGCTTGCCGTCGCCGTTCATGTCGCCCAGGGTCGGGGACTCGTTGTCGGTGATGTCAAAGATGGTGTGGCGCGTCCAGTCGCCGCCCTTGCCCTTCGGGTTTTCAAAGACCCAGGTCTCCTTGCCCGGCCAGGAGAAGGCCAGGATGTCATGCCAGCCGTCGCCGTTGAAGTCGTAGGAGTAGGTCAGGAAGAAGTCGCTGTAGCCCTTGGCGGGGTCATAAGGCTCCTTCTCGAACTTCGGGGCGAAGCTGATGCGCTCCTTGAAGTCGGGTCCCTGCCAGATGAAGCGCCCGGCGCAGACGTCGTTGTCGCCGTCGTGATCGAAGTCCGCGAAGTGCGCGCCCTCGGCGACGAACTCGTTGGTCAGGGTGATCTTCTTGAACTTGAGGTCGGCGGCGGAGGAGGCGCCGGCAGCCAGGGCGAGGAGGGTGGGCAGAAGCAGTCTCATGAGCGGGCGGGGTTGGAGGGGAATTGGTCAGGCAGGGAACAAGGTGAAGACCGCTGATCTTGCAGAGGAGCCAGGAAGCGCAAGAAATGAGCGCACAAAGCCGGCGGCGCCGGACGGATGCAAGGGTAGGGCCGACCTGCGCGTCGGCCGAGATGGGATGGAAAACGGGTAGGGCCGACCTGCGCGTCGGCCGAGATGGGATGGAAAACGGGTAGGGCCGACCTGCGCGTCGGCCGAGATGGGATGGAAAACGGGTAAGGCCGACCTGCGCGTCGGCCGAGATGCGAGAAGGGAGCGGTCAGGTCATGACGGCTGCACAGGGTTGGCGATGGTTTCTCGCGTCCTTCCAGGACGCGGGTGAAAATGGAACGTGGATGTGGCGATGGAGTCCAGGAGTTCTCACTCGCTGGGCTCGTTTCACTCCAGGCTAATGTCTTTCGATCCTCCGGCTCGGAGGAACCGGAGGTTTGCAGCCTCATGGCAAAGCGAATACTGCCGCAGACAGATGAGCGAGGGCGTTGTGCATGGGAGGCATCAGGCACTTGAAACGCACATCCACCTCAACCGGAAATCGGGTTGTCCCGTGTTCTGTCAGGATGCCGGATGCATGCCTTAAACCCTCTCCTCACACCCTCGCCATCATCAGCAGCTCACGCACGCGCTGGATCTCCACGGCGCTGGTTTTGGCGACGAAGCCGCGGGCATGGGCGAAGTGGACGTCGGGCTCCTTTTCGATGCGGGTGAAGTCGTAGAGCGGGTTGTCGTTGTGACGTGACAGGCCGTAGCCGCCGCCGCGACGGTCGGGGTAGATCAGGGCGGCGACGCTGGCTTCCTTGCCGACGCTTTCCAGATAACGGCCGATGCCGGCGCCGGGGTCGTCGGCGACCGGTTCGGTGCGGGGCAGAAACAGCACCTCGTGAGTCTCGAAGCTCCAGAACTCGGCGCATTGCGCGACGGCGTCGATGCGCGAACGCAGGTCGCGCAGGTAGTCGATCAAGTCCTGTCCGATGTAGCTGAGCAGCTCCCACAAAGGCTCTCCGGGCTCCAGTCGCGCGGCCTTGGCAAAGCGGCGCAGCACGGTGACATCGACCGGTGAGCTGAGCTTGTTCAGGGTCGGCCGGTCAAGGCCGAGCCATTGCGCGGTGACGTTGGGGCCGCGGGTGTCGAACCATTCAGCGGGTTCGAGCCAGTCGCAGAAACGCCGCGCGTCCTCGTAGAGGCCGAGATGTTGAAGCACGAGGCTGAGCGCGCAGACAGGCGGGTGGTCGGCCGGGAACTGATGATGGTCAAAGTTATGCCGTTCCGGAGCGTGCTCGCCGCCGACATCAACCACGGCGACCGCGGGGTTGGCCAAGTCCTCGGGCATGGGTTCACGACGGACGATCGGCACGCGGTGAACGGCGGTCAGCAGGGCGCAGGCGAGCAGTTCGTCCTTATGAGCGCCGCCTGGATGGGTGAGGATGAGGGAAAGCATCGGGGGCGGAGCCTGTAGCCCAGGGCCTGAGGAAGACAAGCCGGGTGGCGTTTTCATCGGGGCTTGGCCTGGGCTTGCACATCCCAGTGAGAAAGGGTTTTTTTCGACAGGATTGACAAGATGGACAGGATTCACGGAGCAGAGATTCTGGTCCGCCCAGGCAGGGCTCCTGGGCTTCATGTGGGTTTTTCTGGAGTCTGCGTGCAGCCGAGATTTTCAGGGGGCGGTCCGGATTTCTCCTGGCAAGGGCGCATTTTACGGCTGCAAGGCCGCCAGGTCGCGCCACGTTCCCATTCACCCATGATCCGCCGTTCCTTTTCCGCCCTGCTTTGCACCAGCCTGCTCGCCCTGTCCGCTCTCAGCCTCCGCGCCCATGAGGCGGGGAAGCAGATGGCCGAGGTGGCGAACCTGTTTCTTTCCATCCTGACGCCTGAGCAGAAGGCCAAGGCCACCTTTGCCTTTGAGGACGAGGAGCGCATCAACTGGCATTTCATCCCGCGCGAACGCAAGGGCCTGCCGATGAAGGAGATGACCCCTCAGCAGGAACTTCTGGCCCACGCGCTGCTGAACACCGGTCTCGGCTTCCGCGGCGCGGCCAAGGCGGCGACGATCATGTCCCTGGAGGAGGTGCTCTGGCAGATGGAAGGCGCCAAGGCCGCCGATGAAACCGCTAAGGCCGCCGTGCGCGCCAAGCGCGATCCCGAGCAGTATTTTGTCAGCATCTTTGGTTCGCCAGACATGAAGGGCTCCTGGGGCTGGCGCATCGAGGGCCATCACCTGTCCCTCAACTTCACGATCAAGGACGGCCAGCTGCTGCGCGCCACGCCGACCTTCTTCGGCACCAACCCCGGAGAAGTCCGCCAGGGCAGCCTCATGGGCCTGCGTGTGCTTGGCAAGGAGGAGGACCTTGGCCGCGAGCTCGTGAAGAGCCTGAGCGAGGAGCAGTTCAAAAAGGCGCTGTTCGACGCCGTGGCCCCGAAGGAGATGATCACCGCCGCCGAGAAGCGCGTGAATCCGCTGCAGCCCGATGGCCTCTCCAACGCCGAGCTGAATGACGCCCAGAAGGCGAAGCTCAAGGAGATCATCACCGAGTACACCGACCGCGTGCGCCCTGAGATCGCCGCCGAGCTGTGGGCCGACATCGAAAAGAACCCGGTCTTCTTCGCCTGGGCCGGCGGCAAGGAGCGCGGTGAGCCGCATTACTACCGCGTCCAGGGCAAGACCTTCCTCATCGAGTACGACAACGTCCAGAACGAGGCCAACCATCCGCACAGCGTGTTCCGCAGCTTTGAGGGCGACTTCGGCCGCGACTTCCTGGCCGAGCATTACCAGAAGTCGCACTGAACCTGCGAAGGTCTTCAGCGCTGGTAGACAAGCTCGGTGTCCGTGACCCTGAGGTAGGGGATGGCGCCGTCGATTTGATCGTCGTTCATCGGCGGCAGCTTGAACACCCGGCCCTTGAAGATGCCGGATGTCGGCGCGGCTCCGTCCTTCAGCGTGAGCAAGGTGGCCCGGACATCCCCGGCGACCACGAAAGAGGCTCCTGCGGCGCTGGCTGCGGCCGCCAGTGACGCAATGGTCTGGGCATTGCGCCTGTTCTTGACGACATCCACCTTGCTGCTGGTGCCGCTGAGGGCAAACAGGGCGATGTTTGACAGGATGCCGATCAAGGCGATGACCAGCAGGAGTTCCATCAGCGAAAAGCCGTCGCTGCGCCGGGATGTGGGGGAGGGACTCATGGTGAAAGACCGGATTCCAGCACGATCCTAATAAGTTATGGAAATTATGACAATGCTGTTCGTGGCCTGACCAACTTTGCGACAAAAGTCTTACAAAACCCCCTGGATTCCAGGGTTTGCGAATGATCAGGGGCGGTGAAAAATCGCGGCTCAAACATCATCCACACCTCCTGAATTCAGAACCTGCCATCATGTGTCCGGCCGGGTGTGAGCCGGGGCCTGCCCATGAGTTTTACAACTCGGCATGGAGCACAGGCATCCTGCCTGTGCGAACAGGCGGGACGCCTGTTCTCCATGAAAACACAGGCTTTCAGAGGCCGCTGAACAGGAGCTGCAACCCTCCTGCCAATCATGTGAATCCTGTGTTTAAAACCTCGCGCAGTCGAAGGCGTCGCCCCGGCCTTGGCAATGACGCGGCGCGGCCGTGCCTCGGACACGGCTTGCAACCCACGGCGCATCCGCCACGTTCTCCTCCTCCTCCCCCACCATGAGCGACACAAAGACACCGCCGAAGTTCACCAACGCCCTCGCGAAGGAAAAGTCCCCGTATCTTCTCCAGCATGCGCACAATCCGGTGAACTGGTTGCCCTGGGGCGACGAGGCCATTGCGAAGGCGAAGGCCGAGGGCCGGCCCATCTTTCTCTCCAGCGGTTATTCCACCTGTCATTGGTGTCATGTGATGGAGCGCGAGTCGTTTGAGAACGAGGAGATCGCCGCGGTCATCAACGAGAACTTCGTGCCGGTGAAGGTGGACCGGGAGGAGCGGCCGGACGTGGACCTGACCTACATGACCTACGTGCAGGCGGCGACGGGTGGAGGCGGCTGGCCGATGAGCGTCTTTCTCACGCCGGACCTGAAGCCCTTTTTTGGCGGCACCTACTTTCCGCCTGAAAACAAGGGCGGGCGCATCGGCTTCAAGAACCTGCTGCTGGAGCTGGTGAAGGCCTGGAAGGAGGACCGCGAGAAGGTGCTGCAGAGCTCGAACCGCAGCATCGACAAGCTGCAGGAGCATCTGGATGGAGAAAACGAGGGGGCCGAGGTGCAGGCGGAGGCCGTGCTGCGCAAGGCCTACGACGACCTCGCGTCCAGCTATGATTATCATGAGGGCGGCTTCAGCGGCGCGCCGAAGTTTCCGCGCTCCTCGTCGATCAACCTGCTTCTGCGCATCCAGCACTCATGGAAGGGCCGTGAGGAGCACAAAAGCGAGGCCGACTGGGCGGGGGAGATGAGCGTGCGCACCCTGCGCGCCATGGCGGCGGGCGGCATCTGGGACCATGTCGGCGGCGGCTTCCACCGCTACAGCGTCGACGGCTACTGGCACATCCCGCATTATGAAAAGATGCTCTACGACCAGGGCCAGCTGCTCTGGGCCTACGCCGAGGGCCATCAGGTCAGCGGCTCAGCCTTCCTGGCCGAGATCGCGCGCCAGGTCGTGGGGTATGTGAAGCGCGACCTGCGTCATCCCGACGGCGGTCTCTTCTCGGCCGAGGACGCCGACAGCCTGGCCGCCGAGGGCGATGACCACAAGAGGGAGGGTGCGTTCTACGTCTGGACCGCCGCCGAGATCGACGCGCTGCTGGGCAGGGACGATGGAAGCATCTTTCGTTATGCCTACGGCGCGCGCCGCGACGGCAACGCCCGTCCTGAAAGCGATCCGCAGGGCGAGCTCAAGGGCACCAACACTCTGTTCCGCGCATTCTCGGCCAGGAAGACCGCCGAGTTTTTCAAGAAGACGCCCGAGGAGGTGCAGGCCGTGCTCGACCGCGGCATCAAGGCCCTGTTTGAGGCGCGCCGGAAGCGGCCGCGGCCGCATCTGGACGACAAGGTCATCACCGCCTGGAACGGCCTCATGATCAGCGGCCTGGCGCGTGCCGGAGCCGCCGTTGGCAGCGCGGAGTTCATCCAGCTTGGCGCGCAGGCGGCGCAGTTCATCCACGACAGGCTCTGTGAAAGGCCCGGGCAGGGCCTGCACCGCAGCTGGCGCGACGGCGGCCCCGGCCCGAAGGCCTTCGCCATCGACTATGCCTGCCTGGTTCATGCGCTGCTTGACCTTTATCAGGCGGGCTTTGACAGCCGATGGCTGCAATGGGCCGCAGCGCTGCAGACGGAGATGGACGGCCTGTTCCTGGACAAGGACAAGGGCGGCTACTACAGCGTGCACACCGACATGTCGCACGCCGTGCTGCGCATCAAGGAGGACTACGACGGCGCCGAGCCTTCGCCGAACTCTCTGGCGGCGCTGAACCTCGCCAGGCTGGCGGCGATCCTCGACAGCGCAGCCTATGCGGAGCAGGCGCGCAGGATCATCACGCTGTTTGGCAAGACCCTGCAGGACAGCCCGGGAGCCGTGCCGGTGCTGGTCACCGCCGCCGACTTCCTGGCGCATGGCAAGCAGCAGGTCGTGATCGCCGGAGACAGCGCATCGCCGGAGTTTCAGGCGCTGCGCAAGGTCGTTCATTCACGCTTCCTGCCCAGGGCCGTGATCCTGCACGCCGACGGCGGTGAGGGGCAGGCCTTCCTGGCGAAGCACAACGCCGCGCTGGCGGAGATGAAGCCGGTGTCAGGCAAGCCCGCCGCCTATGTCTGCCAGAACTACACCTGCCAGGCGCCGGTCACCGAGCCTGCGGCCCTGGAGAAGCTGCTGGACTGAGCGGGCGGGCGCCGCCGCCTGACGAAACTTGTCCCATGAGGCGGATTGGGCACGTGAGCCTGAATCCGGCATGGACAAGCCGCACGGACGCAGGATAGGAGGGGCTTTCCCCACCTGCCTGACCCATGACCTTTCTGCTCGCCGCCTCGAACGCCCATGCCGCGCTGCCCTCCTTCGGGATGATCCTGCCGTTCGCAGCCCTGCTGCTCTGCATCGCGCTGATGCCGCTTTTTGCCGGGCACTTCTGGGAGCATCACTACCCCAAGGTCTCCGTCGGCCTCGGGCTGATCACGGCCTCGTACTATTTGTTCGTCCGTCACGACTGGCATCCGCTTCAGCATGCGGCGCATGAATATGTCAGCTTCATGGCCCTGGTCGGCTCGCTCTTCGTCATCTCCGGCGGCATCAACATCCGCGTCAGGGGCGAGGCCACACCCCTGCGCAACGTCGCCTTCCTCGCCATCGGCGCGGTGCTGTCCAACTTCATCGGCACCACCGGCGCCTCGATGCTGCTGATCCGGCCCTGGATCCGGATGAACAAGTACCGCATCACCGGCCTGCACGTGGTCTTCTTCATCTTCGTCGTCAGCAACTGCGGCGGCGCGCTGACGCCCATCGGCGACCCGCCGCTGTTCCTCGGCTTCCTGCGCGGCGTGCCGTTCTGGTGGATGGTCGAGCACGCCTGGGCGGCCTGGCTGCTCTGTGTGGCGCTGCTGCTGGCGGTGTTTTACATCCTGGACTCGGTCAACTTCCGCCGCGCCCCGGCGCCGGTGCGTGAAAAGGAGACGGCCGAGGAGCACTTCTACTTCCGCGGACTGCCCAACCTGGGCTTTCTGGCGCTGGTGCTCGGGGCGGTGTTCCTGCCCAGGAGCGTGCAGGAGATGGTCCTGGGCGGCGTTTTCAGCGTGCCCGCCCTGTTGATGATCGCCGCCGGTGCGGGCTCCTGGTTCACCTCCAAAGCCGAGGTGCATGAGGCCAACGACTTCAGCTTCGGTCCGGTGAAGGAGGTCGGCTACCTGTTCATCGGCATCTTCCTCACGATGATCCCGGCGCTGCAGATCCTGCAAAGCGGTGAGGCCGTGAAGATCACCACGCCGCTCGGCTATTACTTTGCCACGGGCTCGCTCTCCGCCTTCCTGGACAATGCGCCGACCTACCTGAGCTTCCTTGCCGCGGCCATGGGGACCGCCCAGATGTCGGTGGATTCGGCGGCGGATGTCCTGGGCTTTGCCGGCAGCCATGCCTCCCATCTGGTCGCCATCTCGCTCGGGGCCGTGTTCTTCGGCGCGGGCAGCTACATCGGCAACGGGCCGAATTTCATGGTCAAGGCCATCGCCGACAAGGCGAAGGTCCACACGCCTGACTTCCTGCGCTACATGTGGCAGTTTTCCATCCCGGTGCTGCTGCCCATCCTGGTTCTGGTGGGGTGGCTGTTCGTGAAATGAGCGGGCTGGGCGGCCCAGGGCTAACGCATCCAATGGGCCCAGGCTCATCTCTCGTGGCATCAGTGACAGGATTCGCAGGATCAACAGGATTTTTCAGACCTGTTCATCCTGACAATCTTGTCAATCCTGTCGAAAAAACCCCATTCTCACCTGGATGTGCAAGCCCTGCCGCGGGTGCGATTGCATTTGCCGAAATGAATCCCGCCGCCATCATCGGGGGCTCACCCACCCGACCCATCTCCCATGTATTTCCTCGGCATCGACAGCGGCACCCAGAGTTCGAAGGCCATCGTGCTCGACCTCGACTCAGGCACGATCCTGGCCTCCGGCCACAGCACCTATGAACTGATCGAAGGCCTGCCTGCCGGGCACCTCGAGCAGCATCCGCAGACCTGGGTTGACGCGGTGGACTCCTGCGTGCGGCAATGTCTGGAAAAAATCGGTGCCGACCGCGTGAAGATCGCGGGCATCGGCGTCAGCGGCCAGCAGCACGGCCTGGTGGCGCTTGACGCCGACGACCAGCCTGTGCGCCCCGCCAAGCTCTGGTGCGACACGTCCACCCAGGCGCAGTGCGCGGAGATCGCCCATGAGTTCGGCGGCCAGCCCGGCGTGATCGCCCTGGCCGGCAACGCCATGCTGCCCGGCTACACCATTCCTAAGCTGCTCTGGATGAAGCAGAACGAGCCGGCGAACTTTGCCCGCACCGCCTCCATCCTGCTGCCGCATGACTACCTGAACTTCTGGCTCAGCGGCGTGAAGCGCATGGAATACGGCGACGCCTCGGGCATGGGCATCCTGAATGTGCGGACGCGCCAGTGGTCGTACGAATTATGCGACTACATCGACCCGCGTGTGCGCTCCATGCTGCCTGAGCTGGGCTCAAGCCGCGCCGTGCACGGCCGCCTGCGCCCCGAGTTGGCCCGTGCCTGGGGCCTCGGCGAAAACGTCATCATCTCCGCCGGTGGTGGTGACAACATGATGGGCGCCATCGGCACCGGCAACATCAAGCCCGGTGTCGTCACCGCCAGCTTCGGCACCAGCGGCACGCTCTATGGTGTCGCCGCCTCCCCCGTCGTGGACGGCCAGGGTGAAGTCGCCGCCTTCTGCGACAGCACGGACCAGTGGCTGCCGCTGGTCTGCACCATGAACGTCACGGTGGTCACCGAGCAGGTGCGTGAGATGTACGGATGGGACCTGAAGCAGCTGGAGGCGGCCGTGGCCTCCGCGCCCGTGGGTGCCGAGGGCGTGATGTTCCTGCCCTATCTGAACGGGGAGCGCACGCCCAACCTGCCGAACGGCAGCGGCGTGCTGCACGGCCTGCGCCCAACCACCATGACGGCGGCGAACATCGCCCGTGCGGCCGTCGAGGGTGCGACGCTCGGACTGGCCTACGGCCTGAAGCGTTTCCGTGACCTGGGCATGAATCCGACTGAAATCCGCCTCACCGGCGGTGGCAGCAGGAGCGGTGTCTGGCGCCAGATCGCCGCCGACTGTTTCAACGCCGAGGTGGTGACGCTGGGCACCAGCGAGGGCGCGGCCCTGGGCGGGGCCATCCAGGCCGCTTATGCGCAGGCCAACGAGGGCGCCGCTGTTGAAAAGGTCAGTTATGACGAGCTTTGCGCGAAGCTGGTGGCCCTGGATGAAGGCACGCGTTGCAGGCCGGATGCAGGCCGCGCGGCCCTGTATGCGGAGCAGCTGGAGCGCCAGATGGAGCTCACCGGCAGGCTTCAGCAGACCGGCTGGCTCTGATCCGGATGCGAAGCGCGAACTTCCGTCCCCATGCTCACCCTGGCCCTCACCCCTGAAGGCGTTGTCGTCTTCGAGGGCGAGGCCGTCTCGGCGGCGGAACGGCGGTTGCTTCAGGCGAAGTCAGCGCCCCTCCTGCTGGCGGGAGAGCTGAACACGTCCGAGCTGGAGCCGTCGCTGCGCTGGCTGCGTGAGCTTGGGCGCCTGTTCCTCACCCGGCTTTGCCAAACCAAGGATGCAACCAGGGTTGCGCCGCCGGCCGGGGATGAACAAGACGCCCTGCTTGCCTCGGCACCGCCCTTTCCCGGCGCGGAACACCTGTCGGCGGAGCTGCTGGAGCGCTGGTGGCGTGAGATGGCGGCGCACGTCGTGCAGGAGGCGGACGGGGATGTCGCGGGCTGGCTGGGCGTGCATGCGCCGGACTGGCATGTGGTCGGGCGCGTGACGTTTCACCTGGCGGAAAACAAGGCGGACACGCTGCGCCCCTTCGCCTTCCTGGCGACCTTCACGGAGAAGCTGGGCGACGGCGGCCGGCCGCAGCATCTGCCACTGGCGAGGGCGCTTCAGCTTTACACAGGGCAGAAGGATCCGACAGCGCTGAACGCCCTGCTGGAGCCGGTGCGGCTTGCAGCGGGCAAGTCGCCGCTGGTGCGGGAATGGCTGGAGTCCAAGCGGCTGTTTCAGGCCCTGGCGATGACGCCGCAGGAGGCCTGGCGGCTGCTGCGGGAGGCGGCGCTGCTGCAGGAGTGCGGCATCATCATGAAGCTGCCCGACTGGTGGCGCCAGGGGCGCACGGCCAGGCCGCAGGTGCAGGTGACGCTGGAGCCGCCGAAGAAGACCACGCTCAATGCGCATGCTTTGTTAGGCTTCAGCATCAGCCGGAGTCTCGACGGCGAGACGCTGAGCGAGGAGGAGTGGAGCAGGCTGATGAGCGCCGAGACCGGGCTGGTGTCGCTGCGCGGCCGCTGGGTGGAGGTGGACGGGGAGAAGCTGCGGCAGGTGATGGCGCACTGGCAGCGCGTGCAGGAGGCGGCCGGTGAGGGTGGGGTCGGGTTTCTTCAGGGCATGCGCCTGCTGGCCGGATTCGACCCGGCCAGGGCGGCGGTGGCGGCGGAGGAGGAGACTGCGCTCGTGGCGGAATGGAGCAGCGTGACGGCCGGCGAGAGGCTGGCTGAAGTGTTGCGGAAGCTGCGTGAGCCGCCGGAGGAGCCGCCGCCCGAAGGGCTGCACGCCGAGCTGCGTTCCTATCAGCTCCGTGGTTACGCATGGCTGCGGCTCATGACCCGCGCCGGGCTTGGCGCCTGCCTGGCCGACGACATGGGCCTGGGCAAGACCCTGCAGGTGATCGCGCTGCTTCTGGTTCGGCGGGCGGAGAAGTCGCCGCCCGCGCTGCTGGTCGTGCCCGCCTCGCTGATCGGCAACTGGCGCGCCGAGGTCGCGCGTTTTGCACCGGACCTGCGGCTGTTCATCGCACATCCCTCCATGCAGCCGCGCGAGGTGCTGGAGCTTGCCGCCAGCCATCCCGCCGAGGCCTTGCGCGGACAGGATGTCATGCTCACCACCTATCAGATGCTGCAGCGCACGGAAGCGTGGCTGGAGCACGCATGGAGCCTGGTCGTGCTGGATGAGGCGCAGGCGGTGAAGAACAGCGGCAGCGGTGCGGCGAAGGCGGTGAAACGCCTCAAGGCCCCGGCCCGCGTGGCCCTCACCGGCACGCCGGTCGAGAACCGGCCCGGCGACCTGTGGAGCCTCTTTGATTTTCTCAATCCCGGCCTGCTGGGCGGAGCGGCGGCGTTTGCGGAGGCGGTGAAGCGCTGCGCCGGATCGAAGGAAGGTTACGCGCCGCTGCGCCGCATGGTGCAGCCCTTCATCCTGCGGCGGATGAAGACCGACCGCAGCATCATCAGCGACCTGCCGGAGAAGATCGAGCTGAAGGCCTACTGCGGCCTGACGAAGCGGCAGGCGACGATTTATGCCAAGCTCACCGACCAGCTGGCGAAGATGCTGCACGATCCGCACATGCAGCCCGCGCAGCGCCAGGGCCTGGTGCTCGGCTTCCTGCTGAAGTTCAAGCAGGTCTGCAATCATCCCAGCCACTGGAACGGCGACGGCGCCTGGAATGCCGCCGACAGCGGCAAGTTTGCGCGCCTGGCGGAGATCGCGGCGGAGATTGCCGTGAAGCGTGAGCGTGTGCTGGTCTTCACCCAGTTCCAGGAAGTGTGTGAACCGCTGGCCCGCTTTCTGGCCGAAGTGTTTGGACGTGAAGGGCTGGTGCTGCACGGTGGCACGCCGGTGGCGAAACGGCCGCACTTGGTGGAGGCCTTCCAGAAGCCGGGCGGCCCGCCTTTCATGGTCATCAGCGTCAAGGTCGGCGGCACCGGGCTGAACCTGACGGCGGCGAGCCAGGTGGTCCATTTTGACCGCTGGTGGAATCCGGCGGTGGAGAACCAGGCCACGGACCGTGCGTTCCGCATCGGCCAGAGGAGGAACGTCATCGTGCACAAGTTCATCTGCCAGGGCACTCTCGAGCAGCGCATCGACGCGCTCATCGATGACAAGCTCGCGCTGGCCCGCGACCTGGTCGGGGAGCCGGCGGGAGCCGAACAAACGATTGCGGGAATGAGCGATGACGAGCTGCTGGACCTGGTCAGGATGGACGTCCGCGCCCTGGCCGGGGAGTGAGGAGCCGTGCCGGCGAAAATGAGGCTTCCCATGCCTGAAGGCCCCCGCTAGCCTGCGACTCTTTCCGCCCTCATGAAACGACTTTTCCGCACCAAGCCCGTTGAACATCTCCATGCTGAAGCCGCCGACGACTCCCATGGCCTGAAGCGGGTGCTCAGCCGGATGAGCCTGGTCTCGCTCGGCATCGGCGCGGTCATCGGCACGGGCATCTTTGTGCTCACCGGGCACGCTGCCGCGGATTACGCGGGGCCGGCCGTGGCGCTGTCCTACGTGCTCTCCGGCCTGGGCTGTCTTTTCGCCGGACTTTGTTATGCCGAGTATGCCGCCTCGATCCCGATCGCCGGCAGCGCCTACACCTACACCTACGCCACGCTGGGGGAGTTCATGGCCTGGATCATCGGCTGGGACCTGATCCTCGAGTACCTCTTCGCCGCCGCCACGGTCGCCGTCGGCTGGTCCAAGCATTTCATCCCCTTCATGAAGGACTTTTTCGGCGTCTCCATGCCGGAGCAGTGGTGCCGCGCCCCGCTGGATTACGTGGATGGAAAGATCGTGCAGACCGAGCACTTCGTGAACATCCCCGCCATCCTGCTCATCTGGGTGATCTGCGCCCTGCTGATCGTCGGCATGAAGGAGAGCGCCCGCTTCAACAATGTCATGGTCGCCGTCAAGGTCACCATCATCCTGCTCATCATCGGGCTTGGCTGGGGCTACATCAACTGGGACAACCTGACTCCCTTCATTCCTGAAAACACCGGTGAGGTCGGCAAGTTTGGATGGAGCGGCGTCGGCAAGGGGGCGGCGGTGATCTTCTTCGCCTACATCGGCTTTGACGCCGTCTCCACCGCCGCCCAGGAGACGCGGAATCCGCAGAAGGACATGTTCTGGGGCATGATCGGCTCGCTCGGGGTCTGCGCCGTGCTGTTCGTGGGTGTCTCCATCGTCCTCTGCGGCATGGTCAGCTACAAGGAGCTGCATGTGGACGCCCCGGTGGTGTACGCCCTGGAAAAGGTCGCCGGCGACAGCCTGAAATGGCTGCGCATGGCGGTTGAGATCGCCGTTCTGGCCGGGCTGAGCTCCGTCATCCTTGTCATGCTGATGGGGCAGCCCAGGGTGTTTTTCAGCATGGCGCGTGACGGCCTGCTGCCGCAGGCCTTCGCGCGGGTGCATCCCAAATACGGCACGCCCCACATCACCACGCTGGTCACTGGAGCCGTCTGCTCCTTGCTTGCCGGTTTCCTGCCCCTGAACCTGCTTGGCGAGCTGGTGTCCATCGGCACCCTGCTGGCCTTCACGGTCGTCTGTGTCGGCATCATCGTGCTGCGTCGTACTCGTCCTGACATGCCGCGTCCCTATCGCACGCCCTGGGTGCCTTTCGTGCCCATCATGGGCGCGCTCATCTGCATCGGGCAGACCCTGCTGCTGCCTGCGGACACCTGGCTGCGGCTCATCATCTGGATGGCCATCGGCATTGTGATCTACTTCGCCTACGGGCGTCATCACAGCCGCTTGAAGCATCACGGCTGAACCGGATGACACATCGGTTAAAAAGCGGCCTGTATAGATCTTCAAGGAACGAAACCTGCCTTGATCCCAACAATTGAGGTTTAACTTCGTATTGAATGTCAAAATCGGCTTGTTCAAGGCTGTGCCGCTCGCTTGAATGGCCGCCCCAGGCGTTTTTCCTTTCAACCTCCCCCCAACTTCAACCCGACGGAATCCTCGCGTGAAATTCAAGTGCCCCACCTGTGACATGCAGCTCAAGGCCGAGCCTGAAATGGCCGGCAAGGTCGTCCGCTGCCCCGGCTGCAATTCCAAGATCTCGGTGCCCGCCGACCTGGCCGGAAGCCTGCCGCCTCCCTCCGGGCTGCCGCCTCCCAGCGGCATCACGCCGCCTGCCGCGGGAGGTGACTCCTGGGGGCGCGACGGGGAGTCCTCGGCGCCCGATGAGCCGATGCCGCCCATGCAGCACAGCCAGACCTCCTATGAGGAGCATCGCGCCGCCCGCGGAGGCTGGGAGGAAAAGGATCCCGCCAACCCGAGCGCCCTGCTCGCCGTGCTGATCGGGGCCGTGGCCACCCTGGCCTGGTACGGCATCCTCTTCCCCTTCGGCATGGGCGAGTACAACAAGCCGGCCGTTAATGCGATGGACTACATCCATGACCTCTTCTACGAGCGCACCTGGGTGAACTACACGGAGACCTTCTTCTTCTTCTGGGCCGTCGGCATCCTCTACCTCAAGGTGCAGAAGCTTCGTCATCAGCAGGCCGCCATGTATCTCGACGTCCTGCCCACGGACATCAGCCAGGAGGTCAATTCGGAAAACGTCGGCCAGTTCATCGATCATCTCTACGGCCTGCCCGCCAGGCTGCGTGACAGCATGATGGTGAACCGCATCCGCAAGGGCCT
>JBIIRD010000051.1:0-38820 GCA_044341745.1 Prosthecobacter sp. | reverse complement strand
GCTCTGGGTGTGACGGTTCATGCGCTGGCCGGTGCCAAGCACCTTGGCGTATTTGATCAGGGCGCGTCCGACATCCTCCATGGCCTCCACCTTCTCACACTGAACAATCAGGAAGCCGTCGGCGATCAGGCTGCCGAGTCCGAGAGAGACCAGGATGCGATCGGAGGGCGTCTTGCGGGTGATGGGACGCTTGAGGGCGTCGTAGGAGAGCTTGCCGAGCCCGTCCAGCATTTCGAAGAGCTTGCGGATGCTGGGGGTGGTGAACTCGTTGACGCCGAACTCTTCACGGACGTGCTCATCACCCAGCAGGTCTTCGGGGATCTGGGCCTTGCCGGACTCGGCGCCGGGTTTCGGCGGCACGGGGGGCGGCGGAGGGGCGACGGGGGCGGGCGTCTGCGCCAGGGCGGCCAGTTGAACAAACAAGCCGACCAGGACCGCCAGGGCGGTGCGTGCGCGGAGGATGCCGGGAGAGTGCATGACAGAAGGTACTACGAGCGCATCGCGCAGAATTCCAGCGAATGCAAACGGCGGGCGAACGGATGATCAGGTGTCTGCCGGCGGGCTGCCCCGGTAGGCGCGAGCCAGCAGGGTGACAGGCTGGGTGACGCTCACACCCTTGTCCCGCAGGCCGCTGGCGAGCTGAAGGTGACAGCCGGGGTTGGAGGTCGCGACGCAGCTGGCTCCGGTGCCGCAGACATGGCCGACCTTGCGGGCGAGCAGCTTGGCCGACTGTTCGGGCTGGGTGATGTTGTAGATGCCGGCGCTGCCGCAGCACCAGTTGCTCTCCGGCAGTTCCCTGACGGTCAGGCCGGGGATGGACTGCAGCACCTGGCGTGGCTGGCTGACAACCTTCTGTCCATGGCTGAGGTGGCAGCTTTCATGGTAGGTTACCTCGGTGACGCCGGGGTTCCGGGCCGGGGGGCGGATGCCGGTCTGGACCAGCCATTCATGAATGTCCCTGACCTTTCGGTCCCACTGACGGGCCCTGGCGGCATAAAACGGGTCGTCATGCAGCAGGTGGCCGTACTGCTTCAGGTGAGAGCCGCAGCCGCCGGCGTTGGTGATGATGGCGTCCAGGCTTTCCAGGTCAAAGCTGTCGATCTGCCGCCGTGCCAGTTCGCGGGCGAGCTCCAGTTCGCCGTTGTGGGCGTGCAGGGAGCCGCAGCAGGACTGGGCCCTTGGGGTGACGACTTCGCAGCCGTTCGCCAGCAGCACGTCGGCGGTGTCGCGGTTGATGTTGGAGAAGGCCAGGTCCTGAACGCAGCCGGTGAGCAGTCCGACACGGCGGCGGGGCCTGGTGTCACCGGGCGTTTCCAGAGGGGCGATGAGGCTGTCTGAAAAGGCGTCGGCGATGCGCGGCGTCTGCGGCTCCAGGTCACGCAGCTTTTTCGGCAGGAGGCCGAGGAACTTCACGCGGCGCATCAGGCGGTCCATTCCGCACTTCTGCCACAGGCGCAGCCCCCATCCTGCGAGCCGGAGGAGCCTGGGGTGCATGAAGAGCACGTTCAGGGTCAGCCAGCGCCAGAAGTCACGCTCCGGCGTGCGGGCGACGCCGCTGCGTTCGATTTCGGCGCGTGCGGTTTCGAACAGTTCGGCATACTTCACGCCGGCGGGGCAGGCGGTCTGGCAGGCGAGGCAGCCGAGGCAGTAATACATTTCGTTGGCGAATTCGGGAGTGATGTCCAGGTCTCCGTCGGCCACGGACCTCATCAGGGAGATGCGGCCTCGCGGGCTGTTGCGTTCGCGCTTGGTCTCCACGTAGGTCGGGCAGGTGGGCAGGCACATGCCGCAGTGCATGCACTGCTGGAGCACGGAGTAGTCGAGCGACTGGAGGAGGTTCATGGGCGGGGCATCATAGACGGATCGAGACGATGTCATCTCGCACTTGAGGCTGCATCCAAACTTGCGCATTGCCCGGTCACGGCCAGAATGCCGGATGCGAACACTGGTGATTGGCGACATCCATGGCTGCTCCACGGCCCTGCGGACGTTGCTTGACGCCGTGAAACCGGGGCCTGAAGACATCCTGGTGACCCTTGGGGATTATGTGGACCGAGGCCCGGATTCGAAGGGGGTGCTGGACATCCTTCTGGGCCTTGAGAAGACCACGCAGCTCAAGCCGATCATCGGCAATCATGAGATCCTGTTCCTGGATGTTCTTGACCAGCTTGCGAAGGACAAGGGCGAGATGGACCTGGAGGGCTGGCTGAGGGTTGGAGGCCGGGAGACAATGCTTTCCTACTCGCCGGACCACCAGACCCTGTCGTGGGAGAACGTCAGTCCGGAGCACCTGGCCTTCCTTTCCCGCCGCTGCCTGCGCTTCTATGAAGATGACAGGAACCTGTACGTCCACGCCAACGCAAATGCGTATTACAAGCTTGCTGAACAGAGCGACGACTGGCTGTTCTGGACGCGTTTCGACGACGCCTATCCGCACACCTCAGGCAAGAGGATGATCTGCGGACACACCGCCCAGAAAAGCGGCTGGCCTAACGTCAAGCCTTTCGCCATCTGCCTGGACACCTGGGTGTACGGCAGCGGCTGGCTGACCTGCATGGATGTGGGGGCTGAGACCTTTGTTCAGGCCAACCAGGCCGGGGAGATCCGCCGTTGCACGCTGGCCGATCTCGCTGAACCGCCGACGGAGACGAAATGACGCCTGCCTGACGGGCCTGGCCCCGAAGCAAGGAGCAGGACTGGCGGCATTGGCAGCAACTCAAATGGCATCACTGCATATCTCCGCTTGCACGCGGCGGTGCTCTCTTAACTATCGCGCCCCCCATCCCGCCCATGTCCACCGTCACGCTCGGACTCATCCAAGGAACCACCTTTGCCAGCCAGGCCGAAAGCCTGGCCCGGCATGACGTGCTTATTCGTGAGGCTGCCGCGAAGGGGGCGCAGATCATCTGCCTGCAGGAACTGTTCAACATCCCCTACTTCTGCACACGGCAGGACACCGCCCTGTTTGACCTGGCCGAGCCGGTGCCGGACGGCCCGACGACGAAGCATCTGGCCGGCCTTGCGCGTGAGCTGGGCGTGGTGCTGATCGTCCCTCTGTTTGAAAAGCGCGGTCCGGGTCTGTATCACAACACCGCCTCGGTCATTGATGCGGACGGCACGGTGCTCGGCATCTACCGGAAGATGCACATCCCCCAGGATCCCGGCTTTGAGGAGAAGTTTTACTTCACGCCGGGCGACCTCGGCTATCGTGTCTGGAACACCCGGTTCGGCCGGATCGGTGTCCTGATCTGCTGGGATCAATGGTATCCGGAGGCCGCCAGGCTGACGGCGCTTGCAGGTGCGGAGATCCTGTTCTACCCCACGGCCATCGGCTGGTTGAGCCGTGAAAAGGCCGAGCTTGGCCAGGCCCAGCATTGCGGCTGGGAGACCGTGCAGCGCGGCCATGCCGTGGCCAACGGCTGCTTCGTCGCCGCCGTCAACCGCACCGGCAGCCAGGATGACACGGAATTCTGGGGCCAGTCCTTTGTCGCCAACCCTTACGGCGAGATCGTCGCCCGTGCCTCCGTAGAGAAGGAGGAGGTGCTCATCGTGCCTGTGAACCTTCAGGCGGTTGAGGATTTCCGCCGCATCTGGCCGTTTTTCCGTGATCGGCGCATTGACACCTATTCCCCTCTGACCAAACGCTACCTCGATGAGTAAAGCCTACCCGAAGAACTATCGCCTTCCCGCCGAATTTGAACCGCAGGAGGCCGTGTGGCTGTCGTGGCCGCATAACAAGGAAAGCTGCCCCAAGACTTTCCACCGCATCCAGGACAAGTTTGGCGAGATCGCCAGCTCCATCTCCCGCTACGAGCGCGTCCGCATCAACGCCCCGATGCTGGCGCACATGAACATCCGTCTCAGCATCGCAGACAACGAGGGCGACCTCAGCCAGGTGGACATCTATGAGAACCTGACGAACGACGTCTGGTGCCGTGACCACGGCCCGATCTTCATCAAGCACAACGAGACAGGCAAGGTCGCGGTCACCGACTGGAAGTTCAACGCCTGGGGAGGCAAGTTCCCCCACGACCTTGACGACCAGATTCCCGCCAAGGCCGCCGCAGCCCTGAAGATGGACTGCTTTCAGTCGGACATGGTGCTCGAAGGCGGTGCCATCGAGAGCAATGGCAAGGGCCTTCTGCTCACCACCGAGGCCGTTCTGCTCAACCCCAACCGCAACGGCGGCAAGGCGCGCAGCAAGGCCGAGGTCGAGAAGGAGCTCAAGGCCATGCTTGGCGTCACTGACATCGTCTGGTTCAAGCAGGGCATCGAGGGTGACGACACCGACGGCCACATCGACGACCTGGTGCGTTTCATTCGTGAAGATGCGGTCATCTGCATGGTCGAGTCCAAGGAGAACGACCCGAACTTCAAGGTCCTCAAGCAGATCCGCGAACAGCTGGACGACGTCCGTCTGCCAGGCGGCGGCAAGCTTGAAATCATCGAGGTGGAGATGCCCAACGCGATTGAGATGAAGGACTGGCGCCTCAACCGCCTGCCCGCCAGCTACGCGAACTTCCTGATCCTGAACAACGCCGTCATGGTGCCCATTTTCGGCCAGAAGAAGAAGGACCAGCTGGCGGAGGACAAGATTGCCGAATGCTTCCCCGGCCGCGAGATCATCCCGGTGACCTGCAAGGACCTCGTCACGGAGGGCGGTGCGCTGCACTGCATCGCCATGACCCAGCCGAAGTGAAAGTGAATCAAGCCGGTTCTGAGGAACGGCGTCCAACAAAAAAGCCCGGTCCGTGAGGACCGGGCTTTTTTGCGCCGCCATCATTCAATGTAGAGGAACTGGTTGGAGCTGCAGAGCACCTGGCAGAGGCTGGCCAGGGCCTCCTGGGGCGGGTTGGGAACCACGCCCTTGGGGTGCTGGATGTCATGATGATACTTTGTGAGCGCCTGGGTCTGCTCATCGAGATAATCCAGGGAGCGGGTGATGCCGGCCTCCGTGGCAGGCCTGCCGTAAAGAAGCTGCCAGACGCGGTTGATCTGAGCCCGAAGGTCGCCGGGGCGCTCCCTGGCGACGCGGTCCGCGAGGCGTCGTGAGCTGTCGAGGATGAAGGTGTCGTTCATGAGCAGCAGGGATTGCGGCGCCACGGTGGTCTGGGAGCGCATTTCGCAGTTCGGCTGCATGGTCGGCGCATCGAAGGTGTCGAGCACGGTCACCGGCTGGCTGCGGCGCACCTGGATGTAGAGGCTGCGGCGGAAGTCGGCGGCGCCTGCGGGGTCGACCTTGTGGGTGGTGATGGTGCCCTTGTCGATGCCGGTGATGACACGCCCCTGCGGGTCGCGGCCGATGCCGCTGGGCGGGCCGTAGCTGGAGTTGACCAGGGAGCCGGTGATGGCGAGCAGGCTGTCACGCAGTGTTTCAGCGTCGAGACGGCGCAGCTTGAAGCGTGCGTAGAACCTGTTCTCCGGGTCGTTTTGCAGCGAGGCCGGGTTTGTGGAGGACTGGCGGTAGGCGTTGCTCAGCACGATGAGGCGGTGCAGCGGCTTCAGCCTCCAGCCGCCCTTTACAAACGCATCAGCGAGGTAATCCAGCAGTTCGGGGTGCGTTGGCAGCTCGCCCTGGCGGCCGAAGTCGCCGGGCGTGTTGACGATGCCCCGGCCCATGTGGTTGAGCCAGAAGCGGTTGACCAGGACACGCGCCACCAGCGGGTGCTTGCCGCTGGTCAGCCATTGAGCGTAGGCGAGGCGGCGGCCGGAGGAGCCGCTGCTGACGGGCACGGGCTTGAAGGGCTCGATCTGCGGGCTGGCCAGGATGCTGAGCTCTCCCGGCTTCACCTCCTGGCGCGCCTGGTCATGGTCGCCGCGGTTGAACAGCTTGGACACCGGCACCTGGCCCTTCATCTCGGTCAGGGCCATGACAAAGCCCTCGGCGGGCTTGGTGGCGCGCAGCTTCGCGGCCTCGGCCATCCTGGCGTCCACGAGGTCCTGCTTCTTCTTGTCGTAAAGGTCCAGGGAGTAGGTGGCGAGGGCCGAGGGGTACTTCTTGATGAGCGCCTTTTGTTCCGGAGTTTGTTTGGCCACCGGGGTGTCACGGGCGACTCGGAAGGCGGCCTGCTCGGCCTCCGGAACCTTCTTGATCTCGACCTCGAAAATCTCGTCGAGGAATTTTTTGCTCATGGCCCGCGCATCCGCCTCGATGGCCTTGGCCTGGGTTTCGATCTCGGCGGCCCGGGCGCGTTCCTGCGGTGAATAAAGCGAGTAAAGGCGGCTGTTCGGGGCACGCCAGGACTCCCAGTGATAGGCGGGGTCGAAGATGGCGCGCAGGCGGTAGTAGTCGGCCTGGGTGATGGGATCGTAGCGATGATCATGGCACTGGGCGCAGGACAGGGTCATGCCCATGAGGGAGGAGCCCAGGATCTTGATCTGCTCGGCGATGACCTGGTTCCTGGCGAGCTTGGCGTCGTCGACCGTGTCTCCGGTGCCGTCCGGGGCCATGCGCAGGAAGGCGGTGGCGATGAGCTGCTCGGTGCGGCGTGGATCCAGCACCGCCTGCTGGTAGTCGGCGTGGGTGGCGCCGGCCAGTTCATCACCGGCGAGCTGCTCCTGGATGAACTGGTCCCAGGGCCTGTCCTCGTTCATCGAACGGACGATGTAATCACGGTAGCGCCAGGCGTGGGGCCTCAGGCTGTCGGCCTCGGTGTAGCCGTTGGAGTCGGCATAACCAACAACGTCGAGCCAGTGTCGCGCCCAGCGTTCACCGTAGTTCTTCGAGGCCAGCAGCCGTTCGACAAGCTGTTCGTAGGCGAGGGGGGAGCGGTCGTTGACGAAGGCCTCCACCTCCTCAGGAGAGGGGGGCAGGCCGGTGAGATCAAGCGTCACACGGCGGATGAGGGTGCGGCGGTCGGCCTCAGGGGCCATGGAGAGGCCCTTGGCGGCCAGCTTGTCGAGGATGAAGGCATCGACGGGCGTGCGGACCTTGGCAGGGTCCTGCAGAGGCACGGAGGGACGTTTCACTGGCTGGAAGACCCAGTAGGCACGGTCCTCGTCGGAGATGATCGGGCCGGGCGCAAGCGCGAGCGGTTCGGGTCGTGCGGTTTTTGCACCCTGGCTGATCCATTTTTCAATCACCGCCAGCTGGGCCTCGTTGAGAGGCTTGCCTTTTTCAGGCATCTCCCCGGAGCGGATGACCTCGACCAGCTTGCTCTTGCCGGGCTGGCCCGGAATGATGATTTCATCCATGAACCTGCGCAGGCGCAGGTCCACGCCGCCTTCAGGCTTCTCCTCCTCACCGTGGCAGTGGGTGCAGTGCGCCCTGACGATGGGGCGCACGTCCTTTTCGAATGTGAGCAGGGCCTCCGCGCCTGGGGCGGCCAGGGGGTGGGCGAGGAGGAGAACAACAGCGGGCGTCAGCTTCATCACGGGGCTGAGACCTACGGGACTGGGAGGGGCTTTCTAACCATCCTTGCTTCAAGAAGGCAGGCGGCGGCATGGCCGTGGGCCGATGCCGCCGCGCAAGTAAACGATGGGGCCTTGAATCAAGGGCTGAAGGCCCATTCAGGGGCGTTGAGCAGGGCCCAGAGGACGTCTTCGAGGCGGCCGCGCCAGCTCGCGTCGAGCCTGTCCGTCGGAGGCTCGCCACGGCGTGCGGCCTTTTCCTGCTCCATGCGCACGGTGGTGGCCTCGCCATCCAGATGATTGGACCAGCTCACGTATTTTTCACGACTGCGCGTGGTGGGCTCGGAGGCGTGCCGGGCCGAGTCGCTCAGGATGCGCTTCCCGAAACCCTCGGAGAGATGGCGTGTGTAAAGCTCACGCTCCCGGGCGGAGGGATGGCGGGTCAGCAGCTTGAGGAAGAGCTGGTCGATAAACGCGTCGAGCTTCTGATCCTTCATGGCCAGGGCGGTGACCCCGTGATCGTCGCTGAGGCGGGTGAGCCAGATGCCGACGGTGCCGTTGCTGAGGATGGCGGGCTGGAGAACGTTGGGGTCGGTGTCGCGCTTGCTGACGGGATCCTGACGTGAGCCGCGCCAGCCGAAGGCGCTGAGGACGTCGGCCACGGCCTGGATGCGGGGCAGGGCGAGGCTGGGGCGGTCGCGCTCGTTGCTGGTGCTGGTGAGCATCCAGGAACGGTAGGGCTTGCCGAGATGGATCGCGTTCTTCAGGTCGCGGGTGTTGTCGATGTCCAGGCAGACCTCCTCGGTGCGGAAGGGCTTGTCGGTGGCGGCGAAGAGGCTGTCGACAATTTGTTCGGCCTGCAGGCGGCGGGGGGCGGGGCTGGTGAAGAGAGGGCTGGTGTTTTTCAGCCCGCTGTCGGTGGCGCGCTGGTAGGCGTGGCTGTTCAGGATGATGCGGGCGAGCTTCTTCACATCGTAGCCGTTGCGGACCAGCTCACGGCCGAGCCACTGGATGAGCTCGGGGTGGGTGGGCCTGCCCTTTTCCCAGTCCTCGACAGGCTCGACGATGCCGCGGCCCATGAAGCGGGACCAGATGCGGTTGGCGGTGACCTGGGCGAAGCGTTCGTTTTGCGGGGCCGTGATCATCGCGGCGAGGACATCGCGGCTGTCCTCGGGGAACTCGGCGAGGTCGCCTGCGGATTCGTCGCAGAACTCAGGGAAGGGCCATTTGGGCTGGACCTTGGTGCCAGGCTGGAGGGTGACGGCGATCAGCGGCTTGCGGCCTCCGGCGTGGATTTTATCCATGGGGACGCTGCTGGTCTTGGGCACTTCGAGCGGGCTGGAACCCATCATGGCGGCGAGCTCGAAGAGGTCCTGCTGGATGGACTTGTGGGTGGGGCTGTCGTGGCAGCGGGCGCATTTCATCTCGACGCCAAGGAAGGCGGTGCTGACGATGGTGCCCTTGGCGGCGAGGGGGACGTCATTCTGCGAGGCGGTGGCGAAGCCCGCCGGGCCGCCGAGGCGTTCGCTGCCCTTCATGCGCAGCAGCTCCGTGACAAAGAAATCCATGGGCTTGTTGTCCTTCAGCGACTCATAAAGCCACCAGCGGAAGGGGCCGGTGTTGTTGAGGGTGGGGTTGAGGATGTTGGGGTTTTCGGCCAGGACATCCTGCCAGTAGCCCATCCAATTATCCGCCCAGCGCGGGTCCTGGAGGAGCTCGTCGATCAGTTTCGCGCGGTCCGGATTTTTCTGGAAGGCGGCGATTTCCTCGAGCGTGGGAGGAACGCCGAGGGTGTCGATGTAAACGCGGCGCAGGAAGGCGAGGTCGTCGGTCAGCGGCGTCAGCGTGAGATGATCGGCCTGGATGTCCGGCCAGGTGGCGCCTTCCTGGATCCAGGTGGTCAGCAGGGCGACCTCATCCTTGCTCAGCGGCTTGCCCTTGGGCGGCATGATGGCGTCCTCGTCGTCGGTGGTGATGCGGGCGATGATGGCGCTGTGACCGGGCTTGCCGGGAGCGATGGCGGCACCGTCGGACTCGCCGCCCTTGAGGGCGTCGGCGAGCGTGTCGAGGCGCAGGCCTCCCTTGGCCTTGGTGCCTCGGTGGCATTCGGTGCACTTGGCCTCCAGCAGCGGCTGCACCTGCTTGAAGTAGTCGATGCTGCCCTTCTTCGCGCTCTGGGCGCTGACGGCGGCGATGCGGGCGCCGATGAAATGATCGACCTCGTTGTTGGCGGGGAAACCCTTGGGCAGCTCCGGAACCTTCACGGGTTCGGCCTTGGCGAGCCAGGCCTTCGCGGCTTCGCGGCGCTTGACCCAGTAGGGCCCGGTTTTGGCGCGCAGCTCGGCACGGCGGGCGGCGTTCATCTCCTCATAGTGGGCGTTGCGCTCCTTCTCGTAGGCGGCCCAGCCCTGGTCATTGTAGCGGACACTGCGTTTGCCGGGGCTGACGAGCTGCCAGCTGTCCGTGCCCTGCTTCGACCAGGCAACCACAGTTTCACCAAGCTCCGGACGGCGCACGGCCTTGCCGACGTAGCTGCCGACGAGCGTTTCCAGGACCAGGAACTGCGGTTTGCCCGTGCCTTCAAACTCGCACCAGGACTCGCGGTTGCCAGGAGGGGCGAAGCGGAAGTCGGGGCCGAGGTCGAGGTAGTCCTTCTGGTCGGCGACGAGGTGATGCCCGTCGCTGTCCTTCGGTGGGAAGGGCGTGGTGAGAACGGATTTGCCGTCCAGGTAGAGGTTGGTGGCGCCACGGGCGCGCAGCAGCAGGCGATGTTTGCCTTTCGGGAAGGTCACGGAGGCCGCGGCGCGGTAGAGGAAGGGGATGTGACGGTCGCCACGCACGCCGGTTTCCACATACTTCTGGGGGAAGTCGAAGAAGCCGAACACGTCTTCCGTGAAGGTTTCGCCGACCTTGGGCGGTTCGCTGGGCCAGGCATTGGCGTCGGGCATGCCTTCTTCGGCGATCTGTACCAGCACCTTGCCGGCGGGCACCTGCTTCTGGGTCACCGGCGGGGGCGGAGGAATGAACTGGTACCTGGCCCTTAGGACCTCGGTGTCGATGGGACCTCGGTAGATCGCCACGTTGTCGAGCCAGCCATTGAAGCTGTGAGAGGAGGCCAGGGTGGAGCCGCTGCCGATGACCAGGGAGTCGCCGTCGGTCACCGGGGCGCGGTCGGTGGCGCCGCCCATGTCCCAGGTGCCGTCGCTTTCACGCCCGTCGATGAAGCCCTTGATGCTCCGGGGCTGGCCGAAGGTGTAGGTGACGGCGACGTGATGCCAGCCGCTGGTGGGCACGGTTTCCTTGGACCACCAGCGATGCCAGTCGCCCTTCTTGCCGGGGACGTCGGCGCTGCGGAAGAGGAAGCCGATCTGGGTGCCCTCCTTGCCGTGCTGGAGGCGGAAGGCATAATTTTGGTTATCCTGGCCGAACTCCTTCGTGCCAAGCCTGCCCTTGCCGAGGATGTAGGGGACGCCGGAGGCCTCCTGGGGCTTGACCCAGGCCTCGAGGGTGATGGTTTCATTCAGGCCGAAGCGCAGCTCCGGGCTGTCGGGTACGGTGATGGAGGACTTTTTGCCATCACTGGTGAAGAGCCGGGCGGTGTTGGCCTGGGAGAAGCCGGGGAAGGTGGGGGCGCGGGGGCCGGGGGCCTTTTCGCCGTCAAAGCGCCACTGCATCACCGGCGTGGCCACGGGCTTGTCCGCGACATCATTGCCGCCGGAGTCGTTCTGGGCGAGGGCGGAGGCGGCGAGGAGTAAAAGAGGGACGAATGACAGACGGGTCATGCCCTAACAACGGCAGGACCTGGCAGTTTTCAGCAAGACAGGCCCCCCACTTTCGTGAGGGGCGGACGAATAACTCTCTCGCCAGAGGGGGCAGGAATGCCCCCGTTACTGCAACCCGGGCCATACTTCGGCCGTCAGAGGGGACAGGAATGTCCCCATTACTGCCAGAAGACAGGGCTCTCAGCCCTGAAGATGTCAGGTGCGGGGATTTGCCGCATTCCAAAGCGGGCATGGATGGCGAATTGGAAGGCGTCATGGACTTCCCCTCTTTTTACATGGATCACCTCGCGGGTGGGCGACTCATCATCGGTCTCATCGCCAGCCTGCATGTGCTTATCAATCATCCGCTGGCGGTGGGGGCGTATCCGCTGCTGACGTGGATGGAGTGGTGGGCGCACAAGAACAACCGTCCCGACATCGACCGGCTGGCGTATCGCATCACGTTCATCGTTTTCATCGTCACGACGACCGTGGGCGCGATGACAGGCGTGGGGATCTGGCTGTCCACTTCGCTGTTTGCGCCGTTTGCCATCGGGTCGCTGCTGCGGGTTTTCTTCTGGGGCTGGTTTGCGGAGTGGCTGGTGTTCATCAGCGAGGTGGGGCTCATCTGCTGGTGGTTCCTGAGCTGGAAGAAGGCGGACACGCCGGAGAAGAAGAAAAAGCACATCAAGATCGGCGTGGCGCTGAGCATCATGTCGTGGCTGACGATGGCGCTGATCGTGGCGGTGCTGGGCTTCATGATGAAGCCGGGCGAGTGGAATCAAACACGCGCCTTCCTGGATGCAATGACGAATCCGCTCTACGCGCCGCAGCTCGGCTTCCGCACGTTTTTCGCGCTGATGACGGCGGCGGTTTTCATCTGGTTCGCGGCGTTCTTTTTCACCAAAACGACCACGGTGGGCGATGATCGTCCGCGGAGGCTGCGTCGCTGGATCGTGTATCGCATGTCGCATGTGGTTCTGATGAGCCTGCTGGGCGTGCTCCTGTTTGGCACGTGGTATTGGAACTGCATTCCAGAGACGATGAAGGCGAACAGCTCCGTGGCGCTGCTGACGCAGGAGTTCATGAGCTGGCATGGGCAGTTTCAGTCGCTGCTGGGCTGGACGATCATCGCCTTTGTCATCATCGGCATCGGCGGTCTGAGTGATGCCTTCACGCTGCCGCGATGGGCGCTGCTGGTCCCGAGTTTCATGGGCATCTGGCTGCTGGGGCACTTCGAGCGGGCGCGGGAGTTCATGCGCAAGCCCTGGGTCATCGGCGAATACATGTATTCGAACGGCATTCACAAGGACGAGCTGGCATTCCTGCAAGGCGAGGGCCTGCTGAAGCATGCGACGTATGTGAAACACCGCGAGGTGACCGACGCGAACAAGATCGAGTGCGGCAAGGATGTCTTCATGCTCGCCTGCTCCCGCTGCCACAGCACCACGGGGCTGAACAGCGTGCTCGACAAGTTCACCGCGATGTATGGCGGCGACAAGCCGTGGGACCCCGCGGGCATGACGCTCTTCATCAAGGGCATGCACCAGACACGCACCTTCATGCCGCCCTTTCCCGGCAACGACAAGGAGGCCGAGGCGCTCGTCGCCTACATCCTGCAGCTCCGCGAGAAGCCTGAGACACTCCACGGGGCGCAAACCGAGGGCATCGTGATCGCTCCGCAACCGAAGGAGCCTGCGATGACGGCAAGTGCGGTGAATGAATAGGTGCTTTCCAGGCGCTCAAATGTGCGAATCAGAAAGTCAGAAGCCTCGCCTCGTCCGCGTTTCAGCGTGAATGCCGCGCATTCTGCCAATTCTCATCGCACTTTGCTCTTCGCTTTATGCTGCGCAGCCGAATATCATCGTCATCCTCGCCGATGACCTCGGCTATGGCGATGTCGGTTGCCATGGCGCGACGAAGGTGAAGACGCCAAACATCGACATGCTCGCAGCGCAGGGGCGGCGGTTCACGGATGCGCATTCGGCATCGTCGGTTTGCACGCCGTCGCGGTATGCGCTGCTCACGGGCGAGTATCCGTTTCGCAAAAAACTCTGGGGACCGGTGATGAACCCGAGCCCGCTCGTGGTCGATGTGACGAAGCCGACGCTGCCGGGCATGTTGAAGGCACGCGGCTATGCGACGGCCTGCTTTGGCAAGTGGCATCTCGGTTTTGGCGAGAAGCTGAAGCCGGACTGGAACGCCGATTTGAAGCCCGGACCGCTCGAATGCGGGTTCGATCACTACTTTGGCATTCCCGTCGTGAACAGCCATCCGCCCTTTGTGTGGGTGGAGGATCATCGCGTCGTCGGGCTCGATCCGGCCGACCCGCTGAAGTATGGCGGCAAGGAGCAGACTCGGATGTTTCCCGAAAAGATGCTCTCGCCGCCGATGTCGGGCGCGAAGGCCGCGCATGCGCTTTATGACGAGGAAAAGCACGGCACCACGCTCACCGAGAAAGCCATCGCGTGGATCCAAAAGCATGCTCCAACCAAGAACAATGAACCAGGAACCAGGAACCCATTCTTCCTCTACTTCGCCACGCCGCACATCCATCATCCCTTCACGCCGGGCGCGAGGTTCAAGGGCAGCAGCGAGTGCGGGCCGTATGGCGACTTCATCCAGGAGTTCGATTGGATGGTTGGCGAGCTGATGCGCACGCTCGATGAGTTGAAGCTTAGCGACAACACGCTCATCATCCTCACCAGCGACAACGGCGGCATGTTGAACCAAGGCGGCCAGCAGGCATGGAAAGCGGGGCATCGGCTCAATGGCGACCTGCTCGGGTTCAAGTTCGACGCGTGGGAAGGCGGCCACCGCGTGCCGTTCATTGCCCGCTGGCCGGGGAAGATCGAGGCCGGCAGCGTCAGCGACCAACTCGTCTGCCAAATTGATCTCCTCAGCACATTCGCCGCGCTCACAGGCTCAGAAACACGCGGCCCGGACAGCGCCAACATCCTGCCCGCCCTGCTCGGCCGGCCGGAGAAACCTGTTCGTCAGGAGCTGGTCATTTCGCCCAACCGGAGCACGCACCTCGCGCTGCGGGACGGCCGATGGCTCTACATCGGTGCGCGTGGCGGTGGTGGATTTGGCGGCACCGAGCCGGGCGATCACAGTCTTGGTGGTCCAGCGGCGTTGAAGTTTGCCGACGAAGTGAATAGCGACGTCCAGGACGGACGTTTCAAACCAGACGCGCCGATGGAACAACTCTACGACATCGTCGCCGATCCGCGTCAGCAACGTAACGTCGTCCGTGAGCATCCCGATGTGGCGGCAAAACTGAAAACACGACTGAATTCGCTGCACGCCGAAGCGACGGGTATTTCTCCAAAAGCGAAAGGAGCGAAGAAGAAATAATCTCGATGCGAACGCTCTTCAAAACTTCTGCCGCAGTGCTCATCCCCATCGGAATCGCATTTGCCGAGCTGCCGCAGTTCGAGGTGCCGGGCTTTGAGGAGGACATGCGTGCACTCAATGTGCTGCATGCACTGCACCATGACCGCGCCTTCACCGACTGCACGCTGTGGGATGCGTGGCTGCCGATGGCGACGCTTTGGGCTTCGGAGACGAAGAGGGCGCAGTATCGCTCGGCGCTGCTTAACCGGCGGATCGACGAAGAGGGTTATGTGTCGATGCAGCAGCATCGCGGGATGGCACACAGCGAAGGCTGGCCCTTCCCGGCGTGGCAGCAGAGCACCGGCGCGGGCTTTCACTTCTCCATCGCGGACGACGTGTGGGCGATCCAGATGCTCGGGCTGAAGCCGCTGACGAATACGGACGGCTGGGAGATCAGCGGCGCGGAGGTGATCGGCATTGATCCGGCCGTGGGGCTGAAGCTGAAGGCGACTGCGGACGTCGTGACCATCGCCACGCCGCCGTTTCGCTGCGGGACAATCGTCGCGCCGTTTGCACGACTGGAGTGGGCGGCGCGTGGGCTAAAGGCGGAGTCGAAGGCGGGCATCGAGTGGCGGTTGGAGGGCGATCCGGCCTGGCCAGAGGGACGCGTGGTGGCCTTTCCCGCGCCGAAGGCGATGCAATACGCCAACGTGCCGCTCTACCGGCATCCTGGCCACACGGGCGTGCTCACCCGCTACCGCGTGCGATTGGATCATGCGGCAGGCGCGGAGATCGAGCTGAAGTCCGTCATCACCGCCATCGACACGCGGCACCCGATCACGAACGCTCTCTTTCTTCGCGGTTGCGCCGACTACTTCGCGTGGACGCGCGATGTCGATTTCCTGCGGCAGAACATCGGGCGCATGAGAAAGTCGCTGCACTTTGTGCTGAAGGAGTTTCGTGTGCGCGAGGAGAAGCACGTCTTCGTGCCTTGGGTGGGTCATGATGGCCGCAGCGGACTCGTCATCGAGACAGATGGCAAAAAGACGGTCCGTCCAGGTCTCGGCGTGGGAAACAACTACTACGACCTCGTGCCCTTCGGTGCGCACGATGCGATGGCGACGACGTATCTGCACGACGCGCTGCAAGTGATGTCGGCACTCGAAAAGAGCATGCAAGCTCACGCTGAATGGCAGATCCCGGCCGATGCCACCCCCTTCGAACCGCAGGACCTCGTCACGCTCGCTGACGAAATGCGGAAGGATTTTCAAACTCGCTTCTGGAATGCCAAAACGGGCCGTTTCAACGGCTGGACCGATGTCACCGGCCGCTCCTGCGACTTCGGTTTCACCTTCGTGAACCTAGAGGCCATCTGCTACGGTGTCGCGAGCGCGGAGCAGTCGCGCAGCATCTTCGACTGGCTAGATGCCAAACGCGAAATCCCCGAAGACACCTCACGCGGCGCTGACATCTACCATTGGCGCTTCGCTCCGCGAGCCACAACACGGCGCAACATCGACACCTATGTCTGGCCGTGGTCGAATCCCGAACAAATTCCCTGGGGCGGCCAAATCCAGGACGGCGGTGCCGTGCTCGGCTTCAGCTACCACGACATCATGGCACGACTGAAAACCAATGGCCCCGACGATGCCTGGAAACGTCTGCGCGAGATCCTCGCGTGGTTCCGAGAAGTGCGAAGCGAAGGCGGCTACCGCGCCTACTACGCCAAACCCGGCCGTGGCAGCTTGCAAGGCGGCGGCCCCGCCGGCGGACTCGGCATGGACCAGGAGTTCCTCGAAAGCGTGCTCGTTCCGCAGGTGATGCTGCATGGCTTCCTCGGCTTCGAAGCGAGCGCCGAAGGCTACAAACTGCATCCCCGCCTCCCGAAAGACTGGCCCTCCCTCACGATCAGCGGCATTCGCCATCATGACCGCGTGCTCACCATCACCGCGCATGCGGATGGGCGGGTGGAGATAGAATGATGTCCTCGCGCTGTGGCAAATCGCCACATTTTCATCGCATGGAGCCGGGTGGATGAAGCTGGCATGAACCTCCTCGCCGCCACGCCCATTCCTCGTGACCTGCCTTTGCCGCTTCCGGTGCCGGAGTGGCTGCTGGTGGTCTGCCTCGTCGTCTTTTTCCTCGTTCACATCCTTTTTGTGAATCTCATGGTCGGCGGATCGCTGATCGTGGTGGTGCTGGAATGGCTGGGGCTCAAAAACAAGCGCTGGGATGCGCTGGCGCATGAGGTGGCGCAGACGATCACGGTGAACAAAAGCCTCGCCGTCGTGATGGGCATCGGGCCGCTGCTGTGCATCAATCTTCTCTACACGATGCAGTGGTATGCGGCGAATGCGCTCACCGGTCATGCCTGGCTCATGATCGTGCCGCTGGTGATCGTGGCTTTCCTGCTCACTTACCTGCACAAATACACCTGGGACACCTGGACGAGCGGCGGCAAAAAGACGCTGCATCAGCTCACGGGCCTCGGCGCGGCGCTGCTGTTCCTCTTCATCCCGCTGATCTTCCTGGCGAATGTGAACCTCATGCTTTTCCCGGGCGAATGGGAGAAGGTGAAGGGCTTTTTCTCCAGCCTGAGCATTGGCAATGTGCTCCCGCGTTACATGCACTTCATGGCGGCGAGCGTGGCGATGACCGGCTTGTTCCTTGCCGGATGGTTCGGGCGCAGGACCGCCGATCTCTCGCATCTCGAGGGCTTCACGCGGCCGGAGCTGCGCAGGCTGTTTTACAAGGTGTGCGCCTATGTCACGCTCGCACAGTTCGGGCTCGGGCCGCTGCTGCTATTCACGCTGCCAGCGGCGGGCATCACGACGGAACTTTATGTCATCATCTTCAGCGGTGCGGCGGTGGGATTGCTCACCATGTGGATGCTGTTTGGCGAGATGAAGAGCGATGACACTCGCATCGGCAGTCGCTACGGGCTGATCGTGACATTGTTTTCCATCGTCGTGCTCGGCATGGGCAGCGGACGGCATGTGTATCGGCAGGCGGCGCTGGCTCAGCATCAGGCGGAGATCCAGGAACGCACGGAACGCTATGCCGCAGCGTTGGCGGAGTTTAACAAAAAGCTCGCCGCCGCACCCGCCCCGACGGAGCAGACCGCCGAGCAGCTCTTCATGAACTGTGCCGCCTGCCATGCGCCGAATGTGAAGCTTGTGGGGCCGCCACTCACCGAGATCGCACAAATCTACGCGGGCAATCCCGATGGCATCGTCACGTGGGCGAAGGCTCCGGGCAAAAAGCGGCCGGAATTGCCGCAGATGCCGCCCTTTGCCCATCTGGGTGAAGCGAGCCTGCGCAAGATCGCTGAGCTGATGCTGGAAAAGGGCCGAGCTGCAAAGTAATGGGGTATTCCCACACCCTCTAAGAAGGGCGAGGAATCCCCCGATTACCCAAACACGGGCCAGGAATGGCCCGGTTACCCATGCCTCATACCGCTCATCTTAGTCTCACACCACCATGCTTGCAGCGCTGGCTTGGATTGAGCGAGGTGTGGGCTGGCGGGGCGCTCTCGGCACGCGTGCTGGTGCTGCTGCGCTGGCTGGCGGCATTGGGTCAGGGCGTCACGCTCTACATCGTGTGGCGGCTCGGTGTCGAGGTCCCGTGGTGGCAGTGCGGCGGCGCGGTGGTGCTGACGCTGATCACGAATGCGCTGCTCGAATGGTGGCTGCGCCAGATCCATTGGGAGATGAAGGACGGCTTCTTCCACCTCGTCGTGTGGGATGCGCTCACGCTCACGTTTCTGCTTCACTGGACTGGCGGTCTGGGGAATCCCTTCGCGCTGTTTTACCTCGTGCAGCTCACGCTGGCGGCGGTGGCGTTGCGGGCCTCGGCGGTGGTCGGTCTCGGCCTGCTCACCACGCTGGCCTGCGGCTGGCTTTGGCAAAAAGCGCTGCCGCTGCGGATGATGGATGGCACCGCGGTGCCGGATGAAAGGCTCATGCAGGGCTTTCTCATCGCGCTGGTGCTCGCGGGTGGCTTTGTGCTCACGCTGCTGCTCGCGCTGCGTCGTCGCTCGCACCGTTTGCAAAAGGAGCGCGAGCGCCTGCGTCGCGAGCTGGATGCCCGAGAGCGCTTTCTCTCCGTCGCGGCCCTCGCGACGGGTTTTGCGCATGAGCTGGGCACACCGCTCGGAACCATCGCACTCGCGGCGGAGGAGATGAAGGCGCAGCCGGATGCGGAAACGGTCGCCATCATTCTACGTGAGGCGGAGCGCTGCCAAAAAGTGCTGCAACGCCTGCGCGAACTCGGCCAGGAGGCCACCGGACGCTCCGCTGAGCCCTGCATCGTCTGGCGCACCGTCGAGGCCGCGTTGCACGAACTGCCCGAAACGCAGCGAGCACGCGTGAAGCTCGATTTGCAGGCCAAAGATGCTCCTGTGGCCTGTGCGGGCCTGCGCGAGGCCTTGCTCGTGCTTTTGCGCAATGCGCTGCTGGCCTCAGCGGATGAAGAAAAGGTCGTGTTGCGGGTCGAAACGGCATCTGAGGCCCTGCGCTTCATCGTCGAGGATCGCGGCACGGGTTTCAGCGACGAGATGCTGCGCCACTGGGGCGAGCCCTTTCGCAGCACGCGTGCTCCTGGCAGCGGCATGGGGCTCGGCTTGTTCTTTGTGCGCCGGCTCGCCGCGTCGATGCAGGGCAGCGTCGAGGTCGAAAACCTCGCCGCCGGCGGTGCCCGCGTGACGCTAACGTTGCCGCAACATACCTCTGCTCCATCATGAACGTGCTCCTCATTGAAGATGACGACGGCTTTCGGGTCACGCTGGCACTCGCGTTGCGGCGTCGCGGCTGCGACGTGCTGCAAGCCGCCGGCAAGCACGAGGCGCTCGGCCTTGTGGAGGCCGGTGGCATCGACGCCATCGTGCTCGACATGCGACTCGGTGCCGTGGACGGCATGACCTTGATCCCCACGCTGCGTGAGAAACTGCCGCAGGTCCGCCTCATCGTGCTCACCGGCTATGGCAGCATCCCCGGCGCTCTCGAAGCCGTGCGCCTCGGAGCCGACGACTACCTGCTGAAGCCCGTCGGCGCCGATCAGTTGCTCGCCGCGCTGCAAGGCCGAGCCAGCGCCTCGCCCCGCCCCTCCGCCAGCGACGTGCCCAGCCTCGCCCGCCTCGAATGGGAGCACATCCAGCGCGTCCTCCACGACTTCGACGGCAACATCTCCCACACCGCCGAAGCCCTCGGCATCGACCGCCGCACGCTGCAACGGAAGCTGGCCAAGATGCCGCCGGAGGTCTGAAATTCGAATTTAAGCTCGGCGAACTACTTCGCCCGTTGCTCCATCACGGCGCTGAGTTTTTTGCCCCAACCTGCGACGTAGTCGCTGTGCATGTGGTTGAGCAGGGACACGACTTCGGGGGCCGCTGTGGCGGGGTTGCCGGCTTTGGGGAAGGGCGGCTGCGGATCGTATTCGGCAAGGAGTTGCACGCCTTGCGCATAGAAGTCACCACGGTATTGACGCAGCAGTTCAAAACCGAGATCAAGCCCGGCGGTGACGCCGCCACAGGTGATGCGGTTGCCGTCCATGACGACGCGTTGCTTCACGGGCTCGGCCCCCACGATGGGCAGCAGGTCTAGCGTCTGCCAGTGGCTGGTAGCGCGGCGGCCTTTGAGCAAACCCGCAGCGCCGAGAATGAGTCCGCCCGTGCAGATGCCACCGGCCATTTTAGAGGCTTCACCTGTTTGGCGAACGAAGTCGAGAAGCGCGGGGTTTTCTATCGCCTGCACGGTGCCTGCGGTGCCGCCGGGGATGAGCAGGAGGTCGGGTTTGTCAGGGCATTGATCAAAGCTGAGCTGCGGGCTGACGGTGAAGCCGCTTTCACTCGGCACGGGATCAAGCGTGGCGGCGATGAACTTCACACTCGCTCCGGTCATGCCTGCGAGCACGTAATGCGGTGCGATTGCATCGAGCGCGGTGAAGCCTGGATAGAGCAGGATGAGGATTTTTTCCGTGCCGGGTTTGAGCAGCGCCACGGCATCGGCATGAGCTTTTTCGGCATCGGCGGCAGTGCTTTTCGCAGTGGCAAGGAGACTGCTGGCAGCGGTTAAGGCGCGGAGGAACCCACGACGGGTTTGATGGTCCAAGTTAGCTGAAGGAGGGGACATGATCGGAGGTGGGTCGTTGGTTATTCTTCCAGCAGTCGGTAAAAGCGCTTCGCTGTGGATGACGGGGCGCTGGGTGTGAGCGGTGGGCCAGCATCGGTCCACTGGATGAGCTGTTCCTTGCCTGTGACCTTCGGTCCGACGGTGATCCAGTTCAGCAGGTCGGTGGAATACTGGAGTTGGTAGGAGGCGTTGCCTTTGCCGATGACTCCGATTTGCATGCTGCCTGCGGTGAACCTCGGCGCTGCTGGTTTGCGCGGCGGTGTAACGGCAGCGATGGGGGTCTCGACACGAAATTCGCCGATATCTTTGCCGCGATCTCCGGGCAGAAAGAACTGATCCATCTCATAAGAAATGGTGAGATCACCCGCAATGACGAGTTTCCCGGAGCTGGCAGTGACGACGACGTTCTTGGTTTCAAAGGCGGGCACGCCTGGAAAATCGAAGTTGTTCACGAAGACCCAGCCACGATTCGGCAGTGTGTTTCCAGCTGGCAGGTTGTAACGTAAGGTGAAGTCGCCGAGCAAGAAAACGCCGGTGAAATCACCGACAAAACGCAGAACGCCGGTGAGACCCATTTCACCCGTGGCAGTGCCGGTGACGTTGGCGGGATCATAGGAGAAGGTGCTCACCTTTCGGGTGCGTCCAGCCAGGTTGGTGACGGTGCTGGCATTGATCTCATACTTCAGATAGGTCGTGGGGATGGCGCTGAAAGTCGGGACGATGTGCTCACTCAAGATCTGTGTTCGCGTGCGATTTCGGTCCGCATTGCCCTGAAAGAACTCTTCGAGAATCATGCCGCCGATGGCTGGATTAGAGCCGACATTCAAAGCGGCGAGAGCTACGGGATCGAAATCAAAAATGACGGAACCTTCACGAACGTTGATCGTGGCTGCTGGTGCTGTGGAAGCGAGTCCGAGTGTCATCAGAGGCAGCAGCAAATGGCGGAGGCGTGAGTTCATGACGGGTGCGTTTTAGAAGGTCGTGGAAAGCGTGAGGCCGATGGAAAGCGGTCGCGCTGGAGCCACCACGTCTTCTCCGAGATAAGGGTAGGGCTCGTAGTAGAAGTGGTTGGTGAGATTGGTGATGGAGAGCACGGCTTTGAAGGCCTTCCGCTCATACGAGATCTGGGCGTCGGCGACGCAGTAGGCCTCCGTGAAGTAGTCGTTGGTGAAGCTGACAGGACGCTTCGATCCAGCGGTGACGCCGATGCCGAGACCCAGGCCTTTGAGCGCGCCATCACGGAAGCGGTAGCGTGCTGCGAGGCGTCCGCTGTGCTCGGGCACACGCGGCAGTTTTTTGCCGATGCGGTCGATGTTTTGGCCGACGGTGGCGACTTTGTTGACCACATCTTCCGTGACGATGGCGTCGGTGTAAGCATAGGCGAAGAGCAGCGAAAAAGCAGGTGTGGGTTCCCAGGCGAGATCGAGTTCCACGCCCTGGGCTCGTTGCTGGCCGATCTGGACGGTGGAGCCGGGGATAAAGGGATTGGCCGTGGGCACGTTTTCGCGGATGAGCTGGTAGGCGGCGAGCGTGCCGGAGATGCCGAGGTCGTCATTCACCAGCTTGAATCCGCCCTCCACCATGGTCGAGGACTCAGGCACGGGCGGTTCTTTGCCGGTGTAGTTCAGCACGCCGCGATAGCCTTCTGAATACGCGCCAAACATGGAGACGCCGCCAGCGATGTCGATTACCGCACCGATGCGCGGGGCGATCTCCAGGTAGTCTTTTTGGTAGGCCGTCGGTGCGCCGAGCGTGTTCTCGGTCGTGTATTGATGATCCAAGGCGAGGCTGATGACACGCAGCCCGGCCAGAACATGGACACGATCAAAGGCCGTCATGTGATCCTGAATGTAGCCGCCCATGGTGCGGAAGCGGTTGCTCGTCTGGTCGATGATGTCCGGCTGCACGTAATGCAGCGTGCTTCCTGGCGAGGCGAAGTCGATGAAGCCAAAACGGGCGGCGATCACGGTGTCTGGGATTGGGCCAGGGATGGGGATGCGCAGATGGCTGAAGCCGAGTCCGGCGGAGTTTGTGGTGAAGTCGATGTCGCCACCGAGCACGACTTCATGCTTCGTCGGTCCGAGTTCGAAACGCTTCGTGAGCCAGCCGTTGATGGTCCATTGCTCGACCTCGGAGGGCAGATAACCACTGAGCACGGGATACACGCTCGGCGTGGCATTCAGCGGCGACTGGGCGCTGGCAAAGGTGTAGATGGAGTACTCCTCGAAGCTGCTGTGGAAGCACTGCGCGTTCAGATTCACATCGAGACTCTTTGAGAACGAGTGCTTCAAAGCAGCGACGATGCGCGTGTTTCGGATCTCACTTTCTGGCGCATCCTCGGCACCCGTGAAGCGGTAAGGATCGACGGACGGTCCCGTGTAGGGCGCATTGTTGCTCGTGGCTGACGGCAGCGCCAGCGCGGCGGGCAGGCCGGAGTATTCCAGCATCTTCAGATTGCTCAACTGGGCACGCAGGGTGAAGACGGTGTCGGGTGTGATCTCCCAGCGCAGTGTGGGATTCACCGACCAGCGCCTTTGCCCTGTGACGTCGATATGACTGCCTGCGGACTCATAGTCGCCCGTGAGGCGCAGAGACAGAGAGCCGTCATCCGTCAGCGGCAGGTTCAGATCAGCAAAGGGATTGATCGTGTCCCAGCTTCCGGTTCGCAGGCCGAGCGTGTGTTGCTGGATGGGTTGTGGATCGACTGAGACGACATTGATGATGCCGCCGAGCGGTGAACCCACACCGCCGCCGAAGAGCGCTGCCGTGGGGCCTTTGATCACTTCCACGGACTCCACATTGATGACTGTTGCTGGATCAGTGGTCGCCGTGGTGCTGTAGGCGGGCATGCCATCGGCATAGACATCGGCTGAAAAGCCGCGCACCAGTGGGCTTAGGATCAGCGTTTGATACGTCTTCACCGGCACGACGCCGGAGACATTGACGAGCGTGTCCGCCAGATTTTGCACGTCCTGCTCCTTCATCATCTGTCTCGGGATGACGATGATGGACTGCGGCACACGATTCAGCGGCGCATTCGTCCGAGTCGCGGTGCTGATGCGCGGGCTCCAGGCCGTCTCGCGTTCAGCCGTGATCACGATGGCCTCTAGCTCTGTCGCTTCTGCGGGCGGTGGTTTCGCTTCCTCTTCAGCCGCCGGAGACAGCAGAGCCACACCGAGCCAGCTCATCGTCAGAAGCAGGCTTGGCGACTGAGGGCGTCGTCTTTGCATACGGCATGATGGCAGTGCCCTCCTTGGCGTGGCAGTCGCTGAGAATGATGATCAGCAGCGGCGACGGCGCATGAAAACCGCAGCGAAACCCAGCATGGTAAAGATCATGCGTGAGGGCTCGGGGGCTATGGCAAGCGCACTGAAGCTGAAGTTGCCCACGTCGTTCCCCTGATTGGCCGGAGTGGCGAGATAGAAGTTCGCCATCTCATAGCTGACCGCCAGATCACCCGAGATGTCGAAGGCCGAGTCCGTGGCATTCACCGTCACATTCTTGAGGTCAAAGGCCACGCCTCCGCCGATCATGTTCACTCGCAAAGCCCAGCCCGTGCCACCGACAAGCACGCGAGTCGGATCATAAGAAAGAGTGTAGTCGCCAAAGCCGAGCTGACCTCCGCCGAGCAGTGGATTCACGTCCCAGCGAGAGATGCCACCGAGGCCAATGACGCCTGTGTGGCCCGTGGGATTTCCGACTTCATAGGCAAAGGTCGTGGCTTGATTTGTGCGGTCCGCCAGATTGGTGACGGTGGAGCCATTCATGGCATGGTAAAGACCTGTGGTGGCTGGATTCGCCACGACTTCATCATTCAGAATCTGGGTGCCGGTGCGAGAGGTGACTCCTGCTTGATTGAAGAACTCATCCATGATCAAGGCCTCGAAGCCGGGCACGTTTGCGCCACCTGCTAGGCTGGCCCAGGCTGCTGCATCATAGTCGATGGTGGCACCACCGCTGACGAGGGTGCAGGCGGCTTTGATCTGCGAAGTCATGGCCGCAAAAGGAAGGAGAAGTGTGAGGAAGAGCCGGGAGTTCATGGCGGGTGATTACTTGGTTCGGGCAAACGCCTTGCCTAACATGCCTCTTCGATTCATGCTCTGCGGCATAATGTCGCACCCATGCTTTCGTCATCGCTTTACCATGCCTGAAAGCGCCAAAAGTACGAATGCTGAGCAGGACAAGTGAGGCGTCTTGGCCTTTGGATGCCTAGTTCGTCTCGACTCCTCATGACAACCATGGCCAACACCGTTCCCTCCATCACCACCATCACGCTGCGCTGGCTGCTGGGACTGCGCTGGGTGGGCATGGCCGGGCAGATGGTGACGCTGGCGATTGCCGGTGGCGTGCTGAAGCTGGAGCTGCCCTGGCTGCCACTGCTGGCCGTGATCGGCTTTACTGCTGTTTCAAACATCATTCTGCTGGCCATTGCCAAGCATGACGCTCCGCACCGAGAATGGACCATAGCCATCGTGATCGCGGCGGATGTGCTGCTGCTGACGGTGCTGATCTATCTCACCGGCGGTGCCTCGAATCCCTTCTCCAGCTTTTATCTCGTGCTCATCGCGCTGGCAGCCATGTCGCTGGGTGTTCGCTGGCTTTCGCTCATCGTCGCTCTCTCGGCTGGAGCTTACATGTACATCTTTTATCATGGCCTGCCTTTAAAAGGTCCTGGCGGCATCGGAGAGATCGGCTGCCCCGGTTATGGACTGCATCTGCAAGGCATGGCGGTTGCGTTTTTCCTCACCGCGCTTTGCATCGCCTACTTTGTGCAGCGGATGCACCGCAGCCTGCGGTCACGTGATGCTTCGCTGGCGGAGGCCGAGGCACGAGCGGCGCGGGCAGATCAGTTCAGCGCCCTCGCAGCTCTTGCTGCGGGCGTCGCTCATGAGCTGGGCTCACCGCTGGGCACCATCGCTGTGGCTAGCCGTGAGCTGGAAGTGGCGCTGGCAAAGCTGCCCGCACCGGGACCGCTGGAAGACGCCACCCTCATCCGCCAGGAAGTGGAACGCTGCCGCACCATCCTGGACAGGCTGGATCGACGCTCTACGTCCGGCACAGGCGATGCGCCAGAGCCCTGCTCAGCGGTGGTGCTCATCAGCGACTTGAGAGCCGCGATGCCTGCGGCCTTGAACGCGCGGCTCGTCATCCGCGATCTCACTCAGGGCGTGACTTTGCACCTGCCAAAACAACCCGTGGTGCAGTCGCTCATCATCCTCATTCACAATGCCTGCGAAGCTGACACGCAAGGACAACCTGTAGAGCTGGAAATCTCTCACGAGCATGGGCAGCTCCGCTTCACCGTTCTGGATCGCGGTCCCGGCATGTCCGCCGCAGCACAGAAGCACGCTGGCGAACCTTTCTTCACCACCAAAGCGCCACGCCAGGGCATGGGACTCGGCCTTTTCCTCGTGCGCACTCTAGCTCTTCAGCTCGGTGGACAAATCTCGCATCAACTGCGTGAAGGCGGCGGCACGAACGCCAGCTTTGAGTTCCCCGCCGCACTCAACGAGTCATGAGCCTCTTGATCCAGCGCATCTTGCTCGTCGATGATGACAGCACCTATCTCCACCGGCTCGCGCGCGCTCTGCGAGACCGTGGCTACACCGTCTCAGCCGTCGAAAGCGCCGAAGAGGCCCCCGCTGCTGCTGCCGAGCTGAAGCCCGACGCGGCCGTGCTGGACTTAAAACTACCCGCCGCCAGCGGACTCGTCTGCCTGCGTGAACTGCGTGCGGAATGGCCTGAACTGCGTGTGCTGATCCTGACCGGCTATGCCAGCATCGCAACCGCCATGGAGGCCGTTCGGCAGGGCGCGTGGGATTACATCACCAAGCCCGCCGATGCGGATCAGATCCTCGCCGCCTTGCGGCGTGATCCATCTGTCCCGCAGGAGAAAACCGAAATCGCCACACCCTCCCTGGATCGGCTGGAGTGGGAACACATCCAGCGCGTGCTCAAAGACAATGATGGCAATGTCAGCCAAACCGCCGTCGTGCTAGGAATGCACCGTCGCTCTCTCCAGCGGAAATTGCGCAAGCTGCCACCCAACGGCTGATCAAGTGCGGCATGATGTCACAGGTAGGGGTTTGCGCCTGACAGCACTTGGGTCCATGACCCACCGTGGCAGTCTCCCATGAAGTTGTCTTCACTCGCCACCGCTCTCATCCTTTTTAGCCTCGCCTCGACCTGTGTCGCCGCGCCTGTCGCGGTGCATGGCGGCTCGCTCATTTTAAACCTAGACGCAGGAGCCTTTGCCACCGGTGCTGATCCAGGTTTGTACTCTGGCTACGGCCTCACGATGACGCCTGGACAGCCACACATCGTGCTCGGGCGATACTTCAGCTTGGAAGACATGGTCGGGCGCAGGCTGGTAGGCAACGGACTCCGGCCTGATCTGAATGGCATGAGGCCTGTCTCTAATGTCGGCACTGCCGCCGTCCCGGTTTGGTCCGTGGACATTCGCCAGTTCCGCACCACTTACAATGCCGCGCCGACACGCACCACCGGCCTGCTCTTTGACGTGTATGACACGGCGCCGCCTCCTGTTGACGGCTTCCGCAGCCCCGTCAGCACAAACTTCACCATCGACTCCAACGGATCACCTGCCACAGCCACGGGCGTCATCGGTTTCGGCGGCGGATTGAGCTTTCTCTACTCAAACGACGCCTTCCTCTCTTACCCGAACTCGGGCCGCTACATCGCCCTGGGTGACTTTCATCTGCAATACGAGACACCGCCGGGGCCTGGCTACACGGGCTGGGTCTTTTACAGCAACGTCATGGGCAGCACTCCCGTCTTCCTCACCAAAAACGTCACTGTCACGGTGAATGGCAGCAATGTCGCCATCAGTGGCGATCTCTATTCATCCGGCGATCTCCTTTCCTACACGGCCATGATCGACACGCTGCAAATCGGCACCTTCAGCTTCAGCACCACGCCCGTCACCCAGCGTGAAGCCTGGAGGAAAGCCTACTTCGGCACCACGGCAAACACCGGCAATGCAGCCGATGACGCCGACCCGAATGGCAACGGCACCAGCAACCTGCTCGACTACGCCCTGCACGCCAATCCGAGCGGTGAAAACCCAGGCCGCACGCTCGCCATGCAGTCCGCGATGGCTAGTGGAAACAAGCTCCAGGCCAGCTTCTCCTGCGCCCGCTCCCGCCCTGATCTGACGCTGAAACTGCAGGCTTCGGATTCCCTGACCGGCCCCTGGATCGACCTCGCCCAGAGCGTCGGCGGCGCGACCTTCAGCATCGTCACCCCCGGTGCTGCCGTGAGCGAGCGCCTCATCGGCGACACCCGACAGATCACCGTGACAGACATTTACGCCGCCACAGATCCCGCACACCCCACACGCTTTGTGAGACTGTCGGTGATAACCTTGTAACCTGCAATACACCCGCTGCTACTTCTCCAACGGATGGTCCTTCAGCAGCTCGTCCGGCGTCCAGAAGGTGGTGCGGGACTTGTTGGCGGCGCGGATGCGGGTGACGGTCTCAGGCATCACGGGCGGGGCCTGGTTGCCCCAGGAATTACGCACGAAGGTGAGGACGGCGGCGAGTTCGTTGTCCTTCAGCAGGCTGGCGAAGGGCGTCATCGGCGGCACGCCGCGTGCTGTGTCGAAGACCTTGCCGTTGACCTCGATTTTGCCCCACAGGCCGCTCAGCGTGAGCTTGATGAGCCGCTCCTCGTTGCCGGTGACCCACGGACTGCCTTTGAGCGGCGGATAGATGTTCATGAGGCCTTCGCCAGTGGGCTGATGGCAGGTGGCGCAGTGCGCATCGCGATAAAACACCTCGGAGCCGAGGGTGTAGAGGTCATGAAACTGCTTCGGCAGATGGGCGGGATACGTCACCTTCACCTTCTCCTCAGCCACATTGGCAATCACGCCGCCTTTCATGCTGGCCTCCACGTTGAACCAAAGATGCTGCACGACCTTCGCGGCGTTGCGGGCATGGGGCTCGGGTGACTGCTGCAGGATGGAGAGCAGCTGCGTGTCGCGGACGTTGTGCTGCTGGTGAAGCCAGAGGGCTTCGAGAAGGTGATGCGCGTCCTCCTTTTTGGTGGCGTCGAACTGCTTCATCCATTCCTTCGTGGCGGCGATGACCTCGGCGGTGGGGCGCTCGCTGAGTTCGACGCGGGTGCGATGGCGCACGCTGTCGGTCGGATGCTTGAGGTTTTCGAGCAGCGCGGGGATGGGCTGGCCGTCGATGGCGACGGGCTTTTGCAACTCGCGGCCTTTGGCGGTCATGCGGTAGATGCGGCCGTGTTTGTGGTCGCGGTTCGGATCGCGCACGTTGTGCTGCATGTGACCGATGATGACGTTGTGCCAGTCGGCGATGTAAAGCGCGCCATCTTCACCGAAGACGGCATCGCTGGGGCGGAAGTTTTTGTCGCCGCTCATGAGCAGGCCGCGTGACTTGTCCTCGGTGACGCTGCCGTCGGCTTGCGTGACCTTCACGGTGAGCTCGGCGCCGGCAGGCTCGCCCCAAACGGTGGCTTTTTCAGCGTCGCGGGCCAGATCGTAGTGCTTGATGCCGAGGAATCCGATGACGTTGCAGATGAGGAAGTCGCCCTGCATGTCCTCAGGGAAGTGCGTGCTGCTGACGACTTCGCTCGCGGTGACGGGGCGCACTTCCTTCTTGAGCAGCTCATGCATTTTGAAGCCGCTGCCTTCGGGGCGGACTTGATACGCACGACCGCCGGTGCCGTCAGTGGCGTAATGATAACCCCAGGTGTCAAAGGCGATGCCGTGCGGGTTCGGTGAGTTGTCGGCGTGCTTGGCGATGGTGAAGCGGCGCGGATCGAAGCGATACATCGCACTCGTTCCGGCCTGGAGCGAGGGGCCCCAGGGATGCTCGTGGTTGTGCTGCATGAAGACGCCGCTCTGCCAGTAGATGCCGCCGTCCGGACCCATGATGAGGTTGTTCGCGCCGTGGTGCGTGTCGGCGAAATCGACGCCCTGCAGCACGATGGTGCGCACGTCTGCCACATCGTCGCCATCGGTGTCTTTGAGGAAGATGATGTCGGGGGCGCAGGTGACGATGACGCCGCCATTCCAGAACTCAAAGCCGAGCGGATTCTGCACACGGGCGAACTCCGTCATGCGGTCGCACTTCCCGTCTTTGTTGTCGTCGTGGCAGATGACGAGGGCGTCCTTCATCTCCTTGAGAGGCTCCCACATCGGGTAGGTGTGCCACACGGCGGCCCAGAGGCGGCCTTTGGTGTCGACCTGCATCTGCACGGGATTCACGAGCTGCGGGAACTGCGCTTCATCGGCAAACAGGCTCACTTCAAAGCGCGGGTCAAAGGCCATGTGCTTGATGGCTTCCTGGCCGCTGATGTATTCCGTGCGACCTTCCTTCATGGCGCTCGATGACTTCGATTTGCCGCCGACATTGGAAATCACCGGCACGGGCTTCGGCACGTTGCTGTCATCGACTTTGAGATCGCCGCCCTTTGCGCGGGCCCAGATCTTCGGATCGCGGTTCGCGGTCATCACGTCGAACATCGTCAGCTCGTGCTGGAGGACGGTGAAGTTCGTCTGGTCGTCGGTGAAGGCGAGCGAGGAGCGGCCGCCCCACACGTCATTGCCATCGCGGGCGCGGTAGCGGGCATTCCAGTGCAGGTCCTTCTCCATCACGGCCTCACGCAGTTGTTCAAGCGAGGCTGAGGCGGACACTTCTTTGCCGAGCAGCGCCTTGGCGATGACTTCGGCGAGCTGGCGGTTGCCCTCGGCGCTCAAATGCACGCCGTTGATCGTCAGCGGCTCCTTGGCGGCCTTGAAAAGGTCGAGGGAGGGATGGAAGAGATCGACAAAGCCCACGCCCGCCTCATTCGCGGCTGCCTCGGTGGCCTTGGTGTAGGCCTCGAGCTGCGGATTGTGCTCGGTGCCGCTCGGCACGTTCGGGTTTTTCGTGTCCTCATGCGCGATGGGGCTGAAGAGCACGATGCGCGGGAAGGACTTCCCGTTCGGCTTCGTGCCGCGGACATACTTCACGAAATCGACGAGCAGCTTCTTGTAGTCGTCGGGCTTGTTGTCGAAGGACTCGTTGTAGCCGAAGAAGGCGAACACGACATCCGGCCTCACATGGCGCAGATAGTCCGTCATGTGCATGTGGCCGCTGCTGCGCGGGAAGGAGTTCGGGCGGTCGCCGCTGGCGCTCATGTTGCGAAAGCGCACGTTCAGCTCCGGCAGGGCGTTCTGCAGCACCGTCTCCATCCAGCCATCGTGCTGCATGCGGTCCGGCAGACCGTTGCCAAGGATGGCGACGGTGTCGCCCTTGCTGAAGGAGAAGGGCAGCGGGTCTTTGTAGTCCGCAGGCACCTCGACGAGCGCAGGTTCCGGTTTGGCGGGTGCGCCCGCAGGAGCCTTCGAAGCGGGTTTGCCGGGCTTGCCGTCAAAGGTCAGGTAGGCCAGCCTGCCGCCGCCCTTGATGTCGATCGAAAGCGTTTCGCCCGGGGCGACGTTCCTGATTTCGAAGACCGGTTTGCGGGCGTCATCAAGCAGGCTCAGCGTGAAGCCGCCGAGGCGCTCCGGGAATCCCCTCCGGCTCCAGAGTTGAATCGTGTTGATGGTCAGGCTGGAGCCAAGATCGATCTCCCACCAGGGGTTTGGCTTGTTCTCCTGGGTGTGGGTCATGCCCTTGCCGTAGTTCGGGCTTTTGTCGCCATCCATGGCGCGGTTTGCGTCGCCGCCGTGGCCGGTGGTGGACTGGGTGGCCTTGCCGCCCTTTGCGACGTTTTTGCCGCCGCTGAGGATTTCAATCTCGGCGATCTGCAGGCACTGCTTTTCGCCGGGGATCTCGATGCGGACAAAGCGCGCGGGCTTGCCGGTGGCGAGGGTGGGCTTTGCGTCAACAGTCGCGGGAGCGGCGGTGGAGGATGTCTGCTTGGCGTCCTTCTTCTTCTTCTCAGGCTTCCGAATGTTGTTGTTCGCGGGGATGGGGGAGTCCCAGCCGGCATACATCTCCGGCTTGATGCCGCGGGCATAACCGCCGCCGGCGAAGGTGTTGGGCTTGAAGGGGCCGACGAAGTTGATGTTGAGGTCCGGGGTGATCTTGTCCTCGAGGCCGAGGGTCCAGAAGATGCCGTTCACCACGAGGCGGCGGTAGCCTTCATTGGTGATGTCCTCGGAGGTCCCATAGAGGGTGGTGAAAACGCGGCCTTCGCGGCCGTTTTCGCCCTTGTAGGTGCGCGTCCATTCGCTGGGCATCGGCGGCTTGGTGGCATCGGCGGGGGAATCAGGCGTCATGCCGTTGAGTGGTTGGGCCATCGTCAGGACCTCTCCGGAAACCGGTTTGCCGACGTAGCCGCCGGCCTGCACCCAGGCGTTCTTGACGCCGCGCAGGATGGGATGGGATGCCTTGTCAGGAACGACGGCGATGCGCGTGCTCTGCTTGTGATTGGTGCCGTAGTGTCCGACCCAGGTCTGGCCGAGCACCTGATGACCGAAGCCGAGTTCATAATCGGCGCCCTTGTAGTCGAAGGAGTACTTCGCAAAGGGGGCGTCCTTCGGCATCTTGAAGGCGTGGGTGGCGGTGCGCAGGCCGACGACCGGGCCGCCACGCCTGAGGTAGGCGTCGAGGTGCTTCATCTGCTCCGGCGGGAAGTTTTGGAAGCGCAGGAACACCACCGCGAGGTCCGCCGTGTCCAGGGCCTCGATGCCGGGCATGTTGGAGGCGTCACCGCCGACGATGTCCCCGGATGCCGGTTCAATGCCGAAGAGTACCGTGCACTTGAAGCCCTGGTGCTTGGCGAGCAGACGGGCGAGGGCGGGCAGGGATTCCTCGGAGCGGTATTCATGGTCATCCGCCATGAAGACGATGTGCTTGCCCTTGCCCGGGCCCTCCGAGCCTTCAAAGACAAGGGGGGCGGCCTGGCAAAGGGAACCAAGGGAGAGCAGGGCGAATAGGAGGCGTTTCATGGACAGGAGTCCATATACCGCGCCAGAGCTGAAAATCGGACAAAGAAAATGAGTTTGACCGAGGTTCAGCGGTCCTGGCCGGATGCGGCCTGTTCCTGGGCAGGTCTGGCCAGCAGGGTGACGATCAGGATGAAGAAGCACATGATCAGGGAGAAGAGCGGGAACTGAAGGGCGGGCGGCAGGCTGTAGATGAGGGCCAGCGCCGGAATCCAGACCAGCCAGTTGGTGAGCATCACGGTGGGCAGGGTGAGGGTCCAGAACTCGCGGTTGAGGCTGGCGCGGGTCTGCTGCCAGGAGCCGCCCATGTCCACCCAGCGCAGCGCGACGAGGTAGGTGGGCACAAACCACAGGGGGCTCATGACGAACTGGTCGAAGAGCACCTTGGTCAGCAGGGTGCCCGCGTCATTGCCGGTGCCGAACAGCCATCCCTGGACACGGTAGAAGAGATCGATCTCCATGCCGCGATAGCCCCAGAACAGGACGAGCATCAGGATGCGGCGCAGGCGACCTTCCGCAGGCAGGGTGCCCATGAGCCCCTGAACCAGGCTTGGCAGCAGCACGGCGGCGAAGAGGGTCGAGGCGAGGGAGAAGCTGTAGGACCAGCGGGTTTTGAAGTCGCCCACGGCCTGCCAGAGCGTGGCCATCGCCGGAACCTGGTAATAGCTGCCAACTAGCAGCAGAACCAGAAGGTTCAGCAGCAGGCAGGGCAGGAGGTTCTGGCGGAACACCTCCTGGATGCGTGAGGTGATGGCGGACAGCACGGAGGGGGAGGCGTTGGACATCAGACGGACAGCCCCATGCGATGGCCGGGGGCGGCGGGCAAGTCACGTTTTGGATGGCTGGGCGGCGAACTCGGGGGATGGCGCAAAAAAAGGGCCATGCCGAGGCATGACCCTTTCGAAACTTGGCGGGTTGTCCGGCGTCAGACGGTGCCGAAGATGGTTTTGCCGGTGCTGAGGAGGTCGTCACAGGCCTCCTTCATGCGGTCGCAGAGGCCCTGCTCGCCCTTCTTGAGGTAGGAGCGGGGGTCATAGGCCTTCTTGTCACCGACTTCGCCGTCGATCTTCAGCACGCCGTCGTAGTTCTTCATCATGTGACCGACGATCGGGCGGGTGAAGGCGTACTGGGTGTCGGTGTCGATGTTCATCTTGATGACGCCATAACCAAGAGTTTCGCGGATTTCCTCGAGGGGGGTGCCGGAGCCGCCGTGGAAGACGAGGTCCATTTCGGCCTGGGGGCCGTACTTGCCGGTCACCGCCGCCTGGCCGTCGCGCAGGATGGTGGGCTTGAGCTTCACCGCGCCGGGCTTGTAGGCGCCATGGACGTTGCCGAAGGTGGCGGCGAACATGAAGCGGCCGATGCCATTGAGGGCTTCGTAGACGGCGAGCATGTCCTCGGGGGTCGTGTAGAGCTTTTCGTTCGCCACGCCGGAGGTGTCATGGCCGTCCTCCTCACCGCCGACAACGCCGGCCTCGACCTCGAGGATGATGTCGAGGGCGGCGCATTCCTTGAGCAGTTCGCTGGAGACCCTGATGTTCTCCTCCAGGCTCAGCTCGGAGCCGTCGAACATGTGGGAGTTGAACAGGTTGCCCTTGCCGGCCTCGCGGCGGGCCTTGGTGGCGGCCAGCAGGGGCTTGAGGAACTTCTCGACGTTCTTGGGGTGGCAGTGGTCGGTGTGCAGGGCGACGAGGACGTCGTACCTGGCGGCGAGGGTGTGGACGGCTTCGGCGAGCACGATGGCGCCGAGGGCCATGTCCTTGACGGAGGTGCCGGAGGCGAACTCACCGCCGCCGGTGGAGATCTGGATGATGCCGTCGGACTTGCTCTCGGCGAAGGCCTTCAGGGCGCCGTTGATCGTGGGCAGGGAGGTGACGTTGATGGCCGGGTAGGCGTATCCGCCTTTCTGGGCGGCATCAAGCATGGCACGATACTGGGCGGGGGTGGCGACGGGCATCTGGAGTTAGGGGAGTTAGGGTTAGGGGAGGCCGATGGGAGCAAGAAAGGGGCCGGGTGCAAGGCCTGTGTGTCTTTCACGGCCCCGTGGGACTGCCACCCGCCAGGTGCGTGGAAGCACTGACGGGGCCAGGTTGGGCTGAAAATGTCCGTGTGCCTGGTGGCGCACGATCTTTTGGATCAGTAGATCATGGCGTCCGCCGGCGCCGGGGTTTCCTCGATCTTGGTGGCCTCGATGATGGGCACGGTCTGGTCGCCCTCCTTCTTGTAGCCCATCTTGCCGACGACCTTCACCCAGGTCATCTCCTTGAAATCCGGGGCCTTCTTGCCGAAATCAACCGGCACGGAGTAGGGGCGTGCGTCGGCGGCGCAGCACTGCACCATCAGGCGGAAGACGCGCAGGCGGTGGCCGTTTTCGTTGTTCACCTTCTCAGGCAGGACCTGGGCCACGGTTTCGATGGCCTGGCCGGTGATGACCTTCTGCACCTCCAGGTCGCCGGCGGTGTAATAAATCTCCGGCACTTCGAGGATAAAGTTGCCCTCCTTGCTCTGCGGCACCTGCTTTTTCAGGTCTTCCAGCGTGAAGCTGCCGTAGCTCTGGGCCTTGTCCGGCGGGGGAGGGGCTGCCTGGACCACCTTGGCGGGGTCGGCAAACTGGGCGGGAGGGGGCAGGGGGCCGGCCGGCATGGGGGTGGGAGCCGGAGCCGCACGTTCCGTGCTCGCGGGAGGCAGCGGAGCGGTGTTTTTTGCCGCGACGGCCGGCTTGCCCTTGTCGGCGGGGCGCAGGGCGAACTTGTCGGCATTGGTCTGGTCGTTGTAGTTGGGGGTGTAGAGGCCCTTGTTGACGACGGCGTTGGCGCTGTAACGGTCGGGGGTGCTGAAGGCGGCCCAGGTCAGCGGGGCGATGAGCATCAGGATGGCGGCAATGCGGCCAGGCCAGCCGCTTTCCTCCAGGATGCCGTGGCCGTGATCATGGTCGTGTGAATGGGCGTGTTCATGATGGTGGCCGTGGTCATGGGTATGGTCGTGGCCGCAGCAGCCGTCGTGCTTGTGGTCATGACCACAGCCGTCATCGTGGGAAGGATGGGTGTCGTGATCGCAGGCGCCATGCTTGTGATCGTGATCATGATCGTGGTCATGGTCATGGCCGTGATCGCAGCAGCCTTCCTTGTGGCCGTGGTCATGCTTGTGCCCGTGGCCGTGGTCATGATCGCAGCCATGGGAGGAGCAGCCGCCGTCGTCAGCCTGGGTGGTGAACAGGTTGAACAGAGCCACCACGCCCATGCCGATGCCGGCGATGAGCACCATGTCACGAAAGATGCCGTCGGGCGGCAGGTAGGCGGCGACGCGGCCGCTGACGTGGAAGTAGAGAAGCACGGCGCTCCAGACCAGCATGATCAGGACGCTGATGAAGTGGATGGTGGTTCGGGTTCCGGACATGGCGGTGGTTGGTGAGGCGTGGAGGTGCGATCGGGATTACTTCGTGGCGAGCTTCTGGATCAGCATCATCCACGGCTCGGACAGGGCGCCGATGAGGATGAACAGGCCGATGAGCAGGGCGAGGACGACGCGGCGCTTGAAGACACCGGAGTACATGAAGAGCAGCTTGATGTCCATCATGGGGCCGAAGACCAGGAAGGCGAGCTTGGCGGCCATGGAGAACACGGCCATGGGCGCGGCGATGAAGGCGTCGGAGGTGCTGCAGAGGGAGAGCACAACCGCCAGGCCCATGATGGAGGGCAGGGCGAGCCATTCATTGCCGGCGACGGTGTTGAGGATCGACTGGTCGACCTGGGTGTTGAAGACGGAGGTGATGACGACGCCGATGACGAAGTACATCGAGGTGTCCAGGAAGTCGCCCATGGCGGCGCGCATCGCATGAACGAGCCTGGAATTGAAGCCTGGCCCCGGAGCGTGGGCCTGGCCGTCGGCGGTGCGGCCGCGGCCCATGGTTTCGATGATGCGCGGCTTGAGGATCTGCTCGGGCCTCAGGCGCAGGACGATGAGGCCGACGATCACCGCCACGGCATAACCGAGGGAGAGACGGGAGATGGTCATGGTCGCGTTGCCGATGCTGCCGAGGCCGGTGACCTGCTGGAATTCCTTGAAGGCGGTCAGCGTGCTGATCGCGACGATCGGGTTCATGATCGGTGCCGCCAGCATGTAGGTGACAGCGCAGGAGACCGGCAGCCCCTTCTGCACCAGGCGCTTGATGACCGGCACGACGGCGCATTCGCAGACAGGAAAGACCAGGCCCAGGACGCCGGCGACGAGGGTGGAGAGCACGCCGTTCCTGGGCAGCACCTTGTCGAGCAGGCGGGAGTCGAGGAACGCGGCGATCAGTCCCGAAAGCACGGTCCCGACAAGGATGTAGGGGGCTCCTTCAAAGACGATGCTGAGGAAGGCCATCAGGACGTCCCCGAGGCGGCTGGGTTCTGGCAGGGCGGCAAAAAACATGGGCTGGAGGTGTTAAACGTGACCCGGCATCCGCTTCAAGCGCGAAAGCTGGCCGGGTATTGGCCTGGAAGTACGGCTGGCGTGGTCTGGACGGGCCTCATCAGGCCAGGAGCTTGTCCACGACCTTCGCGCCCTGGTTGTCCGTGAGGCTGGCGGCCAGGCCGTTGCGCTTGTAGGTCAGCTTCGAGTGGTCGAGCCCGAAGAGCTTCAGCAGGGTGGCGTGGTAGTCGTAGTGCTTCACCTCGTCGATGACGGCCTTGTGGCCGAACTCGTCGGTTTCGCCGTGGACATAACCTTTTTTGAAACCACCGCCTGCCAGCCACATGCTGAAGCCGTAGGTGTTGTGGTCGCGGCCCCACTTTTCGCGGCCGGCGTCGTTCTGCAGGACGGGCAGGCGCCCCATCTCGCCGCCCCAGTGGACGACGGTGGTGTCGAGCAGGCCGCGCTGCTTCAGGTCGAGGACCAGGGCGGCGCTGGGCTGGTCGGTGGCCTCGCAGTTCTTTGGCAGGGCGGTGATCAGGGAGCCGTGCTGGTCCCAGGACTGGCCTGCATTGAGCACCTGGACATAACGAACTCCGCGTTCAATGAGGCGGCGGGCGATGATGCAGCGGGTGGCGTAGTCCTTGGTGGCGGGGTTGTCGACGCCATAGAGCTTCTTCACGTGCTCGGGCTCGCCGGAGATGTCCAGCGCCTCCTTGGCGGCGGTCTGCATCTTGGCGGCGAGTTCATAGCTGGAGATGCGGGCCTGGAGGTCGAGCTCGCCCGGGTGAACGCCGAGGTGCTCCTCGTTGAAGGCCTTCAGCAGGGCGAGCTGCCTGGCCTGCGGGTCGCCGGCCAGGGAGGCGGGCGGGTCGAGGTTGAGAATCCGGGGCTCGGTCGGGCGCACCAGGGTTCCCTGGTAAAGCGCAGGCAGCCAGCCGTTGGTGAAGTGTTCGCCCTGGAAGGTGGGCAGGCCGTTGGGATGGGCGAGCACCATGTAGGCGGGCAGTTCGTCGGTTTCACTGCCGAGGCCGTAGGTGAGCCAGGAGCCAAGGGCCGGGCGGCCGGCGGTGATGCGGCCGGCGTTCATGGCATACAGCCCCTGGGCGTGATTGCTGACCCCGGAGGACATGGAGCGCACCAGGGTGATCTCATCCGCCACCTTGCCGAGGTTGGGCAGCAGCTCGCTGAGCTCCATGCCGCACTGGCCGTGCTTCTTGAAGGTCCAGGGCGAGCCGAAGCATTTCGAGGAAGCCTGGGCAAGGTTGTCGTACTTGATTTCTCCCGGAAATTTCTGCCCATGGTACTTCGTCAGCATGGGCTTGGGGTCGAAGAGGTCCATCTGCGACGGGCCGCCCATCATGAAAAGCGAGATCATCGCCTTTGCTCTCGGTTCGAAGTGGGGCTTTTTCGGCGTCAGGTCATAGCGCATCTCGCCGAAGCTTTCCGGCTTCACCGGCGCGGCGAGCAGGCCTTCCCTTTGCAGCAGGGAGGCAAGCGCCAGGGTGCCGAGGCTGTAACCGTTGGCATGGACGAAATGGCGGCGTGAACAGAGGGGGGCGCTGAACATGGGGTTGTTCAGGATACGCGCGAGCCCGCCGGCATCTCGCAAAACGATCCGCAGCCGCTGCCAGGCTTTGGGTGATGAACCCGTCTTCATGGCACCATGGCTTGGGGGCGTGACGTTTTGTGTGGAGGCGATCATCAGAGCAGCAGGGAATGAATGACCAATGTCCAGGAGGCAATGACCAAGGAAGTTCCAAGGCCCAAATTGCAAGGCTGAGCGACAAGATTTTCCACGCAGAATCGCCCACAGGAACCTGCCTGAACCTTGGCGCATTGAGTCATTCCTTGGTCATTGGAGCTAGGGCATTGGGCATTCAGCATCGGGCTCCTCCCTCTAGCCACCCAGGAATCCTCACGGTGT
>JBIIRD010000104.1:0-14254 GCA_044341745.1 Prosthecobacter sp. | reverse complement strand
GACCCTCAAAGCCCATCTTCAAGGCCTGCACAACTACCTGACGCATCGCATCACCAACGCCATGAGCGAGGCATTCAACAGCCGCATCCAGAGCCTCAAATCTGCCGCCAGGGGATTTCATCTCTTCGCACGCTTCCGAACTCGCATCCTCTTTTTCCTCGGCTCCATCGACCTTCAACCACGCTAATTGCCAAAGACCCAAAAAATATCGCACTTGGGGCTGCGAAATCGAGACGTGGCTGAAGAGCGGTCTGCTCGACTATCTCGTTGTGGGTCAGTATGGGCTGGGCGGTTACGAGTTCGACATTGCTCCGTTTGTGAAAATGGCTCAAGGCACTGGCTGCGCAGTGCTCTTCGGTGAAGAAGCCACGCTCTCCGGCCATGACCTGACGCCGCAGGAAGACAAGCTAATCGCTGAGGGAAAAATGAAGCCGCCCGTCCGCAGCACGCTTTCGCTGCAGCAGTATCAAACCCGTGCAGCCAGCTGGTATGCTGTCGGCGCGGATGGTGTGCATCTTTTCAACGAAGGCGACCGCAAGGTGATGAGTGTCCTCGGCAGCGTGAAAGCGGCAAGGGCGGAACGGAAATGACGTGCTTCGCCCTTGCTGTGCACGAGATGAGGAATTGAGGGTGGCACCGCTGCCCTAGCTCCTCCAATGAGCTTCGCAGTTGCAAGGAATGAGCGTAAGCGTCACGCCAAGCACCCGTTGAATGCGCTGGCAGGTGTCATGGCCGTGCCGCAGGGGTGGGGCAGGTTACAGCGGCTCCGGTTCGATCCAATCCGGCACTGCAATGCACGAGGACAGGCTTCGGGAGGTGTTTGAACTGCCGGAACACCCGGCGAAGCTGGCGCTCGGTCAGAGGGGGCTTGCGATGATCCCCAATCGGAATGTGGCTGACCTCGAAGCCTGCCTTCCGGTAGGCCTCCAGCAATCCTCCCGGAAAGGCTCCCTCATACCATCTGCAGCCCTCCGACTGGGCTTTCCTCACCGCCTCAAAACCCCTGCCACGCTGGACCCCGTGGGCAGCCCTCTTCACCGTCGCCGACTGCGAAGCCCGAGACCAGACGGCAAAGAGGGGAATTCGAAGGGGCGATTGCCACGCTCTCTGAAAAGCCCGTCAAAAGTTCTTTGAAAAAGGTCAATTCAGGCCATAAGTAAGGTTGACGGCACGTTTTTAGCCAGGTTAATTCAGCCGTTTATGAAGTATGAAACGTCCCATCCGTGGCTCAAATTCACTCTCCGGCTGCCGCAGGACGACTCCCGTCTCTGGCTGATTTTGGGGGAGATTGCCTCCAAGGTGCAGCATTTGAGCGGGGTGCCGCTGCGCCCGGATGTGGCGGATGACCTGCACCGCATCTATCTGGCCAAAGGGGTGCTGGCGACGACGGCGATCGAGGGCAACACGCTTAGCGAAGACCAGGTGAGGCAGTTGATCGACGGCAAGCTGGACCTGCCCAAGTCCCAAAAGTATCTCCAGCAGGAGGTGCAGAACATTGTGGACCTGTGCAACGATGAGGCCCGGCAGCTGCTCGATCCCAACAGGGTGGACCGAAGCCTGTGCATGGATTTGATCCGCGATTACAACCGGGGCGTGCTGAAAGGGCTGGAGCTGCCCGAAGGCACCGTGGCGGGTGAAATCCGCACACACTCTGTGGTGGTGGGCAATGTGTATCGAGGCGCGCCTGCGGAGGACTGCGGCTACCTGATGGATCGCCTGTGCAACTGGTTGAACGGCAGCGACTTCGTGCCGCCGGATGAAGAGCTGCGCATCCCTTTTGCCCTGATCAAGTCCATCGTTGCGCATGTGTATCTGGCGTGGATTCACCCGTTTGGCGATGGCAATGGACGGACGGCGCGCATGATGGAGTTCCACGTCCTGTTTGCCAACGGCATCCCGCTGCCGGCGGCTCACCTGCTGAGCGATCACTACAACCTGACGCGCACGGAGTATTACCGGGAGCTGGCGAAGGCCAGCGCCTCGGGCGGCGACCTGCTGCCGTTCATCCGGTATGCGCTGCGCGGTTTTCTCGACGGGCTGCGAGGGCAGATCGCGCAGGTGCGGGAACAGCAGATGCGGGTGGCCTGGGAAAACTATGTGCACGGGCAGTTCCGCAAGCTGAAGTCCTCTCCGACCCAGAAGCGTCGGCGCGAACTCGTCTTTGACCTGACCGATCATGGCAAATGGGTGGAGGTCTCCAGCATTCCGCTGCTGACGCCGAAACTGGCGCGTGAATACGCCAAGGCCGGAGACCGGATGGTGCAGCGGGACCTCAATGCGGTGGCGAAGATGCAACTGATCCAGCGACGCCATGGCAAGGTCACGGCAAACCGGGGCATGATACAGGCGTTCCTGCCGCGCCGCGTCCGTGAGCGGGAGGCCAATTCATACTGACGCGGATCCTTGAGGGTGAGGAGATTCGACTCGCCAAGGAACCTTGGCAACCTGGGTAGAATCTGGACGGGAGGGGCGAGGTTGGGACCTCCCATGGTGGGGAGGGTGGGGCTAAACGTGAACAAACCTCCCACGGCGAGGAGGATGGAAGTTCAACATTCATGGGTTTGCTCATGGGTTAAACGGCTTGCCTAATTGTTAAGCTGTGTTTTGAGTGGTGGCGATTTAGTTCTCTGCCTAAAGTCTTTCATCCGACCATGCCGCGACCGCCGAAAGCCAAGACTGCTGCCAAGGATTCTACCGCCAATCTTGGATTTGAGGAGGACTTCGATGGTGTGTTTGTCGATGGCGTAGGCTCCGACATCCGCGCCGACTACGTCCGCGCCAACCCGCCCTTCAATGACTCCGACACTGCCCTGCGCGGCAGCGCATTCCCTCAAAGCGTAGCCAATCCGCAGGTCGTGAGCGAAGCGAAGGACAATTTCCGCAAGGTCGACGACGTGCGCTGGCAGTTCGGCGGAGCGAGAAAAACTCCCGCAGGCAGCCCGCACCTCTTCCGCGCCCTCCTTCACGAACTGATGACCGCGGAGACCCGCGTGAATCGGCTCCAAATCCCGACGCATTAATCAAGAATCAAGCCATGAACGTTCACAATCCAGACCAGTATATGGCGAGCCTGCGCCAGATAATCGCTCAAGGCAGAAAACGCCTAGGCTTGATTGTTGGAGCAGGTGCGCCCGTCGGCATCAAGAAGCCTGGATCTGATGACCCACTAATTCCAGCCGTTGAAGGATTGACCAAAATCGTTCTTTTAACTCTGAAGCCAAAGTATGGCGCGACTTTGGACGGCCTTATGGCTGAGCTAGAAAACCCGAATATCGAAACCATCCTTTCGCGCGTCCGCAGCCTCGCGGGCGTGATTGGAAAAGCTAAAGTCCATGGGCTCGACGGTGCCGGATTTAAAGAAATCGGAGATGCGATATGCACAGCGATTGGGAAGATCGTTAATCAGGATCTCCCCGCAGGATCGTCTCCATACACTGAGATTGTGGCATGGATCACAGGCGCAGATCGTCCGCACCCAGTGGAAATATTCACAACGAATTACGACCTCCTCTTTGAGCAGGCGTTGGAGCGCTCAAAGACGCCTTACTTCGATGGATTCTCTGGAGCAAATGAACCTTTCTTCGACCCATCGACTGTAGCGAGCAACGATCTACCTTCCCGTTGGGTTCGCTTGTGGAAGCTTCACGGTTCACTCGGTTGGACCACCAACGCGAAAAGAGAGGTGATTCGTGCCGGACAAAGGCAGGCGACCCATCTGGTCTTCCCTGAACACCTCAAATACGACCAAACTCAAAAGGCTCCGTATTCTGCCCTCTTCGATCGGCTTCGGGCGTTCTTGATGACCCCAGACACCTTGTTAATCGCGACGGGCTTCTCGTTTGCTGACGCCCACATTTCAGCCCGGATCGACGAGTGCCTAGCGGCAAATCCGACCGCAAGTGTGTTCGCATTCCAATTCAAGAACTTGAGCGACGAGACTCACGCAGCCGAGATTGCCATGCGACGCTCAAACATGAGCGTCTACTCTCCAGATCAAGCCCTGATAAATGGAGTCGCGGCACCTTGGCGTCCCGGCACTCCACCCACACGAGATTGGCATTTCGTCCGCGATAGCTATTGGTCAAACGGCAGCGAAGGAAACCCCGGCCGCTTTGAACTGGGCAGCTATGACCGCCTTGCACGCTTCTTCGCATCCTCAGGATCAACTCAGTATACCCCGGAACCGCCCGCGGAAGCGGTGAATGGAGAGCCGACACCCGCATGAAGACGCAACCAACACTTTTGGGTCACGTCGGTGCGGTGTCCGGAGCGAAGATCAGCGTGAGACAATCGCCAGCTGTTTCATCGGGTATTTCGATTATCGGCGGGAAGAGCTACAAAATCGGCCAAGTGGGAAGCTTTGTGAGGATTCCGCAAGGCTATCACGATCTCTACGGCTTGGTTTCCGAAGCCGGAGCCAACGCCACGCCGGATGCATTGGTCGGCGCAGCTGGAGGTGGGAGTGAGCGGTGGATTACCGTTCAGTTGGTCGGCGAGATCATGGGGACTTCCTTCGAGCGCGGGATCAGCCAATATCCGAACGTTAATGACGAGGTTCATCTCGTAACCGAAAGCGATCTTGCTGCGATATACGGAGTCGAGGAACAAGGACAGGTCATCGTCGGGCGACTCGCGAGCGCCGACGGTATTCCAGTAAAACTCGATTTAGATAAGCTCGTCACCCGTCATAGTGCGGTTCTTGGTTCAACGGGTTCAGGAAAATCGACTACCGTTGCGAGCCTGCTCAGATCCATAGCGTCCGGTCCAGAAGGGGCTGATGCTGGTTTTCCAAGTTCGCGCATTCTTCTCCTCGATATTCATGGTGAGTATTCACATGCCCTGGCCGACGTGGCAAAAGTCTTCAGAATCAATCCGGAAGCGAACCAAACGCAGCTGCATATACCGTTCTGGGCGCTGGATCCAAACGACTTGCTCGGCTTCCTTATGGGGCGTCTCGACGACAAACCCCTGACGGCAATTCTGGATAAAGTCTACGAATACAAGCTGTCTCAAGCAGGAGCACACGCACGGGCCGGCCTAAACGTCGCCTCCATGACGTCCGATACTCCCGTGCCGTTCAGCCTCAAAAGGCTATGGCTAGAGTTGTTGGAGCCAGAGGTTAAGACGTGGGAGGACGTTGCTCGCTCACAACCGGCTCTATTGCAGGCGGGAAACGCTGATACCCTCACGCCGCCGAAATACAAGCCCCATGGAGCAGGTGCCACTCCACCGTTCATAAACCAGATTGGCGTCTTGGGTATCCGGCGTCCGTTGGATCAGTTGAGGTCAAGACTACTGGACAAAAAATACGACTTTCTGCTTCACCCCGGAGATTGGGAGCCTGCCCAAAATGGGGATGTTGCAAAGGATCTTGGTGCCCTACTGGCCGACTGGTTGGGCCACGACAAAGCAATCACCATTTTGGATTTATCCGGAGTCCCGAGTCTTGTCTTGGAACAGCTAATTGGCGCGATTCTTCGAATTCTTTACGAAGCCCTGTTTTGGGGGAGGGACCGATCTGAAGGTGGCATTGCCCGCCCCCTGCTCGTCGTGATGGAAGAAGCGCACCGCTATCTTTCAAAAGACGCGAATGGGCCGTCTCGCTCAATGGTTCAACGCATCGTTAAGGAAGGGCGGAAGTTTGGAGTTGGCGCGATGATCGTCAGCCAAAGACCGACTGAGGTCGACGAAACGATTCTCTCCCAATGCGGCACTTTTATTGCCATGAGGCAGACGAATTCCTCCGACCGCAGTAAGGTGCAGGCTTCTCTGCCGGATAACCTAGCTGGAATTGTGGATAGTCTGCCCGTTCTCCGAACAGGGGAAGCTATCATTACGGGTGAGGCAGCACGGCTTCCTGTGCGGTGCCGAATTTCACTTCCTCCGGAGGGATCGAGGCCGAACAGCGAAGATCCAGAAGTGGCCAAGGCTTGGGTGACTGGTCGCAGGCCGGAGGATTACGACCGCCTCGCCGCCTCTTGGCGCGCTCAGAACCCACGTTGGGCCGCAATCAGAATTCCCCGAACGCCAATTCCTGAAAACCAAATTGAAGCCATGGAAAGAGAGCCAGTTACATCATCAAACGTAGTCTCGGTGGGATACGATGCCCCGACAGAGACACTTGAAGTCGAGTTCAAGAACGGCGTTTACCAATACTACAACGTTCCTCAGCCGATCTACGATCAAATGATGGCAGCAGAGTCCATCGGCAAGTTTCTGAACGTCTATATCAAGCCGGTCTACCCGTGCGCAAAAGTGTAATCTATCTGTTTGATGAAAGCACGTCGGGAACATAAAGCCGTCCACGAAGTAATCCGACACCCTCACTGCCTTAGTCCGCGCCCTGCTCCACGGTTTGAGGCGGACGCAAATTCACACCCTCCAGATTAAGCCATGAGACGAATCATTCTAGATGACAATGTCTTTAAGAACTTTTGCAAGCACATGTCCGCGAACATTAATGTGCTTGATTTGGTCTATACGGTGCGCCGGTTTGGCCCAGATTTTGACATACGGAAGGACGATCCTATCTGGCTGGTCACCCCAGATGCTTCGATGTTCACTCGACTGTTAGGGTTTGAGTATCAAGAGTTTCTTCGGAAGTTCGTGGCCAATTTGCGCATTTTGCCGAGTTGCCATGATGTGTATCTTTCAGAGTTAGAGAAGCAATCGTTCGAATTGTTCGTGCAGGGTTTTGAACACTTCACGGCGAATACTGCCATACGAGTTGCTGAAAAACGTTTTGAAATTCACGTGCCAGCATTGTTTTCTGATCTGATCATGCCTATTGTTGGTAGGGTGCATGAAGAGATTCTGATGGGGCTGAAACATTTCACTGGGTTCATTAAAGCTGTCGGCAACCGCCCAGACGGCGTCTTTCTGAATGCAAAAGCCCCAACACCTGAGTCCCAGTTTATCCAGATGTGGGTAGCGTCAAAGCTCAAGGTTCCCGCAAGTCCTGCTGCTACTGTTGTCGTCGTCGTATGATTCAATCCCTTACACCCGAGCATGAGTGGGTGAAATATCCTGCCTTTCACAATGCCTATCCGCTTCGGAACGAAGTGAGCGCCTTCATTCGGAAGACTGGCGATAATTCTTCGCCGTATGGCGACCTCTACATTGATGATTCTTACGGGCGCATCTTTGACGAAGAAACCCATGAATTTGGTGCAAAATATGGGGAGACATCAAAGATGCCATTTTATCCGACTCCTCGATTGTTTGAGATCGTTGATGAACTGCGCGTTCCTTACCGCCGTGTCCCGGTCTTTCGCGCCGACAATCTGGAAACGATACAACGGGCTCTGATCGAGGCTAAAGCGTCCAACAGCGGACATAAAATTCTTCTTCGTGGACAGACCAAGACTTATTTGATCGAACGCACAAAGGAAGAGACCGCCTACTTCTACGGACAGGATAAAGTCAAAGAACCCTCGTTTCTGCCCAGCCATCTTCGCAAGAAATTTGACCCCTACTTCTTGAAGTGCATGTGGCAGTCTCAGGCCGCGATCTTGCTCAACGATATCGGTCACGACATGGCGAAGGCTTTCGACGACGTTGCAGCAAAAGCATTCAAAAGCAGTGCTTCCACCTTTCGCAATACCCCCGGCTTTGTTCTCTTTTCACTCGGCCTCGCCCAACACTATGGGCTGCCAAGTGTAGGCCTTGATCTGACGGACAGGCTGGAAGTGGCGTGTTGGTTCGCAACCCGTGCGATGTCGATTTCATCAACAGGCAAGGCAAGCAGCCGGTTGGTAGAGACTACTGCCGATGTGTCGCCGACTATCTTTTTTTTCCGGTGTCCTGACGATGCAGTCTTTGCCTACCGGAAGGCGAAACCAGAAGGAATGCCCGAGGGGCGGCCTGACAGGCAGTCGGCTTGGTTTGGACATGTCGGCTGGGGTGCTTCTTCAAATCAACTCGGATCGTATCTGATGTGTGGGTTCCAGTTAACTCCAGATTTGATAGCGCAGATTGGGCGGGATCATGATTTAGAAGCGCAACTATTTCCAAACCGGGTCGAGGATGCGGTTCTTCAGATCTTACTTAACATGAAGAACACCGGCAAGTATGAGGGTGAGGCGTTGCGTGCTCTTCAGGGGATCTATCACACCGACGATTGACCGCCTACATGCCGACATCCCGAGAACACAAAGCAGCCCAAGCCCGGACGCCTGACTGCGCTTAGGCCATCGGTGGGACGATTGTGGCCCGCAAACAAGCCACAAAAGCAAGGGCGATCCGACCTACGACACCAAGCAGGCCATCGCCATCATGCTGGAGAAGCGCGGCATCGCTTGCGACATGCGTAAGCGTCACACCAAGCGCCTTATGCGGCTGCTTGACGGCCTGCGGGGCGGTGTTTGCCCTGTTGTGTTGATGGGCGGGTTCCGAGGCCCCTGGCATTCGCCCAGGCTTCCGGGGTCACTTCCTTGATCTGCCGGTTGGTCAGCGTCGGCAGCCGCGTCAGCACGTCCCTCAAGTAGCTCTGCGGATCAAGGCCCCGGCTCCGGCAGGCCTCGATGATCGTGTAGAGGATCGCGCTGCGCTGCCCGGCCCCCGCCTCGCCGATGAACAGCCAGTTCTTCTTGCCGATGGCCGTTGGGCGGATGGCTGTAACCGTCACGCCAAGCGCCTTTTGAATGGACTGGCTGGTGTCATGGCCGTGCCAGCAGGGCTGGGGGCATGAGCAAGCAATCCATCGTTCTGCACCCTCGCGTCCGCAGGCGCGTGCCGCCCGCCCGGCAGGCGCAGCTTGTGCGCAGCGGGTTCTCTTGACCTGACTTCTGTGTCCGCAGATGGCGCAGATGTAGCAGATGAGGTAATCGCGCTTCGCGCCTTGGGGTCGATCCGATCCGCAGATGACGCAGATGGAACAGATGAGGTCACGGGCTTCGCGCCTTGGGGTCGAACTATCCGCAGATGACGCAGATGGAACAGATGAGGTGATGGGCTTTCGTGTCTGAGCGGGTGGTGCCGGAGGGCTTCGATTGGCAATCGAAGCTACGTGGGGGGCAGGCATTCGCTGATGCGGGTGCGGTGCTCGGCTGGGGTGGGTTAAATGTCAAAAAATGGCTCATTTCTTTACAGGTTGGCCGTTATGTATTAAGGAATTGTCGATTTTTTGACACGTTGAGCCGTTGGGCCGCAGGAAATCCTTCTTTTTTGACTTCATCATGGCCTCTCTTCCCCCATTGCCGTTGGCCGATGCTGCTGATCTGGAGTCGGCTGAAGTCTGGCGGGCCTTGCGTGATGCGCATCGATGGCTGGCGGAACTCAAGGGGCTGTGTGCGTCCCTGCCCAATCCGACCCTGCTGCTGGAGACGCTGGCGATTCAGGAAGCCAAGGACAGCTCCGAGATTGAGAACATCATCACCACCCACGATGAGCTGTTTGCGGCCTGCGGGCAGATGACCGGCTCGCCCGCCGCCAAGGAGGTGCAGCATTATGTGGCGGCGCTGAGGACCGGCTACGAGGCCGTTCGCAGGAGCGGCCTGATCCGTCTGGAAACCGTGCTGGCCGTGCAGGCGGAGCTGGAGCAGAACCGAGCAGGCCTGCGAAAACTGCCGGGCACGGTTTTGAAGAACGAGGCGACCGGGCAGGTGATCTATGAGCCGCCCCAGGATGCGACGGAGGTGGAGTCGCTGATGGGCAACTTGATCGACTTCATCCACGCGGATGACGGGCTGGATCCGCTGCTGAGGATGGCCGTGGTGCATCATCAGTTTGAGAGCATCCACCCTTTCGATGACGGGAATGGTCGCACGGGACGCATTCTGAACATCCTGATGCTGATCCGGGAAGATCTGCTGGAACTGCCGCTGCTCTACCTGAGCCGCTACATCTATCAAAACAAAGCCGCCTACTACCAGTTGCTGCAAACCGTGCGCGAGCAGCACCGCTGGAAGGACTGGTGTCTCTACCTGCTCAAAGGGGTGAGCCAGACCGCGCGCAGCGAAATCCAGCTCATCAAGGCCCTTCGTGACCTGATGCTCGACTGCAAGCACCGGCTGCGGGCGCAACTGCCCAAGCTCTACAGCCAGGACCTGCTGAACAATCTCTTTCGCTATCCCTACACGAAGATCGAATTCATCGAAAACGATCTGGGGGTTTCCCGGCCGACGGCGATGAAGTACCTGGATCAACTCGCGCAGGCGGGTTTTGTGGAAAAGGAGAAGATCGGCCGGAGCAATTTCTACATCAATCGACCCCTCTATCGGCTGCTCACGACGATCCAGCTTCCTGCCACCTGACTCCCCTATCCGCAGATGACGCAGATGAAATAGATGGGGTGATGGCGCTTCGCGCCAGGCAGTCGAACTGCGTTCTCATCCCGCCTATAATAAGACCACTCATTTTGAGTGGTCGGGCTGGCGGATTTTCCCGCTTTGCGGGCCCTGCAGTATGGCCTTCGGCCTGAAGTGATCGCACTGTCGCGCCAGGCAGTCGAACCAAGGTTCTCATCCCGCCCTAACGATGACCACTCATTTTGAGTGGTCGGGCTGGCGGATTTTCCCGCTTTGCGGGCCCTGCAGTATGGCCTTCGGCCTGAAGTGATCGCGCTGTCGCGCCAGGCAGTCGAACCAAGGTTCTCATCCCGCCCTAACGATGACCACTCATTTTGAGTGGTCGGGCTGGCGGGATTCGAACCCACGACCTCTTCGTCCCGAACGAAGCGCTCTACCAGGCTGAGCCACAGCCCGAATCTTGGTTGCCAGATCCGGGGGATTCGGACCCCGGGGCTGTGCTTTATGCACCGTTCTCCCCCGGAGGACAACCACAATTTGAGGGAAGGCGTGGGCGTAGAGGCGAACGTGAGGGCACCTTCTTGAGGCGGGAGTGCGGGCTTCGTGATTTTTAAGGAAGGAAATCCGAAGCTCGAAATCCGAAATCCGAAATCCGAAGTCCGAAGTTCGAAGTTCGGATTTCATGTTTCGAGTTTCAGGCTTCGAGTTTCGTCCTTCTTCCCATCGTCGTTGCAGAAGCCGGGGGGGCGCGCCATGCTGGGGGTTCGCCATGATCAGCATCCTTGAAGCCCTCCCCGGAGCCACCGGGCCTTCGCTCGCCGAGCGGATGCACCTGGCGTTTTCCCAGGAAGGCAGGCTGGCGGAGTCGCCCCAGTTCGAGTTCCGGCCCCAGCAGCAGCGCATGGCGGAACTGGTCGGGGATGCCCTGGAAAAAAACCGCGCCCTGGTGGTCGAGGCGGCCACGGGGGTCGGCAAGTCGCTGGCCTACCTGATCCCGGCGGCCACCTTTGCCCTGGAACAGAAGCGCAAGGCGATCATCTGCACCCACACGATCAACCTCCAGGAGCAGCTCATTCACAAGGACATCCCGATCGTGAAAAAGATCGTGGGAGACTTCCACGCGGAGCTGCTCAAGGGGCGCAACAACTACCTGTGCCCGACCCGGCTGAAAAGCGCCTTTGCCCAGACGGGCGACCTGTTCAGCACGAGCGAGGCGGCCGAGCTGCAGCTGCTCATGGAATGGCAGCGGGAAAACCCGACGGGCACGCTGAGCGAGATGGATTTCACGCCCGGAGCGAGGCTGTGGTCGATGGTGCGCAGCGAGCCGCATGCCTGCACCCCGAGGCGCTGTCCGCCGGGCAGCGGCTGCGTTTACCAGGAGGTGCGGCGGCGCATGGCTGCGGCGGATGTGCTGGTGCTGAACCACACGCTGTTCTTCACCCTGCTGGCCTCGTCGGAGGAGGTGCTGGCGGAGGACGCGAACTTCATCTTCCCGCGCGATTTCGTGGTGCTGGACGAGGCGCACACGATTGAAAACATCGCCGCGCAGGCCTTTGGCATTCATGTGACCGAGGGCAACCTGCGCTTTGAACTGGGCAGGCTGTACAACCCGAAGACGCGCAAGGGTTTCTTCCAGAGCGTGGGCGACAGCGATGCGATCCGCGAGGTGACGCAGACGATCGGGGCGGCGGAGATGTTCTTCCGAGAGGCGGAGTCGCGCTGCAGGTTCAGCGGGCCGTATGGCAAGGAGTTCCGGATCCGCGAGGCGGGCCTGACGGAGAACAGCCTGGCGCTGCCGCTGCAGCGGGTGGCGAACTTTGCCATGAAGGCCGGGGACGCGGCGAAGAGCGAGAGCCAGAAGCTGGAGCTGCTCGACATCGCCAAGCGGCTGACGGCGCTGCGGGTGGAGCTGGGGGCCTTCCTGGACCAGACGGAGGAGGGACATGTGTACTGGGCGGAGCGCGGCAGCGGCGACACGCACAACCTGTCGCTGCACAGCGCGCCGATCGACGTGGCGCCGAAGCTGGAGGAGATCTTTTTCTCGGGCGGCAAGGCCTGCGTGTTCACGAGCGCCACGCTGGGCGTGGGGGACGATGAGCAACTGGGGTACTTTCGTCGCCGGGTGGGGGCGCAGAAGGCGCGCGCGGCGAGCATTGAGAGCCCGTTTGATTTTCGCAAGCAGATGCAGCTCTACCTGGTGAAGCGCATGCCGGAGCCGAAGGACGCGGCCTATGGGGATGCGTTGCAGGAGAAGATCGAGCACTTCCTGGATTTGTCGCAGGGGCGGGCCTTTGTGCTGTTCACCAGCTACTCGCAGCTGACCGCGATGGCGGACCGGCTGGAGGATTTCTGCGACGAGCGCGGCTGGCGTCTGCTGGTGCAGGGCCGGGGCATGCCGAGGCATCAGATGCTGGCGGAGTTCAAGAAGGACGTGCACAGCATTTTGTTCGGCACGGACAGCTTTTGGACGGGCGTGGACGTGCCGGGCGAGGCGCTGAGCAACGTGATCATCACCCGTCTGCCGTTTGCCGTGCCGGATCATCCGGTGGTGGCGAGCCGGCTGGAGCACCTGGAGGAGCAGGGCCTGAACAGCTTCAGCGAATACAGCGTGCCGGAGGCGATCCTGAAGCTGCGCCAGGGCGTGGGCCGGCTGATCCGGACGCGCAAGGACAAGGGCATCATCGCCATCCTGGACCCGCGCCTGCTGACCAAGCCCTACGGCCGCGCCTTCATGGCCAGCCTGCCGGATTGTCCGGTGGAGATTCTGGGATGAGGGACTGGCGGGGGGAAGGTTACAGGATTGACAAGATGGACAGGATTTACAGGAGGGAGATGAGGGATGAGGAATGGGAGATGGGAGATGATGCGGGGGGGCATTGGCGAAATGGGGATTCCCTGGTCATGGTGGCTTGGTCATTGGGCATTCCAGGCGGCGGCGTGCTTGGGCGGTTTTTGTTCAACTTCCTGTTCGGCACACAACCGGGGCGTGTTGGCGGCGTTGAACAAGGGCACGCCATGAACATTGCGCCCTTCCATCTTCGTCTCGATCGTCGTCAGCTTCTGAGCAGCCTGCTGCTCAGCACGGGAGGGGTGATCACGGCGGAGCTTTATGCCGAGGCGCTGACGCTGACGCCGCGTCAGACCGAGGGGCCGTATTATCCGGATCATCTGCCGCTGGACCAGGACAACGACCTGACGCTGATCACTGGCGGCAAGGCCCCGGCGGGCGGTGTGGTGACGGAGTTTGGCGGGCGTCTGCTCGGTCTCGACGGCCGGCCGCTGGCGGGTCATGTCATCGAGCTGTGGCAGGCGGACAACAACGGCTGCTACCTTCACAGCCGGGGCGTGCAGCGGGGCAAGGAGCGCGACCCGCAGTTTCAGGGCTTTGGCAGGATCACGACGAACGACAGGGGCGAGTATCGCTTCCGCACCATCAAGCCCGGCCTCTACACGGGGCGGACGCGGCATTACCACATCGCGGTGGTGAAGGACGGCAAGCGCCTGCTGACGACGCAGCTTTATCTGGCGGGAGAGCCGCAGAACGACCGGGACGGCATCCTGAAGCGCATCACGGACGAGCAGCAGCGCCTGTCGGTGATCCGCGAGTTCAAGGCCGCCGGTTCGAGCGGTGAGCTGGTGGCGACCTGGGACGTGGTGATCGGCGGCACGCCGGAGGATCCCGAGCCGCGTCGCCAGGGCCCGCCGCCGCGTCGTCAGGGGGCGTGAGTTAAGGCATGGCAGCGCCGCGGTTGGGAATGGTTAGGCCATGGCGGCTGCGCTGGGCTTGCGATGGCTTCTCGCGTCCCTCCAGGACGCGGTGATGGGGAGACGTGGGTCGGTGATCCTGTCCTGGGGTTTCACCCCAGGCTCATTTCTTTCGAGCCTCCGGCTTGTCTCAACATTCCCCCTCTCCTTGAAGAGATGAAGCCATCGCGTTAGCGATGGCTCACGGACTCGGAAGTGGGAGCAGACACCCGCAGACCGCCCTCCGGCGCAGGACTCACGAT
>JBIIRD010000011.1:0-99840 GCA_044341745.1 Prosthecobacter sp. | reverse complement strand
GGCAAATCCGCCAATGGCCAGGAGCGCCAACTCCTCCGATGAAGCTGCGGCAAGAAGCTTGGTCATCTCCGCTGGTTGGAAGATTTCCGTCTTCGTCTCCCCCTCCTTGGCAATGGGCACCAGTTCTGCCGCCGTGGCTTCCGATTGCGGCAAGTAGCCACGAGACTTGGCGAATGAGAAGAACACCTTGATGCAGCGGTGCAGTGAATTGCGCGTCACAGGAGGGTGATTGAGGCTGCGAAGCCACCGGTCAATATCACCAGACTTGATGGTCAAAATCTCGCCAGGAAAAGCGACCGCAAAGCGCTTCACACTTCCAGATAGTTGGAACCGATAGATGCGGCTGAGATTGTCTTCGGCCTTGGCCTTCACAAACTCAGCAATCAGGTCCGGCACTTTCACCCCGAGTTGCACGCCCCGATTACGCCGCACGAACTCCTGGATGGCAGCCATCAGTGGCACATCCCCGAGCAACTGTCGGCAGCGAGCGTATTCCTCAACCGCAGCCACCAGTGGCATATTGAAGGGAGCTATCAGACGTTCCGCAGCGAGATGGTTTTCTCGCTGGGCAGAAGTCAGGTCGTTGCTGGAGGATTTGCCTTCCTGAATCTTGCGGGCCATCAACTGAGCCTCAGCTTTGGCCTTTTCGAGACTGCCGAAGTTTCGCCGCACGCGCTTGCCGTTCATGTGATAGGCCACGGTGTAGCAATCCCACCTGCGGACACGGCCCTTGTAGATCGGCACCACAGCGCTGCCATGCTTGATCTTCATGAATGGCCGCCCTCTTTTACGGGTGCCTTCCTCGCTTGTCCTAATTGTGTCCTGCATACCACCGGATGAGGTGTCAACCTCCGGCAATATGGCCTCTATAAACCCTTGATTGTGTGAGCCTTGGGAGACATTCCCTTCGCAAAATGAAGTCTCTATTGTATATGATTGCCAATCGAAGCCCTCCGGTACCACCCGCTCAGACACGAAAGCCCATCACCTCATCTGTTCCATCTACGTCATCTGCGGATCGGTTTGATTGCCTGGCGCAACAGCGCCATCACCTCATCTGTTCCATCTACGTCATCTGCGGATCGGAATGCCGCCAGCCCGACCACCTTCTAAGGTGTTCTTATTCTAGGAGTTACATAGACTCCGGCCATCTCTCAAGGGTCACTCTTGCACCCCCTAGTCACCCCTGTTTGGGTGACTGAAAACGACACGAAAAGCCCCAAGTTCCAACCGTCCGGGGGGCAAAACGGGGGGACTCCCCCCGCGTAGATGCCATGCGCTAAGATTACGACATGCTCTGCTTTCGCCAAGCTGTGACAGCATCTGAGATATTATCGCGTGAAGTGTCTTTTGCCCATTCATCCCAGAAATCCACTGTGCCGCTGTTTGGATGAGCGTTGGGTGTAGATATGCGGATGCGGCTTGGGAGCAGACTAGCATCTCCAACCACAAGAGCTTCACCCGTATCGAGCACGGGAAGAAGTTCGGCGAAGCCTCCTAGGCTATCCGGTAACATTCGGCGCACGACGTTCTGATCTTCTGCATTCGTCAGGCGCAGGGCCACGAAGTTGTTGCACTGGCTCAGCACCGTTCGATTCACCTCGGATGGACGCTGGCTTACCACAACGAGGCCAACGCCATACTTGCGTCCCTCTTTGGCGATCCGCTCGAAGTGCCTGAGCGCAGCAGCACCCACACTACCGCCCTCGCAAGCATCAGGGATATAGAGGTGGGCTTCGTCACAAACGAGCGAGATGGGATGGCGCTTCTCCTTTGGCATCCATTGCTGCACTGAAAAAATGAGGCTAGCAATCCGGGCCACAATTAGTGGGAGGATGTCGGAGGGCACCTCAGAGCAATCAATGATCTTCACACCGCCCTTGCCAGCAGCTTGATCTTTGGAGCCGTTCATTAGCATCTTAGAAAGTTTGGAAAGCCAATCGAATTGGCCCGCCTCAGCCGGAGCCGCCATCATGAATCCGAGCCGTCGATCACCCAGTTTGTTCTCTAAGCGAGCAATGAAGCGACTCAGCTTGCCATGGAAATCGCCCTGCTTATCGCCTCTCGACCCCTGCACCATTTCTTTATCTAGCCGCTGAAGCTCAGCAAGCACGTGCTGCAGGTCATAAGGAACAGGACTGTCCACCGTGAAGTTGGCAAGCACGTCAGAGTGTCCACCTGCCTCAAGGAATGCACGCTTGGCATCCACCACCGTTCTTGCGAGCACCATCGACTGGTTAGGGGCATTGTTGTCGCTACGGTCAACGAGCATCGTGGTCATGTCATCGTAGCCGAGTAGCCAGTAAGGAAAGAAGAGGACGCCTTGGTCTAGGCCGTTACTCACATTCAAATCACCAGGCCCCGCAATCCGCAGGTGGCGAATGCCATCGCCGGTAATCGTGCTGTATTCGCCGTGGATATCGAAGAGCACAGCGTTCGCATTCGGCAACAGGGCGACCTGCTCCATGAGCCGAGCCGTCGTCCATGACTTGCCCGACCCTGTGCTCCCCACGATCACCGCATGGCGTTGGAAAAATCGGTTTGCATCGAGATATGCTTCGGCGGCTTCATCCAAAGTATAATGCCCCAGGCTGAGACGTGCGGCATCGCTGCGTCCCTGAAAGGAGACAGCCTTCATGAAGGTGGTCAGTCTCTCGCCCTCAATCGCAAAGCATCTCGCATCAATCTCCGGCACCGTTTCAAGCGTTCGGCGGAAGACATTCTCCCGGCTGCCAAGCTTGTCGCAGAACGTGCCAATGAGAGTGATCCGAACCAAGTTTTGCTCTGTCGTCTTTGCAGTTGCCTCTTCGCCGTCGCTGTTAGCGAGGATTTTTTCGACGGTGGTGTCACGCGTGATTTTTTGGACTATGCCCACGAGATACTGACCCGCTTTTGAACTGTGCAGCACGACCAGCCGGTTTACCTGGAGTTTGCGCAGCAGTTCCAGATTCTCTACCGATACGATAACCGTGGAGGTATCCACCGCTTTAACGTGGCCGAGCGCTTCTTCGTCTTTGTAGTTGAATAATCCCATGTGATTTCTGTTTGGTGGTTAATCTCCAATCGTAGAGCGCAGAAACTCGTCGAATCGCCAGATGGGGCGATCAAGTTTAATGCCGTCCGGAGCGGCGCTTGTGTATGCAGTGGAGCCACCGCCTGACTGCTCCAGCCCTAAAACTGTTGCGTGTTTGCACAGCCTCAGGAAGGCACGCGCCTCTGGCGTCAACGTCCTAGCTAACACCACAACAGGAACTCGCTCGTTTGCTGCGCGCTTTGTGAGCTTTGGCTGGATATGCATATCCCTGAACCCATATCCGACGCATAAAATTGACCGCGCACTTGCGAACGCGCTGTCGGAGCACGCGATGATTGATCTGAAAGGCTCCATGTGGGTTGCAAGGTATTTCCCGGTGCCCGGAGTTACCATCAACGGCTTGTGAGTTGCCGGAGCGATCAGATCATCAGGCAGTGCAAAACTGTTTTGGGCATCGTCCATAAACCAATCCAACGAGCCGTGGACCTTCAAAATGTCCACCTGCCGGGTGCCTTGAGGAACAGGCGAGGTGAGTCGCCCTGATTCAAACGAACGCACATAAGTCCCTGCAAAACCTGTGGAATGAATTATCCCGCCAGCATCAGCCGCATACTCCGCGAGACGGTCATAGTTCGTCGTCACCACCGACAGCCTCGTGTGGGTCGAGTTGAGCAGATGACGAAACAAACGCGAGTGAGGTAGATTCACATTGCCTTGCACGAGCTGGTCTAACAGCCCTCTGTCGCCCCCGATGACCATTTCCCGAGTTGCGCCAACGACTCTTTGCTCCAAAGGCTCCGTCAATTGGACTTGGTGAAGTGCCTTCTCCAGATCGCCCGTGTCAGCGAGAGCGCTCTTAAATCTGTCCCAGATGATCACTTCGTCAGCTTCTGGTATGACAGTTTTGAGCAGATGCGTTTGCAAGTCCCCCATGCCACCGACGCCATGAGCCAGCGAAGCACCGCTGCCGAGAACGGTTACTGGAACACGCTCAAGGCACTGCTGACCAATCTTCAAGATGTCGTCTATGGTCTGGCTATTTGATTCACTCATCGAAGTGCTAGTGCGATTCTGATACAAGAGATTGCCGAACGTATGAGCCGATGTGGCCGACGAACCGATCCACTTGCTCCAAGTTCGTGAGGAGTCGCCTCCTCACCATATCTTGCGTGAGATTTTTACGGCGGGCAATGATCTCGACAGCGCCATCGACAAGTCCCGGTTGAAGCACGACCCCGTTAGAGTCTTTGGCAAATGGCCCATCCGTTTCTGTGAGCATCCGCTCAATCGGAATGGTGTCGATGATCTTCAGGCCGTTCGCTGTTGTTCCCATAGCCGGGTTAATCGAAAACCAACAGCCGCCATCGACCGCACGGGCCGCTTCGGCGGGAGTGCCCGAGAACCAATGCAGAATGGGCAATCCTTTTGATCCCGGCAACCACTCCTTCAGCATCTTGAGCACTTCTGGAACGGTTCGCACGGCATGGATGGAGAGGACTTTGGGGCCATATTCGGAGCAAGCTCGCAACACTCGTTCGAACACTCGCCGCTGTGCGTCCAGCGAGCGGTAGAATCGTGGGCTAGCGTCCAGACCGACCTCGCCAATGAACTGCGCCTGTGGCGCTAGCTCCTCGAATCGCTTGATGTCTCCCTCTCGGTCGCCAACCACCTGCGGGTGCAGTCCTAGCCCAACGCGGATATGAGCTGATTTTGCCGCAAGTTCCTGGTTATGAGGCCACGCTAGCGGGGTAGTTGTGACAGCGAGGACATTCACCTCCTCTCGCTCACAATGCCTGAACGCCCCGATGTGATCAGAGTAGAGGTCCAGATGACAATGAAAGTCTATGCTGCCCGGATTCATGCTTTGGCTCGCCTTCCTGGATTTAGAAGAGCATCCACCTCTGTCATTCCGCGCGCATACATGTTGGCATAGTCCTCCCATTCACCACCGAACTCGGAGAGCGGCCCAGACGCATGAATCATGATTTTCGCCAAGCCGGGATTCGCTTTCAGCCGACGAATGGCGAGCAAAAAGGATCGAAGGTTCCTGCCTTCTGCTTTGCTTGAATCATTGGCGAATGCCGATAAATCTGGCACCGTGTAGGCTGTCTCATCGCTGGCGAATGCCGCGAGCACAGACGCCCTCCTGATAATGCAGGGCACACAGTAGCCGCAGTGTCCGTTTGGTTGCTTCTTCCAGCGCCCTTTTGCCGGTGACGAGCACGACATCGTGTCTTTTAGCTTTGCCTTGAGAAAATCGCGGTCCTGGCACTCTTGGACCATCTCCCCTTTGGTTTGGTGTCGATACGGATTCTTCAGCGTGACGTTGATTCCAAGCGCAGAAACCATGTCTTCGAATCGCCTCATGAAATAAGGGTGTGTTGTGCGAGTGCTCAGCGCTCCAACTCGGAGCGGATCAAGGGGCGCATTGAGCGCGATCAGGCCATTTTCCGGCACATACAGCGTCGTCGCTTTGCCTAGCGAGCTGGCCCCCAGCACGCCCAAAGCGAAAAAGAGGAATGACCTGGATCTCTGTGTGTCCTCTTGACCGCCCTCCTCAATGGCTTCCGATGAAAAGCTCACATAAGCATCAATGCTCTTCCACACTGACTCGCCATACCTCTCCTTTAGCCACTGGCGGCAGATGTTTTGATGCTTGCTGGTGATGCCATCAGCGTGGTGGCTGATCAATAGAGGCTGTTCGCCGCTTTTTAGCAGGTCGATTCCCCCAATGAAGCTATCGAGGCCACCAGAAAAGAGGCAGGCGCAAGTAAGGCCATGAAATTGTCCCTGAACCGGTTTGGCGAGGACTCGCGCGCTTTTGGGCCGCGGACGGAAGAACACTCTCCAGCGATCACCTGTCAGAAAGTTTAAGCCCTGAACGAGAGAGTCGTGCGCGCCGCTCCAGGCGGTGGGATCAAACACGGGCAAATACAGGTCAATCTCCCGCGTCCAGCCATCCTGAGAATGTTCGGCACGCGAAACCCGCGTATCAGCGCAAAACACAAGGGCACCAAGCACAGCTAGATCTATGGCTGACTCGTGTGGTGCTGCACCGAAGTGTTTGAGAGTATCGAGGACATTACCGATCCCGAACTTCAAAGTTCCATCGTCACGTGTGAAGTTGATGGCAGTGATAGTCGAGTCCTTCTCGACAACGCTCACCTTTGCGCGGTCTGCACCTCCGAGACGACATACGATACTGTGGCGCTTCATTGATTTATTCGTCAGCGAATTGTTCCCAGAGACCAAAGGCCTCTGTGTAGATCGATTGCACGGTGGCACTTGCAGCCGTGGACGTTAGCGAGCCCAGCTTGCTAAGGCTCTCCCCCGCTGATTGTCTCACCCCTGCGATGATGAAGTTATGCAGCGCTGCCTCGGCAGACTCGACTCCCTCCACCGTCTTAGGACCAGCAACCACACGATTGCCGATGTCGTTGATCACCCTGATTTCGATAGACCTAGCTATGAAGTCGAGCAGGAATTCATTCCACATGTCGGTGGAAAGGTTCTCAACCAGAACATCTGAATTTTGGCACAAGTCGATGACCGCTTCTGTGAAGGCTTGTCGTGCGATGGACTCGTCTAAACCGCCGCCCGCCGGACACATTACATCCATCAGCTTGGGCAATACATCGGATGCGATCCTTCCCACGCAGTCTCCCAAATGAACCTGCGCCAAAGCTTCTTGCGCACCTGATGATTGCACGCCGCTAACAAAGGATGCGATCTTTGAAGCTGTCACGCTCGACGATCCCATCCGTCGAGCTGCACCTGATTTACCGCTGCTGCCAGACCGCACATAGTGGCCGAGCGCCCGCTTCATACTCCTCTGGTCTCCCGTGGACGCAAACCGCGTAAAGTTCAACCGAGCGACCTTGAATCGATTGTCGGTTGGCGCAGGCGGTATGGGGGGTAGCGGCTTGTTTTCACCTGGTTTAGGCGGCTCTGGTGTCTCCGTAGGAGGCACTTCCGCTGGCTCAGGCGTGGGCGTTGCAGGGTTGGTGTCGGGCAACCATGAAGGGATGAGCGGCGTCGAAGAGTTTGGTCCGCCGAAGGAGTTCGAGGTGCCCATAGCTTAGTTTCCCTTTTTCTTCGTTAGGTTCGCGACGCCGGAGAGCGTCCTCGACAGCGCTGGGTTCTGCGTTTGTGAAACCCACGCCCGCTTGAGTTCTGACCATTCGTGAGCGGCGATACTTTCCGTGAGCGCCAGCTCCCATTTCGAATCTCCAGCCACCCATGGACCAATTCGATCTACTGGCAGCTCGCGCGCAAAGGAAACCAGAAGTCGCTGAAGAGGCGCATGATGCTTCGCGAGCAAACCCAAGGCCAACGTGCCCTTGGGCATCATTTTGTATTCGTCGGCGGCACGTATCTTTGACGCGATGCCATCAAATACCGCCTGGGCATCGTCAGCTTTAAGCTGTTTCACCTTTTCCGTGAGTTGCCCGACCACGGCAACCGAAGAAGCCGAAGCAAGGCTCTCGATCAGTTCGTCCAGTTCGCTCCCACCGACCGAGAACTGAAGTCTTCGATCTCTGGTCAACATCATGTAAGGCCGCAGATCGACTGCCGCCAGTTTCGGCCCCTTTGTTGACCAATCTCTGACCGCAGGCAGAGTCGTCCAGACTTCCTTTCCTTCGGTATCCCCTTTCTCACGATCACTTTCGAGCAGCTTGAACTCGGCGGGCTTTCCGTCACGGCAAGCAACCACAGCTTGAACCATTTGATCGTAGGCTCCCGCAGGCCAGAACCTCTCAGCCAGCATAATTTTCGCCAGTACGGGCTTCACGATCTCCATACCAAAACCGCGAATCTCGGCGACGGCCAGTCGAAGCAGGAAAGTGTTGAGGAATCGTTTGATCTGCCGGGGATTTCCCTTGGTTCCCTCAGTCACCCGTCCCGCAATCTGTTGGCTCAGATCGACAGCATCCTGCACGACCGATGGAATTGAGATTCCAAATCTTTTGCGAAGGTCCTTGGTGTCGAATGCGTCGCGCTCCCAGGGCTTACGAAGAACATCGCGCGCCATCTCCCGCAGCTTTTCAAAGTATTTGGTGCCGTCGCTTTTCGATTCAGCTTCCGCCGCCTCGACGAGCAGGAGAGCAAGGTAGAGCTGAGTCTCTGCAAGACCCATTGCCGGGATTCGGAACGGCACTTGAATGAGCTTCTCTAGATAATTGCGAGCGTAGCCAACCCCTCCCGGAGCCAACGGCAAATCAGGGAAGTGGCGCTTCACAGCGTATTCGATCATCCCCTCATCGGCAGCAATTACAATTGCCACGCGTGGCAGTGAGAGAAACAGCTTGGCAGCCTCAAGTGTCTCAATCGCAGTTTCAGGCAGGCAACGATCAAGATCATCAATCAGGACAACCAGCCTTTTGATCTTGACTGACGTTATCAAGTCTTCGAGGTCTTTCCGAAATGCGTGCATTTGCTTCGGCAGACTTGTTCCCGACTTCTCCTCTTTGAGGCATTCTCCGGCAGCACCCAAAACTTCCGCTACACCATCAACCGTAATAGTGGAGTCCGGTGCCGTAAACGCACTCTTTACCCGGTCTGCAAGAAACTCGACAGCCGAACCCAGTGGCATGCCGGTCCCGAGATTCAGCATTAGTCCCCCGGTCTTCTTCGCAATCTTGAACCAGTCGAGTCGCTGATACAAAGATTCAAAAACCTTGCCAGCTTTTGCCTTTACATCTCCAGTGAATGGACGTGCCTTTTCAAGCCCCTCTACAATACTTTCCAGGAACACCGTCTTGGCATCCTCGAAGCCCTGAAACAGCCAGCCGTTGAATCGAAGACAGATGACGCTTTCGTCGTCCTTCATTCCATCCTCGATCATCGCAAGCAGACTGGATTTACCGGCTCCCCAATCTCCGTGTATTCCAATAGAAAGTGGCTTCTCCTGCTCACTGCGCACCAGGGCAATAATGCTCCCAGCGATGGCCTCATAGTAAAGGAGGTCGGTCTTGGTTTCGTTGTCGCTGAGAAACATATGATTGCGTGAGGAGTCGGAGCTAGATCATGCTGTTAATGAGGTGTACCTCGAGCCTCGATAGAAAGCCTTCCTGATATGATCTTTGTTGTGCTGCCATTGGCGAGGGCAAGATAACCTGTGAGGCGAGGTGGTAGATGAAGTGCTGCACCCAGGCGAAGTCTGTAGTGGACTTTTCAACAGCAGTCTTGGCTTTCGGCGGTCGTGGCATGGGCAGATGAGAATCAGTAGGCAGGGGATCAAGCCATCACTATTCAAAACACGACCTATAAATAGGCAAGCTATTTAACCCTTGAGCAGCCCTATGATTGTTGAATTTCCACCCTTCCCGCCATGGGAGGTTTGTTCATCTTTACCCCCACCCTCCCACCCTGGGAGGTCGCAACCTCGCCTCCTCCCGTCCAGATTCTACCTTGGTTGCCAAGGTTCCTTGGCGGGTCGAATCTCCTCACCCTCAAGGATCCGCGTCGAAATCCCCTGCCAGCTCCTCGCCTGTGCTCGTCCCGGCTAGGCCGCCTCGATTCGGGCTGATTTCGGCAAACTAGGCAGCCATCGGACTTCGCAGCCTGGCGGTCCGTTCTCGAACCAGGTGCAGATAGGCCTCACGCTTCGGTTCGCTTAAAAAACTTCGCTGGATCCAAAGCGGCCACTCAGACTCCGCCTGGTGCAGCAGCTTTTGCAGATCCGAACGCATCAAGTGCTCTGGCAGGCCACAGCGCTCCACCGCGAGGTAGTCGAACAAGTCGCGCCTGTTGAGATGGCGTTTTCGACCTCGGATGGGCAAAGCGGTCTCCTCCTGCGGGTTTTTCAAGACGATGCTCGTGTTGAGCAAGTCATAGGCGGGACTCAGCGCCACCCGTCCTGAGCGACTGAGGAGCGACCAGTTCTTCAAATGCATGTCCTCGTTGCCTGTGAGAAAGCAAAACCAGACCCGCAGCATCAGCTTTCGCTTCTCGATCACGGGAAACGTGCAGAACCGTTCGATCATGCCAATCACCTGCTCCATCGAGCTGTCGTATTTGGTGTCACGGGTATGTCCCAGCAACTGGGCGCCATCCTCCAGGGGCAGGCGCTCCCCCTGCCCCAAGCGATCAAAGCGGCGGATGAAGTACACGAGTGACCCGTCGGTGGCCTCGACCAACCCATGCACCGGCACTTCGATGCCGGAGTGGTCGGCAAGAGTCATCGTCAAGGCCTCGTTGGCAGGCACCTCAGGCCATTGAGGCGGGCAGGCTTTGAGAATGAAGCGCCCGCCCCGGTCCACGACCTCGAAGCGATTTTCCTTGATGCGCAAGATGGCGCTGAGCTTCGACTGCACGCCCTGCACCGACATTTTACCGGCCCTGGCCGCCGCTTCCTCCAACAGCTGTGCCTGGGTGTAAGGCAGGAGCCGGATGTCCATCAGCCGCGCATCCAGTCGTTTGAGACCGGCGCGGCCATAGCGGATTCCCTCCGGAATCTCCTCCAGGGTGATTCGGCAGCGGTTCATCTTCCGCCCTCCTCGACCACCTTGAGTGATCCAACCACATCCTGCCCCACCGCGATCAACTGCCGGTAGCAATCTCGTCGATCAATTTTGAGCTGCCGCAGCAAGGCCTCAAGCTGCGCACCTTCAGGAAGCAGCCCATCCAGGAACGGAGGAAAATCTGTAAAGAGGTAGGGCTCGGCACGGACAGGCAGACTCAACGACACCGGTGGCCCCACGTATCCGGGTTCATACACGAAACTCCATTGGCCATCTTCAAGCTGCGCCACACGCCCCGCAAAAACATCACGTTGGAGGACTAAGGCACGCCGTCCAGAGGCCTGTTGCTGAGAGGGTGTACTTCTCATGCTTCCTGGTCTTTAAGGTCCGCGCCGGCTTGCCACTGCAAAACCAGCGGGCCGGTTGGGGCCAGCGTGACATTCAGCACGGCAAGCACCGCCTGCACATTTTTCCATGAAACCTGGTCTCCACCGGACTCCAGGCACTGCACGACCTTGCGACTGACGTTGGCCAGTGCAGCAAGTTCGATCTGTGAGAGATCCGCAGCTTTGCGGTGGAAACGCACCAAGGAAGCCAGATTCATGTTTTTGTCCCTTATAGGGGGCTAAATTAGCCAACTCGATCGAACATTCAAGAGGTTCGAGAGCATTATTAGATTTCTGCACCTTTTAGGATGCTTTTTAGACTCCATTGCTTGCTTAACTCCCTGACCTCATCACTGAACAGCGCAAATACCCCTTTTAAGAGGCATATCCCCTTTTCGCCGGGTGTGCTCCAGGGTTCCCGTTCGGGAACACGAAGGCCAAAGCGTTGGCTTCAGCTCTCTGATACTCCCGCTCGGGAACTCGATTCTGAGATCACCCAATTCCAATCGCATCAACGCCGCTATTGGTCGCATCAAGTTCACGCGCCGAGTCGGAATGTCCTCATCCCCTGCGTGGCTTCGTGCCTGCAAAAGGATTCCCATGCGACACCCTGGCGGCTGACTGCACGACGCTTCTGGCTGGCGGACGGTAAGGCCGCAAAAAAGGAGATCCAAACGGTTGGACAACGGCATTCTGCGTCGCAGCCACAGGGTGATCCAATCGGCACTGCAAATGGAGGTGGTTGCCGCCCTGTGGCAGGCGGACCTGCTGGAAAAACCTTAACGGACTGTGCCCGCCCGCAGACTAGTCCTCGAAATCTGGCTGTGCATCGACACTGTGGAGATTGACGCGGGTCAAGCTGAAGCCAACTCCAAAAAGAATGCTGCAGCTTAGCCACATGAGGGCGATGGCAAGAACGCCGCTCCAGCTCATCCAAGAATCATTCAGCTTGGCCACAAAAAGGCCCGATGAAAAAAGAGCCAATCCCAACGCGGTGAACAGGAGGTAGTCAGAGCGTGACGGGAGATCCTCCCCTGAGTCATGGCGCCCACGCTGATCCACACTCTCTCTTGGGGAGATGAAGTCATGAGAGACGACATTCTGGGAAATTGCAGGCACACGATATTGTATCAATCCTGTTTGGGCTCATCTCCCACGGATTTGGGTTAACCAAGCTTATTCAGGTTAGGATCTGTCACTCCTGCAACGGAGTGAATCACCCACAGGCAACCCCGCGCAGAAAAAACAAAACATCCGCATTGAGAAGGCGGCCCAAAGAGGCCGGAACAGGTCGATAACCAAGCCGTGTGGATTTCCCGAGCTCACGTTCCATGGCCTGAGGCGCAGGTTTGCGAGCCTGCACGTGTCACGAGGCACTTCGATTGACAAGGTGGCGCGGTGGCTGGGCGATGGTGTTGAGGTGGTGGAAAACCACTACGGGCACCTGATCCCGCAGGATGACGAGATCGACACGGTCTGGAACCCTCGAAAGGGCTGAGCAGCGTTGCGCAATGATGCGCAGGACGGGCCCGCACCGATCAAGCGACCAAGCTCAGAACAACCTCGCAGCTGCGCTGATGCAGCAGACTCCGGTTCCCAGGAGAACCATGGCGCACAGCCCGAAGAAAAGGACCATAAAACGGAACCAGCCAGCTTGCTGATTTTTGTCCAACACGATGGCTGGAGATATTTGCAATGACCCGCTCTTCAAGGATCGCCAGCAATGCCAGCTCATGGCGATGCCAAAGCCGGCGAGTACAAGTCCGGCAATGAACACCGAGCAGGCGTGAGTGAGATCAGACATGGCGAATGAGTGCGGCTTATAGAGCACGAATCCGTCATGTGAAACAATGCCAGGCATTCAGCACTCAAAGGCGGCCACAAGTGGGTGGCTGGCTTCGCCGAAGGCGGGGCCAAGGCAAGGCTCTGGAGGATGGCAGCCGGGCGCCGCACAGCACGAAGGAGACGCTGGAGCGCAGGCACGCCACGAGCTGCCGTCCGCCGTGAGCACGCCGGGGGAGATCTAGAAGCGCAACGGCCTCATTGAGGCCAGGCGCAGGCGGTCCCGAGTCTTCGAGGTGAAGCGCGGTGATCTCATGCAGGCGGAACGTCCCAACCCTGTGCGGGCGGCGGAGGATCAAGGCTGGTTCTGCACGCAGGACAAGGAGCGCTGCGATCCATTGACGATGACGGACCTGCACAGACGCCCCTGGAGCCGAGTGCAGGCAGTGTTGCAGGCCTCAGGTCCAGGCGCGGATGCGGCTGTCGAGCTGGAACAGCTGGCCGCTGACGTGGGTCATGCCGTCCAGGAAGGCGATGAAACGTGCGGCGTCCTGGAGGGTGTTCAGACGGCCCAGGGCGTGGCTGGCGAGGATCTGCCGCGCCTGTGCCTCGTCCTGGAGCAGGTGGCGCGTCATCTTCGTGTCGAGGAAGCCGGGCAGGACGCAGTTGGCGCGGATGCCGCGCGGGCCGTACTCGGCGGCCAGGGACTGGGTGAGGCCGAGCAGGCCGGCCTTGGCGGCGGCATAATTGGTTTGGCCGGCCGGTCCGTCGAGGGCGCTAAAGGAGCCGATGTGAAGCAGGTGGCCGCGGCGCTGCCGGAGCATGATCCTGAGGGCGGCCTGTGAGCAGAGAAAGGCGCCCTTGAGGTTCACCTGGAGCACCTCGGAAAAATCCTCCGAGCGCATCTTCAGCATGAGGGCATCCCGGGTGATGCCGGCGGCATGGACGAGCAGATCGAGCTGCGGCAGGTGGGCGAAGGCCCTCTGCACGGACGCCTTGTCGGTCACGTCCAGTTCAAGCCGGTCCGGTGCGTGCACCTGCCAGCCCTGGCGCTCCAGCTCCGCCTTTACCGCCATGGCAAGGTCTCCGGCCCCGCCGGTGATCAGCGCGACTGGCGGGGTGGTGCTCATGCGCCGCCGTCCTGCGTTGGCTTGGCCTTTGTGCCGAGGCCGAGGAAGAAGAGGATGCTGGAGGAGAGCAGCATGGAGCCGCAGAGGACGTAGAAGCCGTTGTCAAAGGAGCCCGTGGTGGTCTTCACCCAGCCCATCAGGGTCGGGCCGGCGAGGCCGCCCAGGTTGCCGACGGAGTTGATGAGGCCGATGCTGCCTGCGGCGGCCGCTTCCGCCAGGAACAGGCTGGGCAGGGACCAGAAGGCGGGCATGTACATCTTGAAGCCGGCGAAGGCGATCATGAAGCAGGTGATGGTCAGCGGCAGGTTGCCCTTGGTGAACGGGGCGCAGAGCATGGCGATGGCGCCCATGGCGATGGGCAGGCAGGCATGCAGGCGGCGTTCCTGGAAGTGGTCGGAGCTCCAGCCGCCGAACAGCTGGCCGCAGAGGGCCAGGGTGGGAGGCAGGATGATGAGCCAGGTGAGCTTGTTCATGCTCATCTGGTACCATTCGTTGATCACGCTGGGCATGAAGAACTCCATGCTGTAGCTGCACATGACCGTGCAGAAGTAGGCGGAGCAGAGCAGCAGCACCTTGGGGTGCTGGAAGGCTTCCAGAACGGTCATGCGCCTGCCGCGGGTCCTGGCCTGGCGCTCCTTTTCCAGCTCCTGTTCCAGGGCCTCGGCCTCCTCCGGGGTGAGCCATTTCGCCTGGCGGGGGCGGTCGGTCAGCAGCCAGAGCACGCCGATGCCGAGAAGCACGGCGGGGATGCCCCAGAAGACATAGACCCACTGCCAGCCGACCATGCCCAGCAGGGGCGGATGGGCGGCGTCCGAACCAATTTTGAGGAGTTCGTTGGAGATCTTCGGGCTGATCATCTGCGCGAAGGGCGTGGCGATGAGGAAGTAGGAGAGCGCCTTGGCGCGGTCGCGCGACGTGAACCAGTGCGTCAGGTAAACGATGACGCCGGGGAAGAAGCCCGCCTCGGCCAGGCCGAGAAGGAAGCGCACGCTGTAAAAGTGGTTAGGCGTCTTCACGCAGGCGGTGAGCGCTGCCATGAGGCCCCAGGAGACCATGATGCGGCAGATCCACTTGCGGGCGCTCCAGCGCTCGACCATCAGCGTGCCGGGGATTTCCAGGAGGAAGTAGCCGAGGAAAAAGATGCCCGCCCCGAAGCCGATGACCGCGTCCGTGAAAGCCGGCATGTCCTTCACCATGGTGAGCTTGGCCACCGCCACGTTCTGCCGGTCCACGTAGGCGATCATGTAGCTGACGAAAAGCACGGGCAGCAGGCGGAGGAAGGCCTTGCGGCGTGCGCGGTCGAGCGGGGTGGCGGGGCTTGCGGAGGGCATGGATGGAAGAGGGAAGCTGGGAGACGGAAGCTGGAAGAGAGAAGCGGAAAAGGGAGGCGGGATGCTAGCGACTGTGCCGGTGAAGGCCAGACAAATAGGCCGGGCTGGGCGGGGATTCAGGATTGCCTCACGGATCAAGCACGGGCAGACTGGGGCTGGATTTTCAAGAAATCATGGGCGCCTCATCTCATCGCTGGCTACACGAGCAGCTGCCTCAATGGGAGCGCGAGGGCCTGGTCACGGCCGAGAACGCCGAGGCGCTGCGCCGAAGGCATGCCGTGGATGACTCCCAGCCGGGCCTGGCGCAGATCCTCATGGGGACGCTCGGGGCGCTGCTGATCGGCACCGGGGTGATCGCGGTGATCGGCTACAACTGGGATGACTTTGGGCGTCCGGTGCGGCTTCTGTTCGCCTTCTTCCCGCTGCTGGGTTCGCAGTTGTTCAGCCTGTGGGTGCTGCGACGCGGGGACGCCGCCGCGGCCTGGGTGCGTGAAACGGCGGCCCTGCTGCAGACGATGGCGGTCGGGGCGGCGATTGCGCTGGTGTCGCAGATCTATCATCTGGGCGGCGCCTGGCCGGACTTCCTGTTCGGGTGGGCGCTGCTGAGCCTGCCGCTGCTCTGGCTGCTGAACGCGTCTGCCGTGGCTCTTTTTTACCTCGGTGCCATTGCCATCTGGGCCGTGTATCAGTGCGAACACGGCAGTGTCTGGCATGACAGTGCGATGCTCTATCCGCTGCTGCTGCTGGGCGTGCTGCCCTTCTGGCCGGGCTGGCGCTTTGACAAGCCACTGTCCCTCACGCTGCGCTGGGCGATGACGCTGAGCAGCGGTTATGGCCTGAGCGCGGCCGCCTATGAGGCCGTGCGCCAGCATTTCGGCAGGACCTGGGGAGATGGCGAAAGCTTCATCTGGCTGATGGTCATGACGGTGACCCTGCTGACCCTGGTGCCACTGAGGTCCTCAGTTCTGGCCGCTCCCGCGCGGCACAAGCCGCAGGTGGTGCTGGGCTTCCTGTTTTTGATCGGTTTCGGCATGCTGATGACCTTTCAAGAGCCCGCTGAGGAGTTCGTCGGGCACCTCGGGAAGGTCGTCGATATTCCCTGGGCCTGGGGGCTGCTGGCCGGCAACGTCGTCTTTGTCTTCCTGGCCTTGTGGCAGAAACGCTGGGCTCTGCTGGTGGTGGTCGCGGTGGCCGCGATTCCGACGCTGTCCATGCTGCCTGGGCAGGCCCTCGCTCCTCTTACCCCCTGGCTGATGATGGCCTATCTGTTCAGCGCGGGCCTTGGGCTCATCCTGCTGGAATTTGCCGGGAAACGTGGCGCGCCCCGCCTGGGCGCGGCCCTGATCAGCCTGCTGATCCTGGCCCGGATGATGGAGAGCGAGCTGTCGCTGCTGGCCAAGGGCATCGCCTTCATCCTGATCGGGGTGGCTTTCCTCGTCTTCAACCTCGTGCTGGGCCGCCGCAGGCCTGCAGGCTCATGAAACCGCTGCCGCTCCTCCTTTTCGCCGTCGCCGTGCTGGCCCAGTGGGCGGCTCCGCTGATGCAAATCCTGAAGCATGAACGCACCCTCGATCAGGGCAGCGTTCATCGCCTGAAATGCTCGGCACCGGACCCCTACGACCCTCTGCGTGGACGGTATCTGGCCGTGCGGCCGGACCCGGAGGAGTGCCAGGCGGGGACGGATGTGAAGCTGGTTTCCGGGCAGCGAGTTTATGTCACGCTTTTGGATGGGCCGGACGGGCTGGCGACCCTGTCCTCGGTGCATGTCACGCCGCCGGAGTCCGGCGCCTATGTCCGCATGAGCGTGCGCTGGGCGGGGACGGACGGCAAGGTTAACCTGGAGTGGCCCTTCGACCGCTTCTACCTCAACGAAAAGCTGGCTCCGGAGGCGGACAAATGGTTCGCCGAGAGCATCCGGAGCAGCAAGGGGGTGGTGGCGGAAATCCGGGTGTTGAAGGGTTCGGCGGTGCTGACGGACCTGGCTTTTGACGGCCGGTCCTTCCGTGAAATCCTCAAGGAGCGGGTGAAGTAAGCCGGCTGCTTGTCTCTTGCGGCGGAACGGGCCCTTGGCTAATGACTCAGGCCTCCGGTCCGGACCGCCGCCTTTCCGATTCTCCTTTTTGTTCAGCCACCATGCACGCCCCTGAATCCCGCTTTCGACTGGCCGTGGTCTCGGCCGGTGGCGCGGACGGGTGCCAGACCTTCCCGAAGGGTGCGGGGCAGCCCGGGGACCCCGGACATCTGCCGGTCAACTTTCATGCCTACGCGGCCTGCACCCAGGGGGCTTACCTCAGCGGGGATGACGCCATGCCTGAGGCGGATGACGTCCTGCTTCTGCTGGGGCGCGACATGCGTCGCTCGGCCCGGATGCTGGCACGTCTGAAGGCTGCGGGGAAAAAGGTGGTGGTGACCCTCAAGGAGACGGGGCTTCAGCAGGTCGGGGCCGGGTTCCAGGAGTTTGCAAACTGGAGCGCCTTCCGCGAGGTCTGCGGGGCTGCGGACGGGGCGCTGGCCACCACGCATGACACGGAGCCCTTGTATGTTGCGGCCAGCCGCCGCCTGCCCCTGACCTTTCTGCCGCCGCCTTATCCGTTGGAGGAGTGGGACCTGAGCCCGCGGGATGAAGGGGCGAGAAGCGGCGTGTTCATCGGCACCCGGCAGCTTTTCGTCACCTCACGCAATCATGCCCTGGCGCTGGCCCTGGTGACTCCCGTGGCCGAGGAGGCCGGGCAGGAGGTGACGGTGATCAGCGGCCGGGCCAGCGACCTCACCGGCATGAAGAGGCTGCTGAACAAGGTGGTCGATTACAGCGGTGTATGGCATGAGCGCTTTGCCGCCGAAGCCGGGAGGATCCAGGTCATCAAGCGTCAGCTGCCTGCCGTGGAGTACCTGCGTCTGATGGCGGGCCACCGGCTGGTTTTTCAGCTCGACCAGAGCAGCGTCCCCGGCCAGGTGGCGGGGGATGCGCTGCTCTGCCGGATGCCCTGCGTGGGCGGCAACGGCACGGCGGAGCGGCTGGTGTTTCCCGACCTCTGCGGCCATGGCCGCACGACGGGGGAGGTGCTGGAGCTCACGCGGCGGCTGCTGGCCGATGGAGACAGGCGTCGCGCGATGGTGGAAAAGGCGGTGGGGATCGCCCTGGAGAAGATGTGCTTTTCATCAGCCCGGAGGCAGCTGGCGGAGTTTTATGCATCGCTGACGATGAAGGGCTGAGGCCCGCTTTTGAAATGACGCCAAGCCCTGCGTGACAGACGGGGGCGATGACGTAGTTTTTCGGCCATGTCGCTTCTCCGTGTTGAAAACCTTCAGGTTCATTTCCCCATCCGCTCCGGGTGGCGGACAAGCGACGTGGTGAAGGCGGTGGACGGGGTGAGCTTTGAGGTGCAGGCCGGCAGGACCCTGGGCCTGGTGGGCGAGAGCGGCAGCGGCAAGTCCACGGTTTCGCGCGCGCTCCTGAAGCTGCTGGTGCCGACGGGCGGACGGGCTCTGTACGAAGGGCGTGACATCCTGGCGATGTCGGAGGCTGAATTCCGGCCGCTTCGCAGGCAGATGCAGATGGTGTTCCAGGACCCGATCGGCTCGCTCAACCCCCGCATGACCATTGAATCCATCCTGGGCGAGCCGCAGGAGATTCATTTCAAGGAGCGCAGCCGGGCTGACAGGCGCGAGGTGTCCGCAGCGCTGCTGAAGCGCGTGGGCCTGCCTGAGGACGCGCTGGTCCGTTATCCCCATGAGTTCAGCGGCGGCCAGCGCCAGCGGGTGGGGATTGCCAGGGCGCTGGCCGTGCGGCCGAAGTTCCTGATCTGCGACGAGCCGGTGAGCGCACTGGACGTCAGCGTGCAGGCGTCGATCCTGAACCTGCTGAAGGACCTGCAGGATGAGTTTTCGCTGACCTGCCTTTTCATCGCCCATGATCTTGCAGTGGTGCGGCACATGAGTGATGAGATCATCGTCATGAACCGGGGCGTCATTGTCGAGCAGGGGCCGGCGGACGATGTCTGTGAACGGCCCCGTCACGACTACACGCGCCGCCTCATCGCCTCCATCCCCGCCCTTGGCTGACACGCCGTCTCACAGACCATGACCCCGCTTTTCAAGAAGTTCCTCGGCATCAACTGGATCCTGATGCTCACGATGGCCGGGCTGCTGACCTTTGGCGTGTACGCCATCTTCAACGCGTCATCATTCCGTGAGGCCGCCGACCTGGCCCTGAAGTGGCGGCAGCAGATCACCTGGATCGGGCTTGGGATTCCATTCCTGTTCTCCGCCGCGCTGATCGACTACAAGTGGGTGCGCTGGGCCTGCTGGCCGATGTACCTCGCCGGCATCGGCGGGCTGGTTTATCTTCATTTGTTCGGCATCGAGATCAACGGCAACAAGAACTGGGTCAGCATCGGCGGGCTGTCCATGCAGCCCTCCCAGTTCGCCATCATGGCGGGCATCATCATGCTGGCGGTGGTCTTCGGGGAGCTGCCGCGCATGTCCCCCGTCTTCAGGCGGCCCTGGCTGCGGATCCTGATCGGCGGCCTGCTGGCGGGCGTGCCGGCGGCGATGGTGATCAAGGAGGACCTGGGCTCGGGCCTGGTGTGGGGGCCGGTGTTCCTGGCGATGATGCTCGTCGGCAGCATTCCCTTCCGCTACATCATCACCATGATCCTGGGGGCGCTCTGCGTCATCCCGCTGGTTTATTTCTTCGTGCTGAAGCCCTACCAGCAGGCGCGCATCGACCAGACCTGGTACCTGCTCACCAACCAGCAGGAGAAGGTGGACACCCGCGGTCATGGCTGGGTGCCGAACTTTGTGCAGACGGCCGTCGCCTCGGCCGGGTTTGAAGGCAAGGGGCCGCTTTCGGAAAAGGTGCCCGAGCGGCGGTCGATCCACCGGATGTTCTATCCGGAGGCCGAGGCCTTCAGCGACTACATCTTCAGCGTCGTCTGCGAGGAGTTTGGGTTTCGCGGGGCGGTGCTCGTGCTTTCAGGCATTGCGCTGCTGCTGCTGCAGGGGGTGTTTGTCGCCTTCTGCGCACGCGACCAGGTCGGCCGCCTGGTGGTGGTGGGCGTGGTGACCATGTTCTTCGCCCACACCTTCCAGAACGCCGGCATGAACCTCTGCATGCTGCCTGTGATCGGCCTGCCGATGCCCTTCATCAGCTACGGCGGCACGTTCATGATCGTGACCCTTTTCATGATGGGCATGATGCAGAGCGTCTGGGTGCACCGGAACATCTCGCCCGTCAAGAAGACGGCGACCGCTGGCGGCGGGCGCGAGATCGAGTTCGGAGATGACGACGACGACTGATCAGGCGTTGCCGCGGGCTTCCAGGGCGGCGAGCCGTTTCTCCAGATCCTTGATCTTGTCCAGGGCATCGGGCATGCGGGCCTGGGCAGCGACCATGCGGCGGCCTTCCATGAGCGGCTTGGCGGGGAATCCGGTGTAGGCTCCGGGTTCGGTGATGTTCTTCGTGACGCCGGTTCTGGCCAGAAGGGTGACCTGGCTGGCGATCTCAAGGTGTCCGCCAATGCCCACCTGGCCGGCGATGGTGACGTAGTCGCCGAGGCGTGCGCTGCCGGCGATGGCCACATGGGAGACAATGATGCAATGCTTTCCGGTGACGACGTTGTGACCGATCTGGACCTGGTTGTCGATCTTGGTGCCGGCGCCGATCCAGGTGCGGCCGAAGCGGGCGCGGTCGATGGAGGTGCAGGCGCCGACCTCGACATCATCATCCAGCTGGACGATGCCAACCTGCTCGATCTTCACATGCCGTCCCTTGACGAACTCGTAGCCGAAGCCGTCCGAGCCGATGGTGGTGCCGCTGTGGATGATGACCCGGTTCCCCAGAACGCAGCGGTCGGCGATGGTGCAGTTGGCGTGGAGCAGGCAGTCCTCGCCGATGCGCGCGCCATGGCCGATGCAGACGGCGGCCTGGATGGTGGTGCCGTCGCCGATGTGGACATCATCACCGATGACGGCGGCAGGCCCGATGGACACCTTCTGGGGATCAAAGACCGCCTTGGAGGAGACGACGGCGGAGGGATGGATGCCCGGCATGAAATCACGGGCCGGGGGCCCGAAGTGGCGGATGGCCGAGGAGAAGGCGAAGGTCGGGTTGCTGACGCGGATGAGCGCCCTGCCCTCCATGGGTTCGCTGAAATCCGGCCCGACGAGGATGGCGGTCGCCCGGGTGGCCTTCAGCGCGGCCAGGTAGCGTGCGTTGCCCAGGAAGGTCACTTCACCAGGGGCGGCCTCGGCGATGGAATTCAGGCCGGTGACGACGCCTTCCGGGTCTCCCTGGACAAGTTCACCGCCGACGAGTTCGGCAAGCCTCTGGTGGGTGATGTGGTGGCTCATGATGAAAGTGGAAGGGCGTGAAAAGGGAAAAAACAAAGGGGCACGCCACCTGGACAGGGTGCGTGCCCGAAAAGAGAGGGGCAGCCGACAGGGGAGGTTACTTCTTCTCCTCCTTGGGGGCGTCACCGGAGGCAGCCGGTGCGGCTGCGGGGGCGTTTTTGTTCAGCTCCACAATGATCTGGTCCGTGATGTCCACGGCGTCCTTGTAGAAGATGAGAACCGGCACGGTGGACAGGCTCATGCCGGACTTGTCGAAGATGAAGTCATAGCCTTCGGCCTTGGCCTTGTCGCGCACGACGACCAGGATTTCATCGTAGATGCCCTTGCGGATCTGCATGTCCTCCTGCTTCAGCTGGTTGGTCCGGCGGTTCTGGGCCTCGCCGATCTCCTGCTCCAGGGAGCGCAGTTCCTTGGCCTTGTCCTCGAACTCCGCCGCCCTCTTGGCGCGGGCATCAGGCGTCATGATGGGGTCGCTGGCCTCCTTCTTGAGCTTCTGCATGTCGTTCATCAGGTTTTTGTAGACCGACCAGCGGTCATTCATCTCCTTCTGGGCTTTGTCGATGTTGTTCTTGAACTTGTCGGCGGCGTCCTTGGTCTTGTGGAACTCGGAGAAGGCCTTGGACATGTCCACGACGCCAAACTTGATGTCGGCGGCGTGGGTTGTGGCGACGGCCAGCAGAAGGCAGATGAGGGAACGAATCATGGGAGGAAGTCAGGGGGTGGATGGGTAGGCGGCGGGGGGCTTAGAAGCGGTAGCCCATGTTGAACTGAAAGCGGGGGCTGTTGCTCACGAAGTCATCATCCGAAGGCTTCATGACGGGCATGCCAAGATCGAGGCGGATGGGGCCGACCGGAAGGAAGAGGCGCACGCCGATGCCGACGTTCGAGTAAATCTCGCCGTCGCCGACGATGGGGCCGCCGTTGCGGTGACCGGCCGCATTGACGCCGCCGGCGGCGGTGATGTCCGTGTCAACCATGCCGACGTCCCAGAAGATGGCGCCACGCACCTTTTCGATGATCGGGAACGAGTACTCGACGGATCCAAAGAGGGTCATGTTGCCGCCGATGGGCTCCCCGGAGGCGTCCTTCGGGCCGGCGTCACGGTAGTCAAAGCCACGCAGGTTGTAGGCGCCGCCCAGGAACAGGCGCTCAAAGATCGGCACCCGGCTGTCGCTCCAGCCATCGACCCAGCGGGCCATGCCCTCGATGCTCAGGATGGTGTCGCCAGGCAGGTGGAAGAACTGCTGTCCGCCGATGTTGGCACCCCAGACCTCGACATCGCCGCCGAGTCCGGCGCCAAGCACGCCGGCTTCGAACTTGTGGCCTTTGCGGGTGATGAAGACGCTGTCCCGCGTGTCGTGCACGAAGTTCAGCTCGACCTTGCTTTCGAGGTAGCTGCCTTCCTCGTCGCGAAGGAGGGCGGTGGTGCTGTTGTCGTTGTCCACGTCGATCTCCGTCTGCTGAAGGGTGTAGGTGCCTTCAAGGTAGGCGTTTTTGCCGATCGGCTTGCGCAGGCCGATGGAGGCGCCGGCGTTGGTCTGGTCAAAGCGGTTGGAAAGGTAGAAGAGGTTCTGGTAGAAGAGGCCGACGGTGAGGGCGAGCTTCTGTCCCAGGAACCAGGGCTCCGTCCAGGTCGTGTTGAACGAGGAGGTGCGGATGCCGTAGCGGATGTTCATGTTGAACCTTTGTCCGGCGCCGCGGAAGTCCTTCCAGTCGGTGATGTCAAAGTTGGTCTGGGTCACGTCAACAAAGCCGACGAGGCTGTCCACCGAGCTGAAGCCGGCGCCGAAGTTCACGGAGCCTGTGGGCTTTTCCGTGACGTTGACCTCGACGTCCTTGAAGCCGACGACCTCGGTGTCGACATGGCGGACGGTGAGGGGGTTGGGATCTCCCTTGACCTCGAAGTAGTTCATGTTCTCCAGGGTCGTCTGGGCGGATTCGAGCTGGACGGTGTTGAGCTCATCCCCGGGGGCGAAGGCGAGTTCGCGGCGGATGACCTCATCCTTGGTCTTGACGTTGCCGCTGATGTTGACCTTGCGGATCATGGACTTGCCGCCTTCGGTGATGCTGAAGACGATGTTGAGCCTGCCCGGGCCGGCGTCGGTGAGCTGGGTGTCAACGACGGCGTCGGCGTAGCCCCTGGAGCCATAGTAGTCACGGATCATCTTTTCATCACCGCGCACATCGGTGCCTGAATAGGGGAAGCCGGCCTCCGAGCGGATGGCGGGCGTCAGTTCATCCTTGGTGAAGACGGTGGCGCCGCGGATGTCCACGGAGGCGACGTCGTACTTGCCACCCTCGGTGATCTCAAAGATGAGCGCGGTGCTTTTCTCGTCGATGGGTTCGCGGCGATAGCCCACTTTGACATAGACATAGCCCTGGTCCTGAAAGGCTTCCTGGATGGTCTGGACATCATCGAGAAGCGTCTGGTTGTCGATCTTGCCGGCCTTGCCCCAGAGGCGGTAGAAGGTTTTCTCGCGGCTCTTGATCTTGCCCTTGAGCGTGCGTGAGCTGATGGCGTTGTTGCCTTCAAAGCGGATGTCGCCGATCAGGCCGCGGGCGCCTTCCTCGATCTTGAAGAGGACGCTGGAGAACCCTTCCTTGGCCGAGGGGCTGACGTCGTAGGTCACCATGACGTCGGAGAAGCCCTTCTTTTCATACAGCTCACGGATCTTCTGCTGCGCGGTGGTCAGCCTGGCGTCATCCACGGAGTCACCGACCTTCACCTCGATCTCATCGCGAAGCTTGTTGTTGTCGAGCATGGAGTTGCCCAGGAAGCCAAGCTCGCCGATGACGCCGCGGCCGGAGAGGGTCACCACCACCTTGACCCCGCCTGCGACGTTGACCGCCTGGATGTCCACGTTTTCCACAGCGCCGGTGGCGTAGAGGGTGCGGATGTCGCGTTCGACAGACTCATCGGTGTAGGGTTCACCGACGCGCGTCGCCATCTGGGCGCGCACACGGTTTGCATCAAGGGTGGCGGCGCCCTTGAAGACCACGGCCACTTCACGGACGATTCCCTTGCCTGCCGCAGCGGGTGATTCGAGAGCGACCTGGGCATTGGAGACGGCCGTTGCGGCGGTGATCAGGATCAATGCCGTCAGGGGACGGAGGGCTAACTTTTTCAGGAGTAGGGTGCCGTGCATAAGCTTGGGAAGAGGGGACGCGACCGCCACACGTTTCGCAATGGGCGATAAGCGCCAGTAATGCTGGCCGGGCCATCCTGCGTCAAGATGTAATATGCGCCTTCGTCCAGGGGCCTGGCGGGCCGGCCGGCACGGGGGGAGGCCGGGCCTGCGTTCGGCAATGTGGGTTGGTTCGAGGCCGTCCGGCTGCTGCGGAGGCGGCCTGGCTGCAGGGCGTCGTTTCCTTTGAATGTTGCGGCGAGGTGGGGTTAAAGGACGGTCGATGCCACCGCCGGGAGCCTTTCCCGGCATCCTTCCTGCTCACTCCATCTTCAATGACCTCCACCAACCCACTGCGGGAGCGCGGCTTCCGCCTTCTCGAAGACGACCTGCGCTTTCTCATGACTGCCTTTGCCTCGGTGCTTCACCGCGTCGGTGAGGGCGGGCTGGCCGAGCGGCTCCCCTGGATCGGGCGCTGCCAGGAACAGGACGGCGGGACCAGTCGTGCCCTGGGACAGGCGCTGTCGATCGCCTTCCAGCTTCTGAACATCGTCGAGGAGCGTGCCGCTTCCCAGACCCGCCGCCTGCGCGAGAAGGAACGTGGTCCCGAGGCCGAGCCGGGCATGTGGCCGGAAAACCTGCGTGAGATGATCGCCCTGGGGGTGAGCGAGGCGGAGCTGCTGGAGGTGCTCAAAAAAGTGCGTGTGGAGCCGGTGCTGACCGCCCATCCCACCGAGGCCAAGCGGGAGACGGTCCGAGACCTTCATCTGGAAATTTATGCCCTGATGAACCGGCATGAGAACAAGGACTACACGCCCCGTGAACAGGCGCGGATCCAGTCCCAGCTTGAGGTTCAGCTGGAGAACCTCTGGCGCACGGGCGAGATCCATGTGACGCGTCCGACCATCGACGCCGAGCTGCAGAATGCGCTGCACTATCTGCGTGAGGTGTTCCCCGAGTCCCTGTCGCGGGCTCACATACATCTCAGGGAAGCCTGGGTGGGGGCGGGCTTTGATCCCGCCGGGGTGGATGCGCTGCCGCCGTTGATCCGTTTTGGCACCTGGATCGGCGGGGACCGTGACGGGCATCCCTTTGTCACCGCCGAGGTCACGGCAAAGGCGCTTGGTGAACTTCGCAAGAACGCCCTCAGGGTGCATCGCCGGGCCCTGGAGCAGCTCGCGCATCACACGCCCTTGAGCTCGCTCTTTCAAAAAAGGCCGGCCTGCCTGGATGCGCTGACCCAAAGGCTGGCCCAGGAGCTTGGCGGTGACGCCAATCCGGAGGTCGTTTACATCCTGGACCGCAACAAGGAGGAGCCCTGGCGCGCCGCCGCCTACCTGATGCGGGCACGGCTGCTGGCGGAGTTTGAGAAGCCCGGATGCCAGGGCGGCTATGCAACCCCCGGGGCGCTCCTGGCGGACATCAACGCCTACGCGGAGTCCCTGGAAAATGTCGGGGCCGACGCCCTGGTCGTCGAGTTCATTGTGCCTTTCCGGCGTCGTCTTGAAGCCTTTGGATTCCACGGGGCCGCGCTCGACATCCGGCAAAACTCCGCCTTTCATGAGAAGGCTCTGGAGCAGCTCCTGGCGGCGGCCGGGCTGCTGGGGGGCAGGCCCTGGAAGGACTGGCCGGTTCAGGAAAAACGCGCGCTGCTGGACCGTGAGCTGACCTCGCCCCGTCCATTTCTGGCGGCCGGCATGTCCGCGGGTCCGGAAGCCGACACCGTCCTGGCCTGTCACCGGGTGCTGGCCGGGCACATCGCCAGGCATGGCACGGCGGGACTGGGGGCCCTGATTGTCTCGATGACGCGGAACGTGGAGGATCTTCTAACGGTTTACCTGCTGGCCCGGGAGGCCGGGCTGATGTCCTGGGTGGACGGAGGTCTGTGCTGTCCGCTGCCGGTGACGCCGTTGTTTGAAACCATGGCGGACCTCGACGCCGGGCCCGGCATCGTCGATGAGTTTCTTCAGCATCCGGTGACGCGCCGGAGCCTGGGCGGAGGCGGGGCCGCCTTCCAGGTGATGGTGGGCTATTCCGACTCCAACAAGGACTGCGGCATCCTCGCCAGCCAGTGGGCGTTGCATCGTGCCCAGGCCGCCCTGAGCGCCACCGCGGCCCGGCATGGGGTGCAGGCGGTCTTTTTCCATGGCCGCGGCGGCACGGTAGGACGTGGCGCGGGGCCCACCCACTGGTTCATGGAGGCGCTGCCGCAGGGATCGCTGGGCGGCTGGATGCGCATGACGGAGCAGGGCGAGACCATCGCGCAAAAATACGCCCACCTGGGTTCCGCCGTTTATCACACGGAGCTGCTCATGGCCTCCGCCGCCTCCGCCACGGCCCGGCATCGTCACGGCAGGCCTGCGGATCAGTCCCTCGCGCCGCTGCTTGACCGGCTGGCGAGCGACAGCCGCCTGGCCTACCGGGCGCTCCTGGAGGAGCCGGACTTCATGCGCTTCTACCGCCATGCCACCCCCATCGACGCCCTGGAGAACGCACGCATCGGCTCCCGCCCCTCGCGCCGCACCGGCCAGGCGACGCTCGACGACCTGCGCGCCATTCCCTGGGTGTTTTCCTGGACCCAGTCGCGCTTCTACCTGCCGGGCTGGTTTGGCGCCGGCTCCGCCCTGGAAAAGCTGAGGACCGGCTCGCCCGCCGACTTTGCGGAGATGAAGGCGAAGCTCAGGGAGTCGCCGTTCATCAGCTACGTGCTCACCAACATTGAAAGCAGCCTGGTGAGCGCCAACCCGGACCTGATGAAGCTCTATGCCGGACTGGTCGTGGAGGAGGAGATCCGCCAGCGCTTCCTCGGCATCATCCTGGCTGAATTTGACCGTACGCGGCAGGTGCTGGAGGAGTTGTTTGACGGCACGTTCGCCGCCCGTCGGCCCAGGCTTGCCTACACCCTGGAGATCCGCGAGGAGCCGCTGCGTGTGCTCCATGAGCAGCAGGTGAGCCTGCTGAAAAAATGGCGTGAAAAGGTCCAGACCGGCCGCTCCGACGCCGCCGAGGCCATGATGCCGGACCTGCTGGTCTCCATCAACGCGCTCGCGTCGGGGCTGCGCACGACGGGCTGAGAACAATCAGTTTGCAGCCAGGCGCGAACCGCAGAAACTAGCCGTGATGATTTCAGCCCCCTTCCGTGCGGCCGCCGGTCTGATCCTGGCCTCTTTCCTCCTGGCTTCCTGCGGCTCCTCCCCCAGGATCAAGGGGCTGCCCAAAAATCTTCCGGCGATCAACCTTCATGGCAGCAGCACCACGCCGTCCCACAGCATGGAGCGCAAGGACTACCCCTTCGATCCGGCGACGGGCGACTACATGGTCGCCTGGGCCTCGGAAGGGGAGCGGGCGGCCTCGGCTTCAGACATTGATTCCTGGAGCAGGTCGCACGGTGGCTCGGTCTCCCGCAGAAATCCCTCGCCGGTGAGGAAGGTCTCCTCCAAGAAAGGATCGAGCTCCCGCAGCGGCGGCTCCTACACGATCAAGCGTGGTGATACGCTCGGGGCGATCGCCCGCAAGCATGGCACCACGGTTTCCAAGCTCAAGGCGGCGAACGGACTGTCGTCGGACTTCATCCGGGAAGGACGCACGTTGAAGATCCCCAGGTGACACGAAGGTCATGATCCCCTGCAGGTCCGGCTTGATCCTGGTCTTCCTTTTCATCAAGGGGACGGCCTGGGCGCTGGACTTCAGCACCGTCGTCGTGGATGCCGGTCACGGCGGCAGGGACGGTGGCTGCGTGCACAACGGCCTGGTGGAAAAACGTCTCTGCCTGGATGTGGCCCAGCGTCTTGAAAAGCATCTCAAGGCACGGGGGCTGAAGGTCGTGATGACACGCAGGACCGATGCGTTTGTCAGCCTGGAATCACGCATCAGCACCGCCAACCGCCAGCGCAACTCCCTGTTTGTCAGCATTCACTTCAATGCCTCCAGGGACAGGGCGATCAGCGGCATGGAGGTTTATTATCACAGCAGCACGGGCAGGCAGGTTGCCGCCCGGCTGCTGCGCAGCATGGACCTGAACCTCAAGGGCCTGGCGCGCGGCGTTTTTCGTCAGGACATCAAGGTGCTGCGGGAGACCCGCATGCCGGCCGTGCTGGTCGAGGGCGGTTATCTGAGCCATAAGACGGACGCGGCCCGCTGTGCGACCATCCACCATCGCGAGGCCATGGCCAAAGCCCTGGCCGAGGGCATCCTGCGTTCCAGATCATGAGCAGCCAGACCTCCCCCATGCAACCCCTGGTCGTGCGTGTCACTCCAAATGCCAGGAAGTCGGAGATCCTCGGCTGGGGCGCCGATGAAAAGGGTCGGCCCGTCCTGATGATCAAGCTGGCCGCCCCTCCCGTGGACGGAAAGGCCAACGACGAGCTGCTGCGTTTCCTGGCCAAAACCCTGGGCTGCCCGCGTTCGCAGATTCATCTGCTGCGCGGTGAGGGATCCCGGCAGAAGACGCTCGAGATCCCCGTGTCCGCCGCCGCCCGGCTGCCTGCCGCCTGACAGTCAGCCAAGGAGGCTTTCTCCATTTGACGCCCGGGAGGGCGCGGTCTACAAACCATCGCCGAACAATTCTTCCCTAGAGCGGTCAAACCAGCCCTTATGCATCCCGTCCGTCCCCTCTTCAGGTCCGCCATTGTCATCGCCTTCGTGGCCCTGGCAGGTGGTCTGCTCTCCGCCCCCCTGCCCGCCGACCATCCCTGCGCCGACCTGGTGAAAAAATACCTGACCTGCGTGGTGAACCAGGACTGGAAGACGGCCGCCGCCCTGCTTCAACCTGCCTCCCTCGAGCGCAAGCAGAAGGAGACCATCGCCATCATCAAGACCGCGCCGACCATGACCGAGGAGCAGCAGATGCTCGAGCGCTTCGGGGTCGCTGAAATCCGCGAATTGGAAAAGCTCTCCCCCCAGGAGTTCTACATCATGGACCGCGAGGCCTGGCACAAGCGCATCAACGCCGCCGCCGACGTGACCAAGCGCAAGCAGGAGACGCTGAAGATCGACGTCCTCGGCCTCGTGGAGGAAAAGGACAAGGGCTATGTGCATGCCACCGTCCGCACCTCCCAGGAGACCCTGACCGACCGGATCGAGGAGCTCTTCCTCATCTCCTTCATCAAGCAGGATGACAAGTGGCTCATCTCCCCCGAGATGAAGGACCGCCCGATCATCACCCCGCTGGACGGCTCGGCGGAAAAGGCCGCCAAGAAGTAATTCAGCGACCCGGCTTTGTTTCAGAACAGGCGGAGACCTTGGTGTCTCCGCCTTTTTTGTGCATCCGGCAGGGTGCAGCCTGTGTTATTTCGTCTGGTCATCTTCGTCATGGACAGGCACAGGCAAGGGGAGGGGGCGCGGATCATTGAAACTGAGGAGCTTTGGTCCGCAACCCGGCCAAGGCGATTCGGGTAAAATCTGGACGCGATGGGCAAGGATGGTGCCACCTAGGTTGGGTATGCAAAAAATTCTTCCACCCGATTTAGAGGTGTTGATCCAAGATTTCCCATCTTTTAAGGATCAGGAGTTGTTTTGGAGACCGGGCACTCGTCATCCACACGCTTTCGGTCCCTCCCTTTCGAATGAAATCAGAACACCAAACGCGACAGGCTCAGATCGACCGGCAGCTGGGTCGGGCTGGCTGGTCGTTGGGGGGGCGTCGTGTGGTCGAGGAATATCTGATTCAATCAACGAGCCCGTTGAAAGAGACTGACAAGGAACTGAATTCCCCCGAGTTTGCCGACTATGTCCTGCTGGACCGCCTCGACAGACCGCTGGCGATTGTCGAGGCCAAGCGTTCCAGCCGCGATGCGCTTTCCGGCGAAAGACAGGCAGCAGACTATGCCGACCGCTTGCGCGAGCAGCATGGTGTTGATCCCTTCATCTTCCTCGCGAATGGGAATGAAATCTGGTTCTGGCATCGTCGGCTTTATCCGCCGCGAAAGGTCAGCGGCTTCTTCACCGAGGACGATTTGCTGCGCATGGCCCATCTGGACCGCTATGGTCAGCCATTGGCGGGCGTGATGCCGCTGGAGCACATCATCGACCGCGCCTATCAAATCGAGGCGGTGAAGACCATTGTCTCCGTCGACTCCCTCCGCCAGCCGCCCTTCACCGCCATCGGCGAGCCTGAAAAGCTCTTCCCGCCCGCCGTGCATCGTGACATGCTTGACCTCACCCGTCAGCTCGCCGCCTGATCCTTCTCGCCAGTCCTCCGTCCCATGAAGCGTCCGCCCGCTACACCCCGCAAAGCCATAGCCAGCTCAGGCAAGGGCAAAAAGCCAGCGCCCGCAGGGAAAAGGAAAGTCGTGCTGGTCAAAAACGCCCTCATCGGCCTTGCCCGAGTTCGCGGAGGTGCTGCACCTGATCGAGGCAGCCCGCCATCGCGCCTATCAGGCGGTGAATGTGGCCATGATCGAGCTTTACTGGAGCGTTGGTGAGCACATCAGCCGGAAGATTTCAGATGCGGAGTGGGGGGATGGAGTGGTGGATGAACTCGCCGCCTACCTCGCTCGTCATCAGCCAGGGCTGAAAGGCTTCACTCGCCGTAACCTGTTTCGAATGAGGCAATTTTACGAGGCCTACCACGATCATGAAATTGTGTCAGCACTGCTGACACAATTGCCTTGGACCCATCATCTCATAATTCTCGGCCAGTCCAAGCTGCCCGAAGAGCGGGAGTTCTACATGCGGATGACCGTACGTGAGAAATGGTCCAGCCGCGAGCTGGAGCGCCAGTTTCGAACCGCTCTCTTTGCGCGGGTGGTGCTCTCTCCGCCAAAAGTGTCACCACTGGTGACACAAACTCACCCCGACGCCACCGTCGTCTTCAGAGACAGCTACGTTTTGGAGTTCCTCGGCCTGCCTGATGACCACTCCGAGGCCGATCTCCATCGCGGGCTACTGGCAAAGCTGCGCGAATTCATCACCGAACTCGGCAGCGACTTTTGCTTCGTTGGCTCTGAAGTCCCGCTCCAGGTGGGCAAGCGAGACTTCGCCCTCGATCTGCTCTTCTTCCATCGTGGCATGAACTGCCTCGTCGCGCTGGAACTCAAGATCGAGCGCTTCGAGCCCGAGCACCTTGGCAAGCTCGGCTTCTACCTGGAGGCCCTGGACCGGGACGTGAAGAAGCCGCATGAGAACCCCTCCATCGGAGTCCTCCTCTGCGCCTCGAAGGACAGCGAAGTTGTCGAGTATGCCCTCAGCCGCAGCCTCTCCCCCGCGCTCATCGCCGAATACCAGACCCAGCTCCCCGACCGCGCCCTCCTCCAGCGCAAGCTGCACGAGTTCTATCAGCAGCTCGCCGGCCCGGCTGAGGCAGCCCCCGCCAAATCAAAAATCAAAAATCGTAAGTCATAAATCCCTCAGGCATTCGTCATTGATTCACTTCGTTCACCCTCCGGGCTCGCTTTGCTTGTTTGTCTCGCTTCGCTCGGCTCTGATTTCGTCATTTCCTCTTCATGCTCCTGCCCCCAGCTCCGCCGCAAAGTCCACGACCTCTGGTCCCTCTTCTGGTCCTCCGGCCTCTCCAATCCCCTCGTCGCCATCGAGCAGATCACATACCTCCTCTTCATCCGCCAGTTGGAGAAGCTGGATGGCGAGCGGGTGAGTAGCTACTCATGAGTTACAGGCTGGGCTCCTTCCAATTTGCACATGTCTATCGAGATCACAGGGCATAAGGGCTACAGGTTCCAGGAACTTGCTACGCTTTGGATAGGTCTTTTGGCAGAGTACACGAATCCAGGCAACACTTCGTTGCAGGTGGAGGCTGGGGAGGATGCCGAATTGCAAGTGCTCACACTTGATGGTTGCCCCCTCCATCTCGCCATGCAGTCAAAATTCCAAGAGGGTGACTTTACTTTGGCGATATTGGCCGAGTGGCTGGCTCACTTTGATCCGCATGATGCGAACACTTGTTTGCTGCATCGCTTGCGTGATACACCAGAGACCACAGCACTGTTCATCACAAAGCGCGAGCACACAGACGCCACCAAACCGTGGAAACGAGCACCAGGACAGTGGGCGTCGCTGCCGTCTGGGGCCGTCAAGAATACGAGGCACAGGCGCGGCAGATCCTCGCCAGCCACGCCCTGGGCCGTCTGAACACCCTCCAGGACGCCGCAAGTTTCATCACCTTCCTGGACGGCATGACCCACGTCAGCGGCCAGCTGTTCCAGCTCGACAGCCGCATCCGCGCCTGGACCTGAGGCCTGCGGCAAGGGCGAACCAAGAATCCGACCAAGATCCGGAGGCTCACAGGCTCGCCTTTTTCACCCGGCCAAAGTCGGCGCCGAGGAACCTGCGGGCCATCGTCTCCGCCTGCTCGGAAAGGTCGGTGAGGTAGATGTCCAGCACGGGCCTGCCGCGACCCCGGCGGAGAAGCTTCTGCTCCTCCAGGACCCGCCGCGTGTGCGCGGCGCAGGTGCTGGCGCTGTCCACCAGCCGCACCTTTTTTCCCAGCATCTTCTTCAGCACCGGCATGAGCAGCGGGTAATGCGTGCAGCCCAGCATCAGCGTGTCGATCCCCTTTTCCAGCAGAGGCTCCAGGTACTGCCGCAGCACCAGCTTCAGCGCCGGGTGATCGATCCAACCCTCCTCGACAAACGGCACCAGCAGCGGCGTGGCGGAGGCATGGATCTGCAGGCCGGGACGGCGCATGGCCAGGGCGTACTGGTAGGCGCTGCTGCGGATCGTTCCCGCCGTGCCGATGATGCCGACACGCTCGCAGCGGGGGTCCGACAGCGTCGCCTCGACCCCGGGCTCGATGACGCCGATGACCGGAACGCGGAAGGTCGCCTGGAGCAGAGGCAGGGCGTGGGCCGTGGCCGTGTTGCAGGCCACCACCACAGCCTTGACGCCATGGCCCGTCAAAAACTGCGAATCCTCCACGGAAAACCGGCGGATGGTGTCGGGTGACTTGGAGCCGTAGGGAACGCGGGCCGTGTCCCCGAGATAGACGATGGACTCCTGCGGCATCAGCTCGCGCAGGGCGCGCACAACGGTGAGTCCGCCGACGCCGGAGTCGAAGACGCCGAGCGGGGCCTGGGAGGGGTCGGATGCGGGCATGGAATGGCGACAGGAAGCCCGGGCCGGACCAGGATCAAGCGCCGATTACAACAGGCTTGCGCAGCCTGGCGCAAGATCGGACACTGGATGAGCAACGATGGAGGAGCAGTTCAGGACCTCCCGCCTTTGTTCCCCTCTGAAGCCGCTTCCCACTCCCATGAACACCGAGAAACCCAAAGACCAAGGCCCCGTGCTCCGTGACCACACCTACGATGGCATCCAGGAGTATGATCAAAAGCTTCCCAACTGGTGGCTTGGAACCTGGTACATCACCATGGTCTGGTTTGTCATCGCCTGGGTGGCCTACTATCAGTTCGGTCTCGGCACCACGGACACCAGCAAGGTGGACCAGGCCATGGCCAAGATCGCCGAGCAGCAGAAAAAGGAGCTGGAGCTGATCAGCGATGACAAGCTCTGGGAGATGTCGAAGGATCCCAAGATTGTCGAGGCCGGTGCCGCCACCTACGCCACCACCTGCGTCGCCTGCCATGCCCCGGACATGAGTGCGCACCTCGCCGGAGCCAAGCTTCCCGGCCTGCCGTTGAACGACAAGGAATGGAAACACGGCAACAACCCCACGCAGATGCTGACCATCATTCGCAAGGGCGCCCCCGATCTCACCAAGGGCATGCCGCCCTGGGAGCCCCAGCTCGGCCTGCAGCGCGTCGTCGAGGTCCTGGCCTTCATCCTGAGCAAGCATGAAAAGGGCGAAGCCTTCACCCTTGCCGCTGACTCGCCTCTGAAGAAGTAATTCAAGATCATGAACACCCCCACGCTGGAGACGCTTTCCTCGATTCACACCGATGGCTCAAGGAAGTTCATTCATCCGGCGGACGTCAAAGGGCGCTTCACCAGGCTGCGCAGGCTGGCCGGAGCGCTTCTGCTTCTGGTTTACATCGCCCTGCCCTGGATCCCGGTGAACGGCTATCCGGCGGTGTTCCTGGACGTCCAGGAGCGCCGCTTCCACTTCATGGGCCTCACCCTGGCGACCCAGGATCTGTGGGTGGGCTTCTTCCTCATCACCGGGCTGGCCTTCTCGCTGTTTTACATCACCGCCCTTTTTGGCCGTCTCTGGTGCGGCTGGACCTGCCCCTACACGGTCTTCCTGGAGCACGTCTACCGCCGCATCGAGCGCCTGATCGACGGTGACGCCACCGCACGCCGCCGCCTGGAAGACGCCCCGTGGTCGGCCGGCAAGGTCACGAAACGCCTGCTGAAGCATGGTTTGTTCGTGCTGGTGTCGGCCCTGATCGCCCACATCTTCCTGAGCTACTTCGTCTCGATCAAAAAGCTCTACGAGATGATGAAGGGGCCGCCCACGGAGCACTTCCTGGCCTTTGGCATCGTGTCCTTCCTGACCGGCGCCCTCTACTTCAGCTTCAGCTGGTTCCGCGAGCAGTTCTGCATCATCCTCTGCCCCTACGGCCGCCTTCAGTCGGCGCTGACCGACGACCACAGCATCGTCATCGGCTACGACAAGTCGCGCGGGGAGCCGCGCGGCAAGGCCGGAAGCACCACCGGCTCCTGCATTGACTGCCGCCGCTGCGTGCAGGTCTGCCCGACCGGCATCGACATCCGCAACGGCATGCAGCTGGAGTGCATCGGCTGCGCCGCCTGTGTTGACGCCTGTGATGACATCATGACCAAGCTCAAGCGCCCCACCGGGCTGGTGCGCTACGACTCCTATGTCGGGCTCAAGGGCGGCAGGACCCAGGTCATCCGCCCAAGAACCATCTTCTACACCTTCATGCTGCTCGCAGGCGTCGCCGCCTTCGCCTTCGCCAGCACCCGCATCTCCGCCCTCAGGGCCAGTGCCGTGCGCATGATCGGCGCGCCTTTCTACGTGGCCGACGGTGTCGTGCGCAACCAGTTCCTTGTCCGTGTCATCAACAAGCGCAACGAGCCCTCCACCTACCGCCTCGAAATCGTCGGAGCCGCGCCCGCCGAACTGAAGACCACCGGCCTGGACCAGCTGCTCGAGGTGGCCCCCATGGGTGAGGAGCAGAAGACCCTGGTGCTGTCCCTGCCTGAGAAGGCCTTTGAAAAATCCTTCCGTCTCCAGGTCAAGGTCACCGACACAAGCCGCGGTGACAGCATGACGACGCGCTTCATGGAATTTCTCGGCCCCGATCCACGCCTCCGCTCCAATGCCCCTCTCGATCCGAAAGCTTTTCTTCAATAATCCCTGGCTGCTTCCGATCCTGGCCTTCCTTGGATTCGTGGCCCTCTGGGTCGCCTTCATCTTCTTCGCCTCCAGCCACAAGCCCCGGGAGGTGCAGCGCGTCTCCATCGAGCAGCGTCCATGACCGGCATCGACACCAGCGCCGCCGCCTTTCTCGCAGGTCTCGTGACCAGCGTGCACTGCGTCGGCATGTGTGGTCCGCTCTCCTGCTCCTGGGCGGTGAACCCGCAGGGCGGCGGCTTCATGAAGGCCACCGGCATGTATCACGCCGGACGTCTGCTCGCCTATGCCGTCGTCGGCGCCCTGGCGGGCATGATCGGCGTCGTGCCCCTGGGTTTCTTCCAGCACGGCGCTGGAATCGTCCTGCCCTGGCTGCTCGTGCTCGCCTTTGCCATGGTCGGCATCGGGCTGGACGCCTGGCTGCCCAAGCCCCGCCTTCTCAGCGCCGGTCTGCGCCGCTTTCAAACCGCCGCCTTCCGCATGAAAAGCACCGTGCGCGCCGGGCTTCTCGGCCTCGGCACCCCCCTGCTTCCCTGCGGCCCGCTCTACGTCATGTTTGCCCTCGCCATGGCGAATGGCAGCCCCGCGAAAGGCTCCGGCTTCGCCCTCGCCTTCGGTCTTGGCACCCTGCCCCTGCTCTGGCTTGCCCAGACCCAGCTCCACTGGCTGGGCGGCCGTCTTCAGCCAGGTGCGATGCGCAAGCTGCAGCGCGCCCTCGCCCTGACCGCCGCCGTCATCATGGCCTGGCGGCTGCGCGGCACGCTGGACTTCGGCGGCCAGGACATCCCAAGCTGCTGCCACACAGCCGGAATGTAGCCGCAAACTTTCTCCTCGACGCGGGGTTGCAGTTTTCCGAGCATCCCCCCGCGCTGAATGAAGTTCCTTTCCACGTTCCGAGCCAGGCTGATCCTGACCATCTTCCCCATCGTGGCCGGCATCACCACGGGCGCCCTGCTGCTGGCGGAAAGAAAGTTCAGCGTCACCTACCAGAAGCTGTTTGAGGAACAGTTTGAAAATCAGATCGGCGCGGTCACGCAGGCCAAGAACAAGCGCTTTGAAGCCCTGTCCTCCGTGCTGGAGCGCCTGGCCGAGAATCCGGAGGTCCTCAGCAGCATGGGCGCGAAGGATTATCTCAAGGCCTCCATGATCCTGCGTCCTTCCCTGGAGGCGCTGGCCAGGGAGCGGCTGCAAAATGAGTTTGGCAACGCGCCTCTGCGTGCGGACGCCAGGGCGGGCGTCAAAAACGCCCTGCGCCCCGAGCGGCGTGACCTCCAGACCAAGCCCGGACTGCCGGCCGGCGGTGGTGCCGGCAGCCCCTTCATCGCGCTGATCGACGCCGGCGGTGACTTCATCACCCAGCCCCGCCCCCGCCCGGGAAAGGAGGACGCGGCTTCTCAGCCTGTCGATTCCCCCGTTGTCAGCCGAAGATCATCCGTGATGCCGTGGCTGGGAAAACGTGAGCTTTCGGAAGTTCTGACCCGCCAGGAGGTCGGCTACCTGATCGTCGAAGCCGGGGAAAAGCGCGGCGAGCAGGTGCGAGAGGTCTTCATCACGCCGCTCCGGGAGCCGGGCACGGAGAAGCTCCTTGGAGCCCTGCTGTTCGGCCTCCCCCTTCCCGCGCTTGCCGACCGCGCCTTGTACGAGCAGACCCGCCGCAATGATTCCGGCGAAATCCTGGGCGGCATCTACGTGGAGGGCAGGCTGGTCTCCGGCACCGTCCCGGAAAACCAAAAGGATGTCATCGCCGCCGCCATGGAAGAGTCGCTGCGCAAGTCCTCCAAGGAGCGGCGGCAGATCCTGGTGCCGATCGACGGTGTCCAGCACCGCCTCATCTACCGGATCCTGAATCCCGACTCGCCCTTTCCCCAGGCGGCCCAGGTGAACTTTTATTCACTCGCGCCGCTGCATGACGAAATCCATGACCTGCGCCGGAGCGCCGCCGGCCTTGGCCTCCTGGCCCTGGCGGTCGCCCTCCTTCTGGTCACCTTCGTCTCGCGCGGCCTCTCCGGCCCCGTGAGCAGCCTCGTCGCCGCCGCCCAGGAGGTGGAAAAGGGCAACTACGAAGTGCGCGTGCCGGTGACCCGGGATGAGCTGGGCCGCCTCTCCCAGTCCTTCAACGACATGGCCGCCGGCCTCGCGCTTCAGGAGAAGTACCGCAGCGTGTTGAACGCCGTGGCCGACCGCACCATCGCCGGCCGGCTCATTGACAATCCCGGCGCCCTGGGCGGCGAGCTGCGCGAGGTCACCATGCTCTTCTGCGACATCCGCGGCTTCACCGCCCTCACGGAGAAGATGCCGCCGCATGAGGTCATCGAGCTGCTGAACGAGCACATGACCGCCCTCACCGACGTGGCCTACGCCCATGGCGGCACCGTGGACAAGTTTGTCGGCGACCTGATCATGGTGCTTTTCGGCGCTCCGGAAGGCAGCCGTGAGGACACCCTGAGCGCCGTGCGCTGCGCCCAGGCCATGCAGGCCAGGCGGCGTGTGATGAACACCACCGCCCGGCATCCCCTGGAAATCGGCATCGGACTCGCCACCGGCACCGTGGTGGCCGGCTGCATGGGCTCCGACAAACGGCTCAGCTACACGGTGCTCGGCCATCATGTGAACCTCGCCTCACGCCTGTGCGGCATCGCCCAGGCAGGTGAAATCATCGCCGACCCGGCCACCGTCGAGGCCGTCGGGGCGGAGGTTTCCTCCACACCGCTGCCCCCCATGCAGCTCAAGGGCTTCTCAGAGCCCGTGCAACCGCATCGCATCCAGGCCTGAGGCCTGCGCCGGCTCACCAGCCCACCGGCTGCGTCCAGGCCTTCTGCAGATGATCCGGCTGCGCCGGGTTCTCCATCAGCTGGTCGGAGATGACGATGGCCCGAACATATAGTTCGTCACCGGTGAGCGTGTAGGACGGCTGCAGGTCCTCGCTGCTCGCCAGCACCCTGCCGATGTCGGCGCCATGCTGCAGGCGCCTGGGCTGCGGGTCCTCCGCAGGGGCGTCCACCTCCTTCACGGCGCGGTCGTAGTTTTTCAGCGTGCCGCGGAACTCGGTGCGGTATTTCACGCCGGGCCTGCCCTGGATCTTCAGCTTCAGCGTGCGCGTCTCCTTGTCGAAAACCACGTCCTCCAGCGTCACGCCGGTGGAGGCGTAGAAATCGCCGCGCTGCATGGCCTCCACGAGCGCGTTGGGGTCGAGCTTCGCCGCCCGTACCATGACCCAGCCGCGGCCGGGCGTGGCGGAACCGCCGTGATAATTGTGACTGTCATCCGTGCCCACGCCGTAGAGCGGCGGCTGCTTCAGCTCGGCGATGCGGATCGTGCTGGCGATGTCCCAGATGCGCTCGTGCTCGGAGTCCACGCGTGAGGACTCGCCCGCATAGTAGATGCCCGGGTGACCGTTGTAGATCTCGAAGAACCGGTCCTCGACCACGTGCGCCAGGTCGTCCGCAGTCATCGCCCAGCGAAAGTTCGGATGATTGACATGGGCCATCACCGGACGGCCTGACTTCAGCGCATGCTCGGCGATCATTTGCAGGTTCTGCCGCAGGGTTTCGCGGATGGTCTGCACATCCTTCTTCGGCTGCAGGGCCTCCGTCAGGTTCACGGCGTTGATGTGGATGGGCGCCTTGCCAAAGCCGGCGCTGACCTCCTCCGCCTGGACCAGGAGGAACTTGCCGGGCTCCTCCAGCTTCCGCCGGTATTCCTCCAGCGTTTTCAGACGCACCTCCAGCTCACCCTTGTCATTGCTGCGTGTCTCCACCCATTCGTCGCCAAACTTCTGGCGATACTTGTCCAGCACCTTCGGCCCCAGGGCGATCTTCTTCTTTTCAATGACCGCCTCCGTCACCCACTTCTCCCCGGCGTTGAGCGTGTTGTGGTCGGACATGCCAAGGAAGTCGTAGCCATGCTCCTTGTACCAGGCCGAGATCATGTCAGGGAAGTCATTGCCGTCGCTCCACAGGGAATGCGTGTGCGTGTTGCCCTTGAACCAGCGAAGGTCTTCGGCGCTGAGCAGGACGGGAAAAAGCAGGAGGGAAAGGCGGAGGAAACGCATGATGACGGGCGATGAAAACGCAGCCCGCCCGCAAGTCCCTTCATGGGAACGACAATCCCGGCCCATTCGACGCCGCAGCGGCGAGCAGTTCAAGCTCGTCAACGCCCCTGAAGCATGATTGGTTCGGCGGCATGAGGAAACTCCTGCTGTCCGCCCTGCCCCTGGTGCTTGCCTCCTGCCTGCTGCCACCGCCTCCACCTTCGCATGCGCCCTCCCGTCCGCCGAGGCATGGGCATGCCAGGCCGGCACCACCACCCCGGCCCCATCAGCCACATCCTGCCAGGCCGGCCCCGTTCCATCCCGAAAACCTGATCGGGCTGCCCGAAGCCGAGGCCATTCACCGCGCCCGTGAGGCGGGCCTTGCCTGCCGTGTCGTTGAACGCAACGGCGTCGCCTTTCCCGTGACCATGGACTACAGTGAAACACGGCTCAATCTCGCCGTCCGCAACGGCAGGGTGATGCGCGTCACCCGCGGCTGAGCCTGACCAGGGCCTCCCACGCCATGACAGCCCGGCAAAGAATGCCGCAGGAGGGAGTGATGCCCGCTTGATCCAAGCGGCGATTGTTCAACTCTGCGCGCCCTCCATGACCGACCGTCTCCAGACCGCCTTCGCCAATGCCCGCGCGCATCTTTTGTCCCTGCGTGACACGGCCGGCCATTGGGAGGGGGAGCTCTCCAGCAGCGCCCTGAGCACCGCCACCGCCCTGGTGGCGCTGCACGGCGTGGACGCCGCCAGGCATCGGGCGATGATCCAGGCAGGCGCGCGCTGGCTTGCCAGCCATCAAAACACCGATGGCGGCTGGGGCGACACCACCCTGAGCCAGAGCAACCTGTCCACCACCCTGCTGTGCTGGAGCGCCCTGCGTCTCTGGAGCGGCAGCCCGTCGTCGGACAAAGCCGGTCTTCAGGCCGGCGCCACCTCCGTGAATCTCTGCGAAGCCTGGATCACCCGCCATGTCGGCTCCCTCGATCCAGCGGCCATTCAGCGCGCCGTCATCAGCCGTTACGGCAAGGACCGCACCTTTTCCGTGCCGATCCTCATGCTCTGCGCCATCTGCGGCACCCTCGGGGGGCGGGCCTGGGAACGCGTGCTGCCCCTGCCCTTCGAGCTGGCCGCGTTTCCACGTCGTTGGTTCGGCGCCATCGGCCTGCCGGTCGTCAGCTACGCCCTGCCCGCCCTGATTGCCATCGGCCGCACGCGGCACCAAAACGCCCCGCCCGCCTGGTGGAATCCGCTCCGCTGGATCCGTGCCGCCCTGTGGCCGCGCATCTCCCCGATGCTGAAGGCCCTGCAACCCTCCAGCGGCGGCTACCTGGAGGCGACTCCGCTCACCAGCTTTGTCACCATGGCCCTGGCGGCGGCCGGTGAAAAAGACCATCCGTGCATCCCCGCCGCCGTGGAGTTTCTGAGCCGCTCGATGCGGCCCGACGGCAGCTGGCCCATCGACACCAACCTCGCCACCTGGGGCACCACGCTGTCGGTGAAGGCCCTGGATGAGATCGAACCCGCCACGGTGAAGTGGCTGCTCGAGCAGCAATATCAGGACGTGCACCCCTTCACGAACGCCGCTCCCGGAGGCTGGGCCTGGACGGACCTGCCGGGCGGCGTCCCTGACGCGGACGACACCTCGGGCGCCCTGATCGCGCTGCGAAAGGCGGGCAGTCCTGCGGAAACCGCCGCCCGGGCCGGCATTGCCTGGCTGCTCGGCCTGCAAAACCGGGATGGCGGCGTCCCGACCTTCTGCCGGGGCTGGGGCACCCTGCCCTTTGACCGCAGCACGCCTGAAATCACGGCCCATGCCCTGCTGGCCTGGTGGGTCTGGCAGCCGCCGGCCCTGATGCCGCAGATCAGGGAGGCCACCGGCAGGGCTCTGGCCTACCTGCAAAGAACCCAGCGCGCGGACGGCTCCTGGTCACCCCTTTGGTTCGGCAACGAGCAGGTGCACGACGAGGAAAACCCCGTCTTTGGCACGGCGGCCGTCGTGAACCACCTGTTGGAAAACCAGGCGCTGGCAGACCAGGCGCAGGAGCTCATCCGCAAAGGCCTGGAATTTCTGCTGCGCATGCAGAAGCAGGACGGAGGCTTTGGCGGTGATGCGACGGCGCCATCCACCGTGGAAGAAACCGCCCTGGCCGCCCATGCCCTCCTTGGCAGCCGCCAGTCGCCGCATCAGAAGGCCGGCATGAAGGCGGTGGACTGGCTGGTGTCGGCCACCCGTGAAGGCACCGAGTTCCGCACCTCCCCCATCGGGCTTTATTTTGCACGGCTCTGGTACCACGAAAAAATTTATCCCGTCGTCTGGACCGCCCAGGCCTTCCGTCGCGCCCTGGAGCCATGAGCCTCAAACCCCAGGCTCCCAGGCCTCCATGGCCAGGCCTGCCGCCCCCAGCGCCCCCGCATCATCGTTCAGCGTCGAGGGGACGAGCTTCATCTTCATGTCAGGAAGCTCCGGGCGCAGGGTGTCGGCGCAGGCCGTGACATCATCACAAAAACGCTGACCCAGGCTTGTCAGCGGACCATGGAGGAAGATCTTCTCAGGGTCGAGCATCAGCTGCAGGCTGCGGGTCACGCGGGCAAAGTCCAGCACCACGCTTTTCCAGGCGGCTGACTCGGGATCCGCCACCCCGGCCAGGGACTCGCGAAGGTCGGCGGGAAAAGGAGCATCGGACGGCAGCGATGCCAGGCGACGATAGACGGCGGGTGCGGAAAGACGGTCATGCATCGCCTGGTCGCCGTCAGGATGCGGCCAGGTCCACAATCCAACCTCGCCCGCCATCTCATTGGCGCCGCGCATCAGTTCGCCACGTTGAACCATGCCCAATCCCAGGCCGCTGCGCGCCCCGAGCACGACAAAATCCTCCAGATTGCCACCCTGGCCGAACCAACGTTCGGCCAGGGCGATGACACGAAGGTTGTTTTCCAGCACCGTCGGCACACGGAAGCTCTGGGTGATCACCTCGGCCAGCGGCACGTCCCGCCAGCCCTTGAGGAATGAGAAATAACGCGCCATGCCCCGCCGGCGGTCCAGCAGGCCGGGCACGCCGATGCCGATGCCCATCAGGGGCCTGTTGCAGGTCAGGTGCAGGGTGATGATGAGGTCCGCCACCGTCTTCAGCACGGTCGGCACATCCGCCTGCTCAGGAAGCTCCTTTTTCTCGGTGGTGACGATGCCTCCGGCGAAGTCAACCGCCGTCGCCTGAACCCGCTGGGCGGTGAATTCAACGCCGGCAAACCAGCCTGCCTCGGCATTGAGTGCGAGCAGGCGCATCGGACGTCCCAGCTTCGAAACGCGTTCCATGCCAACCTCCCTGGCAAGCCCCATGTCGATCAACTGGTCCACATAAAGTCCAAGCGTGGACGCCGAGGCGTTGACCAGTTTCGCAAGACCGGAGCGGGAGACCGCACGACGACTGCGCAGATTCAGCACGGTGGTGGCAAGCAGGGAACGGTGGTCAGGTGTCGAGCGTCGCATGTTGATCTGAGGCAAAAGCTAGTGTCGAGTTCGAAAGAATTTTTCCAGCTTTTTCTTAGTTAGAAACTGGAATAACCCAAGTCATATTCCAATCATTCTTCATGAATTTTCCAGCATCATGTGCCTTCCTTTTCAGCGCCGTCCTGCTCATCGGCTGCCTGCCTGAGAAGGCCGCACCCTCTGCCGTCCAGGAATGGAATCTTCTGGACGATGCCCTGCATTCCAGCTGGCAGAAGGCCGGCATCCCGGAGGAAGGCAACATGCAGCTGACCGGACAGGTCCTGACCCTGCCGGCCGGCCTGCCCATGACGGGTTGCAAGTTCCCTGCCTGGCAGTCTCTGGGATTGCCGGAAACGGACTATGCCATCGAGTACGAGGCCATGCGGGCCGAAGGTGAGGACATCTTCGGCATGTGCACCTTTCCGGTGTCCAGTCACTCAAGCCACGCCACCTTTGTCATCGGCGGCTGGGGGGGCGGCCTGACCGGCATCTCCAGCATCGACTTCAAGGATGCGAGTGAAAATTCGACACGCGCCGAACAAAAGTTTGCCAACGGCGTGTGGCATCATGTCCGCATCGAAGTACGTCCCGAGGACATCCGTGCATGGGTGAACAGGCGCCCCGTGGTGAACGTCAGCATCAAGGGACGGCAGGTCGGTCTGCGGCCCGGGTACATCGACCACTGCCTGCCGTTCGGCTTTGCGACCTGGAACACGCAGGGCAGGATCCGGGGAGTCAAGGTCAGCCGACTCTGAGGAGGCGGGGCCGGGAGAATGCCGTGGTCCGGGATCTTATTTCATCCCCCAGCCTCCCAGCCCTTGCTCACGCGCCAACGCCTCCAGACGCCTGAGCTCGAGTTCGTAGCCCTTCGCATCCTGATTCGTCGGCAGGGTGGTTCCCCGTGTGTGAATGCGCGCCAGCCCTGCCTGCACCAGCCTGGCGGAGAGGTCCGCACCGTCGGCGAGCAGGATGAAGGCGTAATACCGGCCGCTGTCATAGACCTTGTGCCACTTCGTGCAGATCGTGAAGGGCTGCGAGGTCAGCATTTCCCGCGTGAAGGCCTCGGCCTGCCTGCCAAGGGCGATGGTGCGGCCTTCTTCAAGCCCGCCGAAATACGCCCCCTGTTCGGCAAGGCGCCCGCCATTGAGAGGGTGGCGCTTCTTTTCGGGACAGTCGGCAAAATAAAGCCGGAACTCATGCACCTGGCCTTCGTGCTCCAGGTGGAAGCTGTCGCCATCATTGTCAGGGTGCGGGTGCAGCCGTGCCCCGAGGATGACCTCAAAGACCTGGGTGGCGTTTCGCGAAGGCGATGAAGGCCTTTCCACCACGCCGTCCCAGCCGAGCCAGCCAAGCACCAGAAGCAGGGCCAGACGCCAGAACCGCGTCGTCTTTCGCCGCCGCCGTCTCATGCGCCCAGGGCTTCCAACGCGGCATGGTCGATCGTCCGCAGCCGCGCCTGTCGTGGCCCCATGCGCGGCACGCAGTCCAGCAGCGCCTGGGTGTAGGGATGCTGCGGACGGCTCAGCACCTCCTTCGTCGGTCCCGTCTCGACGATCTGTCCGCGAAACATCACGGCCACGCGGTCCGCCACATCACGGATGATGCCAAAGTTGTGCGTGATCAGGATGAGGCTCATCCCCAGGTCCCTCCGAAGCCCGGCCAGCAGCTCCATGATCTGCTTCTGGATCGTCACGTCCAGGGCGGTCGTCGGCTCGTCGGCCACCAGCAGCTTCGGATGGCAGCAGAGGGCCATGGCGATCATCACACGCTGCTGCATGCCGCCGCTCAGCTCATGCGGGTAAGCGCGCAGCCGCTTCTCCGGCTCGGTGATGCCCACCTTTTTCAGCCAGCGCAGGATCTCGGCATCACGGTCCTTCACCTCCGGACGATGAAGCGCCAGCGACTCGCCGATCTGCGTTCGCACGGTCAGCACCGGGTTGAGCGAGGTCGTCGGCTCCTGGAAGACATACGCAATCTCCTTTCCCCGCACCTTGCGCAGCCCGCTCCCGCTCAGGCCCAGCACTTCATGCCCGGCAATGCTGAGCTCGGACGCGGTGATCATCGCCGGGGGTTCCGGGAGCAGCCTGGCGAGGGCCAGCGCCATGGCGCTCTTGCCGCTGCCGCTTTCACCCACAATGGCGATGGACTCGCCCTGGGCGAGGTCGAGGCTGACACCCTTCACCGCCTGTGCCGGCGGGGCGTCATGACGTCGGAAGCTGATCTTCAGGTCGCGGATGCGCAGGAGCGGCGGAGGGGAATCCATGAACAATCCTTGGTTCGGCAGGTGAAGTTTCAAAAAGTCTGAAGTCCGGCCGGAGGCGCCCCCCCACCCTGGTAGGCCGGAGCGCTGGGGGTGGTGGCGCCGCGCAGACGCTGGAAAAACGAGGGCTTGGCCGCCTGCTGGGTTGCCTGATAAGTTGGTGCGCCCTGGTTGTAGGCGGCCTGGGGAGGGGGCCCATACATCGCTCCGGCCTGCTGCTGGGGATAGGGCGGGATCAGCGGTGCTGACTGCTGTGCCGCAGGCTGCTGCCACTGCTGCTGGGGAGGCGGGAGGGAGGCATGCGGCTGGACTGGCTGCGAATAATAGCTCGTCTGCTGCGCATGCCCTCCGGTTCCATAGCCCTGCTGGGGCAGCTTGTAGGCGGTGACCTTCACCTGGGCGAGCTGCATCGGCGTGATCCCGACCGCCGCGGCGGCGGCTCCGGACAGGTTGATCACACGTCCTGGATAATACGGGAAGCGGTCCGTCACCTGCACCTTCACGCTCCGGCCTGTGTAGAGGTTTTTCACGGTCAGCTCCGTGCCGAAGGGAAGCGTGTTCTGCGCCGCCGTGTAATAGTTTGGATAATACACCTGCCCCGAGGAAGTCATCCGGCCCGCGTAGCTGTCGGCGATGTAAGAAGCCCAGCCCTGCTCCTGATAAACAGGCGTCTGGCATCCAACAAGCGTCAGAACGGCGGTGAGAAGTGCGGCAAAACGGAGGCGCATCATGCAATTCGGCTTATACATGAGCAGCTTCTTGAAGAGAACCACTTTTATCTCCGAATCCAGCCGGGCCTCAATACAGCAGCACCGCCTGCCTGCGGACCCTGAAAGCCGCCAACTCCTCCGCCCAGGCCGCCGTGACACTGCGCCATCCGGCGCCGCCACGGATCATCTCCAGCAGCTTTTTTTGGTTCAGCAGCGTGCCGACTTTTTCGACCGCAAACTCGCCCGGATGCAGCTTCTGCAGCGTGGTGGCGATGGCAATCCCTGCGGCCACGGGCTGCAGCACCTGCCGGTCCGTGACCACCAGTCGCACACCTCCGCACATCCGGTCCTTGAAGATGCTGGCCGAGGGCTTGAAGCGCACCGGCACGAACCGCAGCCCAGGAAGGCCGAGCTTGTTCATCTCATGCGCCAGCCTCAGGTCATCCACATACGGCGCCCCCACAACCTGGAAGGGCGTGTCCGTGCCGCGTCCCACGCTGACGCTGAACTCCAGCAGCCCGACACCGGAATAAAGCAGCGCCGCCTCCGGCGACCGCATGTTGGGCGACGGGTTCTGCCAGGGCAGCCCGGTTTGATCAAACATCAGCCCGCGCCTCCAGCCCTGCACAGGGATGACCCGCAGGTCCGCCCCGGCTTTTCGTTCATCATTCATCAGCCGAGCCAGCTCTCCCACCGTCATGCCATGACGCAGGGGCATGGCATGGGTCGCCGTGAACTTCTCCTCGTCCACCCCCACCGGACCCTCGACATGCAGGCCGTCCACCGGGTTCACCCGGTCCAGGACGATGAATTTTTTTCCGGCCTTCGCCGCCGCCTCCAGGCTCAGCCGCAGCGTCGAGATGTAGGTGTAGAAGCGGCAGCCGATGTCCTGGATGTCGAACACCAGCGCGTCCAGGTCCTTGAGCTGCTCCGCACCGGGCGCCCGCGCCTGCCCATAAAGGCTGAAGACCGGCAGGCCCGTCTTCGCATCCTTCGTGTCACCGATCTTCTCCTGGTCCAGCTCTCCGCGAATGCCGTGCTCCGGGCTGAACAACATGTGCAGCCTGACATCCTTTGCGGCATGCAGGAGGTCGATGATGCTTTCCCGGCGCACGTTGATCCCCGTGTGGTTGGTGATCAGCCCCACGCGCAGCCCCTTCAGGGCGGCAAAGCCTTCACGCTCCAGCACATCGATGCCGTTGAGCACCGTCGGCACCTCGTTTTCGCCACGCTCCTGCAGGGCCTGCGTGACAGCCTTGAAATCAAAGCCGGGCACGCATTTCGCCGCCGCCGTGCCCACCTGCTCATAAAGGTCGCGCACACTGCCGCCACCCTCCGGGTGCAGCCTTGAACTCAGGAAGATGACAAAGGTCTGCGAGGCTGGTTCGATCCACAGGCTCGTCCCCGTGAAGCCGGTGTGGCCGAACGACCCGATGGGAAACACCTCGCCCCTCGGCCTGCTGAAGCTCGAGTCGATGTCCCAGCCAAGCCCGCGCCTTTCCAGCACCGTCGCCGCCGTCTGCACCTGCTGCATCCGCCGGATTGTCTCCGCCTTCAAAACACGCACGCCCTCCAGCTCGCCACCTCCCAGGATCATCCGCGCATAGCGCGCCAGGTCGGCCGCCGTGGTGAACAGTCCGGCATGCCCCGTCACACCGCCCATGCGCCGGGAAGTGGGATCATGCACCACGCCGTTCAGCATCTGGCCGAACTCATCCCGCTCCGTCGGTGCAATGCGTGCCCGCCAGTTCGCCGGCGGATTGAAGCGGGTGGAGGTCATCTTCAGCGGCTTGAACACCCGCTCCGCCGCCAGGACGTCCAGCTTCCGCCCGCTGACGCGCTGGACGATCTCCCCCAGCAGGATGAAGTTGATGTCGCTGTAGCGGAAAAGGCTGTCCGGCGCAGCCTCGGGAATGCTGGACGTCGCTCGGCGGATTCCTTCAGCGTGACCTGTCCAGACGGGCTCCCTGGGAATGCCGGCGGGCAGACCTGAGGTGTGCGTGAGCAGATGCCGCACGCAGACGTCGTCGCGGCCTTCGCCTACAAACTCGGGCAGGTAGCGGCAGACAGGAGCCTCAAGGTCAATCCGCCCCTCCTCGGCGAGCTGCATCACGCAGGGCGTTGTCGCCACCACCTTGGTCAGGGAGGCGGCGTCGAAGATCGTGTCCAGTGTCATCTCCTCGCGGACAGGCACCTGTTCTCGCGCCCCCTTCACCAGGGTGTGCGCCTGTCCCAGGCGCTCCAGCCACACCACGGCCCCCGGCGGATTTTTTCCGGCCACCGCCTTCTCAACGACCCGGTCAAGTTCCGCCAGTCCTGCGGGATCCAGGACCGGCCCGGCATGCAGCCCGGCGGCAAGGACGAACCAAAAGCAGCATCGCTTCATCATGGCGCATCGTAGATCGGCCCAGCCCTTCCGCCAGGGAATCATCATTCCGTCAATCACTGCATCGGCAGCAGCAGCTCGACCGTCTGGTCACCACGCCGCGCCTTGACCGGAACCTTGTCACCCTGCCGGTGCTCCTGCATCAGGTGCCCGTGCAGCCGGCTTTCCGTCAGACGGTGCTTCATGCCCGCCACCTCCACCAGCACGTCATCCTTCTGAAACCCCGCCTTCCTGGCCGCGGCATGCATGCCATGCATGCCGAGCCCCTTCACCCACAGGGCCATTCCCTGCGCGCCCAGTCCACGCTGAGCCCGTTCTTCATCCGTCAGGTCCACCAGGTTCAGTCCGCCCGCCGCCATGCCGCGCATGGACCATGTCCCGACGCGGCCTGAAACATCCGTGCTCTTCCTCCATCCTGAGGGCAGGTTCAGGGTCAGCCTTTTTTCCTCACCGGCACGCCGCACCACCATCTCATGACTCGCTCTGTCCCCGCTCCGGTGGAGCACCCAGGCGAAATCAGCCACGGAAACCAGCGGCTGCCCCGCCAGGGACAGCACCTCATCGCCAGCCTTCACCCCGGCCTTGTCGGCAAGCCCTCCCTCTGTCACCGCCTGCACCCGGGCGGCCTGGTCGGCGGCCAGGGTGAGGCCCAGGGTCTCCGGCGCGGGCATCGGATACACCCACTCGTCCGGCACCGGCTGTTTGCGGTCGCGATAGGAGGCGCGCATGGCGTCGCCGATCATGTGACAATGCACGCAGCTCTGCACCACCTTGCCGTCCCAGTTCAGCTCACGCGTGTAACGTTCCGCCAGCTTCGGCATGTCCACCGGGTTCACATATTCCACCGGCCCGGGCTGCTTGCCCGCCAGCGCCGCCTTGTTGGCGGGATGGCCTTGGTGCAGCGCCAGCACCGCCTCCAGCGCCTTCTTGTAGCCCGCCAGCGTCTGATCGGCCGAGTTCTTCTGGTGCGACCACGATCCATAGCGCCCGTAAACCGTGCCATCCCCGTTGAAGAAGAGGGTCGAGAAGGACAGGTCGTAGTCGAACTGGAAGCGTGTCAGGTCAATCGCGTTGGCGTTGATCACGCGCACGCAGACAAACTGGTCCAGCAGCGGCGAAATCTGTTCGCCCTCCATCAGCACCGCCGTGTCCAGCCCCATGCAGGACATGCAGGGCACGCAGCGCATCACCACCAGCAGCGGCCTGCCGGTGAGCCGAGCCTGCTTGAAGCCGCTCTCGATGTCATTGTAGGCCCAGCGTTTGTCGGCCTCCATCCTCGCCTTGTCCGCACGCACCGCGCCTTCACGGTCCTTGACCGTTTCCGCCATGACCAACGGGGTGATCCATGCCGCCAACAGGAGATGAAGCGCCTTCATTCCGTCATCCTGTCATGACGTCCGTCTCCGGGGCAAGCCTGCTCTTGGGTGATCCAGATGACCCTCAGACCGAGCCTCTCCGCCACCGCCCTGCCGCGCTCCGGCCCAAGCACCATCAACGCCGTGGCGTAGCCATCCGCCAGCGCGCAGGACGGGTGCAGCACCGTGACGGAGGCCAGCTCATGCGTCACCGGCAGCAGCGTGCGCGGATCGATGAGATGACTGCGTCCATCCTTTTGATGCCGGTAGGTTCCGCTGGTGGACAGCGCCAGGTCGGACACCGGCACCTGCTGCAGCACCTCGCCCTGCGCCGCGCCTGGATCCTGGATGCCCGCCCACCAGGAACGTCCGCCCGGCGCCATCCCGGCGGCGCACACCTCGCCGCCCACCTCCAACAAAAAGTTCTTCAAACCGCGCGCCTTCAGCATCTCGGCCAGCTCGTCAATCACAAAGCCCTCGGTCACGCTGGACACGTTGATGCGCAGCTCCGGAACGGCCTTTTTCAAGGCCGGCGGCTCATCCCGCACCTGCAGGTGCCGCCAGCCGGTCACGGTCGTCGCCGGCCCCGCCGGCGGCGCAAACCCGGCGGCCTCGATGACCGGCGCGAGCGTGATGTCCAGCGCCCCCTCCGTGTCATCGGCGATCCGCCGCGCCAGCTTCACCACCGCGACCAGCTCCTGCGGGACGGGCTGCCAGTCCTTGGAGGAAACCTGGTTAAACCTGCCCACCGCCGAATCCTTGCGCCAGTGCGAGAGCACCGCCTCGCGCCGGTCGAGATGCTCCTGCACCCGCCGCCGGACGTCCTCCCCGGCCTGCGCCGACTTCAGGCTCCAGGTCGTTCCCATGGTGGTGCCTGAAACGGTTTTCAGCCCATGCTGTCTGCAGCTTGAGGGCATCAGCACACCCCACCCCGCCAGAAGCAGCGTGAAGCAGGCGCGGCGATGAAGGAACACACACATGAGTAGGGCATGAACTTGCCCGGCTCCCGCACACCGCAAGCAGCTTGTGGGTCATCTTCCCAGGGCGCGCACCAGCCGCCTCAGGGTTGCCTGGCTTCGCTTCGCCGTCAGCGCACACTCCCAGATCCTCAGAACCCGCCAGCCGTTCCTGCGCAGCCCCTTTGTCGTGAGGGCATCCCGGGCCTGGTTGCGCGCGATCTTCTCCCGCCAGAATTTCCGGTTCTGCCTCGGCTGCGTGGCATGGCGCGGGCAGCCGTGCCAGAAGCAGCCGTCCACAAACACGGCCACACGCTCCTGGCGGAACACAAAATCCGGCCGAACACGGCCGGCGCGCGGCCGCAAACCATTGCACGGATCCGCCTGCCTGGCTTCAAACCTCAGCGGCACATGCCTGCGCCAGCCCTTGATGCCGGCCCCACGCATCAGCGCCAGCAGACGCTTCTCCGTGCTGCTGTTGCCATTCGAGCGGATGAGGGACATGACCTCGCTGCGTTTCTCAGGGCTGAACACGTCGGGCATGGCGGAAGGGCTTCATCCGCAGCATAACCATCTTTGCCGGATCCGCATCCCGGGAAGTAACCCGGTCCTTGAGGGCTGCCCCCCGCCTCATGGACCTGCGGGCTTCAAGCGGACGCCGTGAAAAGAAAACGCTGCGGACAGGCGCAGCCGTCCGCAGCGTCAGGGGAGTTCACAAGAGCCTCAGACCACCACGCTGAGCACGCGGACGATGCCGGGGATCTTCTCCAGCTCGGCAAGCACCTCGGCGGACGGGGTGCTGTCGAGCGTGAGCAGGGTGAGGGCGGTGCCGCCCTCCTTGTTCCGGCTCAGGCTCATGTCGGCGATGTTCACCTGGTTTTTGCCCAGGATGCTGCTGTAGGCGGCGATCATGCCGGGGCGGTCCTGGTTTTCAATGAAGAGCAGGGTGCCTTCGGGCCGGGTCTCGATGTGACGGTCGTTGACCTTCACGATGCGCGGCTCGCCGGCGAAGAAGGTGCCGGCGATGCTGGCGGTTTCCGCGCCGTTGCTGGCCTGCACCTCGATGAGGTCGGTGAAGAGGCTGGCGTCCGACAGGCGGCTTTCCGTGAAGCGCAGGCCGAGGTTTTCAGCAACGCCGCTGGCGTTGATGTAGTTGACCTGCTCGGCACCGACGGCGCGCTCCAGGAAGCCCTTCAGCACGGCACGGGAGATCAGCGTGGTGTCGCCGCTGCCGACCTTGCCGCTGTAATTGATGCGGACGACGTTCGAACGGGCCGGGGCGATCTGGGAGACGAGGCGGCCGAGCAGCTCGCCGAACTTCAGGAAGGGGCCGACCTCGGCGAGCACCTTGGGATCAACGTTCGGCATGTTCACGGCGTTGACGACCGTGCCCTGCAGCAGATGGGCCTTGATCACCTCGGCAATCTCGATGCCGACGTTTTCCTGGGCCTCCTCCGTGGAGGCGCCGAGGTGCGGGGTGAAGACCGTGTTGGGGGCCTTCAGCAGCGGGTAGTCGGCGGGCGGCGGCTCGGTTTCAAACACGTCCAGCGCGGCGCCGGCGATGGTGCCCGCGGCCAGGGCCTCGGCCAGGGCGGCGTCGTCGATCAGGCCGCCGCGGGCGCAGTTGATGATGCGGCAGCTTTTCTTCAGGCTGGCGAGACGCTTCGCGTTGATCATGTGCTTCGTCTCCGGCGTCAGCGGCATGTGCATCGTGATGTAGTCAGCCTGCACGATGGCGGCGTCGAGGTCCTCGCAAAGGGTGACGCCGAGGCTGTCCGCACGGTTCTTGCTCAGGTAGGGGTCATACGCGACCACGCTCATGCCGAAGGCCTTGGCGCGCTTGGCGAACTCGGCGCCGATGCGGCCCATGCCAAGCACGACGAGGGTCTTGCCATAGACCTCGGTGCCCTGGAAGCTCTTGCGGTCCCATTTGCCGCTGACGATGGTGGCGTGCGCCTGGGGCGTCTTGCGGCTGAGGGCCATCATCAGGGTGAAGGCCTGCTCGGCGGTGGAGATGGTGTTGCCGCCGGGGGTGTTCATGACCACCACGCCGCGCTTCGAGGCGACCGGCACGTCGATGTTGTCCACGCCGACGCCGGCGCGGCCGACGACCTTCAGCTGGGTGGCGGCCTCCAGGACCTTGGCGGTCACCTTCGCTCCGGAGCGGACGATGATGGCGTGGGCGTCGCGGGAGGCCTCGATCATCGCCGCCTCCTCCTTGAGGTTCATGTTCACAACCACGTCAAAGGAGGGCTCCGCCTGGAGCAGCTCGATGCCTTTGCTCGAAATGGGGTCGTTGTTGCCGGCGATGAGGATTTTGAACTTCTGGGCCATGTCAGGAGGGGTAAAAAGGGGGCGCAGGCTAGGTGAAGTTGAGGAAATGGCAAGGACAGCCTGCCCCGAGGCTGCCTCACCGCCTTCTCCGGGCACCCAGTGACGTCTTGCGGAACCAGCGGCCCGGGCTTCCTTTGCACCATGTTTGAAAAGCGCCTGCATCCTCTGGCACCCCGCCATGTGTTCGCGAGACGGTTCGTGCTTTTTTTCGCCATCGCCCTCGGACTCGCGGTGGTGGCGCTCGGCATCGGCACGCTCGGCTACCACTTCATCGCCGGGTTCACCTGGATCGACTCCCTGCTGAACGCCTCCATGATCCTCGGCGGCATGGGCCCGGTGGGAGAACTGCCCTCCGATGCAGCCAAGCTCTTCGCCAGCGCCTATGCCCTCTTCAGCGGCCTCATGTTCATCACCATCATGGGCCTGCTCCTGGCCCCGGCAGCCCACCGCATCCTGCACGCCTTTCACCTCGACGAAACCGACTCCGACCCCAATCAGCCATGACCAGCGCCTCCCCACCTCGCAAACGTGTCGTCATCCTCGGCGCCAGCGACAAGCCCGAACGCTACGCCCACCAGGCCCAGCAGCTCCTGGCACGGCACGGTCATGAGGTGATTCCGGTCCACCCACGCCTGGCGGAGATCGATGGAGTTCCCGTCGTGGCCGACCTCAGCCAGGTCGCCGGCCCTGTGGACACGGTCACGATGTATGTCGGCCCCGCCATTTCCAGCGGGCTGGGTGAGAAGCTGATCGCCCTGAAACCCCGACGCGTCCTGTTCAACCCCGGCTCTGAAAACCCGCCCCTGAGCACCCTGCTCCAGGCTGCCGGCATTGGCGTGGAGGAAGCCTGCACCCTCGTGCTGCTGCACTCGGGGCAGTTTTGAGAGCCTCCCCAGGCCAGCAGTCCGAGGACTCCTGCCCTTGCCAAAGGCCCGGGGCTCTCCAATATCCAGCCCCCGTTTGGGCTGAAAATTCCTGCCTCCCTCTCTCATGTTTGACTGGATCATCAAAAAAATCATCGGTACCAAGAACCAGCGCACGGTGAAGCGCCTGCAGCCGGTCGTGGCCGAGATCAACCGCATTGAGCAGCAGCTTCAGAAGGAGTCCGATGATGCTTTGCGGGAACGGGTGGCTGGCTGGAAGGCCCAGTTTCGCGCCTTTCACACCCCCCAGTTCCTGGGCGGCGTCGCCCTGCGCATCGCCGACGAGGAAGCCGTGAACGCCTGCCTTCAGCATGTCGCCGGCTACTTTGGAGCCCTCAGGCAGCACTTCCCCTCCCTCGAGGACGCCTACCTCGCCGAATCCTCCTGGCGCAGCGCCGGTCTGGAGGCCAAAAAGGCGCTGATCGACCGTGCTCGTGAGGCCTGGAACGAAATCCAGCCGAAGTTTGCCGCCATCGAGTCCCGCATGCTCGACCAGATCATGCCCGAGGTTTATGCGGTCGTGAAAAACACCGCCCGTCGTCTCTGCGGCCAGGAGCACATTGTCTGCGACACCCCCCTGAAGTGGAACATGGTCCACTTTGACGTGCAGCTCATCGGCGGCATCGCCCTTCACCGCGGCATGATCGCCGAAATGGCAACCGGTGAGGGCAAGACCCTCGTCGGCACCCTGCCCGTCACCCTCAACGCCCTCACCGGCCGCGGCGTCCATGTCATCACCGTCAACGACTACCTCGCCCGCCGTGACTCGGAGTGGATGGGCTACCTCTACAAGTTCCTCGGCCTCACCGTTGGCTGCATCCAGAACGACCAGCCCAGCCACATCCGCCGCCAGCAGTACGAGTTCGACATCACTTACGGCACCAACAGCGAGTTCGGCTTCGACTACCTCCGCGACAACGGCATGGCTTCCAGCAAGGACCAGCAGGTCCAGCGCGGACACTACTTCGCCATCGTGGACGAAGTGGACTCCGTGCTCATCGACGAGGCACGCACGCCCCTCATCATCTCCGGCCCCGTCGCCGCCGCCGAGAGCAACCACCAGTTCGAGCGCTACAAGCCGCTCGTCGAGCAGCTCGTCCGCCGCCAGACCACCTATTGCAACCAGCTCGCCAGCGAGGCCAAGGCCCATGCTGAGAAGGGTGAGTTCGAGGAGGCCGGCAGGAAGCTCTTCCAGGTGAAGCTGGGCCAGCCCAAAAACCGCGCCCTCATGCGTGCCATGGAGGATCACGAACTCCGCCGCGCCATGGAGAAGGCCGAGCTGCGCACCTACGAGGACACCCAGAAGAAGGAGCTCTTCGCCCTCAAGGAGGACCTCTTCTTCTTCATCGAGGAAAAAAGCCACGACGCCGACCTCAGCGAGAAGGGCCGCACTTTCCTCAGCCCCGATGATCCGGACGCCTTCGTCCTGCCCGATCTCGCCACGCTTTACTCCGAAATCGACGGCGACGCCTCCCTCTCCGATGTCCAGAAGCAGCAGAAAAAGGCCGAGCTCCAGGACCGCCTCAGCTTCCAGGGCCAGCGCATCCACCAGATCAGCCAGCTCCTTCGCGCCTACTGCCTCTATGAAAAGGACGTCGAGTACGTCGTCGAGGAGAACAAGGTCGTCATCGTGGACAGCCAGACCGGCCGCAAGATGCCCGGCCGCCGATGGAGCGACGGGCTGCACCAGGCCGTCGAGGCCAAGGAAGGCGTGCAGATCGACGCCGAGACCCAGACGCTCGCCACCATCACCATTCAAAACTACTTCCGCCTGTATCAGAAGCTGGGCGGCATGACCGGCACCGCTGAAACCGACGCGGCCGAGTTTCATGACATCTACGGCCTCGACGTGCTGACCATCCCGACCAACCGGATTGTGAAGCGCATCGACCAGAACGACAGCATCTACAAGACGCGCCGTGAGAAGTACAACGCCGTGATCGACCTGATCCGCGAGCGCCACGCCAAGGGCCAGCCCCTGCTCGTCGGCACCGCCAGCGTCGACGCCTCCGAGACCGTCAGCCGGATGCTGAAGCTGCAGAAGATCCCGCACGCCGTCCTCAACGCCAAATACCACCGCCAGGAGGCCGAGATCGTCGCCCGCGCCGGCCAGCGCGGAGCCGTCACCATCTCCACCAACATGGCGGGACGCGGCACGGACATCAAGCTGGGCGAGGGCGTCGCAGAACTCGGCGGCCTCATGGTGCTCGCCACCGAACGCCACGAATCCCGCCGCGTCGACCGTCAGCTCCGCGGCCGCTGCGCCCGTCAGGGCGACCCCGGCGAAAGCAAGTTCTTCCTCAGCTTCGAGGACGACCTCATGCGCAACTTCGGCGCCGCCGAACGCATGACCAAGATCATGGAGCGCTTCGGCATGAAGGAGGGCGAGGAACTCGCCCACCCCTGGCTCAACCGCAGCGTCGAGACCGCCCAGAAGCGCGTCGAGCAGCGCAACTACGTCTGGCGCAAGCGCGTCCTCGAATACGACGACGTGATGAACCAGCAGCGTGAGGTCATCTACGAGCGCCGCAATGAGGCCCTCGAGTCCAACGACCCCCGCCTGCTCATCAACGACGCCGTCGAACAGGGCATCCGCGAGCGCCTGGGCGAATTCCTGCCCCAGGACAAGGGAGGCGACCTCGCCCCTGACTACGACAACCTGCTTCAATGGCTCAACACCACCTTCCCCATCGGCCTGCATGAGCTGCCGGGCGAGTTCAGGACGCTCGACTTTGAAGCCCAGGTCAGCTGGGTGAAGGACAAGGTCCTCGGCGCCTACGATGTCAAGATCGGCGGGGCCAACCCGCAGGCGCTTCAGGAGATCGAAAAGATGATCCTCCTCAACGCCATCGACCGGCTCTGGCAGGATCACCTTTACGCCCTCGACGCCCTCAAGGAAGGCGTGAACCTGCGCACCTACGGTCAGAAGGATCCCGTCATCGAGTTCAAGCAGGAGGCCTTTGCCATCTTCGCCGAACTGATGCGCAACATCAACGGCGAGATCCTCAACAACCTCTTCAAGAGCACCCAGCAGCTCGCCGCCTTCGAGCAGTTCCTGGCCCACCTCGCGATGATGCAGAACGCCGGCGGTGAACTGCCCGTCCAGGTTCAGCCGAAAAAGGAGGAGGAAGCGGAAGCGAAGCCTTTTGATCCCGGCAAGGAAGGCCCCAAGCTCATCCTGCCCACCCTCGCTCCGCAGCCCCAGCGCCGCCCCGTCCCCCAAAATGTCGGCCGCAACGACCCTTGTCCCTGCGGCAGCGGCAAGAAGTTCAAGCAGTGCTGCGGCAGAATGGCCTGAGGCTCTGAAAGTTTCGACAGAGGATGTACGCGCCAGCACCCGAATGCGGATTGCCAAATCCGCAGCACGGTGGCTTGCTGCTGCGCTTCAAAACCTCCCAGCCATCTGCTTCACCCCGCTGAACGGACAGGTCCGGGGATTCGAACGAGGTCACAGGTAGCTCCACGATTCCCCTGCGCTCGCGATGCTGCGGAATCGGGGTTCCGCGCTCCACGGAAAACATCTGCGGAATCGAGAGCGTTCCGATCCCCGCGCCAGCGCCGGAGCGCGGATTTCCAACGCAGCAACCTGGTTCGCCCTTGTGCACAAAACCTCCCTCACGCCTGCTTCAATCCGAAAGAAGGGCCAGGGGGGTCGAAGGGTTGGTTCACCCCTACCCTTGCGTTTGCAGTGGCGGCGAAATCGAAACCCCGGGTTCAGGCGCCTGCCCCGAAAGCTCCCGCGCCTGCCGCACCCACTGGTCGCGCTTCGCCCGGTCCTTGAACGAAAGAAGCCGGCTGAACGCCTCGACATCCGTCTCCGTCCACTCAGCGATCTGCCTGAAACTGCGGATGCCAAAGGCGTGAAGCTGGTCGCGCAGCACCGTCTTGATGCCCTTGATGCGGGTCAGGTCATCCTCTTGCTCAAGCCTTGCCGCCTGCTCCAAACTGTGACGCAACGCCGTCTGCTGATGCTGGAGCTGCAGCAGGCTCGAAGCAGCCTCGCCCACCTGTTCCTCCACGCGTTCCAGGCTCTTGCGCGCCAGGCCGAGGCCCGCAGGATCCGTGCCTTTTTCCCGCAGGCTGACGACCCTGCGCCGCCAGTCCTCCTGCTCCTGCCGCAGGGCGGCAACCAGAGTCTGGCGAGCCTCGATCTCCTTCTCCAGACGGGTCAGCGTCGAGTCGGCATCGGCAGCAGGCTTCGAACTGGTGCTTTTGAGAATCGGGGCGCGGGGCTTCTTTGTCGGGCGCACTGGTTTTGCCGCCTCCTCCGGAGCGGACGCCGGTTCCGCCACAGGCGTGGCGGAACACACTGCCGCAGCTTGTTCCGTCTGAAGTCGCGCCACCTCCTTCTCCAGGCGTGACTTCTCCTTCTCCAGCTCCTCATTCCTGGCCGCCAGACGCTTTGCCTCCGCCTTCGCCGTCAGCATGTCCTCCTGGTGCAGCCCGGCATCCCGACGCGCCGCCTTGAGCTCCTCATGCACCCGGATCAGCTCGCGCTCAAGATTGCGCCGGTGATCATTGGCTTCCTGCAGGTCGGCCTGCAGCCTGGCATCTGAAACGGAGGCGGGCGCCTGACCTGTCTCCACAGAAGGCGTTTCGACCTGGGGCGAAACCGGGTCGGAGTCCACCTTGACAAGCGAGGCGCTACGGCCGCGCCAGCGCCAACCCAGCACGAAAAAGACGACCGCCGCCGCCGTCAGCAGCAGGATCATTTGCGATACAAGCCAGAGAAATCCATCCATGAGAGGTCAGGGGTCGGGAGGCTTTGCCGAATCTGCGGACAGTGTCTTCCAGTGATGCCGCAGATGATCAAACCCGTCGAGAAAGGTATCCTCGGCCATCGCCGCCGGAAAGTCCTGGGGCAGCAGCCCGCTGGCCGCAATCGCGCCGGGCAGGATCATCTGCCCCGTCGCCGGCCGTGTGCTCCAAACCGCCCCAGGGCGTGCGAAGGCCAGGCTGCCCATGCTGTTCAATCCGGGCAGGTCCGGCAGACTGCGCAGGGTCTGCTGCACATCCGCTGACGGCTCGCAGGTGCCTCGCGCCATCAGCGAGTCAGCAATGATCAGCGCCCGCCCGGCATACTTCTGACGCACCACCTCGATGATCTGGCTGCGCACCGGCTCCTCGGCCACCTGCCCTGCCAGGATGACCTTGTCCGGCAGCAGCGTCAGGGTGAGAAAGCCGGGCTGCTGGCGGATTGCCAGTCTGGGGATGCCCCTCGCGCTTCCCTGCAGCCAGTCGATGACCATCCGGCTGTCCTCCTGAAGCAGTTCCGCAGGCAGGTCCTTGGGCAGCTGCCCCGCCCAGGGCCGGGCATCGCCGGCCACCAGGAAATCCACCGGCTCCCAGGCCTTCCCCGGCAGTCCCAGATGCAGGGCCTTGCCCGCCGTCACCGACTTGTCATCCGCGGCCGGCATCAGCGCGGTGGAGATGGGGCCGAAGTCCGCCACCGCACGACGCCGCGGGTTCACCCGTACGTCGTCCAGCACACGGTGGTCAGGAAACGAGGAAATCAAAAGATTCAGCAGCTCTCGTTTGAGGGCCAGCGTCGCAACCTCGCCACGCAGCAACAGCCGGCCGTCGCGCACCGCCATGAAAAGATGCGGGGGGGGCAGCCTGGACTGCCGCTCGCTCTCGGCAGCCAGAGCCCGCTGTTCTGACTGGTAGCGGCGCACATTTTGAATGGCAGGCAGGATCACCTGCTCCCAGTCTGAGCTTGCCAGCCCGGACACCATCACCTGCTCTCGAAGGGCTTCATCTCGGGAGTCCAGCACCAGCCGCTGCCAGCCGCCGCCAATCCGGGCAAACTGAATCTGAGCACTGTCGCCGCCGCCATCCGCACGCGGCATCGGCATCCGGGCCAGGGTTGGCAGCACATCCTCCGCCTCGTCGTGACTGCCAGCATCCGCACGCAGACGGTTGTCCAGATAACCGCCCTGCTCCGCCCAGCGCCCGCCGATCTGCACCGCCAGGTCACGCGCCTCGGGCTCGCTGGCCGCCCTGCCCAGCAGAATTCCTCGCATGCCGTTCGCGGCAATCAGCAGCCAGCCGCAGGGATAAGGGGTCGTTTCCAGTTCATCCGTCACCCGCCGCACCGGATTGAATCCCAGGCCCGGCCTGCCAGCAACACGCAAGCCTTTCGCCAGGATCGTCAGGATCTCCCGCCGCTGCTCCTCACGCCGCACCCTGCCTTTCACCACCGCATGCTGGCCGCTGAAACCCACCAGCGGGGCATCATACCCGGTGACGACATCCCTTGTCGCCAGGGACGCCGCTGCGGTGAGATCGCCCTCGATCCCCGGCGCAACGACCAGAGCGGCCACGAGCCAGAAGGCCAGCAGCCAAAAGCCAATGATCAACCACCGGGTCCGGTTCATGCGAGGAATGACCCGCTTACTAGCAGAGCGTCCAGGCAACTGGTAGGGGAAAATTGATCCTGTCCATCCACGGCATGAAGCCTGCTCAGTCTGCTCATCCGTAAACTTTCCCACATATCGTTCTTGCCAAAAACTCGGCGTTCAGGTTCTCGTACCTCCCAGATCACCACAGCCTGCGCATGGCAGAACGCTATAAAATCTACGAACAGCTCGGCTCAGGCGGCATGGGGGCCGTGTTCCGTGCCTACGACAATGATTTGAAACGCTGGGTCGCGATTAAACGCCTGACAAACTCCAAGGAGGGCGTCGCCGATGAAAGCTTGATCAGTGACCTTCGTCGCGAGGCGGATGCGCTCGCCTCCCTACGAAACCCGAATATCGTCACCATCTTTGATGTCGCCAGCGACGCAGAAGGCCTTTTCATGGTGATGGAGTTGCTCGAGGGAGAGGACCTCGCCGACGTGGTGACCCGCGGTCCGCTTCATTATGATGATTTCAAAGAGCTTGCCTCCCAGACCCTTGAAGGCCTGCTGGCTGCGCATGAGCGACACATCCTCCACCGCGACATCAAGCCGGAGAACATCAAGGTAGAGCGCCTGCCCGGCGGCCGCATGCAGTCCAAGATCATCGATTTTGGCCTCGCACGGGCAGGGCTTCGGGCGAGAAAACAGACCGAGGATCAAAGCGGCACCGTGATGGGCTCCATCTTTTACATGGCGCCCGAACAACTCTCCCGCCAGCCCGTGGATGAACGCACCGACCTTTATTCCCTGGGCTGTGTCTTTTACGAGGCCCTTTCAGGCCGCAAAGCCTTTGACGGTGAATCCGTGGCGGTGGTCATCGACAAGCACATCAATCATGACCTTGTTCCCCTGCATGTCATAGCGCCCCATGTCCCGCCCTGGCTGGGAGCCTGGGTGCTGCGGCTCATGGCGCGCTGGCCCGAAGATCGACCGGCCAACGCCCAGCAGGCCATCCAGGAATTCAGGGCCTGGGAAAAAATGTCTGCCGCACCGCCCATGATGCCATGGATGCCTGCCGGATACGCCCCGATGCCCGGCGCTTACCCGCAGCACGCCTACCCCGGAACGGTCACCACCAGCAGCGTTCCCGTCCAGCCAGGCTATTATCAGACCGGCCCGGTCCCCGCCGCTGCAGCGGCTTCTCCAGCGGCTTCTCCAGCGGCCTCACCCGCAACTCCTCCACAGCCCCAGCCTGCCAGGGCGCCTCAAAAACGAACCTCAGGTCCGGCGGCTCATGCCCTGGGCTCAAGGACTGTCAGACCCGTACCGGAAACTTCAGCTTCACAAATCAAAACCTATGCCCTCGTCGGTCTCGGCATCATCGCCGTGCTCATCACCGGCATGACTTTCCTGGGCGGTAAAAAAGCCACGTCCACCCAGGAGCCCGGCAAGGCCCCGGCGGCCCAGGCCGGCACCGGCCCCAAAGGTCCCGAGAAGCTCCATTTCCAACTGCCCCAGGACCGGCAGTTTCCCCCTCAGGACATGGATCTTGTCGTGCAACTCGTCACCAACTCCGGAGCTTCCAAATCTACCAGGGACGCCAGCGGCAAGCCTCATGCCGCCAACAACGGTGATCCCGCTCCCGAATGGCATGACCTCGCCGCACGCGGCCAGGGCAATGGCATGCGCGCCTGGAAAAACACGGCGGCTCATGCCCCCGTACGCCAGGTCTGGAACCACCCCAATGCCAAGAGCAACCGCGCCGTGCTCGACTTTCGAAACCGCAATGGCAAAGCCGTCGCCCTGCTTTTGTCAGACCCGGCGAACGAAGCCGCCCAGTTCCCGTTTGGCTCCGCCTCTGTCAAAGGCCCGCCCGGCATGACCCTCTGCCTGGTTTTCCAGGCGGCTGACAACGCCCTGCCCACCGAAGTCGCCTCCCTCGCCTCCGCCGACGGCAGCAGCGTCTCCCTCAAGGTCAGCGCGGAAAAATCCCTCATCGCAGAATTCAAAAACAGCTCCGGCTCCCGCAGCACCATCAGCAGTAAAAACGTCGACCCCACCAAACCCATCAGCGCCATCCTCACCTGGCAGTCCGACACCGGTATCACCAGCCTGCGCGCCAGGGACGGAACCGGCAAAACCTTTTCCGCCAACGGCTCCAACGTTACCCCGCCTGGCAGTCCGTTGACCCGCTTCCAGATTGGCAGGGCCGACAACGACAGCGGTGCCCCGCCGCCGATGGATCAACAGTTCAACGGCTGGTTCGCGGAAAGCCTCCTTTACGCCAGTGTCCTGCGCTCCGATCAACTTCAGCTCCTCGATGGTCCCAACATCCGCGACTACTATTTCAACTCCATCCCCCCGCTGGCCCAGCGGTTGAAAACCAAGCTGCCCCTGGTCGAACCCCGCTCATCCTGGTCCTTCAACCCCAGCCAGAACAAGAACGAGGCGAAAAACGTCGCCGATGGCAATGTCACCAGCCGCTGGAGCACCAAGGCCAGGCAGAGCCCCGGTCAGTGGTTCCAGGTCGATCTTCCCCAGGAGCAAAACATCGCCGGCATCGCCCTCGATTGTCAGGCCGCCTCCGGGGATTATCCCAGGAAATTCACCATCGAAACCTCCAATGACGGCCAGTCCTGGACGAAGGCGGTCGAACGCGACGGCACCAGCCCCTTGATTGAAGTCGTTTTTGACAGTCCTCGATCAGCCAGGCACGTACGCATCATGCAGACCAGCACCACGCCCTCCAACGACTGGGCCATCTGCGAACTGGTTCTCTTCAAAAACTAATCAGTCGCGAAGCCGGGCAAACACGCGCCGTGACAGACATGAAAAGACCCGCCAGCGGCCATTCTTTCCAACATCCGGGTTCCGGCTCCCTGCACCAGCGCTCAGCCAGCTGATTTTCCACAACACCAAACCCGCTCTTGAACAGATCCAACCCACTCAACGGCCTTAATTATTTAAGATAACTTAATTAATTGGCTGGTTTTAAGTCGGTTTTAACCCGAAAAAAACCGACTTCATTCTTGCGACTCGGGTTTGAGCCCATTATTATCCGGTTAATTCCGGGTTTTAATCGAATGGCACGCCCATCCAACAGCTTCGAATCGGTCACCATGACCATCGCAGTCACTCCCCAGGTCAAAATGTACCTGGAGGATCTGACCGCCGACGGCATGTATGGCTGCAGTCCATCGGACGCTGCTCGTCTTCTGCTCGGCCAGGCCATCGAGCAGAAGATCAAGGAGGGGGTGCTGACCCGGAGGAAGTTCATTGTTCAGAACGGCGAGGTGGTGCCCACCGCAGCACCCGCCCTAAACTCCTAGCTCCCGATGCCCACGCAACTCGAACTTCAAAGCGACACCATGGTTTTCAACATCACCATGACTCACGATCTTGACGACACCGACCGCGATCGCCGAGGCGCCTGGCGAAGCGACACCCGCCTGGAGATGCTCGCTCATGAAATCGTGCGCTACACACCCGACCTGGCAGAACTGCTGGTCACCCTCGGCAGGCAGAAGATGGCCGCCTGAATTCTCTGCATCCAAACAGCGCCCCCTGGAAGGCCAGCGTCCGCAGACGTTGGCCTTGTCATTTCAGCCCAGGCGTTCATCATCGGTCTCCCCATTTCCCCACAATGTTCCGCGCATCCCGCCTCCTTGTCCTGCCGCTGCTGGCCTGCCTGTGCCTCGGTTCCTGTGCCATGATGAAGCGCCTGACACCGGACTTCAGCAAGATCCCCAAACCCCCGCTGCCCAGCTTCTCCACGCTCAAGAAGATCACCCGCATCATCCCTGGCATGCCGGAAAGTGACCAGGCCAATGCAGAAGACCCCAGGGTGCCCTTCAACGCACGTGGCACCCTCGGCTACGGCCACACGCTGCGCATCCACGTCTACGAAGGCGCACGCTCCCCGCAGCGCATCTACAACGGTGTTGTCATGATCGATGAAAAGGGTTTGATCACCCTCGGTCAGGCGGGATCGGCGCGTATCGGCGGAGCCACCCTGCCCAGGGCGGCTGAAACCATCGCATCCACCTTCCGCGTTGGCATGAACATCGGTCGCACCGTCACCGTGCACATCCTCTCCATCGAAGACACCCCCGTGGTCTCCATCCGTGGCGATGTCATTGCAGACGAATTCATCCCCGCCTGGGAGGACATGACCCTCGAACAGGCCGTGCGTGTCTCCGGCGGCCGCAAACTCGGTTCCACCAATCATGGGGTTTACCTCATCCGTGAAGGCTTGCGCCGCTTCTTCTCCTCCCTGGAGCAGGCCAACGAAGTCGAGCCCGAACCCGGTGACATCATCGAACTCTCCCCCGACATCTGATCCTCATGCTTGACTATGTGGGCGGCAATCCTGCCGCCAATCAAAACCCCTGGGCCGGCCTCTTCAAAACCATCATGGTGCTGCGTATCGGCACGGGCGTCATGCTGATCACACGTCACGCCCTGACCGCCGTCATCAGCGCTTATGAGTTTGTCTGGAAGGAGCAGCCCTGGGACTGGGTGAAACAGTTTGCCGAAGCCGGTCTTCCCTACGCTCAGATCACCGCGCCTGCCGCCGCCCTCATCCTCGGCGCGGTCGCCCTCAGCTTCACCCTGGGCTTCCTCACCCGCCTCTTCGCCCTCGTCTTCATGCCGGTCATCGCCCTCTATCTGATGTATGCCCCCGGCCTGCCCGGCTCCCAGATTGAAACCGCCTGGCTTTACCTGCTCATCGCCTTCACCCTCCTCCTGTTCGGCTCCGGCGCCATCTCGCTGGACAAGCTCTTCCACATCGGGGAAAGCTGGGCCAGCCGCCCGAAGAAGAAAAAAGGCGGCTGGTGATCCCCTGCCATGGCCCGTGTGACCGCCGCCGAACTCAAGCGCGTTCTCGCCAACGCCGCCAGATCGGGTCGTCGTGTCACCGATCGCTCACCCGCCGCTGCCGTCCAATCCTCGCCGACTCCTTCGGCCCGGCCTCCCCTCACGGAAACCCTGCGCGTGCTCGCCATCGATCCCGCCCTGCGCAACACCGGCTGGGCGGTGCTCGAAAAAAAAGGCCGCGACCTCAAGGCCGTCACCTGGGGAGTCATCTCCAACCCGCCCAAGCTCCTTCACTCCAGATGCCTCGTCGCCATCCGCGAACAGCTCTCCGACCTCATTCGCAGCCACCGCCCCGAGGCCTGCGCCATCGAATCCACCATTTACGTCCAAAGCTACAAAACCGCCATCGTGCTCGGCACCGCCCGCGCCGCCTGCCTCATCGCCGCCGCCGAGCACGGCCTGCCCATCTATGAATATGCCCCCCGCGAGGTCAAGCAGGCCGCCGTGGGGCGCGGGGCCGCCCAGAAGAACCAGGTTGCCTTCATGATCCGCTCCCTTCTCCGACTTCAGGAAACCCCGCCCGCCGATGCCGCCGACGCCCTCGCCGTCGGCATCACCCATTTTCAGAACGTCGAGGCCGGGGCCGCCCTCGGCCTGGAAAAACGCCGGGTGTGATTGAACTTCCCGCCCGCCAAAGACCTGGCCGCCTGGCGCAGCGCCTGCTCCCTCCCACATCAGCCCCGCGGACCGCACCTTGACGACGGTGCCTCCCTGACCCATTGACCCTGCATCCATCCATGTCCAAAAAACCTGTTGTTCTCATCATCCGTGACGGCTGGGGCATCAACCCCGGCGGCAAGGCCCAGGCCGCTGCCAATGGCGACGCCACCCTTCTCGCCCGCACCCCCTTTCACGATCACCTCTACGCCACCTATCCCTGGGCCAAGGTCAGCGGCAGCGGCGAAGACGTGGGTCTTCCCGAAGGCCAGATGGGCAACAGTGAAGTGGGACACCTCAACCTCGGCGCCGGTCGCATCGTCTATCAGGATCTCACCCGCATCAACAAGTCCATCCGCGACGGCGAACTCGCCAGCATGCCCGTGCTCGTCGAAGCCTTTGAAAAAGCCCGGGGCAGACGCCTTCACTTCCTCGGCCTCGTCAGCGATGGCGGCGTGCATTCCCACCAGGACCACCTCGCCGCCCTCTGCAACGCCGCCAAGGCCGCAGGCGTCGATGACCTCATGGTCCACGCCATCACCGACGGCCGCGACACCTCACCCACCGGCGGCGTCGCCTACCTCTCCAAGCTGGAACACGACCTGAAACCCAGCGGCGCCAGGATCGCCACCGTCATCGGTCGCTACTACGCCATGGACCGCGACAAGCGCTGGGAGCGCAACAAGATCGCCTGGGACGCCATCGTGCTCGGCCGCGGCGAAGTCCGCACCGACAGCCCCAGCGAAGCCACCCAGGCCGCCTACGCGAACGAAAAGCGTGGCGATGAATTCCTGCTGCCGATGATCTTCTCCAACTCCCATGAGCAGCGCATTCGCGACGGCGACGTCATCCTTTGGTTCAACTTCCGCGCCGACCGCGCCCGCCAGCTTTCCGAAGCCTTCCTCAAGACCGGCTTTGAAGGCTTCGACCGTGAAGTTCACCCCCGGACCGGCTACTACACCCTGACCGAATACGACGCCACCTATGAGGCCCTCGGCGCTCGCGTCATCTTCGGCACTGAGACCCTTAATAACAATCTCGGACAGGTCATCGCCGCCGCCGGCCTCACCCAGCTCCGCGCCGCCGAAACCGAGAAGTACCCCCACGTCACCTTCTTCTTCAACAGCGGCGTCGAGGAGCCCAATCCCGGCGAAGACCGCTACCTCGCCATCTCCCCCAAGGAGGTGCCCACCTACGACAAGAAGCCACAGATGAGCGCCCCGGACCTCACCTTCGAGGTCCTGCGCCGCCTCGAAAACTACGACGCCGTCATCATGAACTTCGCCAACCCCGACATGGTCGGCCACACCGGCGTCGTCGAGGCCGGCGTCCATGCCTGCGAAACCATCGACTTCGGCGTCCGCCTGATCGTCGAAAAAGTCATCGATCTCGGTGGAAAGCTCTTCATCACCGCCGACCACGGCAACTGCGAGCAGATGCGCAACGCCGACGGCTCCCCTCACACCGCCCACACCACCAACCTCGTCCACGGCATCTACGTCGCCGCCGACGCCGCGAACTACACCGTCCGTGACGGCATCCTCGCGGACGTCGCACCCACCCTTCTCGACATGCTCGGCGTCAAGCAACCCGCGGAGATGACAGGCAGGAGCCTGCTGGTGAAAAAAGCCTGAGCAAAGCTTCCCGCGCCGCATTCACCCAGGCCTGACTGGCCTCCTCCGGAGAGTCAGCGGAAGCAGCCTGCGGACTGGCGTCCACATACACGGGCCGAAGAAGCACCCTTCCTTGTCACGCCCCCGAACATGGAAGGGTGAAGTTCTCACGCGAATGCAAGGACGGGTCGGCCCTTCAGGTGTGGAAACGGCTGCCTTGTTCGTAAGTGCGCGCGCTTGAACGGAACTTAAGTTCGTCTAGCACCCGTCAACCGAAAGCCTGCCAGGGCCGGTAATGCTGAGCGTGATGAACCCCAGAAGGTAAAGGAAGGCGAGCTCGCCCGACTGCTCCCCGGAAAATTCAGCCCCGTGAACATGGAAGAAAGCGACGGCCATGAGGATGGCGAGGGCCAGGGCTGCCTGACGAGACTTGTAACCGAGCACAAGAAGCAAGGACGCACCGACCTCGACCGCTATGACCAGCATGAGCGTCACCGCACCGCCCAGGCCCAAAAGGTCGTTAAAGCCGGGTGCAGTTTCTTCAAACGATCGGAGATATGGCATGCCGTGCGACAGAAGCATGCACAGCCCCAGACCTGTTCGCAGAATAAAAAGGCCGGGATCGAGTCGTGAATCAATTGCGGGCGCCTTGCGGGTTTTCATGGTGGATTCAGATGCAATCGACCGGGCGGGTCACCAAGCACTTTTCAGCACACGCACGCATGCCCCGTCAAGGACGCCTCGACACAGCCCTCCACGAAAATCTGGGCACCGTCATCAAGAAACAGGCCAAAGAAGCCGTGAGCGTCACGCTTTCATGTCGAGTTGTGCGCATCGCATGGGTCTGAAAACTTGACTGAAGTTCAACGCTCACCAACGCGGCTGGCATTTTCTCAGGCTCCATACATGATGCACGTTGAGTTGCTCACATGGCATCCCCCGGCTCAACGGCATGTCCCTCAAGTCGACACCAGGTTCATCAGTCTCTCCAGCTTGAGGGGTCAAACATCAGTAAAAAATGCATCCCTTGACTTTCAGGCGTGGCGTCGCTGCAGATGCGCGGCACCTCAAGAGTTTGTAAAGCATCCACTATACCAGGTTAACCTATTCTTTGACTTCGAAATAAGTCGGGAGTCTGGCATATTCCACCCAAATTATTAAAAATTTCCTTATGAGAATTCCAAAAGTTTCGCTCACTCTGACTGCCGGAATCCTTCTAACTTCGGGCATCACGGCGTTTTCGCAAACGAACCAGAGAGGCGAGGCCTTTCCGTCGATTCAACTGCCTCGCAACGGGCGCTCCCAGGAAATCCCTGGTTTGCTCGGTTCAAAACTGGGCCAGGTGGCATCCTGGTATGACCGCAGCGACGCGGAACTCATCAAGCTTTGCCAGCAGGAAAAGGCAATCCGATCCGACCGTCAGGGAAGGCTGCATTTTGTCTGTGATGGCCTGCTGCCTCTGCAAAACGCAATCGCAAACGCCACGACTGCCACGGGTGGCGGCACTTCGTCAGCCATCACAGCCACAGATGCCTTTGCCCTTCATAGCAAGCCAGGTGCAAGCAAGGTCATCTACCTTGACTTTAACGGTCACACGACCTCCGGCACCTCCTGGAACAGCAGCTTCACCGGCGGCGCCGACATCATCACACCGCCATTTTCCAATGACAGCACTGTTTCAACTGCATTCAGCCAGACAGAACTCGACAACATCTTTTCGATCTGGCAGCGAGTGACTGAAGATTACGCCCCGTTTGACGTGGACGTCACCACCCAGGATCCTGGACTGGAAGCTCTTCGCAAGTCAAGCACCAGCGACACGCAGTATGGTGTGCGCGTGTGCATCGGCGGCAGTAGTTACGACTGGTATGGAGCGGGAGCGGGAGGTGTGGCTTACCTGAACTCCTTTTCCTGGAACTCTGACACCCCCTGCTTTGTGTTCACCGCCCAGCTTGGAAATGGCAACGCCAAATACACGGCCGAAGCTGCCAGTCATGAAGCCGGACACACATTCAACCTGAGCCACGACGGTCAGTTCGCCCATGACAATGTGGCTGCGGTGGGTTATTACCAGGGGCACGCCAACTGGGCTCCGATCATGGGTGTCGGCTACTACAAGGACGTGGTGCAGTGGAGCAAGGGTGACTACCCCTACGCAAACAACCAGCAGGATGACATCACCATCATTGCGGGAATCGTCGGCTTCCGCGGCGATCTTGCTGGCGACAGCATTGTCAATGCAACCCCGCTCACAGGAACATCCCCGGCTATCTCCGGAATCATCGAACGTCGCACCGACGCCGACCTCTACGCGTTCACCACGGGTGCAGGAACGGTGAGCTTCACCGCCCTCCCGGCCGCACCTTCCCCCAACCTGGACATCCAGCTCTCTGTCTATGACGGCCTTGGCAATCTGGTCACCTACTCAAACCCGTCCACGCTCGACGCGAGCCTGAACGTCACACTCGCCCAGGGAACCTACTATCTTGCCGTGGAGGGCATTGGCACCGGCAGCCCCCTCACCGCCTACGATGACTACGACAGCCTGGGGCAGTTTAACCTGGCGGGCGCTGTGATTCCCGTGAGCGGCATGGCCCCTGTGGCAGCTGCCGACTCCTCCCTTCCGACCAGCGGCGTCGCTCCGCTCGCGGTCAGCTTCTCAAGCGCCGGAAGCTACGACTCGGACGGCACGGTCATCTCTTATGACTGGGATTTTGGAGATGGCACCACCTCCACCTCAACAAACCCTGTCAAAACTTACAGCAGCCCGGGAACTTATGTCGCCTCGCTCGTGGTGACGGACAACTCAGGCCTGGCATCTGCGGCAGACACGGTCACGATCATCGTTCAGAACAACAATGTCGTCTATGTTGCCAGCATCGCCATGAAGCTGAACAGCACCAAGCAGGGTTATGCAGCCACAGCAACGGTGACCGTTCGCAATCAGAATGGCTCGCTGGTTTCCAATGCAACGGTGACAGGCCAATGGAGCGGGCTGGTTTCAGGCAGCGGATCCAAGACGACAGGGCGAAACGGCACAGCGGCCTTCACTTCGAACCGCACCAAAAACCGGGGGACTTTCACATTCACGGTCACGGGGATCACCTTTGCCGGTTCATCTTACGCACAGACACTCAACGTGGAAACCTCGGACAGCATCAGCACGCCCTGATTGGAGCAAGGCCCTGTGATGGACGCTTTGACATGATAGCAGTCGCTGAGACTGCCACATGCCTCTGGGGCGGCAGTCACCGCGCAGGTCCTTCAGGCCGCCTTCCAAAGTTCGAGCGCCACCTGCTCAATCCATCCTTACCAGGGCCGGGCGGAAACCCACCAGACTGTCACGGACATCAGGGCTCAGCCGGTCTCGATGGACGGACCGGCATTTTGAGGCGCCGTCGCCCCAGGAACCCCCGCGCCGGACTCGCAGGAAGCCCCAGGCACAGCCTTGAGGATCCATGCCTCCGGCGAGTTCAGCACCATACCAGTCGGCGCACCATTCCGACACATTGCCATTCATGTCATGCAACCCCCACAGATTGGGTTGCATCGCACCCACCTCGTGAGTGCGCCTGTTGCTGTTCCCAGAATACCAGCCTGATGCCTCCAGGCTGTCTCCCGAGTAGGGCCGTGCCTGGCCGGCCTGACAGGCATATTCCCACTGCGCCTCCGTCGGCAGCGCCCATTTCCAACCCTGAGGCAGCACCCCTTTTGAATTCATCCTCTCAACAAAGTCCAGGGCATCATGCCAGGTGATGCTCTCCACCGGCAGATTGGCTCCCTTGAAGGAACTGGGAAGGCCTCCCATCACCACTTTCCATTGCGCCTGGGTCACCTCTGTCCTGGCCAGCCAGAACGGCTGCGTGATTGTTGCCTGAACCTGGTTTTCATGACCTTCCAATGCCTCTTTTTCGATCGAGCAGCCCATGGTGAAACTGCCGGCTGGCACAAAACAAAACGTCAGCTTCACGTCCTCGCTTAGCCGCACCTCCAGAGTTTCCCCCGGCTTGCCCTCAAAAAGGCTCTTTGACATCGCTGCGGTCCCTAAACCAGCCTGCTGCCAGCTGACACCAGAAGGATCGATGCCCGTCTTGATCCCCCACGCCGCAGCAGCCAGTAACAAAAACGCCAACCCCCAGATCAGCCGTCTGGTTGAAGGAACGGAAGCCTGGTGCTCCCATGTTGTTTGCCCGGTTAAGGCTGAAAGTCCTTTGTTCATAAGAGTCGTCCCCGCACAATCCCTGCCATTACCCTTAGATGTGTGACTTTTTCAAATTGTAAAATTACCTACATATACCGACACTTTACCGACAAGATACCGACAAGACACCCTCAATCACCCATACCGTTCTAAACTCACCTTGAACAATCTCTTCTTAGACTAGAAGTGCGCTCTAGACGTTTCCTGGTTGATCTTGCTCCCTGGAGCAGCTCAGTTCCATGGAGTCTTGAGTCGACGACCATGGCCGACACGGTCATACCTTGCCCATGTCTCAAAAATGCTGGCTGCTCTATGTGCTCCGCTGCAGTGACCAGTCCCTGTATTGCGGCATCACCAATGACCTTCCCCGAAGGCTGCGACAGCATGACCAAGGCAAGGGAGCCCGATACACCCGGGGACGAGGGCCTGTGGTGCTGCTCAAGTCCTGGAAAGCCACCGATCACTCAGCCGCTCTGAAGGCGGAGCGCGCCTTTAAAAAACTCACTCGGCAGGCCAAGGAGCTCAAACTGAAAAGCCGTGCCAAAAACGACCCCGTCTCCCGCCTTCTACGGGGTGAGTCAGCGAAGCCGGTTCCCTGCAAACAGACGCATCCAGCTCCGAAGGCAGCTTCATGACTTCTGCTACCTGCTCAGAGGCACCTGAATCGGATGCATGAGGTACGCGATGAGATCACGAATCTGATCCGGCTGAAAGGCCAGGAGCAGCCCCTCGGGCATCATCGAGACAGGCGAGGTTTCCGTCTTTGCGATCTCTGACTTCTCCAGGGTCATCGTCTCCGCCATCGTGCGCAGGCTGAGGGTCTTGTCCGTGCCACCGGCGATCACGCCGCTGAGGATGCGCCCGTCCTTGAGCGTGACGATGCTCATGCGGTAGTCGGCGCTGACCACCCCGCTTGGATCGACGATGTTTTCCAGCAGGTAGTCGAGATTGGCACGGCCGGAACCGGTGAGGTCGGGGCCGATCTTGCCACCCTCGCCATACATCTGGTGGCAGGTGCCGCAGATGGCGGTGAAGAGCATCCGCCCCTGGCCAAGGCTGGCCTTCGCCAACGTGGCGGGCGTGAGCTGCTTCCTGAGCTTCTCCATCAGCTCCTTCTTGTCCCCTCTGGACTCACGCAGCTCGCCCCAGACCTCCGTCAGCTTCTTCGTCAGCGCCTCGTCGTTGAAGCCGCGAATCTGCCGGGCATGAAAGGCCGTCACTTCCGTGCGCGCGATCTGGCTCTTGCCCACGCTGTCAAGCATCGCCGCCGCCCAGGCCGGACGCGACACCAGCGCATCCAGCACCGCCGGCCGGTCCGCCGAACCAAATTTGCGGTAATCCTGCACCAGCCTCCGGCCGATGGACGGATCGTCAGACAAGGTCAGTCCGCGCACTGCCACCACGTTCAGGCCGCGCACCTCAAGCAGTGATTCGCAAATCGAACGCAGGTCGGCCGGACGCGCCTCGATGAGCGTCCTGAGCGCGGCTTCGCGATCCGCCGGCTCCGCCTTGGAATCCAGCGCCAGCTTCTTCACGTCATCCAGGGCTCGGCCGTCGCCGAACAAGATGGAGAGATCACGGATCAAGGTGGCCTGTCCCGGTCCCGACGCCATGGCGGCCAGCCTTTCCCAGTTCTGCGGCTTGTTCACCTTGCGCAGCCCCTTGAAGGCCTCGGCCATGCCTTCAAGGATGACGGGCGCCTGCTCCGGCTTCGCAACGGCCAGCAGGTCATCGAGAGAACCGGGGTCGGATGACAGGGCACGCGCCATCCATTTCAGCGTCTTCGGCCAGGCACAGGCCTTTGCCAGCTTCACCAGGGCCGCAGGATCCTGCCCCGCCAGGGGGCTGAGGCCATACCAGACGAGGTAGGGGATGAAGGGGTCGGCTGCGTCTTCCGCATGAGCCAGCAGGGCTGCGGCAAGCACGGGCCGCTGCTTCAATGGCAGCCTTTGCAGCGTGCTCGCCAGGTTGAGCCGGACGAGGCTCGAACGGTCCTCCTTGGCAAGCTTCACCAGGGTTTCCAAACCCTGCGCCTCGGTCACCGCCTGCGGGTGAGCCTTGCCGGCGATCGTGTCAATCGGCCAGAACTGCGTCATCTCACGGATCGCCAGAACACGGCTGTGTTCATTGCCGGACGTCAGGCTTGCCTCCGGCCAGGGCTTCCGCCAGGCAAACGGCTTTTCGGGCTTCTCCGGCTCTCCATGGCTGATGCGGAAGATGCGCCCGCTGGTGCGATGCACGCCGGTGGACTCATGACACTCGCCAGTGTCGCTCCAGTCCAGGATGAAGCCGCTGCCGTCCGGCCCCGTGCTGATCTCGATGCCGCGAAACCACGGGTCGTCGCTGAGGAAGACATCGGGCTCATGCCTGCCCGTGTAGCCGCTGCCATGACGTTCCAGCCGCTCCACGTTGGCCCGTCGGCCGTGCATGTTCAGCGTGAAGAGCTTCTGGCGGTACTTCTCCGGCCATTGATCCGCCCGGTAGATCATCATGCCGATGTGCGCATGACCGCCCCCCAGGCTGTTCGCCTTGCCGTCACGGGACTCGGTCCAGCTGCCGCTGCGGTCGTAATGGTAGTGGTCGGCGATGGTGTCGAGCTTCTCATACACCCAGGGGTTCAGCGTGCTGGAGTCCATGAGGTGCGCGCCGTGCATGAGATGCCAGAGATGGCCGGTGACGGTGTTGATGAAGAACATCTCGCCGTTGGCGTCCCAGTCATGGCCCCAGGGGTTGGTGGTGCCGTGCGTCAGCACCTCCACGATCCTGCGCTCCGGATGATAGCGCCAGATGCCGCCCTTCATCGGAATCCTTTGCTCGTCCGGCGTGCCGGGCACACCCAGGCTGGCAGGACAGGAATGACCGCAGCGGCCGTAGAGCCAGCCGTCCGGCGCAAACCGCAGGCCGTTGGCAAAATTATGGTAGTTGTCCTTCGCGACCGTGAAGCCATCCAGCACCACCTCGGGCGGCCCGTCGGGGATGTCGTCGGCGTTCCGGTCCGGAATGAACAGCACCTGAGGCGGACACATGAGCCATACGCCACCCCGGCCGACCTCCACGCTGGTCAACATCTGCACGTCCTCGGTGAAGACCTTGCGCGTCTCCGCCACGCCGTCCCAATCCCTGTCCTCCAGGATGATGACACGGTCTTTCAGAGCGAGGTCGAAGCGCTTCTGCCGCTCGGCATAGGTGTAGTTTTCCGCCACCCACATGCGCCCTCCGGCGTCCCAGGCAAGCGCCACCGGATTCTGCACCTCGGGTTCGGCGGCAAACAGCGTCGCCTTGAAACCCTCAGGCAGCTTCAACGCCTTCAAGGCCTCCCGGGGCGGCATCGGCTGCGGATCGCCGGGATCGGAGTTGTACAAGGCGGGAAACTCCGCCCGGGCAAGGCCGAGGCAGGCAAACAGGGCGAAGAGGGCAAGACGAGGCATCATGAACGGGACATGCCCACTTTGGAGGAGCCGGCCCGGCGGGCAACCTCCTTTGAGTTGTGGATGACAGGTACTGCAGCAGGATGAAGAGTCAGAGGTTCACCCTTCTCATGCAGCCCTACCAAGTCGCCGAAAGCTATGACCGCATCGCCCACCGCTGGCTGGAAGGGCACCTGGACGCCAACGGCATCGCCCTGCATGAACACGCCCTGAAGTTCAGGCCTTCCGGGGGCCGGGCCATTGACCTGGGCTGCGGCTGCAACGGACGGTTTTTGAAACTGCTGGCCGCCCGCGGTCATGAGGTCGAAGGCCTGGACGCCTCGGCGCAGATGATCGCCCTGGCCCGTGAACGCCAGCCAGGGGTGCCGTTCCTCCAGGCGGACCTATGCACATGGCTGCCGGGCAAGACCTACGACTTCATCACTGCCTGGGACAGCCTCTGGCACGTGCCGCTTGCGCAGGCGGAAAACGTGTTGCGCAAAATAGGTTCGGCACTGGCCCCCGGCGGCGTCTTCATCACCACCACCGGCGGCCTGGATGCGCCAGAGGAGAAGCAGGACAGCGCCATGGGGCCCGCGATGTATTACTTCGCGCTTGGCATCCCCCGAACCCTGCAGGTGCTGGCGGAATGCGGCTGCGTCTGCCGTCACCTCGAATATGACCAGCTTCCTGAAATGCACCTCTGCCTGATCTTTCAAAAGCTGGACGGCTGACATCAGCCAGCAGCTTCAGGCAAGCCCGAGACGTTTCCACCTCTTCACCCGGACCCTCGGCAGCGACCGCCAGTCCGGCACCTGCGCAATCACCCGCTCGATCAAGTCAACGGCTTGGTCGGCGATCGTGACCAGGGTGCGCCTCATGCCGGCCGACTCCGCCATCTCGAGCATTGTCTCATGATCCAGGCCGCCGCTGGCGCTCTGAGCGACCTCGCTCACCCGGCCCTCCTTCAAGCTGACCACCTCAAGAACATCGCGGCTGTGATTCACCAGCCAGCGCCGGTTTTCACGCAGCACGGCCTCCAGAAGCGAGGCCAGCTCAGGCCTCCAGCCCTCGCTGAAAACCTCGCCCAGCTTTCCGCTCCTTTCGCCGATGCGCATGTAGTGCGGCTGCACGGCCTCCACCGGCGTGGCCGCCATGTCACGAAACACAGCCTCCCAGTCCACGCCCAGTTCTGCGCCGATGGTGTGATAGGTGAACTGATCCTGCACGATGCGGTTTTTCGGAGTGTACACACCGTCCAGCAGACGCATCCGCAGGCCGGGCTGCACCGACTTGATCAACGAGTCCCCAACGATGTGCACCAGCCATCCCAGCGCATGGGCCAGACCGCGTTCATGATTCATCCAGTCCTGAATCACCGGCGCGATGTAGTCCGCCAGATGATCCCAGGGCACCGAGAGCCCCTCGTCTCCGCGGGCCCAGCCGAAAACAAGGTGGGCGCGGCCATAGAAAAGCCGGTGGATGTCACCGGGCCGGTGGCTTTTGCCTTGATGCACCAGGCTCCAGGGCCGCACCTTGCCGCCCGTCAGCGGGCTCCTGGCCAGCGGCACGGTTCCAAAACCGACCTCACGGCCCGTGTCCACGCAGACTGCCTCAGGCATCACCTGGATGTCAGACCCAAGATAGGCGCCGCAGAGGAAGGATGGAAGATGGCGCTCCATCAGCGGCGCAACCGGAAGCCCGCGCCCCCAGGCCTCCTTCAAGGCCAGAAGTCCATACATGCTGTGTCCGATAAGTCCGCTCATGAGGTGATGAACGCCGGCCGGGGCCGTTGCTCACCCAGGATACGCCGCACCCGCATCCACCATTGCCGGGCCGCCTCAATATCCGCCCGAACCAATCCTGCCGGGCGATCCGCCCGTCAGCCCCTCGGCTTCACGACGCCTGAACTCATCCATCATCGCCGCCGTGGCGGTCGCCCCGCAGCGCGTGCCGCCCAGCTCACGCACCCGGATCAGCCCGTCCAGGTCACGCACGCCGCCGGCAGCCTTCACCTGCACCTTCCCACTGCAGGCTGCACGCATGAGCGCCAGGTCGTGCTCGGTCGCCCCCTTGTAGTTGTAGCTGCCGTCCGCCTGCTTGACGAAGCCGTAGCCGGTGCTGGTCTTCACCCAGTCGGCTCCGGCGCGCTCGCAGACTTCGCAGAGCCTGCGCTTGAAGGCGTCACCGTCCAGCCCGGCTCCGCCCTGGCCGAGATAGTCGTTTTCAAAAATGACCTTCACCTTCGCCCCATGCCGGTGCGCCTCGTCACAAACCGCCCTCACGTCCGCCTCGACAAACTGCCAGTCACCGCTGAGCGCCTTGCCGAGGTTGATCACCATGTCGATTTCCTCCGCTCCATCCCGGCAGGCCAGCTCCGTTTCGTAGCGCTTCGACTCCGTGGCTCCGCTGCCATGTGGAAACCCGATGACGCAGCCGACCCGCACGCCGCTGCCGCGCAGCCATTCCACCGCCTGCTTCACGGCATACGGCTTGATGCACACCGAGGCCACCTGGTACTTCGCGGCAAGCCTGCAGCCCGCCTCCAGCTCCGCGTCCGTCATCGTGGGATGCAGGAGGCTGTGGTCGATCATTCCGGCAAGGTCGGCGTAGCTGTGGTTCATGGAGCGGGTGGAGTCTTCCGATTCATGGCCCGGCTGCGCCCGAGGTCAAAGAGGCATTCATCAGCGTGCACGGCCAAGTCTTATTCCGGGCGGCCTGCCTGATAAACCTCCCGCACCTCCTGCGGGCTCAGGACGGCGCCGTAGATGCAGAACTCATCGACCGCGCCGTTGAGGTTGCGGATCGGGAACGGATGCCCTTGCGTTGGCAGCCCCCAGTTGCCCACCTCGCAGGAACCGAAGGACACGGGACGTCCGGGCTGATGCAGCGGCGAAACCTCACGCCCCGCCTCGGCCCCGTCAAAATACTGCACGACCTCGCCGCTGGCGGCGTCATAGCTGACGGCCAGGTGATGCCAGCGGCCCAGGCTGTCGGCGGCAAACACCGGCTTGCTGAAATACATTTGGTTGAACTTGCCAGGCTTTGCCGCGCCAGCGGGCCGGTAGGCGATGGAAAACATGAGGCTGCCGTCCTCAAAGATCTGCCAGTGCGGCTCGCCGTCATCATAGCCGTCGGTGAGCAGCAGGGAGTTGTACTTCTTGTCCACGCTGTCCACCTTCACCCAGCAGGCCATCGTCAGCGCCAGGCAGGCGCCGTCGAGATGAAGGCGGACGCGGTCCCCGGGACGCTTGAACTCCAGCGCCCCCTTGCCCGGCCAGCGCCCCTGGGTCCAGCGCGCGCCCACCGCGCCTCCGTCACTCCGGACAGCCCCGTGCTCCGCCAGGTTGGGCACGCTCCGGTCCCAGCCTCCGGCCTCACGATGGGAGAAGTCATAGAGGGCGATCAGGCGGGGGTCGCGCCGCGCCTGCCTGAACCAGCCCTGCCATGCCTCGTGACGCCGTGCCTCACGCTGCTTCATCAACGACTGGAGCTCACGCACGGCCAGGAAGGGCGCGTCGGTGCTTCCCAGCCTCATCCCCTGCTTCAGGCTCACGGGAGGCTCTTCCGTGTGGGCGATGACTTCACCCTCCACCACCTGCACGGCGCTTTCGCCATCCTGCACGTTCAGGGCGAACTCGGTTCCAAGATCCTCCAGCTTCATGCCTGGGGCATGCATGAGAAAACCCCTGGCCGCAGGCGGCACATGCACCCGCACCCTGCCCTTCAGGCAGCGCGCCTCCCAGGCTGAAATGACCTGGACCTCCGCATCCCCCTCCATCAAAACCGTCGCTCCGCTGAAGAACTCAACCTGTGCCAGCCCCTTCAAAAGGCGGATGCCGCCGGGCGCCAGAGTGTCCCCGCCCCGCAGGCCGCTACGGGAAAATTCCGCATCATAGGTTTGGCTGAGCATGGCCACGCCGCTGGAGGTCGGCTCCACAGCGGCTGAACCGCCATCCCAAAGCACCCGCGCCAGCGCCATCACCACGGCTGCGGCCACGGCCAGGGCGAGGCCTTGACGCCAGCGCCTTCCGCTCCGCGCGGCCGTGACCGGCATGACAAGACGGCCTGTGGAAACCTCAGGCTGCCGGAGCAGCCTCGCATGCTGGTCGGCAAGCTCGAGGTAAAGGCGCCGCGCCTGCCAGTCGCCGCGCAGCAGGTTCTCCAGTTCAGCGTGCTGGTCGGAAGTGATCTCTCCGTCAAGCCGCGCATGGATGAGGGATTCCAGGCTCATGACAGTCCTTCCGATTGAAGCTGGCGGGTGACGCATTCATGCAGGCGCTGCCGGAGCATCTCCAGGTTCCTGAACAGGGTGCGGCGGCTCATGGCAAACCGCTTCATCATGTCCTCGGCGCCCTGGCGCAGGGCATACCGGCAGGTGACCAGCTCCTTCTCCCTGGAGCTCAGCATGGCGAGGCAGCCGTCGAGCAGGCGCAGGCGCTCGTCGAGCCGCGGCTCCATGGGGATCCGCTCACGCACCAGCAGCTCCATCACATCCTCGCTGAACCAAAGGGGTGACCTCGCCGCCTTCTCCCGGTGCTTCTGCACCTGCAGGTAGGCGAAACGGTAGGCCCAGGCCAGGAAGGGCCGGCTCGCGTCATAATGTTCATGCTTGCGGAACAGGGCCAGGCTGGTCTCCTGCAGGATGTCACGCGCATCCGCCTCAGAGGGCACCAGGCTGAAGATGTAACGAAACAGCGCCTCCTGATGCCTGGACAGCAGCAGGATGAGGTCTTCGGTGCCGGTGGTGTTTTCTGACATGCATGGATGGTTTCCCGCACCCGACAGCCGGAGTGCCAAAAATCAACGGCCGCCCAGAGTCTCCCGGCGGATCCTTGCCGCGGCTTCCGTCAGCCGCGCAACCTCCTCCGGATGACTGCCGGACACATCCTGGGTTTCACCCGGATCAGCCTGGAGGTCGAAAAGCTTGGTTTCAGGCAGCAGATGCAGCTTCCAGCGGCCGTCGCGCATGGACTCGAGGCGGCGTTCCCTGTAGCCATACAGCGAGAACAGCGTGCTGCGACGGGACCTGGCGGCCGCGTCAAGCAGCAGGTCGAGCTGGTCCACGCCGTCGAGCCCTTTCGGTGCGGGCGCCTGGCAGAGACGTGCGAAGCTCGGCAGCAGGTCCAGCGTCGTCAGCATCTCCTGGCAGACTCGGCCGGCTGGAACATGCCCGGGCCACCAGGCGATGCAGGGCACCCGCAGGCCGCCTTCGTAAACGCTGTGCTTGGTGCCGCTGAACGGCGCCGCCGTGCCCGGAGTTTTGCGTTCCGGACCGTTGTCGCTGGTGAAAAGGACGAGCGTTTTTTCTGCCAGTCCGACCGAGCGCAGCCTTTCCAGAATGCGCCCGGTGCTGTCATCCAGCTCCTCAACCACATCGCCGTAAAGCCCGCGCCCGGACCTGCCCTTGAACTTCGGCGATGCATCAAACGGCAGGTGCGGCATGGCATGTCCGAGATAAAGAAAGAAGGGCCGGTCACGGTGTTGCTCGATGAACCTCAGCGCCTCGTCGGTGTACAAGCCGGTCATCTCCGCCGGCACGGCGGGCCGTTTCTCCACCACTTCATCGCGCAGCACCGGCATGCCGCCCTGCTCCTTGAAGTGATCCGTTTCAAAGTGATCGAGGTTGTGCAGCACTCCGTAGTAGCTGCCGAAGCCCTGGTCCCTGGGGCGCATGCCCTTTACAAACCCAAGGTGCCATTTGCCAATGCAGCCCGTGGCATGCCCTGCGGCCTTGAAAATCTCCGCCATCGTGGTTTCCGACCCTGCCAGGCCGTTCTGCGCATCCGGCCGCAGCACGCCGGTGGCAAGCCCGGCACGCCCGGGGTATCTGCCCGTCATCAAGGCGGCCCGGGAAGGCGTGCAGAGGGCGGATGTCACGCTGAAGTCGGTGAAGCGCGTGCCCTCGGCCGCCATCCTGTCGAGGTTCGGCGTGCGGATGTCCTTCGCCCCCTGGCAGGACAGGTCACCGTAGCCCAGATCGTCGCAGTTGATGAGGATGACGTTCGGCGGAACCGCGGACAGGACGGGAAGAACGCAGGCGTGAACCAGCAGCAGGGAAAGAAGCGGGCGAATCATAAAACGTGCAGTGGTTTATTACGGCCGGCCCCGCCGCAGTGCCAGAACGGCCCCCCGAAGGCTTCATTCCAGGGCCTTTCGCAGCTCATGCACGGTCCCGACGATGTGCTCCTCCGTGCGGCTGCTCCAGCGCGTCGGATGCGTGCCCCACTTCATGGCGTCGCCGCCTTCATAGCCGCCCTCCTTCCAGACCCGAAGGCTGGGGATGTAGCTCGGCACGTCGTTGGTGTACGCACTCACCCAGACCATCGGGTCCTTGATCTCGGCCTTCAGACGCAGGGCGTAATCCACCACCACCTCGCCTCCCAGGGTCACCCAGGTGAGCTGGTCGCCCAGACGGATCACCTGAACGGGATAGGGATATTCCGCTGGCAGGCCGCCCTCCCGGTCCAGCCGGGCCAGCACGCGCCCGGCATGGGCCTTGTCCAGGGTGCTGGCCGTGGCTGACTGCTGAGTCTCAAGCAGCTGCTCACGCGTGGGCGGCGTGTCATAGGCCAGGGGGATTTCACGGAATGCCGCACGAATGCCCCCGGTCAGCGGCAGCAGGTGGGTGGTGAGTGCCGCCTCCACGGCGGTGGCGAGGCTTTTTCCATGCGTCTCCGCCAGCTCCTGGGTGCGGCGCGGATAGGGGTTCTGGTCTCCGCTGCAGCCGTTCATGAACATCGCCGTGACGCCCGGGTGCGCCTTTTCCAGGGCCTGCTGCGCGTAACCGGCGTAGTCACCGCTGAACTTCTGGTGGCCGAGCGTGGTGCAGTGGCAGGCATAACCAAAAACAACGGCAATCTCCCTCCCCTCCGCGTCGGCCGCCTTCAGCACGGGCACGCTGTGATCCACCGGCCCGTCCGGGTTGGGGAAGTTGCTCCAGCCGCCCCTGCCGTCCGGGGTTCGCCGGTTCATCGCAAACCCGCAGCGCGCCCTGCCATGATGCAGCTCCGCGGGCACGGACTTCTCCAGGGCCTCGCCCACCAGCCGAACCAGGGTCTCCTGAAGCCGGTCCGTGTAGGCCGCGGCCTCGGCCTCGCGCCGGGCGGGGTCATCCGTGCCGTGGACGCTGCTGGTGCGCAGCTCCGGGCCGCTGTGGGTGTGGCTGGCGTTGATGGCCAGCCGTTCCGGCGCGATGCCGAACCTCTTCTGCACCTGCCCGGCGACATGCTGCCTCACGTTTCTTGGCACGCCGATGAGATCCATGGTGATCAGGGCAAAGCGCCCGCCGTCCCTGTCCTCGACCACCAGGGCCTTGGCGAACAGGTCCAGCTCAACACCCTCCGAAGGCTTGTTGCGCGAGGCATAGCCCGCCATCCACATGGGGCCTTCGGGCGTGATCTTCGCACTGGCTGCCCCCGCGCGCCACCGGGGTGCGGGCTTGTCGGCGGCAAAGGCCGCGGCGAGAAGAACGACAAGGCAGAGGGGCGGCAGCATTTTCATGGCAGGTCATGAAAAGTCGCCGGGCAGCCCGCGCATCTTGCAGGTTCAGGCCTCTTCCGGAGCCCTTTTCACCCAGAGCCATTTCATCGCGACCACGCCAAGCCAGGGGGCAAGTCCTGCGATGACCAGCCCCTGGTCGTACGACTTCGTGGTGTCGGCGATCCAGCCGAACAATTGATGCAGCGGCGAGGTGACCGCCCACACCCACATGCTGAGCAGGCCGGTGAGCCTGCCGACATGATGTGCCGACAGCTCCTGCACAAAGCTGTAGTAGCAGGGGAACAGCGCCAGCGCCCCGGCACCGATGATCAGCAGCACGCCCAGCAGCCCCCAGCCCCTGTCCAGCCAGGGGATCAGCAGGCTCAGGGAGGTGAGCAGGCAGGCAGTCGCATAGACCCGCCGACGAGAGTCATGGGCGCTGAAGCCTTTCCTGCGCACCAGCCAGAGCGAGATCACGCCGGCGAGAAAGCAGCCGACATCCGTGGAGATGTAGTAGGCGGACTGGAAGTCCAGCGCCGCCGCCTCCGTGTAGCCGCGCCCTGTCTGAAGGAACTTCATCATCCACACCCGGTAGATGTGCCAGACGGTCTGGGTTCCCGTGATCAGCAGCGCCAGCGCCCAGAAACTGCGGCTCATCAGAATCTCCAGCAAGGGGATGCGAGGCCCTTGGGAGGCCTGCTTCGGAGCCTCGTCAACACCGCTGTTGCGCATCATCAGAAACCACACCGCCACCCAGGCAAGCCCGAAGGCGCCCACCACGACAAAGGCCGAGCGCCAGGACCCCAGCTCCTCGGTCATCAGCATCTTCATCACCTGCGGCGTGATGATCGCGCCGACCGACGCGCCGCTCTGCAGCACGCTGTTGCCCATCGTGCGATCCTTTTCGTTCAGCACCGCAAACGTCGTCTTCAGCGCACAGGGCCAGTGGCCTGCCTCGAAAAAGCCCAGCAGCGTGCGGCAGACGAGAAGCTCCGTGTAGCTGCCCGTCCATCCTGAAATCATGCCCATCACCGACCAGCCGGCGAGCACGCATGGATACAGCCAGTAGATCCGGAACCTATCCGCCAGAAAGCCGAAGACCAGCGACCCGGCCGCAAAGGCCCAGCCAAAGGCAAGCTCCAGGCTGCCATACTGCTGCTCGCTCAGCCCGAACTCCTTCGTCACCCGCACCGAGGCGTTCGCCAGGGTGACTCGGTCCATGTAATTGATCGTCGTCGCCAGCAGCAGCAGGCCGGTGATCCACCATTTCCAGGATGAGGTGCGTGCGGGTGTGTTCATGGAGATTGGGTTAACAGGAATCCTTCAGAGCCATCGCCGGGATCATACGCCCACTCCCCTTCTCCCGAATGGTAGCGAAGCCCGGCATCCCAGCTGACCTTGATGTAAAGGCTGAACGCAACGCCGGATTCTGAATGGTAGTAGATGTTATGACCCTCAAACTGGATGGCGTTGGCGGTCAACACCTGGAAGGAATGATTCAGCTGGCTCAAATCACGGGGATAAACACCCTTTTTTGAATGGTAGGCCTCAATGGCGTGCATCACCGGAAGGCAATCACCCCTGATTAGGTCCAGTTTGCGCAGATCGGCAGGGTTGTTCGAATAACGCACACCCCCGATGGCAGGCCCCACAACCTTCAGCAGAATGACCGCGCCGACCGCCAGCACAAGAAGCGTGACGACCATCCTTTTGAAGAATGCCGAAATCCTCATGCACTTCATCCCTCCCAGCTTGCCCCATCCCATTCAATCACCCGCCGCAGCATCGACACCGTGCCGGTGGTGAAGGCTTGAAACAGGGCCTCGCCCTTTTCAGCACTTGCATGGGTGGGATCACCCACATGGCCGGGCTGGCTGCGGTCGGTCATGATCCAGCCGCGCGAGGCGGGCTCAAAGGGGTTGCCAAACGGCACCTCACCGACACTGGCATGGCCTTTGACCAGCTCCGAATTCAGCCGCAGCACCATCGAGGTCTCCCATTCGCAGGCATGCCCCATGACCTGCTGCTGAAGGCCCGGATGCGACTTCGAGGCATCCGCCACCAGGTTCCAGTAGGTCGCGAAAAGCAGCAGCAGGTCGCCGCGGCCGCGATGCCTCTGGCGCACTTCAAACACGGCCTGCTTCCCGGGCACGTCATTGCCGCCATGACCGTTGAGGATGACCAGGCGCCTGAATCCGTGGGCGATGGAGTTCTCCAGCAGGCCGCAGAGCAGGTCCAGATAAACTCTGGGTTCGGCGGAAAGCGTTCCGGGGAAGTCCAGGTGATGATGCGAGTTCCCAAGCCACTGCAGCGGCGCGAACAGCACCTCGCCCCTCAGCTCAAGCTCCGCACGGCGCGCAATCTCGCCCATCAGCAGCGAGTCGGTGAAGACCGGCATGTGCCTGCCGTGCTGCTCCAGGGCGGCGACTGGAAAAACCACGGGCGTGTTCCGGTCCAGGGCGGCCACATCAGGCCAGGTGAGTTCGGCAAGAAGCATGGGAGAAAAGTCGTGAAATCCTAACGGCCCCTGGCGGGAAATTCACGCAGGTTTCTGCCAGGCCTCCCTGTTTCATTCTTCGTCAGTGCCTGTTGCGTGCAAGGCCCGCACGGCTCTACTCCATTCACCATGTTTCATCGAGCTCTCCTCCTCGCCTGCCTCGCAACCCTCGGCCTGCAGGCCGCCGACTCAATCTACTTCCCCCCGCCGGACAGTGAAGGCGGCTGGCGTGAGGCAAAGTCCGCCGAGGAGATGAAGGCGAAGGCGGGCATGGACCTCGTGAAGCTCGAGCCCGCCTACACCGTCACGGAAAAGACCACGGCCAACGGCGGCCTGCTGGTCGTGCACAAGGGCTGGCTGGTGTTTGAAAAATACTTCGGCAAGGCCAGCCGCAACGCCAACCCCGACATGGCCTCCACCGGCAAGGGCTTCTGCAGCATCGCCTGCGGCATCATGCTCGAGGAGTTCAAGGACAAGATCCCCCAGGGCCTCGACACGCCGGTGTTTAACGAAAAGTATCTTCCCCAGGCTCTGCCCCTGGATGATCCGCGCAAGGCGAAGATCACGCTCGGCCAGCTCCTCTGCATGACCGGCGGCTACTGGGGCGAGGGCCAGACGCCCAGCGGCATGATCCTGGGCAAACCCCAGCCGCTGAAGCCCGTCAAAGGCCAGGATGTCCGCGAGATCGACGAGTCCTCGCTGCGCGTGCCTCTCTGGTGCGAGCCTGGAGCGGGCTACTCCTACTCCTCCCCCTCCCCGCACATCGCCAGCATCGTGCTGCGCAACGTCAGCGGCATGGAGCTGAAGGACTACATCCACGAACGTCTCGCCAAACCCCAGGGCTGGGGCGCCTGGAACTACTGCCTCCACCGCGGCGACGTGGTCATGAAGCATGCCAACGGCGCGGGCAGCACGGCCCTGCATGCCACCGACGTCATGCGCTTCGGCTACTGCCTGGCCCAGGGCGGAAAATGGCAGGACCGCCAGCTTGTGCCCGCTGATTACATCCGCAAATGCCAGACCTGGCTGCCTTACAACCCGCACTGCCCCTTCAGCCTGCAATGGGAGCACAACGCCGACGGCCATGTCGCCGGGGCTCCCAAGGACGCCTTCTGGAAGAGCGGCGCCGGCGGCTTCTGCCTCTACGTCGTGCCCTCGCTGGACCTGGTGATCTACAAGCTCGGCGGCAAGGACGGCCAGTATGATGAAAAACTGACCCGCATCCCGCAGCCGCCGCCCACGAGCGACCGCAGCAGCTGGCAGCCCACTCCCGGCACCGGCTTCAACGAAGGCAGCCTCCAGGGCAACAACGGCCTCTGGCGCGTGCTCGAAATGGTCTGCGCCGCCGTGCGGATCGACTGAGCCTCAGCTCATTTCCGCAGACTGCCCACACCGCCATCCAGGTTATAAAGCTGGTTGATCTCGGCGTCGCTGAGGGCGCGATTGAACACGGCGAGGTCATCCTGCCGCCCCACATAGGAAGCCCCGAGCACGAGCGCCACCGACTCCGGCTTCCAGCCAAAACGAAGGTCCCACCCCTCGATGGCCCCTTGTCGGCTGCCGTTGATGTAAAGCGCGCCCGAGGGCTTTGCGCCGCTGTTGTTCACCTGCGAAAGCGTGAAGGCGACATGCGTCCAGGCATCGCGTGAAAACGGCGCCTTCGACAGCTGGACCATCGGCCGCTTCTCGAAGGGAATCTCATCCCACTGCACGTTGCCGGGGTTCCAGATCTCCACCAGCGGCCGGATGGCATACCGAAAGAAGCGCGGAGTCTCGTTCTTGGACCACTCCAGGAAGATGAAGCCCTTCTTGCCGTCATCACCGACAATCTGCACCGGATCGCAGTAGCCCGGCTCCAGGTCCTCGTCCGGCGTCAGCCGCAGCCACACCGAGACCGTGGCGCTCCAGTCACGGTCATTGTAGCCGAGCACGCCGACGCCGCTGAACTGCGGGCGGGTCACGCCCTTCTTGGAATAAAAAACACAGCCGCCAAACCTGCCTCCTGCGTCCAGCTTCACCTCATCATTGGGCAGGCAGGGCGCCAGGGCGCCGCCCTTCTTCATCAGACAAACCTTCTCTCCAAGGCTGAAGTCGGCGTCCAGCCCGGAGTCGAACGAGGCGTGAAACGTGAGCGCCGACCGCAGGGGTTCCTGGGCGGTCAGCGAGGCGGAGGCCGCAAGGCAGAACAGAAGGGCGAAGGTCTTCATGGCGGCAAACCAACGCGTGCAGGCCGCCGGCTTGTTCTGAAAAAGCGGCTGCCAGATCAGCGGCAGAGGCACGTTCACTCCTGCCGACCATGATTTTGAAGACACTCCCCGGCCTCCTGTCCGCCTGCCTGCTCGGCCTCTCCGCCGTCGTCGCCGCAGACCGGCCTAACATCATCTTCATCCTCTGCGACGACCTCGCCCAGGGCGACCTCGGCTGCTACGGGCAGAAGCTGATCCAGACGCCCAGCCTCGACCGGATGGCCAGGGAGGGCACGATGTTTCCGCAATTCTATTCCGGCACCAGCGTCTGCGCCCCGTCACGCTCCTCGTTGATGACCGGCCTGCACATGGGCCATTGTCCCATCCGGGCCAATCGTGAGATGCAGCCGGAGGGCCAGAAGCCGCTGCCGGAGGGCACCGTCACCGTCGCCCAGGTGCTCCAAAAGGCGGGTTATGCCACCGCATGCACCGGCAAGTGGGGCATGGGCATGTTTGACAGCAGCGGCAGCCCCCTGAAGCTCGGCTTCGACCACTTCTACGGCTACAACTGCCAGCGCCACGCCCACAGCTACTTTCCCTCCTATCTCTGGAACAACGACAGACGGGTCGAACTCGACGGCAAGACCTATGCGATGGACCTGATCGCACGCGACACGCTGGACTGGGTGCGCGACCATGCCTCGGGCCCCTTCTTCCTCTACCACGCCATCACCCTGCCCCACGGCAAGTTTGAGATCGACGACCTCGGCCTCTACAAGGACAAGCCCTGGACGCAGCTGCAGAAGACCTATGCCGCCATGGTCACCCGGCTCGACAGCGATGTCGGCAGGCTGCTCGACCTCCTCAAGGAACTGAAGATCGACGACAACACCCTGGTCATCTTCGCCGGTGACAACGGCGCCTCCTTCGATCCCAAATCCGAGGTCGGAAGGCTCTTCGACCAGTCCATGGGCGGAAGGCTTCGCGGCTACAAGCGCAGCCTCTATGAAGGCGGCCTGCGCCAGGCCGGTATCGCCCGCTGGCCGGGCAAGGTTCCCGCCGGGCGCGTGTGCGAGCAGCCCTGGGCGTTCTGGGATTTCCTGCCCACGGCAGCCGAGCTCGCCGGAGCCAAAATCAGCCCGGCCCACGACGGGCTTTCCGTCGTCTCCCTGCTCAAGGGCGGATCCGCACCCGCACGTGAGGCCTTCTACTGGGAGCTCCATGAGGGCGCCTCCCTCCAGGCCGTGCGCTTCGGCGGTTGGAAGGCCGTGCGCAACGGCCCCTCCAAGCCTGTCGAACTTTACGACCTCGGCAAAGATGCCGCCGAGTCCATCAACGTTGCGGCCTCCCATCCCGACCTCGTTGCACGCGCCGTCGAGCTCATGAAGAGCCTGCGCACCGACTCCCCGGACTGGCCTCTCGTGGATCAGAAGCCGGGAAAAAAGAAGGCTGCCAAAAAGAACAAGAACTGACTCCCCCCCAACCTCCACACCATGATCCGCCCGCTTCACATTCTGCTGACGCTGCTCTGCGCCCAGTCAGCTCTTGCACAGACCGCTCCGCCAGATGCCGCAGCCACGGCCAAACGCATTCCCAAAGCCCTTCGGACACCGACGGCGGCCAACGTGGCCTACGGCCCGCATGAACGCCAGGTGCTCGATTTCTACAAGGCTGAGTCTGCCCGGCCCACACCCCTTCTGTTCTTCATCCATGGCGGCGGCTGGGTGGCCGGGGACAAGGCGAATCCTGCGGAGCTTTCCGCCTGCCTCGCCGCAGGCATCTCGGTGGTCTCCATCAACTACCGCTACTCCTGGCAGGCCCAGCTGGCCGGCGTGATGCCGCCGGTGAAATGGCCTCTGGAAGATGCCGCCAGGGCCCTGCAGTTCGTGCGCAGCAAGGCCGCCGAATGGAACATCGACAAGAAACGCATCGGCGCCAGCGGCGGCTCGGCCGGCGCCTGCTCAAGCCTCTTCCTCGCCTTCCATGATGACATGGCGGACCCAGGCAGCCCGGATCCTGTCGCCCGTGAATCCACCCGCCTCTGGTGCGCCGCCGTCAGCGGGGCCCAGACCTCTCTCGACCCCGCCCAGCTCAAGGAATGGACGCCTAACAGCCGTTACGGCGGCCACGCCTTCGGCTTCATGGACCCGAATGACCTGAAGTCGCGCGACACCCGTTTCGCCGAGTTTCTGGAGAAGCGCGAGTCGGTGCTGAAATGGATCCAGATGTATTCGCCGTATGCGCTGGTGAGCCGCGACGACCCTCCCGTTTTCCTCTATTACAAGGACCAGCCCGCCATCGGCCAGCCGCAGAAGGATCCCACGCACACCGTCAACTACGGCATCAAGCTCCAGGAGCACTGCCGCAGCCTCGGCGTGGATTGCGAAGTGTTTTACCCCGGCGCACCGGACCTGAAGCACCAGGGCAACGCCGCGTTTCTGATCGACAAGCTCAAGGCACCCTGAACGACTGCCGCAAAACCTGAAAACATGCCCGGTGAATGCTGAATGAAGGACGGTGCCGGATGGCGTTTGAATAAGCCTGTGAACCGCCGCCAACTTCTCCAGTCCCTGACCGCGCTTGCCGCTGCACCGGCCTGCGCCGTAGCGCTTCCTTGGAAGCTGAACTACATGCTGGCCTCCAGCATGTATGGCAGCCTGCCGCTGGCGGACATCCTTCCCGAGGTGCGCAAGACCGGCGCCACGGCCATCGAGCTCTGGCCGAAAAAGCACGGCACCCAGCGCGAGGAACTCGACGCCATCGGCCTCGAAAAATTTGGCGCCATGCTCAAGCAGGCCGGTGTCGGCTTCGGCGGCACGACACGCTACGATCTCGGCCCCTTCAAGCTCACGGAGGAAATCCGGCTGGTGAAACAGCTCGGCGGCAGCTTCATCGTCACCGGCGGTTCGGGCGAGTGGAAGAACATCACCCCGGAACAGCTCAAGGCCAACGTGAAGGGCTTTGTGGAAAAAATGAAGCCCCACGCCGCGCTCGCCGCTGAAAACGGCTTGGAGATCGGCATCGAAAACCACGTCAACAACCTCATCGACACGCCCGACTCGCTGCGCTGGCTGGCGGATGAAATCCGCGGCATCGCCGGCATCGGCATCGCCCTCGCCCCCTACCATCTGCCGCAGGACCCCGGCCTGCTTGCCGGCCTCATCCGGCACATCGACCGCAAGATGACGCTGTTTTATGCCTGGGAGCATGGCCGGGGCTGCACCAAGCCGATGCCCAAGGACGAGGAGCTTCAGCAGATGCCGGGCCGCGGGCCGCTGGACTGGAAGCCTCTGCTCGCCGCTCTCAGGGGGGTGAACTTCACCGGGCCCACCGAGGTCTTCATGCACCCGACGCCGCGCGGCATCCCCATCATGCCGACCCTGGCCGAGTCCACCGCCGAGATCATCCGCGGCAGGGATCACCTCGACGCGCTTGTCGCCAGTCTCTGATTTTGCTTTCCTGACACATCCCACACCTCCACCCACCCCGCTCCACCATGCCTGAAGCCAAAGTCCTCCTCATTGTCGGTGACGCCACTGAGACCGTTGACACCCTCTATCCCTTCTACCGCCTGATCGAAGGCGGCTACAAGCCCGTCGTCGCCGCGCCGGAAAAGCGGAAGTACCAGATGGTGCTGCATGAAGTGAAGCCCGGCTGGACCATCACCAAGGAGTGGGAGGGTTACAGCATCGACGCCGACATCGCCTTCAAGGACATCAAGCCCGAGGAGTACGTCGGCATCTTTTTCAGCGGCGGCCGTGCGCCGGAATACATCCGCGAGGACCAGGACCTGCTGCGCATCACCCGCTGGTTCTGGGAGAACAAGAAGCCCTGCGCCAGCGTCTGCCACGGCGTGGAAATCCCCGCCCGTGCCGACATCGTGAAGGGCCTGCGCATGGCCACGGTGGCCAAATGCAAGTTCGACCTCGAGGTCTGCGGCGGGATCTACGTCAACGAACCCTGTGTCATCGACCAGCACATGTACTCCGGCCGCACCTATCATGACAGCGGCCACTTCATTGGGCCGTGGATTGCAGCGCTTGATGTGGAGCGGAAGAAGATGGGCGTCTAAATGGACAAGGTCCAGATCACAATGACCAAGGAAGTCCCAATGCCAAAAACCAAACCGAACCGGCATTCGATGTGCTCATTGGAACTTCGTGCTTGGTCGCTCCTTGGTCATTGGCCCCTGGTCATTGGTCATTTGCTTCTCGCATCGCCACTCACCGCGCATCCGCTTCAGGCCGAACCGATCAACCATCCCCACGTCTTCACCTTCGACCAGTTCAACCTGCCCGAGGATCCGGACGAGCATGTGGTGGATGGCGGACACCTGCTGCTTGCCGAGCTGAACTGCACCGCCTGCCATGCCGCGCCGGAGGCCTGGCAGGAACGGCTGGCACCCAAGCCCGGCCCCAATCTCACAGGTGTCGGCTCCAGGCTGGACCAGGACCAGCTCTGGCTGTTCATCCGCAGCCCGCAGTTCCGGAAGAAAGGCACGCAGATGCCCGGCTTGTTTTCCGGCGCGGAAGGCGATGCCGCCAGCGTCGAGGCGCTGGTGGAATACCTTTCCTCGCTGAAGCAGCAGACCCCGAGGATGCCCGCCGGTGACGGTGCCCATGGCAAGGAGCTTTACCACAAGGTGGGCTGCGTGGCCTGCCATGAACCCGGCACCGATTTCCGCCCCGCCAAGGTGCCTGCGGCGATGGAGGTCGAGAAGCCCGGCAACGCCTCGGTGCCCATCGCCTTTGCCGATGTCTATGACCTCAACTCGCTGGCGCACTTTCTGCAAAACCCGCTGCATTACCGGCCAGCCGGACGAATGCCCAGCCTGCGTCTGAGCGACCAGGAGGCGGCGGACATTGCAGCCTATCTGCATGTGGGTCGCCAGCCCGAAAAGGCCGCCGAACGCGCCGCGTTGAAGATCGCTCCACAGGGCGTTGCAAAAGGCAGGCAGGTCTTCCAGGCCATGGGCTGCACCAACTGCCACCAGGGCGAGGCCGGCCTGCAGGCACGCTCCCACGCGACGCTTGCCTCACTGAACACCGACAGGGGCTGCCTCTCCGGCTCCCAGCCCACCGGCGTGCCGCGCTACGATCTGAACGACCTGCAGAAACGCGCCCTCAAGCTGGCCGTCGCCGCCGTCCAAAAAGGCGGCCCGCCGCCGTTCAGCGCCAGGCAGAAGGTGGACTGGCGGATGACGCGCCTGAACTGCTACGCCTGCCATGACCGCGACGGCAAGGGCGGCCCCGAGGATCCCCGCGGCCAGTACTTCACCAGCAACGACGGCAGCGCCGAGTCCCTGGGCGAGCTCGCCCACCTGCCGCCGAACCTCGACGCCACGGGCCGCAAGCTCACCCGCGTCTGGTTGGAGAAGATTTTGTTCGGCGAGGGCGGAAGCGTGCGCCCCTACATGGACACCCGCATGCCCGACTTTGGCAAAGACCAGACAGCCATGCTGACGGACCTGCTTCCTGAAGCGGACAGGCGTGAAACGCCGGTGAAAATCGACGTCAGCGGCCTGGAGAAGCATCATCGCGCCGAACTGGGCCGCAAGCTTCTCGGCATGACGGGGCTGGCCTGCGTCGGCTGTCATGGCCTGAAGGACCGCAAGTCCCTCGGCCCGCCGGTCATTCGTCTCACGCACACCGTCGAGCGCCTGCAGCCCGAGTATTTCAAGGAGCTGCTGCTCAACCCTCAGGCCACCCAGCCGGGCACCATGATGCCGCCCATGTTCATCGGCCGCAAGACGGCCGACAAGGACATCGAGTCCATCTGGACCTACCTCAAGGAGATCGAAGGCCAGCCGCTGCCCGAGGGCCTCATCTCCAATGAGGACTTTGAGATCAAGCCCGCGAAGGCAGGCAGGCCCGTCGTCTTCCGCAGCTTCATTGAGGGTGCCGGAACCCATGCCATCGGCGTGGGCTTCCCCGCCGGAGTGAACGCCGCCTTTGACTCCGCCCAGGTGCGCTGGGCCATCATCTGGAAGGGACGCTTCCTGGATGCCATGAGCAACTGGCAGAGCCGCGAGATGCTCCCTGTCAAGCCGCTCGGAACCGACGTGAATGCACTGCCTCCTGCTGCCGGAACACGTGAATTTCAGGGCTACCGGATGGGGGATGACGGAGTGCCCACCATGCTTTACACGCTGGACGGGCAAACGGTGGAGGACACGCTGAGGCCCTCCGGCGGCGGCTTCGAGCGCATCGTGACCATCAACGGCAAGACAACAAAGGAGGCCATCTCATGGTAAGGGCGTTTCTTGGATTCCTGATCTCGGCTGGCGCATGCCTCATGCTCCACGCCCAGGAGCAGTCCGAATACTACCGCACCGTCACCCTGGAGACGCCCGCCGGCGTCAACTTTGAGGCCAGCGGCCTGGCGATGCTGCCCGACGGCAGGCTCGCGGTGTCGCTGCGCAAGGGCGAGGTCTGGCTCATTCAAAACCCGGCCGCCGAGCCTCCGACCGTCGGGAACCTGGGCTATCATCTGTTTGCCAGCGGCATGCACGAGATCCTCGGGCTCGACGTCCATGACGGCGACATCTATGTGACGCAGCGCAGCGAGGTCACGCGGCTGCGCGACACCAACAAGGATGGCAGCGCGGATGAATACCACACCGCAAGCAAGGGCTGGGGTGTCTCCGGCGCCTACCACGAATATGCCTACGGCCCGGTCTTTGACCGGGAGGGCAACATGCACAACACGCTGAACTGCTCGATGGGCAAGACCTGGCCCGGGGCGGGCGAAGAGGCCAAACACCCGCTCTGGCGCGGCTGGAGCGTCATCACACGCAAGGGCGGCACCACGGCCTCCGGATTCTCGGCCGGTTTTCGCAGTCCCTGCGGCATCGGACTGAACGCCGAGGGCGACATCTTCGGAACCGACCAGCAGGGCAACTGGGTGCCCACCAGCCCGGTCATGCACATCCGTGAAGGAGCCTTCTTCGGCCATGCCGAATCCTTGGTTGACGCCACGCGGCCGGAGTCCCCGGTGAAACCACCGGCCCGCATGCAGGACGGCCTCACCGTGGCCGAGGCCGTGACCCGCATTCGCGGCTACTGCCCGCCCGCCGTCTGGCTGCCTTATGTGAAGTTTGGCCAGAGCACCACCGGCCTGCGCTGCGACCTCACAGGCGGCAGATTCGGCCCTTTTGAAAAGCAGATGTTCATCGGTGAATTCGTGCTCTCAGGAGTCAATCGGGTGTTTCTGGAAAAGGTCGGCGGCGAATACCAGGGCGCCTGCTTCCCCTTTGTCAGCGGCCTGCAGAGCGCGGTGCTGACTCTCAACTTCCTGCCTGACGGCTCCATGATCATCGGCCAGAGCAACCGGGGCTGGAACAGCTACGGAAGCAAGTCCTTCGGCCTGCAGAGGCTGGTGCCGACTGGCAAGGTGCCGCTCGAAATCCAGAAGCTCGAAGCCATCCCGGGCGGCTTCCGCTTCACCTTCACTCACCCGCTGAAACCCGCCGACTGGTCCCAGGTCAAGGCGCAGAGCTACACCTACACCCTGACCGCCAAGTACGGCAGTCCGGAGGTCGATCCGCAGCCGCTTCAACTCAGCGACTGGCAGCTCTCCGACGACGGCCTCGGCCTGACCGTGAAGTGCGGCAACATGCGCGCCGGTCATGTGCATGAGTTTGAACTGCCTGAAGTGCTCGCCCGGAACGGGCAGCCCCTGTGGCACCGGCTCTGCGCCTACACGCTCAACAGGCTGCCTTGAAGTGAAGCAGAGATCAGCCTCCTGCGGCCCTGCCGCCTGAAAACCGTCTCCAGGCCAGCGCAAAACCTGTCCAGACAAGCAGGATGGCCGCCAGGGTGGCGAGCATGGCGACCGTCTGTCCGGCAGCACCGAACAGTTCGCCCGTATGCAGCCAGCGCGCCAGCATGCGCAGCCGACGGCCCAGGTTCAGGCGACTGAAGTCGTCCTCGTTCGGAAGCAGCTTCCGTGCAGCCAGGTCGATGTTCAGCATGGTTCGCAGGTGCGGCTGGCCGCGTCCGCCGCAGTCGATCATCAGCGGCAGCGGCCCACCAGGTGACTGGGGCATGCGCAGGCTCATGCTCCGCCAGTCCGGATACCTGGACTGGGCCTCAGCCAGAAGCTCATCCAGACCTTCCAGGTTCGGCGGCGGCAAGGCGGGTGCACCAGACTTTTGAGCCAGACCCTCGGGTCTCCGCCCCCGTTCACGGCCGCCACCCTCCTGCCTTTCGCCACGAGGAGCAGACAGCCCGGGAGGACCACCACGCGGAGGCGGGGGCTCACTTCCGGCAAGCCTGAACAAGAGATTGTTAGCCCAGGAATAGGACATCACAAGGCCGGTGAGAATGATCAGCAGCATCGGCACAGCGCTCCAGAAGCCCACGACGTTGTGCCAGTTCCAGTCACGTGCCCGGCCTTTCAGCCGGAGGTTGAAAAGCAGAGCGGCGCGGAGGTTGGACAGACGCCAGTGGCGGGGCCACCAAAGGTAGATCCCGGAAAGCAGAAGGACGCCGAAGAGCAGCGTGCCAGCCCCTGTCACCGCCTTTCCGGCAGTGCGCTCCAGCCCTGTCTGCGCCAGGAAGCGATGCCAGTCCGTGACGGCATGGAAGAAATCGTGCCAGCCCACGGCCTTGTCCCCGAGAAGCCTGCCGCTGAAAGGGTCGGCATGGCAGATTTCATCACGACCGGCTGTCAACGTCACCGGCGCCTCAGAATCCGCCTTCCAGGTGACGCCTCCGGCTACAAATCCGGGCCTGGCCTCACGCACCCTGCGCAGCAGCTCTTCGGTGCCAAGCCGAGCACTGCCAGGGGCCGGCTGTTCAGCCCTCAACCCACGGCCGACCCAGTCCATGATCTGGGTTTCATAGGCGATGAGCAGCCCGCTGACGGCCATGGAAAGGATGATCAACCCGGTGGCCAGACCGGTGATGAGATGGACCCAGAAGATGACGCGGTGAAAGGTGGGACGCATGTGCTGGCTGGTCAGGTTTTCCTCGCCTTACATCTCCGCCCATTGGCGAAGAAGATTATGATAGACACCGGTGAGCTGGACGGAGGTCTTCTCCGCCACCGGGCTGCCCTTGAGCTCGCCCCCAAGGCGCTGGATGGCCAGGTCAAGGTCGAACATCAGCGAACGCCTGCCATCGTCCCGGATCATGCTCTGCAGCCAGAAGAAGGAGCAGATGCGAGCCCCCCGGGTGACCGGTGTGACATGGTGCAGGCTGGTCGAGGGATAGAGCACCATGTGGCCTGCCGGCAGCTTGACGCGATGGACGCCATAGGTGTCCTCGACACAAAGCTCCCCGCCGTCATACTCCTCAGGACCGGCGAAGAAAAGCGTTGCGGAGAGATCGGTGCGAATGCGCAGGGGTGTTCCAGGAATCTGGCGGATGGCATTGTCCACATGGGTGCCGAAGGACTGACCTCCTGAGTAGCGGTTGAAGAGCGGCGGAAAAATGCGCAGGGGCAGCGCAGCGGCCAGGAACAGGGGGTTTCTGGCCAGCGCGGCCAGGATCATCTCGCCAAGCCTACTGGCCGCCGGATGGCCCTCGGGAATCTGCATGTTGTCCTTGGCTTGCGCCGACTGATGGCCTGCGGTGACCCTGCCGTCCACCCAGTCGGCGGCGTCCAGAATCTGTCGTGCCTCGGCAACCTGCTCGGGAGAAAGGAGTTCAGGAATCGTGACCAACATGGCGTTGAAGGAGTTAAAACTTGATGCTGGCGGTGAGCACGGCGGAACGACCCGCACCGGGAATGAAATGGCCGCCGCCAATGCGGTCGATGTACTCCACGTCGGTCAGGTTGTAGATGTTCAGGCGGAGCGAGAAGTTCTTGTTCACCTCATAGGCCATCATAGCCTCGAAAAGGCAGAAGCCCGGGGCCTCGCGTGCAAGGTTGTTGTTGGAACTGAAGCGGGAGTCTGTGAACTGGAGACCCGCACCGATTTCAAACCCGTAAGGAAGATCATAGGCGGTCCACAGGCTGACGCTCTGCCCTGGCGTGTTCATGACCTCGTGTCCGACCTCAGCCGGGTTGTTAGATTTTAGGATCTCGCTGTCGAGGTAGGTGTAGCCCGCCATGACGCGCCAGTGATCCGTGATGCTGCCGGCCATGCCGAGCTCCACACCCTGAACCCTTTGTTCACCGGCAAGCACCACTGTATCATTGCCATCTACAGGGTCCTCGGTGCGGGCGTTGGTCTTGTCGGTGCGGAAGAGGGCGGCGGTCAGCTGCAGCCTGTTGTCCAGCAGGTCCCACTTGGTGCCCAGCTCCAAGGTGCGGTTGTTCTCGGGCTCCAGGTCGATGCTGTTAGCGGCGGTGGCGGTGTTGTTCAGCGTCAGGCCTTCGGCGGACGGGTTGAAGGAGGTGCCGTAACCCAGATAGATGCTGCCTTTCTCGACCGGCTTGAACACCAGGCCGGCGCGCCAGCTCAGCATGTTGTCCACGCGTCCAAGGTTGGTTTCAGCTCCAGAACGGTAGTTCGGAGCCACGCCGGCCGAAGCCACGGTCGTGTAGTCCACGTCAAAATGATCGTAGCGGAAGCCGCCGGTGATCTGCCAATGATCGCCCAGGCTGATGGTGTCAAAGAGGTATGCCGCCAAGGAAAGCGCCTGCGTCTCGGTGTAGGCACCGGTGCGCAGAATGACGCCGTTGAAGCCGTCGTCGGGATCAGGGTCATAAATGTTCGAGACTGGCGTGGCCGAGTTCGGATACTGGTTACGGCCGAAGTTCTTCGACGTCTCACAAATGACCTCGCCGCCGAAGACCAGGTCATGCCGAAGAACACCAGTCTCAAACTTGCCGATGATGTTGATCTGCTCCGCCAGGATGTTGTCAGTCTGGTCACGCGACTGAAGCTGACGATTGATGGTTCCATCATAGGTCACATTTGCTCCTGCCTGAACATCAGCGAAACGCGGTGCGGTGATCACTGAGTCCCTCTGTGTCCGCCCTGCTCGAAGTGTGTTTGTGATTTTCACCTGGTCGTTCAGGTCATGTTCGAACTGAATGGTGGCGATGTCCGTGCGGATGATTTCATAATCCCTGTCTCTCAGCCCAAAGTAGCTGTCATATGCGACTCCAGGGTCATCATTGACGTTGTCTCCAAGTCCGTTGTTGTAGGTTGTTGCAACCCCTGCAGTGGGCGCGGGAACCCAGGGAATGCCATAGTCGGGCATGCCATGTGAATCCATGTGGAAGTAGCTCAAGGTCAGACGTGTGTCCGTCTCCAGCCCAAAGGCCAGCGATGCAGCAATGCCCTGGCGCTGATCTTCAGCCTCACCGCGCCCTGCGGTCATGGCTTCATGATAAACCCCGTTCACCCGCAGGGCGGCGTGCTCGCCCACCGGCTGATTAAAGTCCAAGGTCGTGCGGAAATAGTCATTCGTTCCGACACCGGTCTCCGCCGAGTACTTTTTCTCAAGGCTGGGTGTCTTGGAAACCATGTTCACCGAACCGCCGGTCGAGCCTCGCCCTGCGTTGGAGGAGGAAGGCCCCTTGGTGACCTCCACCTGCTCCATGTTGAAGGGATCACGGGTGTAGCCGCCGAAGTCACGAATGCCGTCCACAAAAAGATCCGTTCGTGCATTGAAGCCGCGGATGCTCATGTTGTCGCCGGCAGGCACGCCGCCTTCGCCCGCCTGCATGGTTATGCCAGGCACGTTCCTCAGCACATCTCGAAGACTGGTGGCGTTGCGCTCCTGGATCACCGCCTTGGGCACGACGGTGATCGTCTGGGGAATGTCACGCAGGGGCTGGGTGTACTTCGGTGTCTGGACTCGGTCCGCCTTGTAAACCTTGTCGCGCTGCCCCTCGATCACGACTTCAGGCAATTCAAGAGTGTCCTGAGGGTTGCTGTTGTTGGCAGGCTTGGGTGTCGTCTGGCCGGAAAGACTACCTGCCGCCAGCAACAAGGTTGAAACGACAAGGCTGTCGGCAGCGGGCGATTTGCTCGAAACAAGAAGAGAAGGAGGCATGAAGGAAAAGCAAGGTTTAGCTAGCAACTGAGATTCAATCGCATCTAATCATAACGCGACTAAGTCTCATATTCAATCATGTCAACTCACAAAACGGTGATTTCGCTTCTTGGACACGAAGAAAACTTCCAAAGCCCGGCACAGCACCGCAATTCTTGTCGAACCTAGCCGGAAATTCGAACCGTCTGCGTTTCCCCCAGCCTTTCCTGACGCCAGCTTCGAATGACACGGCCGGCTTCCGCGAGTTTTTCGAGCATCACCAGCAAGTCGTCCGCCCTCGTCAAGCCAAGGTCAGCCAGCCCACGTTTTCGAAGCACCAAGGCCGCCGTTTGAAGCACCTCCTC